>JACQON010000012.1 GCA_016202545.1 Chloroflexota bacterium
GAGGAGGGATTATAATGAGGTAAGGCCACACAGCTCACTGGATAATTTAAGCCCAATGGAATTCATGGAAACCAGGGAGAAAACTCTCATTGACAGTGGCCTATAGAATGGGGTAAGGTCAATCCAACTGCATTTCTCTTTCCTGAAAGGACTCTACATCAACGAATTCCTTGAAAGAATTATATGTCTGTGATAATTCAGTAATTTTTAAGCGGATTCTTTCATATTGAAGCCTTGTGTCCACCAAAACAACAAGTGGAAAGGCTCTAAGAAAATGCGTGGTATTAGCTAACAAACCACAACCAATCTCAGCTATTCTTGATGCATTTGCCTCTCTTAGTACTGTTATCGCCGCTTGTGTTGGCCTTGGTGGGTTGGATAGATTCTTCGCCCCAACTGCTGAATATTCGGGCGTTATTATAACCTCTTTGTTACTCATGTTCATTTCGCTGAGGAAGCGTTTGGATTCAAGGGGCAATTTTGGCACTCAGTGCGATACTTAGGAAGTTTGTTTCTCAACTGAGCATAATCTTGACTTAGTATCCTATCAATTTGGGCTTCGGCAGGATAAGGGAGTCTCCCTTTCAACTTAATCCTCACTAGGATAAGAAGGATTGAAAGAATCAAAATTAAGTATGGGACCGGATGAGTTAATCTAGAGAGGTCAAAAGCTACAATTACTATGGTAGCAAGAAATGCTAAGAGGGAAATGAAAATTAAGTTTACTGAAATAAAATAATCTCCCCAGTAGGCGAAAGCCCTTTCTCTCTCTGTATCACCTTTAGAAATGAAGGTATAGAAAAGATTCATAAGTTTTCGTTCTTCATCCTTTAAAATTCCCCGCTTGCCTCTCGTGCACGAGACTTGCGTGCACGGTGTGATAATCCAATTTCTAATATAATCATCTACTTTCTTGCGTTCTTTAAAAAATGTTTTCTCAAGCCAATTGTGAATGTCTAAGAAACCAACTAAAAAATAAGCTGTTACGATGAAAGCAGGTGGTAAAACCCACTTGGCCATATCTAACCACTTGGGGAGGTCACTCAAAAACTTGCCCAACCAGCCAGGGGATAATAACCATATAAAGAGTGCCAGATAAATTCCTAACGCAATTGCCGTTGCAATGGCAATTTTCCCTTTCATTCCTTCGATCATTTTTCTGCTCTCTCCCTGACCAGCCCGGCGCTGATGGCTTCCCGCAGCGTGCTCGCCGGTATAAGCTCGATGTCTTTAGGGTGCGAGACCTTAGCTCCGACCTTAGGCACCAGGCACCGCTTGAAGCCCAGCCTGGCAGCTTCAACCACCCGCCGCTCCAGTTGGGAGACCGCCCGCAGCTCACCGCTTAGTCCTATCTCTCCTACCGCCGCCAGACGGGGGTCAACCGGCGCATCGCGGAAGCTGGAGGCGATAGACAGGGCGATGGCCAGGTCAGCCGCCGGCTCGCCAATGCTGATGCCGCCGGTGACATTGACCATGATGTCCTGGTTGCCGAGCTTCAGGCCGACCCGCTTGCTCAGCACCGCCGTCACCAGCAGCAGCCGGCCGAAGTCAACCCCGTTGGCAGTGCGCCGCGGCAGGCCGAAGCTGGTGGGATTGGTCAGGGCCTGGACCTCCACCAGCAGGGGACGGCTGCCTTCCAGGGCGGGCACCACCGCCGAGCCGATTGGCTCGCCGGGACGCTGCGATAGAAACACCTGCGATGGGTTGTCTACCTCCACCAGGCCTCGCTCCTTCATCTCAAAGACGCCGACCTCGTTGGTGGAGCCAAAGCGGTTTTTCACGCCGCGCAGCAGCCGGTAAGCGCTGAACGGCTCACCTTCAAGGTAGAGGACTACGTCAACGATGTGCTCCAGGGTGCGCGGGCCGGCGATGGAGCCGTCTTTGGTCACGTGCCCGGTGATGAGGACGGGTATCGAGTTGGCTTTTGCCCAGTGCATCAGCTTTAGCGTGCACTCTCTGACCTGGGCTATGCTGCCAGGGGCGCCGTCCAGTTCAGCGAGGTGGACCGCCTGGATGGAATCGACTATCACCAGGCAGGGCAACAGCTTATCAAGCTGGCTCAGAGCCACATCAAGGTCGGTCTCGGCCAGCAGGTACAGCCCTTCTCCGGCCAGCCCCAGGCGCTCCGCCCGGAGCTTGGTCTGAGATAGCGTCTCCTCGCCGGAAACGTAGACCACCTTGCCTTTGCCCTCGGCCGCCAGGGCGGCGACCTGGAGCAGAAGGGTTGACTTGCCGATGCCCGGCTCACCACCGATAAGCACCAGGGAGCCGGCCACCAGACCCCCGCCCAGCACCCGGTTGAACTCGCCCAGCGGCAAAGAGAAGCGGTCCCTGGCCTCGACCCCTATCTGCGACAGCTCCTGGGGGGGATTTTCCCGGGCGGATAAGCCGGAAGAGGGTGCTTCTGCCGTGATGGTCTCGACGAAGGTATTCCACTGCTGACAGGCCGGGCAGCGCCCCTCCCATCTCAAGCTCTTCCTGCCGCACTGCTGGCAGACATAAACCGTCCTGGCGTGGGACCTATCCAGTCTGGTCATAGATTGACTTTACTAAATTTTTGATGATAAAGCAAGGGCGGTTTCGAGGAGATTGTTTATGAATACGCCTTGTCATTGCGAGGGCGAAGCCCGAAGCAATCTCACCCGTTTCTGTATGCGTTGCTAGTATCGCGCCAGGCGAATAAAGATATTATCAAACGTTATTGTCGCTGTGTGAGGATGCCATCTTCGGCTCGGCTAAGGCGGACGTCCATCTCCCTACCCTCTTCCCAGCGGGAAGAGGGAGTTAAGTAAAAGAGAGGGGCTTGCCCCTCTCTAAATCTTTTCCCCTTCTCCTGAGCAGGAGAAGGGGAAAAAGGGGATGAGGTCACCCATAAACATGAGTGTTCAAGGATTGGTCTGAAAGTACCTGTATTTATCCTGATAGGGTACTAGAAATTGCTTCGCCCTCGGGCTGAAGCCTCCGCCTGCGGCGGATGGTCTCGCAATGACACCTTTGAGGTGGCTTTTTGGGATTCGGACTCACGGATTACGGCCACTATTAAAGGTATTGAATAATTATCATTTCGTGATATACTGTAGGGCATAAAGGGGGCTATTTTGAAGAAGGACCTACTTTCAATATCCGACCTGAGCGGTGTGGACATCCATTCGCTTATGTCTGATGCCAGGGAGCTAAAGGCCGCCGGCTGGGTTTCCCTGCTGGAAAGAAAGACGCTGGCGCTGATATTCGAGAAGCCGTCGCTGAGGACCAGGGTCAGCTTTGAGGTGGCTATGCGGCAGTTGGGCGGCCATGCCATCTATCTGTCCCCGGCGGAGGTCGGCCTGGGCCAGCGCGAGTCGGTTGCCGATGTCGCCCGGGTGCTCAGCCGCTATGTGGATGCCATCGCTGCCCGCACCATGTCCCACCGCACCCTGGAGGCACTGGCTAAACATGCCCCCGTGCCGGTCATAAATGCGCTGTCTGACCTGGAGCACCCCTGCCAGGCGCTGGCTGACCTGCTTACCATTTATGAGAAGAAGGGCGAACTCCGGGGGCTGACACTGGCCTTCATCGGCGATGGCAACAATGTGGCGCACAGCCTGCTGCTGGCGGCTTCACTCGCCGGCATGAACTTCAGGATTGCTTCTCCGCCTGGCTACGCCGTTAAGGATGAGGTGTTGAATTTGGCCCGGAGATGCGATGATAGCGGCGCCGAGATATTTTGCACCAGTGAGCCGCGCCTGGCGGTCAGCGGGGCTGACGTGGTCTATACCGATGTCTGGACGAGCATGGGGCAGGAAGCGGAAGCCGAGCAGCGGCGGCAAGCCTTTGCCGGCTATCAGGTGAATAGCGAGCTTTTATCCCTGGCCAAAAGAGATGCCATTCTGATGCATCCCTTGCCAGCCCACCATGGCGAGGAAGTGGCTGAAGGAATCGCGTACGGCCCGCAGTCGGTGGTCTTTGACCAGGCCGAAAACAGGCTGCACCTGCAAAAGGCGCTGCTGGTACGGATGCTGGGCGGCCTGGAGATTCCGCTGGCCGGCTACCGGTAGGGAAGAGGTGTTCGCCAAGCCGCATGGCGGTACAGGCGGATTTGCGATGGAATTATGACGCTACAAAGACCTGGGGGGGGACAGGTGGGAAAATAATTTGCGTGAAAGACTTTGGAAGTGGGTGTGAGTAAACCTATCGTGGCTATCGTTGGCAGGCAGAATGTAGGTAAGTCCACCCTGTTGAACCGGGCAGCCGGCAAGCCGATAGCTATCGTGGAGGACTTGCCGGGGACAACCCGCGACCGCGTCCTTGCCGATGTTTCGTGGAACGGGGTTGAGTTCGTCATGGTTGACACCGGAGGTCTGGAACCGCGGGTCCCATCTGCCATTGACCAGATGGTTAAGGCCCAGGTGGATGCAGCCATTGCTGAGGCTGATGCCATTGTTTTCGTGGTGGATGTGAAGGAAGGCATGGTGCCTGCTGACCAGGACGTCGCCGATATGCTTCGCAAGGCGGGCAAGCCAGTGGCGCTGGCGGTGAACAAGGCGGACAATACCAGGCTTGAAGGCGCGGTGGCGGAGTTTTACCGGCTGGGGTTAGGTGAGCCGATGGCTATCTCCGCCTATCATGGCCGGCGCATCGCTGAACTGCTGGACCGGGTCGTTTCCCTGCTGCCGGCTCGCTTGCCGTCTGAGGTTGCGCCGCAGGTTGTAAAGGTGGCCATAGTGGGCAGGCCTAACGTGGGCAAGTCAATGCTGCTGAACGCCCTGCTGGGCGAGGAACGGGCCATCGTTGATGAGGCACCGGGGACTACTCGAGACGCTGTAGACAGCCTACTTGACTTTGAGGGTCGCGGTGTGCTATTTATTGATACAGCGGGAATAAGGCGGCGGGGCCGGATAGAGGTGGGTGTGGAACAGCATAGTGTAATCCGCACCCTGCGCGCCATCGAGCGGGCGGATATTGCTTTGCTGGTGCTCGATGTCGCCGAACCTGCTACCGCCCAGGATACCCATATCGCCGGGTACATTCAACAGGCGGCCAGAGGAGTGGCGCTGATAGTCAATAAGTGGGATTTAATAGAAGATAAAAACAAAGCTGAATATGACAGGCATGTCAGAAGCCAGTTCAAGTTCATGTCCTACGCCCCGCTGGTCTACATTTCGGCGAAACTAGGGTGGGATGTAGATAAGATTATGCCGCTGGTGTTTCAGATATACGATAAAAGGGCCAAACGGCTACCGCGGGCTGCGGTCAACGCAGTGGTGCAGGACGCTCTGGCGGTCCAGAACTTACCCCGCGTTGGCAAAAGGCAGCTAAAGGTCTTCGGCGCTGCTCAGTCCGGCGTAAACCCGCCGACGTTTACCTTCTCTGTCAATGATGCTAAACTGGTGCATTTTTCTTACCGGCGCTACCTGGAGAATAGACTGCGCCAGGCGTTCGGTTTCACCGGCACCCCTCTTCGCCTAGTCTTTAAAACGGGAGGCAAGTCGTGATAATCGCCAAATTTGTCAGCGTGATAATTCTCGGTTACCTTCTGGGTTCAATCCCCTTCGGCGTGCTGGTATCCAGGCACATTGCCGGCGTGGATGTCAGGAAGTACGGCAGCGGCAAAATGGGAACGACCAACGTGATGCGAACGGCGGGCAGGAAAGCGGCGGCGCTGGTCCTCGGCCTGGACTTATTAAAAGGGATACTGGCGGTGACTTATGCCGGGCTGATAGTCGGCAGGAGCTATATGATGGTAGGGGACTTTGCCCTGGGGATGTTGATGGCTGAGGCGGTGGCGGCACTGGCGGCTGTAGCCGGGCATATCTGGCCGATATTCCTCAAGTTCAAGGGTGGCAGAGGGGTGGCCACTTTCTTCGGTGGACTGGTCGCTTTATACCCGCCAGCGGCGCTTTTTGGCGGCGAGCTATTGATTATCGGCGCCGGCCTGACCAGATTTGCCGCCCTGGGCTCTATTGTCGCCGTGGTTGGCACCTATGCTTTGCTGGTGCCGCTGACCATCATCAACGGATTCCCCATCGAATTATCATTTTACGCCCTGAGCGGCTCAGTGCTTATCATCGTGATGCACCGTGACAATATCGTCAGGCTGTTGACCGGCACCGAGCGTAAGCTGGGTGACAAGGCGAAGAGGATAGCCACCGGCTGAAAAACCACATTTTTGAAAGCCTGGTGATGCCGGCGCGGAGGCATATGCCCAAAGTTGCTATCATCGGCACCACCACCTGGGGGATAACCTTGGGGGTGGTGTTAGCGCATAAGGGACTGAAAATCAGGCTGTGGGCGAGGACCGAGGAAGAGGCCCATCGACTGAAGCGGAACGGGCCTGGCCTGCCGCCGCTGACCGCCTTCCCGTCACAAATATCAATCACCAGTTCGCTGAAGGAAGCTCTGGATGATGTTGCCGCCGTGCTCCTGGCGGTGCCGTCACAGTCCATGCGACAGAATATAAGGCTGGCCAAGGACCATCTGAAGCAGTCAATGCTGGTGGTGAGCACGGCCAAAGGTCTGGAGGTCGGCACCAGCAAGCGCATGTCAGAGGTAATCGCCGAGGAAATAGACCCTGGCCTGTGGCCCAATATCTGTGTCCTTTCCGGCCCCAACCTGTCCAAAGAGGTCATCCAGCGCCTGCCGGCATCGGCAGTGGTGGCAGCCCAGGATATGGACGTCGCCATCAAGGCCCAGAAGCTGCTGACGGCACCCAACTTCACGGTGTATACCAACACCGATGTCGTGGGGGTAGAGCTGGGAGGGGCACTGAAGAATGTGATTGCCCTGGGGGCTGGCATGGTGGATGGGATGGGCTATGGCGATAACGCCAAGGCGGCCTTCATCACCCGTGGCCTGACCGAGATGGCAGCCCTGGCCGTCGCCCAGGGGGCAAGCCCTCTCACCCTGTCCGGTTTAGCCGGACTGGGTGATTTGATAGCTACCTGCGCCAGCCCGCTGAGCCGGAACCACCACGTGGGAGTGGAGCTAGCCAAGGGGCACCGGCTGGACAAGATAACTGCCTCGATGAGTGGTGTGGCTGAGGGGTTGAGTACCGCCGTTGCCGTCTGGAACCTAGCCCAGAAGCTGGGGCTGGAGATGCCCATAACCGAGAGGATTTACAAGGTGCTATGTGACGGCGTTAAGCCGGCGCAAGCGATAGCCGAGCTTCTGGAGACCGAGGGCAGGCATGAGCTGGCCGGACGGCGCTGGAAGCTGGTCTCCCTCTTCAGGCACCGAAAGCGTTCCTGAGCTTGCTCAGAAAGCCCTTCCATTTTTCTGACGATGGCATATCGGCTGGCTCCAGGCTACCAGCCAGCTCCTGGAATAGTCGGCGCTGCTTTTCCGTCAGCAAATCAGGCGTAGCCACAAACAGCGTCACTATCTGGTCGCCGCGTCCGTTTTTATGCAGATGATGGCTCCCCTTGTTCTTAAGTCGGAAAGCCGTGCCCGTCTGGCTGCCGGCCGGAATCTTGAGCTTGGTGTTGCCATCCATGGTGGGTATTTCTAGCTCGGTACCGAGGGCAGCCTGAGCGACATTAATAGGCAGGTCGTAGAAGATGTCATCGCCGTCACGGATAAAGAACTGATGGGGCAGCACCGTTATGGCGATGTAAAAGTCGCCCGGGGCGCCGCCTCTGGTTCCGGCGTGTCCCTCGCCAGAGAGACGTAACTGGGAGCCGTTGTCCACTCCGGCGGGGATTTTGACCAGGATATTGCGCTGGCGTTTCTCTTTGCCCGTGCCCTTGCACTGTGAGCAGGGGTCGGTGATGATGGTGCCCTCACCCCGGCAGCGATTACAGGTGGTGACATTGGTGAAGCGGCCGAAGACGCTCTGGTGGACCCGGCGCATCTGCCCGGTGCCATTGCAGTGGGGACACCGGCTGGGCTGAGTGCCCGGCTGGCTGCCGGTGCCCTGACACAAGGAGCAATGCTCGGTGCGGAGTACCGATATCTCCTTTTCGCAGCCGAAGGCAGCCTCCTCAAAGGTAATGGTGATGCTGCCGCGCAGGTCGGCGCCGCTCCGGGGCGCCTGGCGGGAGGTGGTGGCAGCGCCGCCAAAGAAGGCTTCAAAGATGTCACCGAAGCCGCCGAAGTCAAAGTTGCCGAAACCCTGTCCCGGGCCACCCTCGACGCCGGCATGTCCGAAGCGGTCATAGGCGGAGCGCTTGTCCGGGTCTGACAATGCCTCGTAGGCCTCGTTCAGCTCTTTGAACTTTTCCGCAGCGTCCTCAGCGTGGTTGCGGTCAGGGTGGCATTTGAAGGCTAGCTTGCGGAAGGCCTTCTTTATTTCTTCCTCGGAAGCGTCTCTATCTACGCCCAGGACTTCATAATAGTCTCGCTTTATGGCCATTACCTTAGTAAACCCTATCCCCTTTATCCCCTTCCCCTTGATAAGGGGAAGGGGAATTGATATGTAAGAGGGGCGAAGCCCCTCTTTAACTAATCTCCCAATAGCCGCTTGATGAGCCCAAAGTCGTGATCTTGAAATTCCTTCAGAACTTTTGCACGACTGATGCGAGGAGAATGGTTTTTATACTTGTGCGTAATTAACTCGTTTGCCTTGGCCCCAGGAAGAAAATATAGTTCAGGTTTTTGTGCGGCATCCTTCCCAAGCCGGACAAGTGCAACAATAGGGTTTGTGCTAGGGTCGAACTTATTTTTGACTAACCAATCATAACCTTGATACGTGGATTTGATTTGTATCTTGATTGTCTTTCCAGAATGAGCTAGTGCCACCATGTCAAGAATCTTCGCCCTGCCTATAGTAATGGCAATATCATATCCCAAGCGAGACATGATGAATGCTACGTAATACTCCCCTGCCAGACCTCTCTGTTGACTATCTGGTTCGCCCATTATTTTTACTCCCCTGAATTAAACCTCGCGGAACTCTCCCTCCACGGTGCCCTCGTCTTTTCCCGGAGTTGGTCCGCCCTCCGGCGGTGGCTGTTGCTGCTGCTGGTAGATAGCGGTGCCTATCTTCTGCATCGTCTCGTTCAGTTCCTGCGTTGCCCGGCGCAGGCCATCCACATCAGTTCCTTGCAGGGCTGAACGGACGGCGGCTATCTTTGTTTCCGCTTCCTGGTGCAGGTCTGCGGGCACCTTATCCTTATTATCACGCAGCGTCTTTTCGGCGGTATAGGCCGTGGTGTCAGCGGCGTTGCGGGCTTCCACCTCTTCACGGCGCTTGACATCCTCGGCGGCGTGCATCTCAGCGTCACGCCTCATCTTCTCCACATCGTCCTTGGACAGCCCGCTGGAGGCGGTAATGGTGATTTTCTGCTCCCGGCCGGTGCCTTTATCGCGTGCCTTGACGTTGAGGATGCCGTTGGCATCTATATCAAAGGTAACTTCTACCTGAGGCAGGCCGCGCGGTGCCGGCAAAATGCCATCGAGTATGAACCGTCCCAGCGTCCGGTTATCGGCTGCCATTGGCCGCTCCCCCTGGATGACGTGTATCTCCACGCTGGGCTGGTTATCGCTGGCAGTGCTGAATACCTGGCTTTTGGAGGTGGGAATGGTAGTGTTGCGGCTGATGAGCGGAGTGGCTACGCCGCCCAGAGTTTCAATGCCCAGCGTGAGCGGAGTTACATCCAGAAGCAGGACCTCCTTGACCTCTCCTTTGAGCACACCCGCCTGAATGGCGGCACCGATGGCCACCACCTCATCAGGATTGACACCCTTATGTGGCTCTTTGCCGAAAAACTGCTTCACCTTCTGCTGAACCAGCGGCATCCTGGTCTGGCCACCCACTAGGATAACCTCATTGATTTGGGCCGATGTCTTGCCGCCATCAGCCAGCGCCTGGCGGCAGGGCTCCATAGTCTTGTCCACCAGGTCCATCACCAGCTGCTCCAGCTTGGCCCGGGTAAGGGTATAGTTCAGGTGCTTGGGGCCGCTGGCGTCGGCGGTGATAAAGGGCAGGTTTATCTCCGTCTGCTGGACAGTGGACAGCTCCACCTTGGCCTTTTCCGCCGCTTCCTTTATCCGCTGCAGCGCCATCCTGTCCTGCCTCAGGTCTATCCCCTGGTCCCGCTTGAACTCATCGCAAGTCCAGTCCATGACCCTCTGGTCGAAGTCATCGCCACCCAGGTGGGTATCGCCGGCGGTGGACTTGACCTGGAAGGTGCCCTCGCCTATCTCCAGAATAGAGATGTCAAAGGTACCACCGCCGAGGTCATAAACAGCGATGGTCTCCTCCTTTTTCTTGTCCAGCCCGTAGGCCAGGGCAGCGGCGGTTGGCTCATTGATGATTCGCAGAACGTTGAGCCCGGCGATGGCGCCGGCGTCCTTGGTCGCCTGCCGCTGGGCGTCATTGAAGTAGGCCGGGACGGTGACCACGGCATCAGTGACCTTCTCCCCGAGGTAAGCTTCGGCATCCGCCTTCAGCTTTTGAAGTATCATCGCCGAGATTTCCTCAGGGCGATATTCCTTGCCACCCATCATCACCCGCACCTCATTATTCGGCCCTTTAGTCACCTTGTAGGTCTTGCGGCGGGCATCTTCCTCCACCGGCAGCTCGCGCCCGATTGGCTCGCCCCACTTGCGCCCCATGAACCTCTTGATGCTATAAATGGTGTTGTCGGGGTTAATGATAGCCTGGCGCCTGGCCAGTTGCCCGACGAGGCGCTCGCCGCTTTTGCTTATTGCCACCACCGAGGGGATGAGGTTACCACCCTCAGCCGCAGGTATTACCTTCGGTTCTCCTCCCTCCATGACGGCTATTTCACTGAACGTGGTACCCAGGTCAATTCCCACTGCTCTTGCCACGGTTTATCCCTCCTTTTCTGTGCCATTGCCCACCACTACCTTGGCCGGGCGAATGGCTTTATCAAACAGCTGGTATCCTCTTTGCACTTCCTGGATGACGGTCCCCTCCTCTCCCTTGTCCTGCCTTACCGCCTCATGAAGGTTGGGGTCAAACGGCTCTCCTACCGCCTTAATCGCCGATAGCCCTTGCGCTTCCAGGACTGCCCGGAACTTACGCTCGATAAGCCTGAAGCCGCCCACCCAGCCGGGGTCAGCCGCGGCGGAGACGGAAGCGAAAGCCCGTTCCATATCGTCAAGGACGGGGAGCAGGTTGAGTATAAGGCCTGCGTTAGCCAGCCTGGTAGTCTCCTCCCTTTCCCTCTCGGCGTGTCGCTTGTAATTAGTGAAGTCCGCCTGAGTTCTCTGCCAGCTGGCCAGATAGCTCTCCGCCCTGGCCGTCTGCTCGGCCAGGGTTTGCTTCAATTTTTCAATATCCTCCGTCCCGGCCACTTCTGGTTCCGGCCTGGCGGTCTGGTTCGCTTCTGCCATCACTTCTCACCCCTGAATATTTTCATCCTGCCACCGGCAACTTGATATAAGCGAGGTCAGGCCTTTCAGCTCCGAGCGCCATGCATCATGGATTCGGAGGCGGCTTTTCTTCCGTATAGCTCAGCCACCATCATGCTCAATAGCGAGGAGAGGTAGTTTATGGTAGAGATGATGCGAGGGTAGGGCATCCTGGTGGGGCCGACTACGCTGACGGTGCCGATAGCTTCATCGGGTATTCCATAGCGGCCGATAACCACACTGCAGCTCTGGATGGCTTCCGACGTATTCTCCTTGCCGATGATTACGTGCACTCCATAGCCGGCCAGCCTGTCAGACAGGACGTTCAGCAGCCTCCTCTGGTCCAGCAGCTCCATCAGAGCGGTAAATTGCTGGCTGCGGGCGAATTCCGGCTGACTGAACATGAAGTGAAGGCCATCGAGATATGTCTCCTCATGCTCCTGCTCATCTTCAAGATGCATCAGCTTCAGCACGCAATCGGCTACCTGCTGCTCGGCGGCGGACAACGTTTCCGTTGCTTTACCTGAAATTTCAGAGCGACACAGGCCGGAGTAGACGGCGTTCAGCTTGTTGGCGGTTGCCGTTAGCTCCTCCTGGGGCAGCGCCTGGTCAAAGGTCATTAGCTGCTGCCTGACCCTGGCTCCGTGGAAGACAAGCACCAGCAGCGCCAGCGAGTCCTGAAGGCTGACCAGCTCCAGGTGCTTCAATTTGCAGTGTGCCGGCCTGGGCGTGGTGACTATGGCCACATTCTGGGACGACCTGGCTATCAGCGTGGCTGCCAGGCTCAGCCATTTCTCCGTCTCCCTGTCCACCTGATGCAGGAGGTGGCTTATCAGGAACTGCTCGCTCGGGGGCAGCGATACTTTCTCCAGGGACTCCACATAGTAGCGGTAGCCTTTGTCCGACGGTACGCTTCCAGCCGATGGGTGGCAGCGGGTGATGAAGCCCTCGTCCTCCAGGTGCGCCATCTCGTTGCGGATGGTGGCCGGGCTCACCCCCAGCGCGCATACCTCGGTCACGGTCTGAGACGATACCGGTGTAGCCCTGGCGATGTAGTGCCCCACTATTGTTTTGAGTATGCTCGCCGACCTGAGAGATAGCATATCGCTCTACCTTAATTAGCAGTCAAAACATGAGACTGCTAACAATTTAACTTACCATCTTCAGCCGCCACTTGTCAAGAAGAAAGGGAGCGTGCCGGACTTGCTGCCGGGAAGCTAGAACAAGCCTACATACCAGTCGACGATTTGCTGGCCCCAGAGCAAGGCGACTATGGTCGCCAGCGACAGAAACGGGCCGAAGGGGATGGCCTCTTTGCGTTTCTTGACTTTGAGCAAGAGAAGCCCGCCAGCTACCACCCCCCCCAGTATTGCTCCCAGCGGCAGGGCGACCAGCACCAGGGGAAAGCCGGTAACCAGGCCGATGAGCGCCGCCATTTTAACATCTCCCCATCCCATCCCGCTGGGATAGAGCAGGGCCGGGAGCAGCAGAAAGACGAGACCAATAGTCCCGCCAATGGCACCGCTGATGATTCCGGGTTGGGGCAGAAAGACATCGATAACCAGGGCCATCGCCGCTGCCGGGTAGACGATTTTGTTGAGGATAAGCCCGTGCTCCAGGTCGATGACCGCTAGAACGATGAACAGGCTGCTATAAATGGCGGTGACGGCCAGCACGATGCCGGGGCCGTAATGCCAGTAGAGAAAGGCAAAGAGCAGCCCACTGCCGGTCTCTACCAGGAAGGGACGGAGGGTGATAGGGGCGTGACAGTAGCGGCAGCGCCGGCGCAGCCACAGGTAGCTGAAAATAGGGACGAGGTCCTTTGGCGACAGGCGGTGCTGGCAAGTATCGCAGTGGGATGGCGGGCGCAGCAGCGATTTGCCCGCCGGCAGGCGGTCAATGCAGACGTTCAGAAAGCTGCCGATGGCAGTGCCGAGCAAGGCAAAGACGATGATTAGCGCGACTTCCACTTCGTGGTATTGTGCTCGCTTTTGGCCGGCTAGTCAATAGTGCCCGGGAAAGCTGGCCGAGGGCTGAAGCGGGTTATAGCGCTTCAATCTTGCCGCAAAGCTGGAGCACCCCGTCCCGGTCATTACACAGGGCAAACAGGCTTTCTCTGCTGATTATCCCTTTGCAATACAGGTTGAACAATGCCTGGTCAAGCGACTCCATCCCCATCTGGGACTGCGTGCAGATTATGTTGGGCAACTGATAAATCTTACCTTCCCGGATGAGATTTCTTACCGCCGGGCTGGCCAGCATGACCTCGACTACCGCTACCCTCGCTGAATCATCAACTTTGGGCACCAGCACCTGGCACAGGACACCGAGAAGCAGCGACGCCAGTTGGGACTGGGCCAGATGACGCTCATGGGGAGGAAAGAGGTCTATTATTCGCTCAATGGTCTGAGAAGCGCTCGGGGCGTGACCGGTGGTCAGTACCAGGTGCCCGGTTTCCGCCAGGGAAAGCACGGCGGAGGCTGTCTCCGAATCCCTCATCTCTCCAACCAGGATAACATCAGGGTCTTGCCTCAGCACGTGCTTTAAAGCTTCGGCAAAGGAACGAGTGTCACGGCCAAGCTCCCGCTGCGTTATTACGCAGCCGTGGTTGGGATAAATATATTCTATAGGGTCTTCGATAGTAACCACGCGGCAGCCTTTCCTTCTGTTCAAATAGTTAATCATGGCGGCCAGCGTGGTGGACTTGCCGCTGCCGGTAGGCCCGCTGACCACCACCAGCCCGCGAGGCTTGAACACCAGTTCTTTGCATATATCGGGTAATCCCAATTCGTCAAGGTCGGGGATAGCCAGCGGTAACAATCGTATGACAAGGCTGAGCACCCCGCGCTCCCTGGCCGCATTGCAGCGGATTCGGATGAAATCCGGGATGGTGCAGCCAAAGTCCATCTCCAGATTGCGTTCAAAGTCCTCCCTCTCCCTATCGGAGGCTATCTGGTTGAAGAGCCGTTCTACGTCCTCGGCGGTTAGCGGCGGCATAGTGGCTATCGGCTGCAGCCGACCGTTGATACGGAGTACGGGCGGACTAAAAACAACCAGGTGCAAGTCCGAAGCGCCTTTGTCTAGGGCCAGGCGCAGCAGGGACACAATATCCATATCCTCATCCTCCTACCTTGAGAGTGAATGTGAAATCCACCCGGTCATCTCCGGTTCTTTTAATGCCGCTGATGGTGATTTCAGAAAATATGCCGCTGTCATCCAGTTGCCTTAAGTAGGATAGAATTTCGTCCTCGGTTGAGGCCGTGCCGCTCATGGTCAGAACGCCGTTGCTGTAGGCGATGCTGCCTGGAGTTATAGTGCCAGGCAAGGTGTTTACCGCGGTTGCTAAACTACCGTTGGTAGCGTTTCTCTGCTTCTCCAGAGCAGTCAGGGCAGTGGCGAAATTGTTTTCATTGGCTTCCACCTCGGCGACTTTTTTCTCCAGCCTGGCGATGTCCTCCAGGAGCCGCTGCCTTTCCGCCAGCCTTTGCTGCGAGAGCTGGGCGGCAGCTTCCAGTTGACCGCGCGCTGAAGCAATGTCAGCCGCGGCGCCCTGGATTAGCATCGTAAACAGGATAAGTATGCCGATGGCTGAGACGGCGCCGGGCAGAGCCAGCACCCTGGTCAAAGACGGTGGTTTAGGTCGATAGGGAACAGGCAGAATATCCAGATTTACCAGCAGGTGCCGGTTCTCTTGCCTCAGGGGCGACTTTTTGAGGACCAGGCCGATGTTGGCCAGGTAACGGTTAGGGTCCAATCCCTGGGGGCAGACCAGCGGCGATGACAGCGGGTAAACGGGGCGTCCCAGCTGGTCCGATAGCGATTGGCATAGCTCCGGCTCCCTGGCCATCTCTCCGGAAATAAGTACGGCCGCGGTGGCCGCCAGAGGCCTTTCGTGATTATTGTCATTGAAGAACTTGATAGTCCTATCCAGCTCATCTCTTATCAGTGGCAATGTATGGGGCCAGGATAATGCGTCACCGGGAAGAGAGACATTGCGGACAGGTTGAGGGATGCCCCCCGACATAATCACGATGTCGAACTCGGTGGTCTGAACGTCAACGATTATCGCTACCGCCGTCGCTTCATTCACCACCCTGGCTAAGAGCAGCGGCTTCAGGTCCATGAGCGAGGGCTTGAGTCCCGCCTGGTGCAGCGTTCTGAGCAGGGCATCGGCCGTCTTGCACGGTATCGCCACCAGGAAGACCTGTATTTTCCCCGCCGGAGCCGGCATGGTCTGCCATGAAAGATAAAGCTGGTCCAGAGGCACCGGCAATAGTCTTTTCGCTTCCCGCTTCACCGCTTCCGTCAGCATCGCCCCGGGCAACTGTGGCAAAACAATCGGTCGGGAGAAACAGTTCGCTCCGCTGACGCCGACAACGACCTTGCTGCTGTTTACCTTCCGCTCTCTAAAAAGCTGCCTGATTTTAGCGGCAACCTTGGCCTCATCCACGACCACCGTATTCTTAACCAGGCCTGGTTCCAGTGGCAGGTCAGCCCATTTTTTTATGCGCTCGCCACGGGTTACTATCAACCGGATGCTGGTATCATCTATATATAGAGTGACAATCTTTTGTGCCATAGCTAACCACCCTGATAAGTATAAATGACCATCTCGATACTGGCTGACGTCTCCGCCTTTGCTTCATCAATGCTTATTTTTCCTGACCTGACAACGCCCGTTCCGAAGCTATCATTCAGTCTGGTGATAAAACCAATCAAGCCGGAGAGACTGCCTTCAACCCGGGCGCTGAGGACCGACGCCGAAGCGGGGACTCCTTCCAGCTTTTGGCTGGTCAGCGGTGAAATTTTGACCTCGCTCACTGACACGCCGGCAGCTTCGGCAGTATCAAACAGGACGCCGGCGGTGGCAATGCTTTCCACGGGCTGGGAAAGAGTCGCCCTGGCGGTTTCAGACTGCGACAGCATCTGGTTCAGTCGCTTCTCCAGCTCCCCCTGCTGCTTGTAAAGCCGCTCCAGTTGAATCCCCGTCAGCTTGGCTTGAGTTAAGTCCAGCTCATCCCTCAGCTGGTTTTGCTGTTGGACCTGCTGAGAGCGAACTGCGCTCAGGCCCGCCAGCAGAATGGCGAAAACGCCTGCAGTCAAAAGTATCCAGGTTATCTTGTTTAGCTTCATAGTACATTCCTCAGCATCGCTATTTGTCTATCCGCCACGAGTAGATGTATATTGTTTCGGGCGACACAAACGCATCAACTCGTATTCTGGCTGTAGCCTGGCCGTCTTCCGGACGTGTGGCGGTTGCTGTAATCTCATATAGTGAGCCGGAAATTTCACCCACCTGCCCGATATCAGTCCTGTTAGCCACCACCCAGGCATAATTACCCTGCTGCTCCCCTTCTCCGGCGATGTAGAAAGTCTGGGTCTTCACCGGGTCGCTATCTGAAACGCTGGGTAACGGCGTCACGAAATCCCAGTTGAGCATGTAAGCGCCGATGCCATCGAGGGTCACATCCGGTTCAATGGTGGACAGGTTATCGGCGAAGCCGGCCGCCGACCCGGCTTGATAGCTGTAGCCCGGAGGAAGCCTGGCCCCGATTTCTTCCAGATGAATCACTGTCGCATCCGCCAGAGGTTGCTTGGTGACGGTGATGGTGTACCTGTAGGCTGCGGCACTTTCCTCCCAAACTATGTCGCCGCTTACGGTGAGGTAGTCGCTATGCTCCCCCGGCTGGATTAGCTCGCCGAAGTACAGGGTATAGGCCCCCTTTGCTTCGGTCTGTATGGCCACCTGCATATGGTTTATCGCTTCAGGTAGCTGCGAAGATGGTGGGACGCCGTTTTTTAATGCCCACAACGTATTTTCCATGCCGGTGTCGGCTGCGTAAATTCCGTTTGTCTTTTCACTGATGATGCGGCTGCTATTGAGTGTGGTGGCAGCGTAGCTGAGGCTGGAGGTGATGGTCAGCCCGCCCAGGGCCAGCAGGGCCAAGACCAGGGGCAGGACATATCCCCTCTGGCCCTTTATCGCTGTCTTTACCTGCTGCAACGGCATGGCGCTCCTCGCTAGAAGGTCGGGCGACGGACGATTTTGTATTCCCTGGTCTCCCGGTAGTCCCCAAATGAGGCGGTCAGTTGCACCGTCAGCGTTGTACCCTGAAGACTGGCCTGGGTGCTGTTGGCCGGGTCATCCGGGTCGAAATAGATATATTCCGCTACCAGGGTCTGCTCATTTACTCCGGCGCTGCTCCAGTGGCTGCGCTTCAATTTGCCAACTCCATCAGTCAGGTTGTCAACAAAGTACCTTATCGAATGATAAATCAACTCATCGGTACTGCTGCGCTCCGTCCAGACCAGGAGCAGGAAATCCGAGGGGGCTTCGTTGTTCACCGACACGCTCTGCGCCATCTGGGCGTCGGAGCTGACCCGGTAGCCAGCGCTCTGTACCTGGCGTACCGCGGTCATATAGTCATTGCTGTGCCCCATACCGCGGAAAACCTGGAACGTAGTGGTGACGGTGACGCCGGCGGTGAGCGCAACAATTACCATAGCTATCGCCACTTCAATCAGGGCAAAGCCCCTCTCGTTCCGCTTCATCTGTCTACCTTATATCCTTCAAGGCTGACGATGCCTTTATCCAGACGCTTGATGGTGACCGTTATCCTCTGGATGCCGTCATCAGGGCTGCGCAGCGGCGCAGCGGTTACCAGGGCTGAGTAGCCGGAGTAGTCCTGGCCGCCGGGCAGGGGCGCCGGCGAATATCCCGCAGCCTCGTACACGTAGCTGGCCTTTTTGGCCCACTCCAGTTGACTCAGGGCCAGGCTCTCAGCGGTGGTACGTACATCGTTGGTGACGGTAAGTTTAGCAAGGGTGGCCAGGCCGGTGAGGAAAGCGACCGCAATCATGCCCAGGACTGCCAGGGCTATCACCGTTTCGATGAGGGTCATCCCTGACTCACGCCTGCGTGCCGTAACGCACTTCGGCGTGCAGGCACGGTGAGCAAGTCCCCGCAATACCTGGCCGACCCTGAACACTCGCATTCCCATCTCCATGTTCCTGACGGCTACCCCTGCTTCCCGGGCTAGAATCCCTGCCCGTACATAGAATACATGGCTGAAGTCAGGGTCCAGGCGATAAGCCCGATTACCAGTCCCATGGCTAACGTCATTGCTGGTTGAATCTGAGCGATGATGGAACGGGTCCTGTCTTCAGCTTCCGCCTCGTAGCCTCGAGACACCGCCAGTAAAGTGACATCGAGTTTGCCGGTTTCCTCGCCGACCTTGACCAGTTGCACCATCATCGGCAGGAAGAGGCGGTTCTTCGCCATCGGCTGGGACAAGCCTTCACCCTTGACCATGTCCTGATGGACGTCCATAAGTGCCTTCACCAGCGCTCTATTGGCGCCACCGTGGGTTACCAGGGGCATGGCTTCCGCCAGGGGCAGACCAGCCTGGAAAAGCAGGGACAGGCTCCGGCAGCAGCGTGCAAGTTCGCCCAGGTGATTTACCCGCCCCACCAGTGGCAGAGACAGAAGCAGCTTGTCCCACTTGTATCTTCCTCCCGGAGTTCTAACATAAAGAAAAGCCAGGACGACGGCAACAACCAGCGCCAGCACAAGATAAATTCCATACTTTTGAATCTTGCCGGCGATGCCGATGGTTATCCTGGCAGGAGTTGGCAACTCAACGCCGAGCATGCTGTATAAATTGGCGAAGGCTGGCAAAACGAAGGTGGCCAGTATCGTTACTACCACTATAGTTGCCAGTGACGTGATGACCGGCAACATAAGGGCGTTCTTGATGTTCTTGTTGGCGGTGGCTTCCTTTTCCATGTAATCAGCTATCTGCCTGAGCACTGTCTCCAGATGGCCGCTCTGCTCACCGATGCCGACCAGCCGGCAATAAATCGGTGAGAAGACTCCCGTGTGCTTGCCCAGGGCCGCCGAGAGCTGGCTGCCATTGTGCAGGTCGGCGATGGCTTCTCCCAGGGCTCTTTTCAGGGTGCGGTTGGTCACCTGGTTCATCAGCAGCTCAAGGGCGGTGACGATGTTTATCCCGGATTCCAGAAGCATGGCCAGCTCGCGGTAAAAAAGTATTATCTCCGTCGCTTTGGGCCGGAACAAGGCTGCCAGTAGTTTGTCCGGATTGAAAAAGGGGACAACCAGCTTGAGGCTGATTGCTCTGTAGCCAGCATAGCCCAGCAGCTCGCTGGCGGCGTCTTCGCCTGCCGCCGATAGCTTCCCTTTGACCACTCCTCCAGCCTCGTTATAGGCGACATATTGATAATAACTTTTCCCCATTGTCTTTCCCCCTGGTGACCATGGATAAGCCGCCTAATCAGCGGTGTAGGCATTGCGCAGGACTTCAGACGGAGTGGTGATATCCGCTTTTACCTTCAGCATGCCGTCTTTAATCAGCGGCGTCATCCCCTCTTCAATGGCTTTGGCCCGCAGCTGGGTGGCAGTAGTACCTTTCAGCACCATCGTTCTTATATCATCGCTTATTCCCAGTATCTCAAAAATTCCGCTGCGCCCGCGGTAACCGGTATGAGCGCAGGACTTGCAGCCGCTGCCGTAAAGGAACTCACTTCGCTCCTCCCCGAGCTCCTCTTTGTAAGTTATCTGCTCCGGCAGAGGGGCGCTGGTGGGGCGGGCGCAATCGGGGCAAATCTGCCGCACCATCCGCTGCGACACCACGCCGATAAGCGCTGACGAAACCAGAAACGGCTCAATGCCCAGGTCAAGGAGCCGCAGGACTACGCCTACGGCATCATTGGCATGTATCGAAGACAGCACCAGGTGCCCGGTAAGGGCCGCCTGAACGGCGATTTCCGCGGTCTCAGCGTCACGTATCTCACCGACCAGGATGACATTGGGGTCAAGGCGCAGTATGGACCGCAGTCCACTGGCAAAGGTCAGCTCGGCCCGGGTATTCACCTGAATCTGGCCGATGTTCTTGAACCGGTACTCCACCGGGTCTTCGATGGTGATGATGTTCCGGCCAACGCAGTCGAGGCAGTTGACTGAAGCGTAAAGGGTGGTGGTCTTGCCGGCGCCGGTGGGGCCGCTGATTAAAATCATGCCGTAGGGTACTTTGAGCATTTCCTCATATTTTGTCAGGCTCGCCGGGAGGAACCCCAGCTCTGATAGCGTCATGATGGCCCTGGATTTATCCAGCAGCCGCAATGTTGCCATTTCGCCGTAGACCGTGGGCACGGTGCCCACGCGGATGTCTATCGACTTGTGCCCTTTTGTCTTAACCGAGAATTGGCCATCTTGAGGACGATGATGGTCAGCGATATTCATGCTGGCCAGAATCTTAATCCGTGAAATAAGCAGAGCGGCTGTGGCAAGAGGCAACGACAGCGTATCGTGAAGGACGCCGTCTATGCGGTAGCGCACACGCAGTTTATCTTCCTGCGTCTGGAGATGGATATCGGAGGCCCGGGCTTTTACCGCCTCATCAATGATGAGTGCAAGGACTTGTGCTACCGGAGCTTCGGCGACGTTATCAAGCCTGAACCGGTCGTCAGCCTCCTCATCAGGCAGCTTGATATTAGAAATCTGCCTTTCTATTTCGTCATATGACTTGTAGTTGAAATCGATGGCTTCCAGGATTTCCTCGACGTTGGCCGCCTCAGTCTCTATGCGCATCTGGCTGTGAGTGCCTAAAGCTTCCAGTGCCAGGATATCGGCGGGGTTTGCCATGGCCACCCGCAGAACGTGCTCATTCACCCTCAGGGGTATCGCCAGGTACTTCCTGGCCATCGCTTCAGGAATTAGCTGTAGGGCCTCTGCCTGGGGCAGATGCCTTTGCAGCCTGGCTCTGGGTGTTTCTAAAGGGAGGTCTGGCATCCCTGGCTCCGTCCTTTGTGCCTGAATCCTTTGCAGGAAGTATCTTACCCATATCTGGCCTCGGTTACAATAGCTCTTTGGTCATAGGAGAAAAGAGGGGACGCCGGAAGTCATTCAGGCAGGATAGTGCCATGAGAGCGTTTAGCAACCCTAAAAAGAGCCATCATCGTGTCATATGCGAGCGTAGCGAAGCAATCTCCCGCTATGCACAGAGCATCCTTGAAGATTGCTTCGGGCTTCGCCCTCGCAATGACCAGCGTTGGTAAACAATCTCCGTCCCATCTCCATTGACGGCGAGGCAAACATCCACTATACTTGCCATAAGCAGTTGGCCGGAGGCCAGACGGCATAGCATCAAATTAAGCGACGAGAATGTAAAAGATGCAGACCAGGTACGAGAAGGGTGCTCACCAATTTCTCTCCGGCTACCGTTTCTTGTCCTACGCTCTGGCGGTGATGTTCATACAGGTTACCCCCGCCTTGAGTGCCCCCAGGATGTCTGGCCTTCAAATATATGTCATCATCGGCGCGCTCGGCGTCTACAGCATGTTGAAGGTTTTCTCTCCCCTCCGGTGGCGCGAGAGGAGCCCGGTAACTTACTTTATCCTGGCTGGCGACTTTGTGCTTTGTATTCTCCTGGTCGTGTTCACCAACGGGCTAAACAGCAGCTTCTTGCTCTATTCCCTGACGCCTATTATGACTTCGGCCCTTCTTTTTGAAGAGAAGGTCTCCTTCTCCCTGGCCGCTACTGCCTCTGTTTCTCTGTCCATGACCCACATAGTGCTGAGCCAGTTCAGCACCAGGTTCCCCTCGATTATGCAGGGATATAATCTTACCCTGCTGATGATATACAGTCTTTTCTGCTTTGTCGCTGCCCACGTGCCTTACCGGATTAACCTGAATATCCGCCGGCGCATAGAGCGGGATGCCATTATTGAGGAACGCCGCAGGATTGGACGGGAAATACATGATGGCGTGGCGCAATCGCTGAGCTACCTCAACATGAAAACGAAGCTGGTGCGCAACTGGCTTTCTTCTCAGAACGTTGGGCAGGCGCTCGACGAGCTTAATGATATTCAGATAACGGTGCAGGACACTTATGAGGATATCAGGGAGTCCATTGACCAACTAAGTGCCGGGGAGAGGACTTTGCCCTTGATACCGGCGCTGGCGGACTATGTCAGGAAATTCCGCCTGCAGAGCGATATCAAGGTGCAATTTAATGCGCATAAAGTCTTTCTCCAGCTTTCGCCGGTGGCTGAGCTGCAGTTGCTGCGCATCGCCCAGGAGGCGCTGACCAACGCCAGGCGGCATGCGCGGGCTACTGAAATAGACGTCAGTCTGGAGAATACCAAAGACGTCATAGAGATGATAGTCAAGGACAACGGGCGGGGTTTTTCTCTCCAGGACCTGGAGCAGTCTCCCCCCAGCTACCACGGATTGAAGATAATGAAAGAGAGGACGGAGGGGATGGGTGGTATCCTGGCCATCGTTACTGCGCCGGGGGAGGGCACGGAAATAAGAGTCAGTATTCCTACCCAAAAAGTGAGGTTATGAAATGGAGCCGGTGAAAGTGCTGGTGGTGGATGACCACCCTTTATTCCGCCGCGGCATTGCCGCGGTGCTGGCCAGCCAGGAGGGCGTGAAGATAGTGGGGGAAGCATCTGATGGAGCGGAGGCGGTAAAAAAGGCGGTCGAGCTTGCGCCTGACGTGGTGCTGATGGACCTGAATATGCCCCGCTTTACCGGGCTGGAAGCCACGCAGGTGCTCCAGACGAAAATGCCTCAGCTTAATATCCTGGTGCTGACGATTTCCGAGAACGAAGCTGACCTCTTTGCCGCCATGAAATTTGGGGCTAAAGGTTATCTCCTCAAGGACACCCAGCCTGAAGAGCTGCTTCATGGCATTTTTCATATCGCCCAGGGTGGGGTAATAGTCTCACCAGTGATGGCAACAAAGCTACTCGCTGAGTTCAAAGAGCTTGAAGCCAATGTGAAGCAGGCGGTCGCTCCGGCTGAGGCTGTATTGAGCCCGCGGGAAGGGGAGGTGCTGCAACTGGTGGCTCAGGGAGCAACCAATAAGGACATCGCTTTTGCTCTTTTTATCTCCGAAAACACGGTGAAGACGCATCTGCGTAATATCATGGACAAACTGCACCTGGCCAACCGGAGTGAAGCGGCGGCCTACGCGGTTAAAAAGGGGCTTGCCTGACCTCCGGTAACCCGGTGTGGCTACCCTCCACGCTGTCTGAAGGCTTCATACATGACGACGGCGGCCGCCACCGAGGCGTTGAGCGAGGCAATCCTTCCCTTCATGGGAATAAATGCTCTTAAATCGCATTTCTTTTTGACCAGGTCTGATATTCCTTTCCCCTCGCTGCCGATGACTACCGCCGTAGGCTGCCTGAAATCCACCCCGGTGTACGGCGATTCACCGCCCGTGTCTATGCCGATAACCCAGACGCCGTTTTTCTTCAGCGTTTCCAGTGCCCGGGAAATATTTATTACCCTCGCCACCGGAACATACTCCACCGCGCCAGCCGATGCCTTGGCCACGGCGGGAGTAAGGCCCACCGCCCGCCTCTCCCGCACGACGACTCCATGAACGCCGGTTGCCTCGGCAGTCCTTAAGATTGCGCCCAGATTGTGCGGGTCCTGGATGCCATCCAGGATACAATATAGCGGAGTCTCATTTTTCTGTCTCGAGATAGCAAGAAGGTCGTCCAGGTTGGCGTATTCCCTGGCGGCTGCGTAGGCAATTACTCCCTGGCTGGCGCCGGTTGCGCTCTGGCAGTCGATGACATGCCTGTCCACGTACTCAACCGGAATAGCCCTGGCCCTGGCCAGGCGCAATATTTCATCCACCGCGCCGTGGCCCTTTACGTCCCGCATGAGCAGTATTTTGTTTATGGGACGTCCTGCCTTGAGTGCTTCGATTACCGGATTTCTGCCTTCAATGATTTGCGCCATTATCTGCTTTAGCCCTCTTGGGAGATATTAGAGGTATTATGGGGAGCGGTCAACCCGCCTCTTGTGCCGGCCAGAAATGACAGCCGGGAATTCAGGGATGATGTCGAGAGTTGCCACTACTCCTGCCGGAAAGGCGACAGCCATAACGGCCCTGCCCATAGCTAGGTTGTGCTCCTGCTTTGTTCAGCCGCGGCGGCTACCTCGGTGGACTCCATGAGGCGCTCTGGCATGGTAAAAATTGCCAGGATGGAGAGGAGCATGATAATCCCGAAGAAAACGAAGGTCAGGTAGAAGGCGCGGGCCATGCTTTCGCCGCTGTGCAGGAGCAGGGTAGCGATGGTGATGCTCAGAGCGCCTCCCATCTGGCGGAACATCCCTCTCAGCCCGGTAATGGTGGCCACCCTGTCCGGCATAAGGGCGATGCAGGCGTTATTAGCCGCCGGCACGGAAACGCCGGAGCCGATGCCGGAGACCAGCATGATAATCAGGAGTACCATGGTGGCACTTAAGTCCAGCCCCAAAATGCTCACTCCCGTCAACTTCTGGGAAAGCGAAAAAAGGCTGACCACAATGATAACCGTGCCTATCAGCATCGGCCACCGGTATCCCCATCTCACCAGGTATATGCTGGTGACCGCTGAAGCCAGCGTCATGCCAATTGACCTGGGCGTCAAAAGAAGTCCGCTCTGGAAGATTGTCATTCCGTAAACAGAAACGGCGTAGAGAGGCATCAGTGAGAAAATACCGAAAGCACAGGCGCCGTAAATCAAATTGTAGATATTAGCCCCCAGGAATGGCCGGCTCTGTATAAGCTCAAGGTCAACTATGGGGTCCGCGGCAGTCCGTTCCCAGCGCACAAAGGCGATGAGAAGGATGATGCTGACGAATGCGAGCACGCCCACAGAGGTATATGACACCGCTGATTCGCCGTTGCCGAGCTTGGCCAGCGCTAACATAAGCGCAGAAAGGGAGCCTGCCAGCAGGCCGGCGCCGACGAAGTCAATCCGGCGGCTTCCGTTACCGCTGCCAGCCCGCAGAATTTGCCTGGCCAGGATAAGCACCACAATGCCTAAGGGAACGTTGAACCAGAAGACTGATTGCCAGCCCCAAGACGCCACCATCCAGCCGCCGAGGTTCGGCCCTACTATGGCTCCGATGGGGTGGATGCTGGCGAAAAGCCCTATGGCCCGCTCCCTCATCTCCGGGAACTCATCGCTGACGATTCCGCTAGCCGCTGGCAGAAAGCCGCCCCCGCCAATGCCCTGGACGACCCTGAAAATTATCAGCAGAGTGGCATTGGGGGCTATGGCACATAGTACGGAGCCGACGGTAAAGAAAAGGGTGGACATCATGAAGATGCGTTTCCGGCCAAAGGTCTCGCTCATTTTGGCGGCTATGGGCATAGTGATAACCGCTACCAGTTGGTATATGCTGAGCACCCATCCAACCACAAGCACCGATGCATCCAGTTCGGAGATTATAGCTGGAAAGGCGACCGATACCGTCGTGGCGCTGATGGAAGCCAGGAACAATACGAGGCCGACTACAGAGAAAATGAGGTATCTGCGCATGTTTGGGCTAGCTTTTATTATACCATGCGGCGGCCCTGGAGGGCTAAAGCAGGCTTGCGCTGAAGCTACTTCCCGAATAGCCGCTTCCACCACGGCGGCTTTTCGTCCAGGCCTCTCACGATGAAGGAGTGCTCGCAGCGCCCGCAGCGCCAGGTCTTGTAGTGCTGGTTATAGTAGGTCTCGGAGCTACCACACTGGGGGCAGGTTGTCCTTATCTTCTTGGCAGTCCTCTTGTCCATGCGCTTCCAGTAATCGTCGTGCCACTGAGGCCTGATTGGCATTATCTTCTCCTTATCACAGGTACTCCTTTATCTTCCGGGCAAGGGCGGTGGTCATGCCCCTGACGGTGGCCACCTGGTCTACTGCCGCCTCGCGGATAGCCGGGACTGAGCCGAACTGTTTCAACAAAGCGCGCTTGCGCCTGGGTCCAATGCCGGGTATGGCATCCAGGGCGGAGGCGAAGGTCTCCCTCTTGTGGATTTTCCGGTGATAGCCCAGGGCGAAGCGGTGCGCCTCATCCCTGAGACGCTGGAGCAGTTGAAGGCCGGGGGAGGTAAGCGGCAGGGCGATAGGGCCCGGCCGGTGGGGCACAAAGACCTCCTCGTTCTCTTTGGCTAAACTGGCAACCGGCACAGCGGCGCCCGCTTCAGCCATGGCCGCTACCGCCGCGCTGAGCTGGCCCTTGCCGCCATCAATCAGGACGAGGTCAGGCAGCACGGCCCACGCCCCACCGGCGGCAGTCTCACCCTCCCGCAGGCGCTTGAATCGCCGCTTGAGCACTTCCTTAAGCATGGCATAGTCATCAGCCCCGCTCACCGTCTTGATGCTGAAGCGACGGTAGTGAGACGGCACCGGCCTGCCGTTTTCAAAGACCACCATGCTGCCGGTGGCCGCCTTTCCCTGTATATTGGAGATGTCATAGGCCTCCATGCGCGCCGGCAGGCGGGGCAGCTGGAGCTCGTCTTTTATCTCGCTCAGGGCGGCTGACAGCGCCGCCGGAGCGGCAAGCTGCCTGAGCTTAAGCTGCGCCAGGCCCTGGACGGCATTTTCAGCCACGATGTTCACCAGTTGCCTTTTACTGCCCCGGCGCGGCACCTCGATGTTGACCTTGCTCCTCCTTTTATTCTGGAGCCAGCTCTCGATGGTGGCCGCGTCTTCCACGGGATATTGGAGCAGCAGCAGCGGCGGTACGTAGGCGGCGGAGTTATAGAACTGCTTGACAAAGCTGGTCATTATCTGCTCCGGACGCTCGGAGCGAGTGCCCTGCAGCACGAAGCTCTCCCGCCCCACCAGCTTACCGCCGCGGACAAAGAAGACCTGGGCACACGCCTGGTCTTTGTCCTGGGCGAAGGCGATGGCATCCTGCTCGCCGCTTACGGCGGCGGCAATCCGCTGTCCCTCTATAACCCGCTTTATGGCCTGGAGCTGGTCTCTGAGCAGGGCCGCCTTTTCAAAGTTCAGCGCCTCGGCAGACTCCGCCATTTTCCGCTCAAGCTCCCGGGCTACCCTCTCCTGCTTGCCTTCCAGGAAAAGGATGACCTGTCTTATTACTTCGGCATATTCCTCTTTGCTGGCCGCGCCGATGCAGGGCGCGACACAGCGATTCATGTTGTACTCCAGGCAGGCGCGGGAGTCGGTGCCGGTGACTGGCCTGGTGCAGGAGCGGAAAGGGAAAACGCCCTTCAACGCCTTGAGGGTCTGGCGGACTGATTTGGCGCTGGCGAACGGGCCGAAATAACGTCCGCCGTCCTCTTCCACGCGGCGGGTGAAATATATCCTGGGCCAGCCCTCATTGAGGGATATCTTGAGATAAGGAAAGGTCTTATCGTCCTTGAGCCGGACATTATAGCGCGGGTGATACCTCTTTATCAGGTTCAGCTCCAGGATGAGCGCCTCCTGCTCCGAACCGGTCACGAAGAACTCGATGTCAGCCACTCTGGTCACCATCTGCTGCAGCTTTGAGGGCAGCTTTTGCTGGGTGCCGAAGTATGACCGCACCCGGTGGCGCAGGATGGCCGCCTTGCCGACATACAGGATATTGCCCGCGGCGTCTTTCATCAGGTAAACGCCGGGGCTGGCCGGCAGCTGCTTCAGTTGTTCAGCTACAAGGTCGTGGGACAACTTTTCAACCCCCGGATTTATTGTAGCATAGCTGAAAGACGGGCCAAAAGGCGCGTCTGGAGATTGTGTAATAATTCGGCGTTTATTTACTTAACACAGGATTAGAACGTGGTAGAATAGAGGCATGGGATTTCTCAGGTTTATATACCATTGGGGAGGCGGTGTAATTATGGTAGCCGCCTTCGTTATTGGGATTCTTGCTTCATTTTCTGCCACAAGGGATTTAGTGGCATGGGCAAGCCCAGTGGGTATTCAACCAATACACATAGCGTTCTGGTTGCTTGGGGTTGGAGCTATATACACGACTATTATGCAAGGTCTACGTATTAGGCGGTTCGAGTCATCATCTCCTAACGTGGAATTTGACGGGTTATCGCCAGCCCAAGCCTCAATGGGCACAAGACAGGGATATTTTTATAGACTGGCATTCAAGAATACTGCTAAGAATCCATCTGGTCAAAATTCTACCGCACTGGCCATGACCGCACATATAAGCATATTTGATAATGGGGGTGATATGGTTGATGATTGGGAGGGTCGTTGGGCAATATTAGATGAGCCTCTTTCATATGGCGAAATATGGCAATTAAACAGGTATGATTTACAGCCCAATAATCAGCAGGTTATTTTAGATATTGGTTTCAGATTTCAAGGGGAATCTCAATTTCAGGGATGGGACAATTTCCATTATCTTTCTGTAGGGCAACCTAGAAGATGTCTCGGCATCGGTTCCTATAAAATACGAGTTTTACTTGCGGCTTCAAATATCACGAAAAAAGAATGGTGGTTTACCCTAAATATTCCTAATGAACCTCAAGCTGATGATTTAAAACAAGTTGAGATAAAACGCATTAAGAAACCAGCGATTCATAAGAAAGATTCTCAGCCTTGATTAACTTTAGAAGCGTATCCCTGACATAGAATTCACTGTTTCCGGACAACCTCATCAAAGGGGTGAGGTTAGTAAACAATCTCTGCCTTCCCCACTTGAGAGGTCAGTTGAAGCCAACTTACCTGGGGTTACCGGATACCTTCTGGCGGCGGGGCTGTTTTTTCCCTTTTATTATGTTAAAATAAGCTTACGAATCTGTGCGGAGTACCGTAGTGAAGCAGGTAGTCGAGGATTTCCTGAAGCATCTGAGCGTGGAAAAGGGCTTTTCCCCGAACACCATCGTCGCTTACCGCAATGACCTGCACTACCTGGCCAGCTTTATCGAGGCTGAGGCCGCCCGGCGGGGCTGGATTCCGCCCTGGGCAGGCTTTGACCGCCAGGCCATGCTGAGCTACATGCTCAGCCTTAAGGAGCGGAACTACGCCCCGACCACGATAGCTCGCAAGGTGGCTGCGGCCAAGTCCCTTTTCGGGTTCATGGTTGCCGAAGGCATCATGAGCGCCAACCCGACCAAAGACGTGGCTTCGCCCAAGGTGGGGAGGTCATTGCCCCGTCCGATTTCAGCAAACCAGGCGCGCCGCCTGCTGGAGGAACCGTCCAAGCTGTTCACGCTGGAGGCCAGAAGGGATAAGGCGATGCTGGCCTTACTATATGCCAGCGGCATGAGGGTGAGCGAGCTGGTATCTTTAAATATGGATGATGTGGACACCGGGAACGGCTATGTGCGCTGCTTCGGCAAAGGGCGCAAAGAGCGGGTTATCCCTATCTACGTGCAGGCAGCTATAGCCGTAAAGGAGTATACAAAAGAGGTCCGACCTCATCTGGCGCATGGTCCTGATGAGAAGGCCCTATTTCTTAACCTTCGCGGTGGCAGGTTGACCAGGCAGGGATTCTGGCAGAAGCTGAAGGGCTATGCTAAATCAGCCGGACTGGATGCCCATGTTACTCCTCATACCCTGCGGCACAGCTTTGCCACCCACATGCTGAGCGGTGGAGCTGACTTGAGGTCGGTACAGGAGCTACTGGGCCATGCCAATATCTCGACGACTCAAGTCTATACCCACCTCACCTCGGAGCATGTCCGGCGCACCTATGATAAGTCTCACCCCAGGGCTAAGTAGTCTGGCGATGGAGGTAACAGATGCCTGGTAAATCACCGCGGGGTAAGCACCTGTCCGGGGGCAAGAAGGCGAAAAGCAAGCGCCGCTTAGCAGCGGCGGCCCAGCCCCAGACAGCGGCCCGAACTGCTGAAGCTGTCTCTCCGCCAAAGGCACCGTCTCCGGTGAGTATGCCGGCTGCGGCAGCAAAGGCACCGGCAGCCCGGTATGACTACGTGGTCGCTGAGCTGCGGAGAATTGCCATCCTGGGCGGAATAATGGTAGTCATCCTCATAGCGCTGGCCCTGGCCTTGTCCTAGCGTCATATCAAATAAATAGGTGACTGTTCTACCCCATCAGAAATGGGGAAGTGCCTTGAGGGGAACTCAGTACACTAGCCCCGCTGCGGTGGTGAAGCCACCCACTGGCTTCAATCAGGCAATCTCCCAGTCCTTCATTATTGCGCTCATGACCGCGCTGGAAGTGGCGCTCTGGAAGAGGAGGAGCCGTTTACCGTGAGATACAGATGGTGGGTATACATAGCTGCCTCCGTCTTTGGCGCGGGCCTGGCGTCAGGGCTGGTCGTCTCGCCCCAGGCAGCCGGGCCGATTTCACAGGGACTTATTTCCCTGGAAGAGCTTGCCGACCTTCTGGCAGGTCTTCCCCGCCCGGCTATCTTTGCCCTCATATTCCTCAAGAACGTCTCTGCGCTGCTGGTAAGCTTTGCCCTCAGCCCGTTCCTGTGCCTGATGCCGCTTCTGTCTCTAGTTGCCAATGGCTGGGTCATCGCCATCGTTTCAGGGGAGGTAGTCCGGCAGAAGTCCATCGGTTTCCTGCTGGCTGGCCTGCTGCCCCACGGCATTTTCGAGCTACCGGCTTTTGTACTGGGGCAGGCAGCGGCCCTCAGCTTCGGCGCCGTGGTCATGCTGGCCCTGTTCAAAAAGGAAACAAGAGCGCTATTGCCGGGAAACGTGAGGCTGAGCTTCAGGTATCTTGTGGTGGCAATCGTCTTGCTGCTGCCGGCGGCCCTCATCGAGGCCTATATCACGCCGTTGCTGCTGAAGTGAGTGGTTTTTTCCTTTGCCGGGCGGATTTTCGTTTGAGTTTCCTCTCAGTTCCTGGCTGGGGGTTCCGGCGTTAAGAGTGTGGCCTTGACGCATCGGCTACTGCTGCTTGTAGGTGAGCTGATAGCCCTGTCTCTCCCATTCCATCATGCCGCCGTCCAGGTTCCATATATCGCTGAACCCGAGGCCTACCATCGTCCCGGCGGCGATGCTGCTCATTCGGTCCGACCGGCAGTACAGGACGAGCTTTGCCCCCTTATCTCCGGGCAACCTGGACAGGTTCTGCTCAATCTTATCGAAGGGGACGAAGAGGTCAGTGCCGGCGATTTCTCCCTCATACGGTATATGCACGTTGACCAGGAGGAAGTCCTTATTTTCCAGCATTGATTTAAGCTGGGCTACGGTGATGTCCCGGTAGGAGCCGCCGTCAACCTTGACCTCCACACCGTATGATGGGGCCGGGCTTGTCCGCCCGCAGGCGGAGAGTACCAGGGCCATTGATGCCAGTATGACCAATATAATTCCCGCACGCTTCATCTTCCCACACCACCCCTTGATTTTAGTTTCATTTTGCCAGCGCCGGGATGACCAGCCAGGTTGTCAGCAAGCCAGTGACTCCCGCCAGCAGCCCGATGACCAAAAACTTCTTCATATCAGGCTAGCTCCTCCTGTCTTTGCTCCCTTCTTGCCTTAGCCAAGTATAACATTCCCGCCACAGCGCCGACAAGCACCAGCAGGGCGATTATCTGGGCCTGCTGAAATCCCCAGAGCGTGATGTCTTCCTGCCGGACGAAGGTAAGCATGAAGCGTCCCACCGAGTACAGCGAGAGATAGCTCAGGAACACCAGGCCGTCTCGCTTGAAGTGGCGGCCAAGCTGCCAGATTACCAGCAACGACATGGCATTCCATAGCATCTCGTATACCGGGTAGGGGTGAGTGGGCAAGCCGAACAGGCTCGGCGGAATAGAGGCGTTGGGGTGGATATAGATGAAGGCCCAGGGCAGGCTGGTGACCCCCCCGTAGGCATCGCCGTTGACGATGCAGCCGAACCTGCCGATTATATGGGCGGTGAGCAGCGCCGGGGCCAGGGCATCGACGAGTTTGCCCAGCGGGAGGTGCCTTGCCCACGCATAGACAACCACGGCAACTCCCCCCCCGGCCAGGGCACCCCAGATGGCCAGGCCCCCCTGCTGGAACTGTATTATCTGGAGCGGGTTAGCGGCGTAGTAGCTCAGCTTGTCTATGACGTGGAACAGCCGGGCGCCGAGCACGCCGGCAACAACCACCCACAGGGCAAGGGAGTAGATTTCCTCGGTGGCAATCCCTTTGCGCCTGGCCTGCCGCGCCGTTATCAGCACCGCCGCCACTATGGCCGACATTATCGCCAGAGTGTACCAGCGGAGCTCATAACCGCCGATATGGAAGATTATCGGGTCAATATTGATTACTATTCCGTTCATTATCCGTTGCTCCTTGTCCCTCCGGGTGGCCCTCTCGCCGGACTATCACCCCGATTCCCTTTACCCCCACTATTTTCACCTGCTCGCCTACTTCCAGGGCCTCGTTACAATAGGCGCTCCACAGCTCGCCCCCGGACCGCACCAGGTAGTGGGCAAGCTGCTCCGGCCTTGACCTGGATACCACCTCGGCGCTGGTGCCCACCAGGCTCTGGAACCCGTCCTGTACCGGCCGCCTCATGGCTCTGGCTATCGGCCAGTACAGGCCCGCCGACAGCAAGACTATGAAGCCGTAGCCGGGCAGGGCATCGCTGAGAGGCAGCAGCCAGAACAGCGGCAGCCCCAGCACTGGCATTAACAACACAAGGTGACACATCTCTCTCGACTACCTCCTCAGCCCGATGATTTATGGCCAGGAAACTCCTTCAGTTATTTCCCTATTCAGGAGCGCAGCTTTGATTCCTTAAATCTCGACGGGGCCTTTTCAAACTCCCTCCGGCACTCAAGCGAGCAGAAGTAGAACTTCTCCCCTTCGTATTCTATAACGTTTGTCGTCTTATCTTTCTCGACTGCCATCAGGCACACCGGGTCTATGGTAACCCCCTCAGACCACCTGGGCCTGAGCCGGCCATCTTCAAGCCAGAGGACTCTGTCAGCAAAATACCTTATCCTCAGGTCATGGCTTACTATCACGGCGGTCTTGCCTTTATCTTTAGCGATTTTCCTGAGCAACTCCATCACGCCCTGGCCCGTTTTGGAATCCAGATTGGCTGTAGGCTCATCAGCAAGCAGAATAGGCGGGTCATTGGCCAGCGCCCTGGCAATAGCCACCCGTTGCTGTTCGCCGCCGCTCAAGTTGGCCGGTCTGTGACCGAGCCTCATCTCCAGATTCAGCTCTTCCAGAAGTTGCCTGGCTTTTTGCCTGGCCTTTTCCCCCTTTGCTCCGGCGAGATTCATGGCCAGTTCAACATTCTGGACAGCGGTCAGCGCCGAAAGCAGGTTTGGCGTCTGGAAAATGAAGCCGAAAGTTTGCAGCCTGACCTGGCACAGGCTTCCTTCCGGACATGCCGAGATGCTGGTGCCGTTGACGATGACATCGCCCGAGGTCGGCTTCAGCAAAGCGCCAATCACCTGCAAAAGGGTAGTCTTACCTGAACCCGACGGCCCCATGACAGCCACAATCTCCCCTTCGAGGACGTGGAGGGAGACATCATCAATAGCTTTTACCGCCACGTGCCCGCTGCCATATACCTTGGACAGGTGCTGCAGGTCGATAGCCACATGGTCCATCTTATCAAGCTGCGCTGTCATTATTATCCTTTGAACACAATAGCCGGGTCTATTCTGGACAGCCTTCTCACAGGAATAAACGAAGCTATCAGCCCGGTAGCAACAAAGAGCAGGAATACCAGCAGCACCATCTGCGGGGTAAGAAGCACGACAAACTCGGGAACGAAATACCGCAGCAGCGATATCAGCGGCGGTGAAATGGCAGCGCCGATGACGAAACCGAAGATTGAGACAACCAGGGCTTGAAATAGCGTCATTCTATATAGGTAGGAGTTGGTCGCTCCGATGGCTCTCACTATCCCGTACTCCCGGCTCTTTTCAATGGTCATGGTATGGACCAGCAGTCCCACGACCAGTACGGCTACCAGGATACCAATGGCGCTTATGACCAGTATGATGGGCAGAAACCCGCCAACCGTCTCATCCTTCGCCTCGGCCGCATTCTCCTCGCTGACGCTGGCCGAAACACCGGCTACGGCGCTCTCAATCGCCTTCTTAACATCCATGACCTGTGAAGCGGAATCCACCTTTATCAGGAAGAAGTTGGTCAGGTTGGCCGGCATGAAATAGCGAGCGTCCTCAAGCGTGACGAAAGCCATGTAGGAAATCATGGTGAATGTCTCATCTGAAATACCGACAATCTTGAATCGCCTGCTTTCCAATTCTATGTATTCGCCCATATCCAGGCCATTCTTCTTCGCCAGTACCCTGTCCACGATTATTTCGCCAGCGCCGGGTCTGGCTGCCCCCCTGACGACTTTCCACGGACCCCCCAGCCCGCTTTCGGTGTCGTAACCGTTTACGCTAACGAGGAGCTTCTCTCCATTAAGCTCGGTTGCCACGGGCCTCCGTATCAGCGGCGCAACTTTCTGGACTCCGTCTATCGCCCTCAAGCTCTCGCCCAGGTCAGAGGAGAGCAGCGACGGGCTATGCAAAGAGCCGGATGACCCTTTGGAGGTTACCCACAGGTCGGCGCCGGCCTTGAGGACCATGTTCTCCACCACACGGTCAATGCCGAGGTACAGCCCGGTGGTGGCGAATATCAGGAAAACGGCCAGTATTACCCCGGCGACGCTCAGAGCAATCTTTGATTTTTCGTGTAGCAGGTTTTCCTTAGCCAGCGAGACCATTTCGCCTCATCGTCCTTTCTCAAAGCAAAAATAATGTCCTTGCCCACGCATAACATACCTATATTTGGCCGTATGCGAGAGACCAGGCCGCCGCGCCGTTACCAGGCTAAGCTAACTGTGGCCGCTGTGTCCGCCCGCCTTTTGTCCACCGCCCTTCAGGTACTTGTCCGGGTTCTGGTCGAAGGCCTTCTTGCAGGCCATGGCGCAGAAGTAGTAGTTCTTACCCATGTAGTCGGACTTTCCGGCTGCCTTTTTCTCGTCAACATCCATGCCGCAAACCGGGTCTTTAGCCATGTTATGCGTCTCCTGGTTGTTATTCGTGGTTCTCGCTCAAATCTCCCCGCTCAGCACTTTCTGCTTCAGCGCCTCCCACTCCTGCCGGGTCAAGACGCACAGGTTACCCTCTTCTCCGACCTCGACGCGGTCGTCAGCTATCTTGACCACCGGACAGCAGTGGCAGTCCTTGCACAAGGTTACAATTTTCACCGTTTCACCTCCTTTCTAATGACATACGCTGCAAAACGAACTGCCGGTATCAAAGCCCAGCACTTCAAAAACGCCGTCAGCGTTATACTTGCCCACCATTACCATGTCAGACCCGGGCTTAAAATTGTCGGGGGCAATGCCTTTGTACACCGCAGCCAGGTTTTCCCTGTCGTCGGTGAGGACGAACTTTACCACCTGGGCCTGCTTATCCCAGTCAATTGAGCCTGCGGCCACCCTCCCGCCGACCTTTACCATTCCGCTCTGGAGCGGACTCGATTTCAACTGGCTGACGGTAATATAATCAGCCCCGCGGTGAAAAAACAGGGAGTAGGCCAGATAGCCCAGCCCTGCCGCCAGCACCACCGCCGCTATCACCACTATCCACTTTCGCTTCAACTGTCTCGGCCTCAACCTTCGCACCTGTCTCTTAAGCTATTACAAAAGCGCCAGAACGGCGACGGCGATGACCAGCACCGCCGAAACCATGGCCCCCCGTTTAATCCAGCTCATATTCCATTGCCAGCCCGCCAGCTTGCGGGACAGGCCGTGGCGCTGGATGCTCTCCAGCATGATGGTTATGCCGATGATATTGGACAGCACGCCGGCGAGGATGAACAGGGTCTGGTAGCTGCTAAGGAAGGCAGCCAGGCCGGACAGCCCGAAGAAGGGCAGGGCATCGGCGAGATGGTGGGCGCAGCATGCCGCCATTGAACCGGCGGAGACGCCTCCCGATGTGGCCATGCTGGCAGTGGCTGCTGCCTGGCGCTCACGCAGGCCCTGCCTGATGAAGGAGAACAGGCCGGCCTGAGTGCCGAAACCGGCGACCAGGGCTGCCACCCAGTACCATATGGTGGCCGTCTGCTCCAGGGCGTGCTCAATCCCCTGCGCCAGGGCAATGATGCCCAGGTAGACCAGGAGCAGCGCCAGGCCAGCGCCGGCTCCAACCAGTACGTGCTTCTTCATCTCTCCCCGCCGGGGCCCTTTCTCAGCTCAGCTCCCATCGGAAAACTCTCTCTTTAGCCCCGACATCCCGTATGACAATATCAACGTATTCGGGCTTCCCCTGGCTGAAGGACTCAGGAAGGGGGAAAGCCAGTGTGCCCTCCCGGTGATGGCCTCCAGGAGCGGACTTCCAGGAGATGGGACGGTAGTCCTGGCCGGTGCCATCGCGCAGCACAGCCAGCTTGCCCAGGTCATAGCTGTCCAGGTCTACCGAGTGGGTGTTCATGGCAACAGCGAAGGCCAGGGAGTCATCCTGGACATCGTTCCCTGCCCATTCGATGTCTATGGTCACCGCGCCCTCGTCGCTGGACTGCACCCGCCCGTTAGTCGGCGCAGGGAAGTCGCCGGATAGGGCTACGGCAGGGGGAGGTGTATCTCCCCGCTGCTGCGGCACAAAGCGCGACGAGCACCCGGCTACAAGTACCACCGCAATCAGTGAAACGGCCAGCGCCAGACTTTTGTTGGGCCCGCTCATTTTCTCCTTCAGAAGCTCTTCAGGGCTGTCTCTACAATAGAAAGGGCGTCATCTGCCTCTATGGTCAGCCAGACGACGTTCTCTCCCGATTTGACGGAATTGTAAAAGAAGTGCTGCCCTCCGGGGCCGTCAACCTGGAAGACGTCATGCCCGGAGATGGATAGCTGCTGCGGACTGCCAAAGGTTGAATTGCCGTCCTTTATGCCCTGGAACATTCTCTGGATGAGCTCTGCCGCATGATGGCTGCTTTCGGCCCTGCCAACCCAGGCAGAGGCCCGCTCATTGCCGTGAGCATACTCGGCGATGTAGGCATCCACCAGGTTGATATTGACGCCGTGCAACCGGTTGACCTGGGACATCGCTTCAGGGCCTTCGACGGTGCTGACAAGCTCCAGCACGCCCAACTGCTCCGGCGCCTTCGACTGCCTCGCCGGGGCCAGGACATTCTGGCCGAAGCTGAGCCATATCACAGCCAGAAGCGCGGCGGCGATGAGCAGTTGCCACAATGCCGACCTGCGTCTTTTCTTTCTCGCCGGTGGAACGCCGGAGCTCATGGTTGTCTGTCTCCACCGAGCCTCTTTTTTACCAGCGGCGTAACAATGGGCATCAGGATAATCATCGCCAGCAGGAATATCCAGCCAGCGCCGCCAAAGCGTTCCACCAGGCTATACCCATTCATGGTAGCCACCAGGAACAGCCCGGCGGCGAGCACCGAGATGCCGGTATAGATTATGGCGCTGATAAACCCGACTCTCTTCATCCGTTATCTCCTGCCACGGCCTACCGGCTCACCGGCAGGGCTGCCTGTCCCGCCGGCAGGGGGCCAATCTGTCCCCGCTGTCCGCGGCGTATGGTCGGCACAAAGCCGCGCATTCTCAACGTATTCAGGGTGACCGACAGTGAGCTGGTAGCCATAAGCAGGGCTGCCAGCTCGGGGCTGACCACCTGGGCAGTAAAGGGGTAAATTATCCCGAAGCCGAGGGGGATGGCCAGGGTATTATAGCCGAACGCCCAGAACAGGTTTTCCTTTACCTTGCGTATGGTGGCCCGCGCCACCTGGAGCCCGGCGACCACGTCCAGCAGGTCGTCCTTAATCAGTATGACCTGCCCGGTCTCTTTGGCGATATCGGTGCCGGAGCCGATGGCAATGCCGACATCTGCCTGGGCCAGGGCGGGGGCATCATTGATGCCATCGCCCACCATGGCCACCTTGAGGCCCTCGGCCTGGAGCTTTTTTACCTCATTGGTCTTGTCCTCCGGCAGCACCTCAGCCAGCACACGGTCAATGCCTACCTGCCGGGCGATAGCCTCAGCAGTCCGGCGGTTATCCCCGGTGAGCATGGCTACCTGGAGGCCCATGCGGTGCAGCTCGCTGACCGCCAGCGCCGAGGTCTCTTTGAGGGTATCGGCAACGGCGACGATGCCAAAAGGCCTGCCATCCGCGGCCACGAACATGGCGGTCTTGCCCTCGCTCTCCAGGCGCTCCGCCTCCGGAGCCAGCCCGTCCAGGGATACCTGCTGCTCTGCCATCAGCTTGCGGTTGCCGAGCAGGATGGCGTGACCATTGTGACTGGCCTGCACGCCCTGACCGGGCACGGCATTGAAGCTCTCGGCGTCCGCTACTTCCAGTCCGCGCTCACGGGCGCCGCGCACTATGGCCTCACCCAGAGGGTGCTCTGAGTTCTTCTCCGCCACCGCAGCCAGGCGCAGCACCTCGCTCTCGGCGAGCTTATCGAGGGTTACCACGTCCGTCACCGAGGGCTGGCCTTTGGTCAGGGTGCCGGTCTTGTCAAAGATGACCGCCTGGAGCTTGGAGGTCATCTCCATGGCGTCAGCTCCCTTGAACAGGATGCCGTACTCTGCCCCCTTGCCGCTCCCGGCCATGATGGCGCTGGGAGTAGCCAACCCTACGGCGCAGGGGCAGGAGATAACCAGCACGGTAACCGAAATGAGCAGGGCGAAGCCAAAGACGCCCATTTCGCTGAGGAGGTACGGGGTAAGGATAAGCCGGCTCTCGGGGGTGAACCACTGAGCGAAGCCGATAAAGAACCAGAACAGGAAGGTGACCAGCGCCAGAGCATGGACTCCCAGGATGAACTGCCCGGCCACCCGGTCGGCAATCCTCTGGATGGGCGCCTTGGTTGTCTGGGCATCCTCAACCAGCTTGATAATCTGGGCCAGGGCGGTCTCCTTGCCTACCCTGGTGGCGCGAAACTTGAAGGCGCCGGTCTTATTCATGGTGGCGCCGATGACCTCATCACCGGCCTTCTTTTCCACGGGGATGCTCTCTCCAGTAATCATAGACTGGTCTACCGAGGAGTAGCCTTCCGCCACCACGCCATCCACTGGGATGGCCTCACCGGGGCGCACCGCCAGGACATCGCCTATTTCCACCCATTCCACCGGGACTTCCATCTCCTGGCCCTCCCTTACCACCCGCGCCCGCTTGGGTTGGAGCTTTATCAGCCTCCGGATGGCTTCGGAGGTACGCCCCCGGGTGATTGCCTCCAGATACCGACCCAGGATGATGAAGGCAGTAAGCAGCGCCGCTGCTTCATAAAAAGTGGCCTCTCTGCCACCAAACCCGGCTTCAGGCCAAAAGGTATTGATTACAGCGATAAGATAGGCAGCGCCGATACCTGTGGCATAGAGGAGGTTCATGTCGGTGATGCCGCGCTTCAGCCCGTTCCAGCTATTGATGAAAAATTGCCTGCCCGGGCCGAGGACGATGGGGGTGGTCAGGAAGAACAGGATGACTTTGTTGTTTAGCCATGCTGGGATAATGCTGGGCAGGAACCAGTATGGCTGGAATGTACCCAGCATCACCACCATGCCCAGTGTGGCGGAGATAATGAGATTAATGAGCTGGCGGCGTATCTCCCGCTGCCGCGCTTGCCGCTCCCTGTCCAGCGCCTGCTGTCCCTCGACTCTCTCCACGACCCCGTAGCCTAGCTCCAGGATGGTCTTCTTTATCTCCGTTAGGGCGGTAATATCAGGAGCGTACTCCACCCGGGCGCTCCCGGCAGACAGGTTGACCACCACCTTGTGCACACCGGGCAGGTCACCCACTGCCTTCTCGATGTTGGCCACGCAGGAAGCGCAGGTCATGCCGGTGACCTGGAGGTCGGCGCTCTGCAGCACGACCTCATAGCCTATCTCGTCCACCGCCTTCTTCATGGCAGTCAGCCTCGCTCGGGCAGGGTCGTATTCCACGGCCGCCTTTCCGGTAGCCAGATTGACCACCGCCTTCTCCACGCCGTGCACTCCTTTGAGCGCCTGCTCCACATTGGCCACGCAGGAGGCACAGGTCATGCCGCTGACCGAGATGGATGCTTTCTTCAACTCCTTCTCTGCCATTTCAATCGCCTCTAACTAGTTTACCATTTTGCTACCGGGATAACCTACTAAGGCCGACAGGTCCACCAGAGGAACCGGCCGCTTTTGTTGCTGGCTAGTGGCATCCTGAGCCGGGCTTTTCCGTCTCCTGGGGCTCCTTCTTCGCTATCTCAGGCTTTGGCTCCGGGTCATGGTGGCCCATGCCGCAGCCCCCTCCATGCCGGTGCCCGAAGACCATGAGCGCCATGAGCACGCCAAAGAATACTAGGACACCGTAGCTCTGCAAGAACTCAGCCATTTTGACTCCTCCGACGGCTTAGCTTAGAAACTAGCCACTGATGCCCTATGGGTGCATAGGGCATCATTTTGCATTATATATCCCGGCACACCGCCTTGTCAAGAGGCGTTTGAATGGCGAGCTTGACACTTCGAGGTAAATTCGGTATAATTGCCTTGATGCCCCCCATGGGCATATATTGAACTCGAATTTCATCCCGGAGGTAGGAGAATGCCGTCTTACGCAAAGGATAAACAGGATGTCCTAGTGCGCCTGAGGAGGATGGAGGGGCAGCTCAAGGGTATTCAGCGGATGGTTGAGGAAGACAGGTATTGCGTGGACGTGCTGAACCAGCTTTCCTCCGTCATTGCGGCCACTCAGAAGGTGGCTGCCATCATCATGAAGGACCATATTCACGGCTGCGTGCGGGATGCTTTGACTCGAAATGAACGCGGTGACGACTACATCAATGAGCTTGTGAGCGTAGTGGAGCGGTTTACCAAAAAATAAGGTCAGCAATCCGGCCTGCCGGACCCTTTTTTGTCAACTAGACAAAAGTCGTATAATATGGAAACGGAACAGGTGTACAGTAAAATCATCCCGCGCCGCGGGGCAGTTAACCATGCGGACGGCAAGGGGTTTTGTCCCTTGGGAATCCCTGAAAGCGGCAACCCTGCGTCAAGCGCACAAAGAGTTATTCCTCACCGAACGTTGAAGGGAAGTGGCATGATATGGTCTCATATAAAGGGAATGGCCTTTTAGCCCGCCCGTGCCGATACCGGCGCTATCTGGACAGCGAAAGGAGTGCGGAATGCTGCTACGTTCTATAGAACATATCCAGGAGACAATGGAAAAGCACAGATACATAACCGACCGCCCCCTGGCAACCATAATCTACCTGTCTCAAATTCTGGAGAAGCCCATCCTGCTTGAAGGACAGGCGGGGGTTGGCAAGACTGACGTGGCCAAAGTCCTGGCTGAGGTGCTGGAGACAAAGCTGATACGCTTGCAGTGCTACGAGGGAATTGACATCAGTCAGGCTGTTTACGAGTGGAACTATCCCAAGCAGATACTGCGAATCAAGCTGGAGGAACTGGGCAGTGGCTCAAAGGAGACGGTGGAAAATGAGATTTTCAGCGAGTCCTTTCTGCTGAAGAGGCCGCTCCTGGAAGCCATAACCAGCGACTCGGCGGTGCCTCCGGTACTGCTCATCGACGAGATTGACCGGGCCGACGACGAGTTCGAGGGTTTCCTGCTTGAGGTGCTGTCCGACTTTCAGATAACCATACCGGAGATAGGCACCATCAAGGCCAACCGCCGTCCCTTTGTGGTATTGACTTCCAACCGGACCAGGGAGCTGCATGACGCCCTGAAGCGGCGCTGCCTGTACCACTGGATTGATTATCCCAGCTTCGAGAAAGAGTTCCGCATCGTTACTACCAAGATACCGGGCATAAATGAGCTCCTGGCGAGGAAGGTGTGTAACTTCATGCAGGCAGTCCGCCAGATGGACTTTTTCAAGAGCCCGGGCATAGCTGAGACGCTGGACTGGGCTACCGCCCTGGTCTTTCTCAACAAGGACGACCTTGACCGGGACACCGTCGAGGCGACGCTTGGCTGTATATTCAAGTATAACCAGGATATTGACCGGGTCAAAGAAGGGCAGCTTGAAGCTATCCTGGAAAAGAGCAACGCGGTTCAGGCAGGATAGGTCTTCCCTGTGGCCGCCCGCAGGACCCGCTGGCTGACATCAGGGGCTGGAGATGACGAAACCGTTGACGGAAGCGGCCGGTGCGAACAGGGGGCGGAGCCTGCTCCAGAACGTGCTGGCCTTCAGTGACATGCTGAAGAAGGCCGGGCTGGATGCCACCACCGGCAGGGTGATTGATGTCTGCCGCAGCCTCCAGCACATCGACATATCCAACCGGGAAGACTTCTACTACGCTCTGAGAACCAACCTGGTTTCCCGCGCTGAGGAGATTGAGCGCTTCGACCGCCTGTTCAACCTTTTCTGGGGGCTCGACTCCGTGGTCGCCGAGCTACCCGGCGGCGATGGAGACAAGGGGGAAACCTGTGACAGCCTCTGTCCCGATGTGGAGAAAGGGGGAGACAGGGGAGAGTCCTTCATTGACGACTGGTATGATGGTGAGCCCCAGGCTAGCCTGGAAAAGAAGGCGCTGGCCACCTACAGCCCGGACGAGGTGCTGGCGACCAAGGACTTCTGCGCCATCACCGGAGACGAGGTGAAAGAGATACAGCGGCTTATCGCCAGCATCGCCCCCAGGCTGGCAACGGTGAAAAGCCGGAGAAGGGAGTCCTGTGCCGGGGGCAGTGAGACCGACCTTCGCCGGACGCTGCGCCGGAGCATGGCCAGGTACGGCGCCGAGATAGTTGAGCTGGCAAGGAAGCAGCGAAAGATAAGGAAGGTCAAAGTTGTCCTGCTGTGCGACGTCAGCGGGTCAATGGACTGCTATAGCAAGTTTCTCATCCAGTTTGTCTACGGGCTACAGAACCAGCTAAAGTGGGCGGAAACGTTTGTCTTCAGCACGCGGCTGACCAGGGTCACTCCCCTTCTCAAAGGCAGGAGGATACGTGATGCCCTCGAAGCCCTGTCGGCGGGTGTGGAGGACTGGTCGGGGGGGACGTGCATCGGGGATTGCCTGCACACGTTCAATGAGAGATACAGCCAGGGCATAGACCGCAGGACTGTGGTCATAATCATAAGCGATGGCTGGGATAGAGGTAACATCGAGGTGGTGGTGCGGGAGATGCGACGGCTGCGGGCGAAGTTCCGCAAGGTAATCTGGCTGAACCCGCTCCTCGGCAACGCCAACTACAGGCCGGTGACCAGGGGTATGCAGGCTGCCCTGCCCTTCATCGATTACTTCCTGCCGGCGCATAACTTGAACAGCCTGGTCACCCTGGGCAAAACATTGAAGTCGCTCTGCCAGTAGCACCTTCAGCCCATTCCCCAGGCGTCAGGCCATTTCAGTTTTTGAGGCTATTACCAGCACTCCGTCATTGTTATGAAAATGCAGGCTCTGCCTGCTTGGACGTTATCGGCTGACTTCAGGCGGGCGCCCATCTCCCCGCCCTCTTCCCACTGGGAAGAGGGCGTTAACTAAAAGAGAGGGGCTTCGCCCCTCTCTAAATCTCTTCCCCTTCTCCTTAAAGGGGGCTTGCCTCAAATGTCATTCTGAGGAGCACATTCACTACGTTCAGTGTAAACTCCGCGACGAAGAATCTGGGGGTGGGGTGGCAGTGCACAGATAATCCCTGCCATCCCAAGACCCTTCGCTACGCTCACCTGTGGCGAGGTTCGGTGACGAGTCAGGGTGACATGAAGCTGGTACTTTTAGGGCAAAGCCCCTTAAAGGAGAAGGGGTTCACCCTGGTTCCACTGAGGTCACCACGAAGTGAAGGCTCACCCTGAAGGGATTAAGGGGATGAGGTCGGTACGGCTGCGAGAAAACCTTATTTTCGTACATTGTGATGTCTCTGGCAAAAGACATGAGCGATTGCGAGGGCGCAAGCCCGAAGCAATCTCAAGCGATACTCTGCGCCAATTCAGAGATTGCTTCGTTGCCCCTTCGCTTCGCTCAGGGCTTCGGCTAGCGTGACATATGGAGTCATCTACCATGTAGTTATTAAGCACCCTCTCATCCTCTCCAGCTTGACACCCTCGAACGGCCAATGCTAGACTTCACTTGCCACCGGTATTTGCCAGAAAGCTGATGATGAGCGTGAAAAGGGTTGGCATTCTCTACCATCCCATGAAAAAGGCAGCCTATATCAAGGCCACGGAGCTCCAGGAGTTTTTGAGCTCCAGGGGCGTTTCAGCATGGCTGTGCTCTGCCTGGGAGACCGGGCAGGCCAGCGCTCAGGTGGATGGCACAGACCTGGTGCTCAGCATAGGCGGCGACGGCACTATCCTGCGCTCGGCACAGGCGGTGGTTCCCCGCCAGATTCCCATCACCGGCATAAACCTGGGCCAGCTCGGCTTTATGACCGAGCTCAGCGCCGCCGAAGCCCTGGATAAACTGCCCGCTTTGCTGGCAGGAGACGGCTGGATTGACGAGCGGGCCATGCTTGAGGTGGAAGCGCCGGGTGCTGACGGTGAGCCAGCCCGCCTTTGCCACGCCCTGAACGATGCAGTAGTAGCCAGGGGAGCCGTAGCCAGGATGGTCTCCATCGAAGCCAGCATTGACGGCCAGCCATTGACTACTTACAAGGCTGACGGCGCCATCGTGGCTACCGCCACCGGCAGTACCGGCTACTCGCTGGCGGCCGGCGGCCCCATCCTCCATCCCCAGGCCGTCGAGCTGGTGCTGCTGCCCGTGATGCCACATCTGAGCTTCGCCCATTCACTGGTGCTGCCGTCCACGGCGACGGTAAGGCTGCGCGTCAGCACCACCCACCAGGCAATGCTGAGCGTTGATGGCCATACAAATCTGCCCCTGGCGGATGGTGCCATCGTCATCGTGAAGCGCAGCCGGCATACAACTCGCTTTTTGAGAGCCCTGCCCCGGACTTCTTTTTACGGCTCTCTGGAGCAAAGGTTGAAAGGGAAGAACTGAGATGAAGATAGAAAAAGCCAGAATCAGTGATGCTGCCCAGATGCACCAGCTAATCAATCACTTTGCCGATAGGGGCGAGATGCTGCCCCGGCCGCTGAGCGAGATATATGAGAATATCCGGGATTACTTCGTGGTCAGGGACGGCGAGCGGGTAGTCGCCTGCGCCGCATTACATATCAACTGGGTAGACCTGGCCGAGATAAAGTCGCTGGCTGTAGCCGAAGACAGGCAGAGGGAGGGGCTTGGGGAGCAACTGGTGAGGGCTTGCCTGGACGAAGCCAGGGGGCTGGGCATCACCACGGTTTTCTGCCTGACCTATAAGCCGGCTTTCTTTGAGAAGCTCAAGTTCTCGCAGGTAGAGAAGCTGGAGCTGCCGCACAAGGTCTGGTCTGAGTGCTATCGCTGCTCCAAGTTCCCCAACTGCGATGAGGTAGCCCTGATTTGCCGCTTCGAAGGTGAGGCCTGATATGGCCCAGGAAAAGACACTGTCCAGCCAGTTCATCTATCAGGGGCGGGTAGTAAAGCTGCGGGTTGACACCGTGGAGATGGCTGACGGACGCATGACCACGCGGGAAATCATCGACCATGACCCGTGTGTAGCTATCGTGGCTGTCGACCACGATGATAGTGTGCTGCTGGTCAACCAGTTCCGCAAGCCGCTGGAAAAGGAGCTGCTTGAGATACCGGCGGGCGGTATTGACCATCAGGAAAGCCCGGAGATGGCCGTTGGCCGAGAGCTACGCGAGGAGACGGGTTACCTGCCCAGGAAGCTGCTACGGCTGGGCGGTTTCTATGCGGCACCGGGCTACTGCAACGAGTACCTTCACCTGTACCTGGCCACCGACCTTGTCCCCGCTCCCCTGCACGCTGAAGACACCGATGACATCACCGTGGTCCGGGTGCCGGTGGGCCAGATTCGCCATCTCATCGCCTCGGGCGCCGTCTGCGATGGCAAGAGCATCGCCGGGCTGTTTACCTTTCTGGACTACATTAAGGATGGCGGCTATCCCAGCAAGCCCGTGAGCTGACGGCCGCCGAGAAGATGCATGTGGAGATGGGGCACCAACTGCCCGCCTTCCTGGCCGCAGTTAATTACCACGCGGTATCCCTTTTCAGCGATGCCCTCGCTCCTGGCCAGCTGATTGGCGACGTTTACCATATGCGCCACGATGGATGAGTCCGCCTCCGAAACGTGGGCGAGGGTGGGGATGTGCTTCCTGGGGACGATAAGCAGATGGGTAGGGGCTCTGGGGTGAATATCGCGGAAGGCAACGGTCTTCTCATCCTGGTAAACGGTCTCGCTGGATATTTTGCCAGCTATTATCTGGCAAAAAACGCACTCCATCTGTCTCCCTCCTTCATTCCTGTCTAGCCGGTATTTCCGCTTACCCTGCTCGAACAGGTCTCCCCCGTAAATATCATTGGCTACAATGGCCGGAAAGCTCTCTATTTCGAGTCGCCATACCGCCTCAGCGCCCAGGTCCTCGTAGGCGATGACCTCCGCCCGCCGGATGGCCCCGGCCAGCAGGGCCCCCGCGCCGCCTATGGTAACCAGATAGACGGCCTTATATCTTTTGATGGCCTCTTTTACTTCTTGAGAGCGGGCGCCCTTGCCTATCATGGCCCTCAGCCCGGCAGCCAGCAGGCGCGGGGTGTAGCTGTCCATACGCTGGCTGGTGGTGGGGCCAGCCGAGCCGATAATCCGCCCCGGCCTGGCCGGGGATGGTCCGGCGTAATAAAGCGTCTGCCCGGCTATGTCAAAGGGGAGCTTCTTGCCGCTGTCCAGGGCATGGACAAGCCTCTGGTGAGCGGCGTCACGGGCGGTATAGACAACCCCGGAGAGCAAGATTTCGGTGCCCACCGTCAGCTTTTCTATTATTTCAGGCTCGATTGGCGAGGTAATGTTTATTTCTCACCCCTCAGATTTTTATTTGGGGGAGCTATTTATTAAGAGAGGCCTTCTCGCCTCTCTTTAACTCCCTCCATCTAAAGCGTAGCCTCCTGGTGGCGGGCGCTGTGGCACTGGATATTGACCGCTACCGGCAGGCTGGCTATATGAGTCGGCGCTGTCTCAGCATGTATCGCCAGGGCGGTGATTCTGCCGCCAAAGCCCAGCGGCCCGATGCCCAGGTCGTTTACCCGCTCCAGGACTTCTCTTTCCATCTCAGCCACTTCCGGGTCGGGGTTTGGCTCGCCCACCGGACGGAGCAACGCCTTCTTGGCCAGCAGCATCGCCTTCTCGGCGGTGCCGCCGATGCCCAGGCCGAGGATGACCGGGGGACACGGGCTGCCACCGGCCTGGTCGACGGTGGCCACGGCAAAGTCAATCACGCCCTGCCTGCCGGCGCCCGGTCTTAGCATGCCCAGGCGGCTCATGTTCTCAGCGCCGGCACCTTTGGGCATAACGACCACCCGGATGCGGTCACCGGCGACTACCTCAGCGTGAATAACCGGCGGGGTGTTATCTCCGGTGTTCGTCCTGGTCGAGAACGGCCGGCTGACCATGGACTTGCGCAGGTAGCCCTGAGCGTAGCCCAGGCGCACTCCCTCCGTCACCGCGGCATAAAGGTCACCGCCGGTGACATGGACATCCTGGCCTATCTCCAGGAAGACCACCGCCGTGCCACAGTCCTGGCACAGGGGCACGCATTCCTGGAGGGCAACGCGGGCATTTTCCAGGAGGCAGGTCAGCGCCTCCTTGCCCAGCGGCGATGCCTCGGTTTCCGCCGCTCGTTCGAGCGCGGCCAGTATATCATCGCCAAGCACGAAATTCGCCCGCTGGCACAGCTCGGCCACCGTTTGAGCGATAACGCCAGCCTCGACCTCTCTCATCGGCTCAGCCCAGTTTCATGCCGTCTATCAACCGCCTTACCGCGTTGGCCGAGTTGACCAGGGCGACTTTTTCTTCTCCGGTCAGCTCAAGCTCGATTATTTGCTCGATGCCCTTCCCGCCCAGCTTTACCGGCACGCCGATGACGCTATCCTTGATGCCGTATTCCCCATCCAGATAAGCGGCGCACGGCAGGACTCTTTTTTCGTTCCGGATGATGGCGTCAACCATCTGGGCAACGGCAGCCGATGGGGCATAAAAGGCGCTGCCGGTCTTGAGCAAGCCGACAATCTCCGCCCCACCCTCTACAGTGCGCTTGACCAGGCGGTCGATAGTTTCCTGCGGCAGCAGCCCGGTTATCGGCCTGCCGCCGACGGTGGTCAGCCGTGGTATGATGACCATATTCTCACCATGCTGTCCCAGGACGCAGGCGGATATGTCACTGGCCGATACCTCAAGCTCAGCGGAAATGAAGCTCCTGAACCGGGCGCCGTCAAGCACTCCGGACAGGCCGACCACCCTGCTGTGGGGGAAGCCGCTGGCGCTGACTGCCAGATAGGTCATGGCATCCACCGGATTGGTGACCATGATGATGGTGCAGTCCGGCGAGCAGTCCGCCACCCTGCGGACAACATCGGAGACGATGCTCACATTGGCCTTCAATAGCTCGTCGCGGGTCATCCCCGGCTTTCTGCCCAGGCCGGAGGTGATAACCACCACATCCGAATTGGCTGCCTCCCGGTATTCGCCGCTGCCGATGATGCGACGGCTGAAGCCGGTGATGGGCGCCGACTCAAGGATGTCCAGCGCCCTTCCCTGGGGCAGGCCGTCCGCAATATCCACCAGGACTATATCAGCATAGTTTCTCTCCGCCAGCCGCTGAGCGCAGGAGGCACCGACATTCCCGGCGCCAATAATGCTGACCTTGCTCAGACTATCTATTTCTCTCACCCCTTCCGGGCCTCTAAAAGTGTTGGTAAATAACCTCTTTCCATAATACCATATCCCGGCCACGCAGATTTGATAAGTGACGGCGACATGCTACAATATAATGACAGTTTGGACTCCGAATCCGGACTGACGGAGAACAGAAGGGAAAACAAGGCATGGTGAGTCCCGAACCGGTGACGGCCTATCTTGGACTTGGCTCAAACATGGGCGACCGCCATGACAACCTGGACAGGGCATTAGCCCTTCTTTCGAAGAGACTGACGGTGAAACGGGTCTCGTCGGTGTACGATACTGAGCCGGTGGGTGTAGAGGAGCAGCCGCGTTTTCTCAACCTGGTCTGCGAGGTCGCCACCTCTCTGGCTCCGGCGGCGTTGCTCACCCTGGCCAAGGACATCGAGAGGAAGCTGGGAAGGGCACCCCGGAGTCATAATGAGTCCCGTCCTATAGACATAGACATCCTTTTCTATGGCGAGCGGGTCATCAACTCGCCGGAGCTGGTTATCCCCCATCCCGGACTGGCGGAGAGGGCTTTTGTCCTTATCCCCCTGGCTGAGCTTGCCCCTGGCCTGGTCCATCCGGCGAACGGCAAGACCGTCACGGAAATGCTGGCCGGCCTTAAAGAGGCACAGGAAGTGCTCAAACTGCCAGCGAGGAGCAGCCATGTATGAGATAATCGTAGAGCGGCACTTTGATGCCGCCCACTGTTTGCGGGGCTACCAGGGGAAGTGCGAGGCGCTGCACGGGCACCGCTTCCGGGTGATTGCCAGGCTGATGGCTTCCGAACTCAACGACATCGGCATCGCCTACGATTTCACCAGCTTACGGCAACACCTGGATGAAATCCTGTCACGGTTCGACCATACCAGCCTCAACGATGTGCCGCCTTTTGATAAGATAAACCCTTCCTCGGAGAATATCGCTTCCACCATCTATAACGAGCTTCGGCCCAGGCTCACCGAAGCCCCGGTCTCTATCTGCTGCGTGGAGGTGTGGGAATCGCCGGAAAGCGGCGCGGTCTATTCCCCGGATTGACGCCGCTGCTCAGGCGGCAGCAGGTTGGGGATGGTATCCTCAATGAGGTAGCGCACATCGCACTTACCGCAGTAGAACGAGCCGGTGACTATTTCCCGCTCATTCTCCTCGTCCACCGTCAACTCCAGCTTTCTTTTGCACACCGGGCAAGCCAGGATGTCCATCATCTCCCGTTTCATATCTGGTAGCAATTATACCACTACCTTCTCTCAGATGTAACTCTTCCGATAAATTAGGCGCGCGCTTTGACAATCGCCGAAGATGTGTGGTAAACTAATATTAACAATCGAATAGTGTAAAGGCCGGGAGCAAGACTAGTAGGCTTCAAGCGAGGCACAGAGAGTCGGGGTAGGTGTGAGCCGATGCTGGCGCGGAAGTTGAATGGACTTGGGAGCCGCAAACCGAAAGCCGCTGAAATGGCGGCAAGTAGGCTTTGACGCAGGGGAAGCGTTAACATATCCCATGGTATCGAGGCCGGGACGGGCCTTTGTACCTGAAAGAGATGGCCGGATTCTAGCTGGCTAAAAAGGGTGGCACCGCGGAAGTTAGCCTCTCGCCCCTTTAAGGGATGAGAGGCTTTTTTAATTAAGGAGAAGACATGTACTATCCGACGCTGGAGGAGGTCCGCCGGTTAAAGGGTCGCGGCAACCTGGTGCCCATCTATCACGAGACCGTGGCCGATATGGAGACGCCGGTGTCAGCCTACCTCAAGGTGGCTCGCGGCGACTACTCTTTTCTGCTGGAGAGCGTTGAGGGCGGGGAGCGGCTGGCCCGCTATAGCTTTATCGGCACCGAGCCTTCTCTGGTACTTAAGGCAAGGAAAGACGCCCCGTCTGACCCCCTGCTCCTGGTGGAACAGGAGTTCCGCCGGTTCCAGCCGGTGCCGGTGGCCGGCCTGCCCCGGTTTCACGGGGGAATGGTGGGCTACCTGAGCTATGAGGTCGCCCGCTACTTCGAGAGGCTGCCCTCCCCTGCGCCCGACCCCCTGGCGCTGCCTGAGTTCATGCTGATGCTGGCTGATACTCTCCTTGTATTCGACCATGTCGCCCACAAAATCAAGCTCGTCTCCCATGTTCATCTCGATGGCGATGTTGACGCCGCCTACCGCAAGGCCACTGACAAAATTGAGGGCCTCCTGGACAGGCTAAGCCGCCCGGTTCCCACCGAAGCTCCGCCAGCGGTTTCCACCGCCAGCGGCAAGGTGTCATCGAACCTCTCACAGGCTGAGTTCGAGTCCAGGGTCTCCCGGGCCAAGGAGCACATCTACGCCGGCGACATAATCCAGGTCGTCCTGTCACAGCGGCTGGCCAGGCCGACCAGCGCCCACCCCTTCGCTGTGTACCGGGCGCTGCGCTCGGTCAATCCTTCCCCCTATATGTACTACCTCCACCTGGGCGACTTCAACATCGTGGGCGCCTCTCCAGAGCTGCTGGTGCGGGTGGAGGACGGAATAGTATCCAATCACCCCATCGCCGGCACACGCCCCCGCGGGAAGGACGCCGATGATGACATCGCCCTGGAAAAGGAGCTCAGGGCTGATGAGAAGGAGCGCGCCGAGCATATCATGCTGGTGGACCTGGGGCGCAATGACATCGGCAGAATCAGCCAGGCGGGCACGGTGGAGGTGACCCAGCTCATGGACGTGGAGCGCTACTCCCACGTCATGCACCTGGTCTCACACGTCCAGGGCAAGCTCAGGCGCGGTCTTTCTCCGCTCGACGCCCTGCGCGCCTGTTTCCCCGCCGGCACCGTCAGCGGCGCTCCCAAGATACGGGCCATGGAAATCATCGCCGGGCTGGAGCCGGACAAGAGAGGCCCTTATGCCGGTGCGGTGGGCTACTTCGACTTCCTGGGCAACCTGGACACCGCCATCACCATCCGCACCATCGTCATCAAGGACGGCGTCGCCTATGTCCAGGCGGGATGCGGGATTGTCGCCGACAGCGTCCCCGAGCGGGAGTACCAGGAGACCATGAACAAGGCGCAGGCGTTGCTTACTGCTATTGAGCAGGCGGAGGCCAGGTATGCTCCTGCTAATAGATAACTACGATAGCTTCACCTACAACCTGTTCCAGTACCTCAGCGAGCTGGGGGAGGAGGTATGGGTGGTGCGCAACGACCGGGTGAGCCTGGAGGAGATTGAGGCCAGGCAGCCGGAGCGCATCGTCATCTCGCCCGGGCCGGGGACGCCGCAGCAGGCCGGCATCTCCAACGATGTCATCCGCAGCTTCGGCGGACGGGTGCCTATCCTGGGTGTATGCCTCGGCCATCAGTGCATCGGCTATACTTATGGCGGCAGGGTGGAGCGCGCCGGCGAGCTAAAGCACGGCAAATCATCGCTCATTCACCATGACGGCAGGGGGGTTTTCGCCGGGCTAACTAACCCCTTTTCCGCTATCCGCTACCACTCCCTGGCGGTGATGCGTGACGGCCTGCCCGACTGCCTGGAGGTCAGCGCCTGGACGGGAAATGGCCTGATTATGGGGCTGCGCCACCGCCGCTTTGCCGTGGAGGGAGTCCAGTTCCACCCGGAGTCAATCATGACCGAAGTGGGGAAAGATTTACTGAGGAATTTTCTACAGATGTCTTATACTGGAGAAAAGTGAGGAAGTGGTGTCAAACAAAGACTTAAAAGTTCTATACACAAGCGGTTTCGGTATGCTTGTAGTCTTAATTGTCTTATATTTATTTAAACTTATCGATACGGCGCAAGCTATCCAGATAATACTAACTTTTGCTCTTGTTAGTGTCACCGCCGTTTACGTTAGATGGACAGCCGAGATTGCTAAATCCACAAAGGAACAAGCAGACGCCAGCGTACGGCCTTATCTACTGTTGAGACTTGATTTGGAAGATAATGTGCTCCTTCAGTGGGACACTTACCAAGGCAAACAACCACCCAGTGAGTTCGAGGTAACAATATTGAACGCAGGCAAAGGGCCTGCAACAAACTTAGAGGCATCCTTATGGGACTCAAAGCTAGTATATTTCCCGACAACGAGAGGTTTCCTAGCGCCTAATGAAGAGTGGCAAGCAAATATATCAAAACAGGGAGACACTCTTTTGGGAGGAAGGTGGCTGCCAAAGCTAAGAGGGATTATTAAGCAAGATGACCCCATTATTGTTGTGAAATACCAAGATATTCACAAGCGTATGTGGGTCAGCTACTTATGCCTTGAAAGACATGTTGATATAGAAGCCTTCGTCAAGGATGGAGAACAAAATATCGTGGAGTATAACAATGATTAAAGAAGCCATTGAAGCCTTAGTCTCAGGCCGCCCGCTCAGCTTTGAGCAGGCCGCCGGAGTGATGGAGGAGATAATGGGCGGTGAAGCCACTCCGGCCCAGATTGCCGCCTTCGTCACCGCGCTGAGAATCAAAGGGGAGACCGTGGAAGAGATTGCCGGCATGGCCAGCGTGATGCGGGCCAAAGCGGTGCCGGTGCCGGCTGCTCCGCCGCTGGTGGATACCTGCGGCACCGGCGGTGACGGCTCCTGCACCTTCAATATCTCCACCGCCGCCGCCTTTGTCGCCGCCGGCGCTGGCGTGAAGATAGCCAAGCACGGCAACCGGGCTATGACCAGCCGCTGCGGCAGCGCTGACGTCCTGGAGGCGCTGGGAGTGAAGATTGACCTGGGCGCGGAGGCGGTGGCTGAATGCATCAACAAGGTCGGCATCGGCTTCATGTTTGCCCCCGCCTTTCACCCGGCCATGAAGCACGCCGCTGCTCCCCGCCGCGAGATTGGCATCCGCACCGTGTTCAATATCCTGGGGCCGCTGACCAACCCGGCACGCGCTGAGCACCAGGTCATCGGCGCTCCCAGCCAGGAGCTGGCGCAGAAGCTCGCCTTCGCCCTCCTCCGCCTGGGCACCAGGCACTCCCTGGTAGTGCATGGCCTGGAGGGGATGGATGAAATCTCCATCAGCGGCCGGTCGCTGGTGTGGGAGGTTAATAAAAAAGATGGGGTATCACCGCCCTACGAGGTTTCTCCCCAAGATTTTGGCTTCAGAGAAGCCGACCCATCTCAACTCAAGGGCGGAACGCCCGCTGAGAATGCCGAAACGCTGCGCCGCATCCTGAGCGGAGAGACCGGGCCGAGACGGGACGTGGTGGTTATGAACGCCGCCGCCGCTCTGGTGGCCGGCAACCGGGCCGCCAATCTCATCGACGGCGCCCGCCTGGCTGAGCAGGCCATTGACAGCGGCCGCGCCCGGGAAAAGCTCGACCAACTGGTCAGCCTGAGCCAGAAGCTGGGTTAGACATGCTGGATAGAATCGTGGCCTGTAAAAGAGAAGAGGTTGAGCAGGCGAAGAAAAGCCTGCCCCTGTCCTCTTTGCAGGAGCGGATTGCCCTGCAGGCGGCGCCGCTTGACCTGGCCATGTCCCTCAGCGGCGACCACACCCGGCTCATCGCCGAGGTAAAGCGGGCATCACCATCGCGGGGGATTCTCGTCCCGGACTTCGACCCGGTCGGGCTGGCCAGGGCTTACGCTCAAGGCGGGGCGGCAGCCATCTCGGTGCTGACCGAGTCCAACTTCTTTCACGGCAGCCTCGACCACCTGGCGGCAATCAGGAAAGAGGTCAAGCTCCCGGTGCTGAGAAAGGACTTTATATTCGACTGGTATCAGGTATATGAAGCCCGGGCTTACGGCGCTGACGCCCTGCTGCTAATAGCGGCCATACTCAGCCAGGGCCAGCTTGAGGAGCTGCTGTCGCTGAGCCGCAGCCTCGGCCTTGACTGCCTGGTCGAAGTCCACAATGAAGACGAGGTGGAGAGGACGCTCCGCACCAGGGCAAAGATTATCGGCATCAATAATCGCGACCTGAAGACATTCAACATTGATATCGATACCACCCGCCGGCTGCTGCCCCTCATCCCACCGGGACGGATTGCGGTCAGCGAAAGCGGCATCCACGGCCGGGCTGACGTGGAAAAGCTCAAGGCGTGGGGTGTCAACGCGGTGCTGGTGGGAGAAGCCCTGGTCACCGGCAAAGACATCCAGGCCAAAATGAAGGAGTTGATAATATGACTCGAATCAAAGTCTGCGGCATCAAAGATACAGCGCACGCCCTGGCTGCGGTCGGGGCCGGAGCCGACTTCATTGGCCTGGTGTTCGCCGCCAGCCGGAGGCGGCTCACCCCGGCCCAGGCCGCCGGAATAGCTGGCGCCGTCAAGAAAAGCGCCGCCGCTGAGGTGGTCGGCGTCTTTGTCAATATGCCCGCCGCCGAGGTAAACCAGGCTGCCATCTCCTGCCATCTGGACTGGGTGCAGCTAAGCGGCGATGAGCCGTGGGAGTATTGCCTTGATATTGACCGGCCCATAATCAAGGCGGTGCGGATAGGCAGTCAGCAGTCCTATCAGGAAATCCACGCCAGGCTGGCTGAGGGTGCCAGAAAGCTCTCCGGCAGGAGGTTTATTTACCTGCTTGATTCCCTGGTTGAGGGCGAATACGGGGGCACCGGCAGGGCCTTTGATTGGAGCCTGGCGCGGCAGGCGGCGGAGGAGTTCCCGGTGATTATCGCCGGCGGTCTCACCCCGGAGAACGTGGCCCGCGCCATCAAAGTGGTGACGCCCTGGGGGGTGGACGTCTCCTCCGGCGTGGAAATAGACGGGGTCAAACACGCTGCCAGAATCAGAGCTTTTATTCAGGCGGTAAGGAGGGCAGATGGAAGCGAAATCTAGCCAGTTGCCCGACTCACGCGGCTACTTCGGGCAGTTCGGCGGCACGTTCGTGCCTGAGAGGCTGATGCCAGCCCTGGATGAGCTGGAGCAGGCCTTCAACCAGGCCAGCGCCGACAGCGATTTCCAGCGTGAGTTCCAGGAGCTATGCCGCAATTACATCGGCCGCCCCACCCCTTTATACCCGGCCCAGCGTCTTGCCGCCAGAATGGATGGAGCCGCTATCCTGCTCAAGCGCGAAGACCTGGCCCACACCGGGGCCCACAAAATCAACAACGCCCTGGGCCAGGGGCTGCTGGCGAAGCGGATGGGCAAAAACAGGATCGTCGCCGAGACCGGCGCCGGTCAGCATGGGGTAGCCGTGGCCACGGTGTGCGCCATGCTTGGCCTGAACTGTATCATCTACATGGGGGAGGAGGACGTCAGACGCCAGGCAACCAACGCGCTGCGGATGAAGCTGCTGGGTGCTGAGGTGCGCCCGGTAGCTTCAGGCAGCCGGACGCTAAAGGATGCCATCAACGAGACCATCCGCGACTGGGTGACCAACGTGCGCGATACCTACTACCTTCTCGGCTCAGTCGTAGGTCCCCACCCCTATCCCACCATGGTGCGGCACTTCCAATCGGTAATCGGGCAGGAGACCAGAGAGCAGGTCACCGCCATGTACCATCGCCTGCCTGACTACCTGGTCGCCTGCGTCGGCGGCGGCAGCAATGCCATGGGCCTTTTCCACCCTTTCTTTGATGACAGAGATGTCAAGTTCATCGGAGTTGAGGCCGCCGGCAAAGGGCTTGATACCGGGAAGCATGCCGCCTCGCTCAGCGCCGGCAGGGTGGGAGTGCTGCACGGCGCCAGGTCATACCTGCTGCAGGACAGCCACGGCCAGATAGCCGAGACGCTCAGCATTGCCGCCGGCCTGGACTATCCCGGCGTCGGCCCCGAGCACAGCTACTATAAAGAGACCGGACGCGCCACCTATATGGCCGTCACCGATAGCCAGGCCCTGGAAGGCTTTAAGCTACTGTGCCAGACCGAGGGCATAATCCCGGCGCTGGAATCGTCCCATGCCATCTATTACGCCGCCCGGCTGGCTGCCAGCCTGCCACGGGAGCAAATCATAGTGGTCAACCTCTCCGGCCGGGGCGATAAGGACCTGGACATCGTTTCCAGGGCTTTGGAGATGAAGCCATGAGCGACATCGAGTCCGTCTTCAAGCCGGGATATAAAGCGCTGGTCGCCTACCTCACCGCGGGCTACCCTGACATAGCGGCGACGGAAAAAGCGGCTGCCATCCTCTCGGATAACGGCTGCGATATTATCGAGCTGGGCATACCCTTCTCCGACCCTCTGGCTGACGGCGCTACTATCCAGAAGGCAAGCTACCAGGCGCTGCAGCAGGGCGTTACCCCCGGAACCTGCCTGGAGCTGGCCGTCCGATTGCGACAGAAGATGGCCACGCCGCTGGTATTTATGACCTACTACAACCCGGTGCTCAGCTTCGGGCTGGAGGCCTTCTGCCAGGCCTCGGCCCGGGCCGGAGTCAGCGGGCTAATCGTCCCTGACCTGCCCCCCGAAGAGGGAGCCAAGCTGGAAACGGCAGCGCAGAGGCACAGCCTCGACCTCATCTATCTGCTGACCCCGGCCAGCACCGAGAAGCGTATCTCAATGGTGGCCAGGAGGAGCCGGGGGTTTATTTACCTGGTCTCCCTCACCGGCGTTACCGGCGCCAGAGACGCTCTACCTGCGGAGCTGGAGGACTTCGTCGGCCGGGTCAGGAAGAAAGCGCGCCAGCCGCTGTGCGTCGGCTTTGGCATCTCTACGCCGGAGCAGGCAAAGCGGGTGGCCAGGGTAGCAGACGGCGTCATCGTCGGCAGCCGCCTCATCCAGTTGCTGGGAGAGGATGCCACTTTATCCTCGCTCAAGGCCTTCATCTCCGGCCTGAGGTCAGCTTTGAATACATAAAATTGTTTACAAACAGGCTCTGCCATTGTTATGAAAATAAGAGCCTCTGATAGCTCTGACATCTTTTGGGGTGCTTCAAGCGAACGCCCATCTCACTACCCTCTTCCCAGTGGGAAGAGGGCGTTAAGTAAAAGAGAGGGGCGAAGCCCCTCTCTAAAATCTTATCCCCTTCTCCTTTAAGGAGAAGGGGATAAGGGGATGAGGTCGTCAGTAAGCAAGACTGTGCGCTGAAATAGTAATTGGTACAGTAATTAACCTGACAAGACGCTAGGAGTTGGCAAAACGGGATGGAGTGGAGTAATATATGTCTAATATATTGCGGCAGCCCCTTACCGGGGCGAATACCCGCAAACAAAAAATAGAGGGAGGAACCATGGAAAGGACCAAGTTTATCCTTGAAGAAAAGGACATGCCGACTTCCTGGTACAACATTTTGCCTGACCTGCCTGAGCCACTGCCACCTGAGCTACATCCTGCTACTAAGGAGCCAACTCGGCTCCCACCGCCACTGTTCCCTGAGGCGATTAACAGCCAAGAGTTCAGCACGGAGCGCTATATTAATATCCCGGAAGAGGTGCAAGCTGTCTACAGGTTGTGGAGACCCACGCCACTATATCGAGCATACCGCTTGGAAAAAGCCCTGGATACACCGGCCAAGATTTTCTATAAGTATGAAGGAACCAGTCCGGCGGGAAGCCACAAGCCCAACACGGCTGTAGCCCAGGCTTACTACAATAAGAAAGAGGGGGTGAGGCGCCTGGCCACCGAGACCGGCGCCGGGCAGTGGGGCAGCGCCCTTGCCATGGGCTGCGTGTTCTTTGGCCTTGAACTCAAGGTCTATATGGTCAAGGTCAGCTACTACCAGAAGCCGTACCGTCGCATCCTGATGGAGACCTGGGGCGCCAAGGTTGTCCCTAGTCCCAGCCCGGATACTGAAGTGGGACGGCGTGTCCTTAAGGAAAATCCTGATTCTCCTGGCAGCTTGGGCATTGCCATCAGCGAAGCTATAGAGGACGCCTTTGCCCATGACGATACCAAGTATTCAATCGGCAGTGTTGCCAACCATGTCCTGCTCCATCAGACTATCATCGGGCAGGAGGCCATGAAGCAGATGAAGATGGCCGGCGTCTACCCGGACATCATTGTGGGCTGCGTTGGCGGCGGCTCAAATTTCGCCGGGATGTTTCTGCCCTTCATCAAAGATAAGATAAAGGGTAAGAAGCCGGACCTGCGCATCATCTGTGTTGAGCCGCAGGCCTGTCCTTCTTTAACCAAAGGGGTCTATACCTGGGATTTCGGAGATGAAGCCGGGCTTGCCCCGATACTAAAGATGCATACCCTCGGTCACTCCTTCATGCCGCCTCCCCTGCATGCCGGAGGGCTACGCTATCACGGCATGGCCCCCATCATCTGCCATCTCTACAAGCTGGGCTTTGTTGAAGCCCAGGCTGTGTCCCAGGTTCCTGTCTTTGAAGCCGGAGTGAAGTTTGCCCGGGTGGAGGGTATCATCCCGGCACCTGAAGCAGCACACGCTATCAAGGTGACCATTGATGAAGCCCTCGCCTGCCGGGAATCGGGCCAGTCGAAGACCATCCTCCTGGCGTTAAGCGGGCACGGCCACTTCGACCTGGCCGCCTATGATGAGTATCTGTCGGGCAAGCTGGCTGATTACGAGTACCCTGAGGAAAAGGTCAAGGAAGCGCTGGCGGCGCTGCCCAAAGTATCATAGGCACAGTCAAACTGCGCTGGAGGTAGGCCATTTTTCACCGGTCTCCTTCGGCGGTGGCTGGTTTGAGCATCACTACGAGGAGCTTTACTCCTTGTAGTTCCACATGCCGCTTGCTAGTGGCACCACTAAGCATGAAAATACGGTTTTCCCGCATTCGTACCGACCTCATCCCCTTTTTCCCATTCAGGGTGAGCCTTCACTTCGTGGTGACCTCAGTGGAACCAGGGTGAACCCCTTCTCCTACCCAGGAGAAGGGGAAAAGATTTAGAGAGGGGCGAAGCCCCTCTCTTTTGCTTAACCCCCTCTTCCCAGTGGGAAGAGGGTAGGGAGATGGGCGTCCGCCTGAAGCCAGCCGATAACGTCCAAGCATGCGGAACCCGTATTTTCATAACAATAGCACCCTCAACTAGTGCTGGGCACTATCCCCTCACCGGTCCGGCTGGCATTGGCCCCACCCCGGTGCTATAATTAAAACTGGTTATGAGCGCAATAAAGATAAGGCGCCTGCTTGTCTGCCTGCCCCTGACGCTGTCGCTTGTCCTGAGCGGGTGTTCCTTCTTCCCTAACGTAGTCGCTCCGCCATCGCCCACCCCGGCGCCCCCGCAGACGACGGCCCCGCCCAATCCCCAGTGGACCATCTCACCCGCAGCGGGGACAGGCGTCCCGCTGCCCGATTTCGTCTCCGTGGTAGCCAAGATTAAGCCCTCGGTGGTGGCCATTAATACTGAGGTTACTGCCGTTGATATTTTCAACCGCCCTTTTACTCAGGAAGCCGCCGGTTCAGGCTGGATTATAGATAAAGCCGGGTACGTGGTGACCAATAACCACGTGGTTGAAGGAGCTACCAACATCACTGTTACCCTGGATGACGGCAGGACCTTTCCCGCCAAAGTAGCGGGCACTGACTCCCTGGCTGACATTGCCGTAATCAAAATCGAGGCGGAAAACCTGGTACAAGCCAAAGTGGGAGACTCAGCGGCATTGAAGGTCGGCGAGTGGGTGCTGGCCATAGGTAACTCCTTGAACCTGGGGGTGACCCCGTCTGAGGGAATAGTCAGGAGTCTGGGAGCTTCGGTGCCGGTATCAGGACAGACGCTCTATGGCCTTATCGGGACCAGTGCCCCCATTAATCCCGGCAACAGCGGCGGCCCGCTGGTGAATATGCACGGCGAGGTGGTGGGCATCACCACGGTCAAGATTTTGGCTGCCGGAGTGGAGGCCATGGGTTGGGCCATAAGCACTGAGACCGCCCTGCCTATTATTAAGGGTTTGATACAGAAAGGTTACATAACCCGCCCGTGGCTTGGGGTGGAGCTTTACACAGTGGACGCTTTTGTCGTCTTACGGTACAACCTGGCGGTGGACAAAGGAGCGCTGGTTACTGGAGTTGCCCCGGGCAGCCCGGCCGATAAGGCGGGGCTGAAGGCGGGCGATGTCATCACCGGCATGAGCGGCAAAGAAATGGCCGATGCCCAGGACTTAGTACAGGCTATACATGCCAGCAATGTCGGACAGGAAGTGGAACTCGCCTTCTGGCGAGGTCAGACTAAAGGCATTGCCCGCGCCACGCTTATCGAGTCTCCGCCGCCTTCATAGTCAGCCGAGTTTTTTCACTCCCAGCAAGATTTCATATCCGCTGAGGCGATGCTTCTCGGTGAAGGCGCCCTCCTCGGGAGCCTGGCCAATGAGCTGCCGCGATAATGTTTCCTGTTTGATATAGTCGGCGAACTTCTCCATCACCTGCTGCACATAGGCCCCGCCCTGATAACAGGTGAGGATATAGTCGGCGATATCAAACCCGGCCGAGCGGCGCATCATCTGCAGGCGGTGCACTATCTCCCGCGCCATGCCTTCCTCGACTAGCTCGGCGGGAATCTCGGTGGGTACGGCCACGGCATAACCGCCCTCTGAGGCCACTGCATAGCCTGGCTGCTCAAGGGCCGCCTCGCGGTCAGCAAACTCCAGGCCCTTCACATTGAGCTCCTCCAGCACCTGTGGCATAACGCGCTCCAGCCCCTCACGGTCGCTGCCGGAGCCGACGCTGACTATCACCCTGGCCAAAGGCTGACGTACCTTTATTCCTGCCTGGCTGCGCGCCGCCCGCCCCAGGCTTGACAGCTTCATCGCCAGGCGAGTGTCAGCGTTCAACTGCTGGTCAACCATGGTCATGTCAGCCGTAGGGAAGTCGGCCAGGTGTACGCTTTCCGCAGCCTGGGGAAAGGCTGAGCGCACCAGGTTTTGGTACAGCTCCTCGGCCACAAAAGGGGTGAACGGGGCTAGCAGCTTCGTCAGCGTGACCAGGCACTGGTACAGCGCAGCGTACGCCGACCATTTGTCGGCGTCATTCTCGCTCTTCCAGAACCGCCGCCGACTGCGGCGAACGTACCAGTTGGACAGCTCGTCAACAAAGTTTTCTATCTTTCTGCCCGCATCGGTGGGGTTATAGGCATCCAGCGCGGCATCGACGTCGGCCACCAGTTGGTTAAGCTCGGAGATAATCCATCGGTCAAGCTCTGACTGGCATGATGCCGCCTTCTCCGATTGGGGAACAAAATGGTCTATATTGGCGTAGGTGACGAAGAAGGAGTAGACGTTCCACAGCGTCAGCAGGAAGCGACGGACAACCTCGGCTACCGTCTCCTCGGAGAAACGGCGCACGTTGCCCGGCGGCGAGGAGGTGAAGAAATACCAGCGCAGGGCGTCGGCCCCGTACTTGTTGATGACCGCCCACGGCTCCACCACGTTCCCCTTGGCCTTGCTCATCTTCTCGCCTCTGGCATCGAGGATGTGCCCCAGGCAGATAACGTTTTTGTAGCAGGGACGGTCAAAGAGCAGGGTGGAAATGGCATGCAGGCTATAGAACCAGCCACGGGTCTGGTCAACCGCCTCGCAGATGTAATCGGCGGGGAACCGTCCGTCCTGGAACATGGTCCGGCTGTCAGGGTCAAAGGGGTAGTGGTACTGGGCTACGGGCATTGCCCCGGAATCAAACCAGCAGTCGATGACCTCGGGGACGCGCTTCATTTGCCCGCCGCACTGAGGGCAATCAAAGGTTACTTCATCAACAAAGGGGCGGTGCAAATCCAGCGGCTCTTTAAGCCTGGAAATCCCCTTTTTCTCCGTGAGCTCGGTCAGGCCGCCCACACAATCAAAGTGGTTGCAGGACGGGCAGCGCCAAACCGGCAGCGGCGTGCCCCAGTAGCGCTCCCGGGAGAAGGCCCAGTCCACGTTGTTCTCCAGCCAATCACCGAAACGACCGTACTTGATATGCTCCGGATACCAGTTGATGTCGTGGTTGCCTTCGATGAGCCTGTCTTTCGCCGCCGTAGTTTTGATATACCACGTCTGCTTGGCGTAGTAGAGGAGGGGCGCCTCGCAGCGCCAGCAGAAGGGATAGGTATGACGAATAGTCTCGCTTTTATAGAGCAAGCCTCTTGATTTCAGGTCTTCCAAGATAAGCGGGTCAGCTTCTTTGACGAACAAACCAGAAAAGGGATATTTGCCGGTGATTTTACCCTGCAAATCTACCATGTGGACAAAATCCAGGTCATTATCCTGCCCCGCTTGATAGTCAACCTCACCATAGGCAGGCGCGATGTGGACAATACCGGTGCCGTCTTCCATCGAAACAAAATCGCCGCTAATCACTGGATAACTGGGCGATGCTTTCTTCATGTCCTTGCCGGCCCTGCCCATCCCCATTGTAGTAACCGGGACGTCAAAATCCGCCGGATTGAAGAGAGGCTTATACCTAAGGTTAACCAAGTCGCTGCCCATGATTTTAGCAGCTACAGGTGCATCCCCCAGTCCTAGTTGTCCCAGTCGAGCCGAAGCCAAAATGAGGTATTCTCCACCAACTTCCACAATCACATATTCGGCATCAGCAGCAACCGCCAGGGCGACGTTTCCGGGCAGCGTCCACGGTGTGGTCGTCCACACCAGGAAGCAAGCTGGCTTACCCAGGTTTAGCTTTAACTGCGATTCCTCCGTCAGCTTAAACTTGATATAAACCGACGGGTCTTCTACGTCATCCTGGTAGCCGAGGGCAACCTCGTGGGAGCTGAGCGAGGTGCCGCAGCGTGGACAGTGGGGGGTCACCCGGTAGCCCTGGTATACCAGCTCCCTGTCCCACATCTGTTTTATCGTCCACCAGACGCTCTCAATATATTCGTTCTTCATGGTGACATAGGCGTTGTCCAGGTCAACCCAGAAGCCGATGCGCTCGGTGAGCGCCTCCCACTCTTTGAGGTAGCTCTGGACGCTCTCCCGGCAGCGGGCGTTAAACCGGGCGACGCCGTACTCTTCAATCTGTGCCTTGCCGGAAAAGCCGAGCTGCTTCTCCACCTCCAGCTCCACCGGCAGCCCGTGCGTATCCCAGCCGGCAATACGTGGAGTATAATAGCCCTTCATAGCCTTGTAGCGGGGGATGATGTCCTTAAAGACGCGGGACAGCACATGGTGAATCCCGGGTTTGCCGTTGGCCGTGGGCGGGCCTTCATAGAGGACAAAGCGCTGGCCGCCCCGTCTGGCTTCAACGCTCCGCTTGAAAGTCTGCCTTTCCCGCCACAGCCTGAGTATATCCTCCTCAAGCTGGGGGAAGTTCACCCGGCTAGTTACTGGACGGAACATTATATCTCTCCCCGTAGCATAAAAATCTCGTCCCGAAGGGCGAGATTTTTATCATCGTTTTCACGGTGAAGGTCGGCATACTCCCTGCGGGCAAATCTCCTATCTCTTCTGCCTGAGCAGCACCACTACCCTTCGGTATTCACCCTCGCCGGTGCTCTGGGTGGTGACCAGTGGGTCACCGGACAGAGTCTGGTGGATGACACGCCGCTCATAGGCCGGCATCGGCTTCAGCGTGATTGGCGCCCGCCTCGTCCTTACCTGCTCCGCCACCCGCAGGGCGAGGTCCTGTAATGACTGAGAGCGACGCTTCTTATACCCTTCCACGTCAATGGTTATCGGGGCCCACACCCCGGTCCTGTGGCCGACAATAAGCCTGACCATATACTGAAGACAGGAAAGGGTCTGTCCATGCCGGCCAATTAAAATGCCCAGGTCATCGCCCTCTATGTCAAGGGCGACAGGGGCGACTTCCTCTTCTTCAACATCGAGGAAAGGCTGCGCCTCAGCTACCGAAGCTTCCAGGTCCATCAGGGGGAGCAGTTCCTCCAGGACTTCCCTGGCTGTCCGGGCGACGTCAGTCCTGGTCTCCGGCAACGGCTCCACTTCGACTATAGCATCCTCAGCGCCCATGCCCAGGATGCCTGATTTACCTTCTCTTATCACGGTGACCTTTACCTCTTCGCGGGCCACGCCTAATTGGTCTAGCGCCCTCTGGATAGCTTCGCCTACTGTCCTGGCTTGTACCTCCAGACGCTCCATGGGCTACCTCCTCCGGCGCGGGGCCGGTCTCAGCGACGCTGCTGCCGCCGCTCGGCGGTGAGGGTACTTGCTCCACCTGCGCGATACGCTTCAAGTACTTCTTGTCCTTGCCGCCAGCCGGCCTCCCGGTTGGTGACGGCACCAGACCGCCCCACCCGGTGGCAAAATATTGCATCACTATCCGGATGACGTTTGAAGTCACCCAGTATAAAGCCAGGCCGCTGGGAAATTGCAGAGTGAGGAAGGCAAACATCAGCGGCATCATCCACTGCATCATCCGGTTCATTGACTGCTGCCTGGGGTCGGTGCCCGACATAGTTGTCATTTTCTGCTGCAGCCACATCGTCCCTCCGACCAGTATGGCCAGCACAAAGTCGCCGGTGGCCAGGTTCAGCCACAGGAAGTTGTTGCCCAGCGGCAGCAGGGTGTACACTATCGGCCACGAATAGAGGTACTGCGACAGGCCGAGAAAGTCCTCCGGAGTCACCCCCAGCAGCTTCATGATGGAATAGAACAGGGCTATCCACACCGGCATCTGGAGCAGCATGGGCAAGATGCAGCCGGCAGGGCTTACTCCCGACTCCCGGTAAAGGCTCATCTGCTCCTGGGCCAGCCTGGCCCTGTCCTTGGCGTACTTCTTCTGGAGCTCGGCAAGCTTTGGCTGAAGCGCCTGCATGGACTTGGTGGCACGGAGCTGCTTCACGGTGAGCGGATACATCAGAAGGTTAATAACGATGGTGAGGGCGATAATAGCCAGGCCGAAGCTGCCGAACAGATAATGGGACAGCACGATAAGCACGTTTATCAGCGGCTTCATTATGACCAGGTCCCAGATTGCCCCCATCTTCAGAAAACCCTCACCTGCTCTTTATCCTGAATTCCCGCACTGCCCCGGTATCGGCATTCACGGCGTAAACGGTGTCTTTCATGGTATGAACGTATGCTACACCCTGGCCGCCGGCGAGGGGCGCGTGGACTTTCTCCTTCACGTCCCTCAGCTCGTCAACTCGATTGGTGGCGGTGTCCAGCGCGTATATCTTCCCCGCCTCGGTGGCAAAGACGACCCGCCCATCAATCAGGGCCGGCGAGGAGGCGATAGGACTGCCCAGGTCAATCGGCTCGGCCAGCTTTCCACCGCTTCTGGCATTCAAGATGTAGACCTTGTTGTCAAGGTTACCGGCATATATGGCGTCACCATAAGCCACCGGCGTGGCCCAGAACCAGTTCCCCGCCGGGAACTTCCACTTAAGCCCGCCGCCGCTGGCGTCTATCGCATAAAGGTGCCGGTCGAAGGAGCCAACGTACACCGTGTCACCGTAGACCAGAGGGCTGGAAGCAATAGCCCCATCGGTATCAAACTCCCACTTTTTCTTGCCATCGGCGGCGCTCAGGGCATAGAGCTTCTTGTCGAAGGAGCCGACGTACAAGGTGTCCCCGTAGACCGCCGGCGTTGACCAGACTCTTCCCTCGACGGGAGCTACCCACACCCGGTCACCGGTAGCCGCGTTCAGGGCGTATACTTCCCCGCCGGAGGTGCCGAAGTACACCCTGTCTTGGGAGGCCGTCAGCGCGCCAACGAGAGGTCTAAGCGCGCCCTCGCGGGGATATACCCACCTCAATGCGCCTGTCTCGGCATTGATGGCATAGACCTTGCCGCTGTAAGTGGTAACGTAGACCAGGTCTCCCGCCACCGCCGGAGTGCTGTAAATTGCCACCGGCGCTGACGGCCTCGCACAGCCGAAACCGCCACCAGGGGTGGCTGCAGCCTCAAAAGGCACCTCCCATAATATGGCGCCCTGTGATATGTCAAGGGCAACCAGCTTGCCCTCCATAGAGCCCAGGAGCAAAGACCCATCTCTCACCGTCCCACCTGACCACCCCCGGGGCTGAACGCCGGTGGCGCAGCCGAGCAGGGTTACGCCGGCCAGTATAGCCAGTGACAGCATCAGCTTGCCTCTCCACGGTCTCCGGTTAAACTGCACTAATTCATCCCTCCACACAAATGGTCACCGTCCGGTTTAGCAGGGCTGGCAACTCCAGCGCCAGGCATCACGGCACCGGGTCATAGCCCCCAGGGTGCAACGGATGGCAGCGCGCCAGCCGCTTTATCCCCAGCCATCCGCCCTTCCAAAGCCCGAACTTCGATACGGCTTCATGGGCGTACCGCGAGCAGGAAGGGGTAAAGCGGCAAGACGGCAACATAAACGGCGATATAGCCAACTGATAAAACCTAATCAATCCCAAGGCCAACTTCTTCATGTGCCCTCGCCAATAGCCGGGCCCGCTCCAGCAAGCGCCTGACCGCATTCCCCAGTGTGGCATAGTCGGCGGTGGCTGCCGAAGGGCGAACAACAAATACTATATCCCATCCCGGTTGCAGCGGCGTTGCCCGCACAATCTCCCGGAGCAATCGTTTCACCCTGTTTCTGACCACCGCATTGCCTACCCGCTTGCTGACTGAAAATCCATACCGGGACAGGTTGAGTCCGTTAGGCAAAGCCCTCATCACCAGCAAGCCGCTTGCCCACGAGCCGCCTCTTTTGTAGACCAGGGCAAACTGTTCTGGCCTGGTAAGATGACGCTCCCCCTTCATCGGCCCCGCTCCTGACCGGGCTGGCGGCGTTGCCCCATGCCTATACTACGGTCAATCTCTGGCGCCCTTTGAGCCGCCTGGCTTTCAACACGGCCCGTCCGCCCCGGCTGCTCATCCTGGCCAGAAAGCCGTGCTCGCGCTTGCGTGGAATCTTCTTCGGCTGATATGTCCTCTTCGGCACTTCGACTCCTTGATACGGGAATAAAGGCAGGCCTAGCCTGTAACCGGGCCTGTAGTCGGACCAGCGGCGCTGCTGGCAACAGGCTGTTCGCTCATACCTGCGCCCCCGGCCTTATAGATATGCTCCGGCACATAGGGGAGCAAGGCCAGGAAGCGCGCTCTCTTCACCGCCAACGCCAGGACACGCTGATGCTTGGCGCAAGTCCCCCGCCTGCGGCGAGGCTCGATTTTTCCCCTTTCAGATATGTAGCGGCGCAGCTTGAATGGCTCCTTATAGTCTATAGCTTTAACTTTATCCACACAGAAGGAACAGACCTTGCGCTTGAATTGATATCCCCTTCCCCGGTCTTCCCCTCTGCTCCTTGGTCTTCCAGTTCTCGGCACAGTCACAATCGCTAACCAGCCTCCTGTCTATCAATTCTATCAATATTTACTAGTAGCCGGCATCCTCTGCCTCAACGTCAACAGGCCCCGCCTCAGCCGCCCCCGTCTCTCCCTCTGAAAGCGGCGCTGCCCCTTTCCGGTCAAGAAATACCACCCTGTTGGCTATGACCTCAAGACTGGAACGCGTCTGACCGTCCTGGCCCTCCCAGGTGCGCATGTGAAGCCTCCCCTCGGCATAAACGAGCCGCCCCTTGTTCAGAAACTGGTTGCACTGCTCGGCCAGCTTGTTCCAGGCAACCACAGTGAACCACTCAGTCTCCTCCTTGCGCTCACCTTCAGCAGTAGTGTGTACCCGGTTGGTGGCCACACGAAAGCTGGTCACCGGCTTGCCGGTGGGGGTAAAGCGCATCTCGGGCTCGCTGCCAAGGTTACCGATTATTATCACCTTGTTTAAGCTTGCCATCGTCGTGATATCCCCCTTTTCATCTCCCCAACCTTCGGGAAGGAGACAGATGCTCAATCGCCCAGTTTTACCAGCAGGTGCCGCAGGACCCCTTCAGAAACCCGTAGATTGGCCTCCATCTCCTTGCAGGCCACGGGCTTCAGTTGGAACCTGGATACCACATAGTTGCCTTCCATAAAGTGCCGGATAGGATAGGCCAGCTTTCTTTTGCCCCACTGTTTCACTTCAGCAATGACGCCGCCGTTCCCGGTGATGAACTGGCCCACCTTGTTGAGAATGGCTTCAACATCCTTATCCACCAGCTCAGGGTTGAGGACCAGCACCAGCTCGTAATCACGGCCACGCCTCTCCTGCACTACGCTTACTTTTCGGGAAACCCTTTTAGCTGCCATTTGCCTCCCCTGGAAACATTAGGAGAATTATACCATATCGAAAGAAATCATACTACTGGCATAGGTGCTGTCCTCTTGCCACAGCCCCGCCCTGCGGCGACAACCGGGACAAATAGCCGATGAAGAAGTCAGGTCAGGCCCAGTTCCTTCAGCTTTTGTTCGGTGGGCCTTCCCTGGCTGTCCCAGCCCCTCAGCCGATAATACTCAGGCAGCATCTCGCCCAGCTTAAAGACGTGGCCTTTTGCCGGCCCTTCTGGCATTGGCTCTTTGAGAAACCTGCTGGGCGCGCCGTCATCGGCGCCGGTCAGCCCCGCTTTCAGGTCGAATAACCTCTCCAGGTTCCACACCCTCTCCCCGACCTTTCTAAAACCATCCAGGCCATACTCGACCCCGGTGATAGCTTCAAGCTGAGACAGGATATTCCTGACGCCGACCTTATAGGCGGACAGGAAATTGCATATCCCCATGGAATCGCTAACGGCGGACTCGTTCTGCAGCCCTATCAGCATAGCCGCCTTACCCTGGGTGGCGAATCTATCCGGTGCTGGTTTGTCCTTCCCCAGCCTGTCCTTGTCCACCCCGAACACCTCCAGGTTGGCCAAATGCCCGCGGACGTGGTCAGCGCCGATGCATGAAGTGACATAGCCCAGCCCCTCGCCCGAAGCGCCGCGCAGGTCGTACCCGGGAATCTCCTGCTTCTTTATGGACATGGAAAGCTCAGGGTGGCCATACTTCTCGGCCAGCCGGTATGACCCTTCGGCGAGGATATCCCCGAAGCCTTCCCGGTGGCCTATCATCTCAACAAGCTTGACCATGACTTCGGCGTTGCCGAAGTTCAATCTCATGCCCACGTCTTCCTGTGAGAGGAACCCCCTCTCAAAAAGCTCCATGGCGCAGGCTATGGTATGCCCGCAGCCCATGGTGTCCATCCCCAGCTCATTGCACAGGTAGTTCGCCTTGGTAATGGCGGCCAGATTGTCTATGCCGCAGTTGGAGCCGAGGGAGCATATGGTCTCATACTCCGGGCCCGCCCCTTCACCGGCATAGGGGCCATCGGCAATCCTGGTTATCCGGCCGCAGGCAACCGGACAGCGATAGCACGGGCTGCGCCTGACCAGCATCCGGTTGACCGCCTCACCGTCAATCTTGCTGGCGCCATCAAACACGCCGGTCTGCCAGTTTCTGGTGGGGAAGACCCCCGCCTCCTGGACATAGGCTACGGCCCCCGGCGTACCGTAGGTAGTCAGCATACCGGGCTTGGGCACATCAGCCCACGCCTTTTCCACTATCTCCCTGAGCTTTTTTTCGTCGGCTACTGGCACTTTCTTGCTGCCCCTCACTGCCACTGCCTTCAGGTTCTTGGATCCCATCACCGCCCCGACTCCGGAGCGGCCCGCCGCCCGGCCCTCGTCATTCATAATAGCGGCAAACTTCACCAGCCTTTCTCCGGCCGGTCCAATACAGGCAACCTTAGCCTTGGCATCGGTCTCGCCGCGGATTATATCCTGGGTCTGGTTCGAGTCCTTTCCCCATAGGTGACCTGCCGGCCTCAGCTCAACCTTGTCATCTCCCACCCACAGGTAGACCGGCCCGGCGGCTTTCCCTTCGAAGATGACCATGTCGTAGCCGGCGAACTTGAGCTCCGGCCCCCAGAATCCGCCGGAGCTTGAGTTGGCAATCGCCCCGGTCAGCGGAGATTTGGTCATCACCTCGTACCGGCTGGAACCCAGCGCCCGGGTGCCTGTCGCCACCCCGGGGGCGAATATGAGCTTGTTTTCCGGGCTCAACGGGTCTACTCTCAGCGGGTCAATTTCATCATAGAGATACTTAGCGCCAAGCCCCCGCCCGCCGATATACTCACTGGCCAGCTTCAAGTTCAGGCCTTCAACGGAAACCTTGCCGCTGGTGAGGTCTACTCTGATTATCCTTTCCATCCATCCATTCACGACAGTGTCTCCTTTGTCTAAGATTGGGAATGGCGAAGATACATCCGATTGTATAGTAGCCTTTTCAGCCTTCCCTTGTCAAGCTGCAGGCTCAGCCAGCAGCTGCTGTAGCTGACTGCGGGGGACGCTTTTCTGCTGGGAGGTAGCCATATCACGCAGCACCACCGTGCCCGTCCTCGCCTCCTCCTCCCCGATAATCACCGCATAGCGGACGTCCAGGGCGTTGGCCTGCCTTAGCTGGGCCTTCAGGGTCTTGCCGCCCGAGGCCTGGATGACGCCGATGCCGGCCTGCCTCAGCGTGGCCCCCAGCTTTATCGCCTCCCCTCTGGCTTCGTCTCCGGCGTAGGCGATGAAGACCCGCGGTCGGGGCAGAGGCGGCACCGCGATACCTTGCCTCTTCAGGTTCAATACTATCCGTTCCATGCCGGCGGCGAAGCCGAGCGCCGGTGTGGGCTTGCCGCCCAGCTCCCCAATCAGGTTATCATACCGTCCCCCACCACCGAGGGTGCTCTGGGCGCCGTCTACCTCAGGCTGGACCTCGAACACGGTCCTGGTGTAATAGTCCAGGCCGCGGACGAGGCGGTGGTCCATGACGAAGGCGAGGCCGAGCAACTCCAGGTATCCCTTCAACGAGCTGAAGTGCGCCTGGCACGGCAGACAGAGATAGTCGCTGCTGGCGGGGGCGGAATCGGCCAGTTGCTGACACGGCGGCTTTTTACAGTCAAGCAAGCGCAGCGGACTCCTTTGCAGCCTGGCCCGGCAGTCCGGGCACAAATCAGAGATGTGACCGGCATAATAGTCCTTGAGGGCGGCCATGTACCCCGGCCGGCACTCTTTGCAGCCAATGCTGTTCAAATGCAGAGATAGACGGCTGAGGCCGAGGGAGACTAGAAATTGCCAGGCCATATCAATGACCTCGGCATCCAGGGCGGGGTCATCATCACCGATAGCCTCATAGCCAAACTGATGGTGCTGGCGATACCTCCCCGCCTGCGGCCTTTCATACCTGAAAACGGGGGCGATGTAATACAGCCTCACCGGCCCGGGCAGGTTATGCATGCCGTGTTCCAGGAAGGCCCGGCACACCGAAGCAGTGCCCTCCGGTCTCAGCGTCAGACGGTTGCCACCCTTATCCTCAAAGGTGTACATCTCCTTTTGGACAATGTCGGTCTCTTCTCCTATGCTGCGACTGAAAAGCCGGGTGTCCTCAAAAGCGGGAAGGTCAATGCGCTCATAGCCGTAGAGCTGGCAGATAGCTACTGCCTGTTGCTCTACATAGCGCCAGTATACCTGCTCGCCGGGCAGGATGTCCGAGGTCCCCCGCGGTGCCTGATACAACCTGGCCTCCTTTTAAGCTAGGATACAGTATCGGCCGCGGACTTGTAAAGGCAGATGGGCGCTGTCTTCCTATCAGCGGGGACGACTATGGTATAATATCTCAGCCGTTTCAGGGGGTAGTCATTATGCGAGAATGGCTTGCTGCTAACAGCGTCTGGCTGCTTGCCGTCTTCGGTCTGCTGCTGGCCGTGCTTCTTTTCGCCGGAGGCCAGCTTCGAGATAGAATCATCAGGGCGGTGCCGGAGGAGGGGCGGAAGGCGGCGCGCAGAAAGGTCAGTGTTGCCCTTAGCAGCGTTGAGGCAGTAGCGCTGGGGATAATAGCCCTGACGCTGGCGGCAACGCTTTCTTACGGCGCTGGCGTTAAGAGTCTGATGTCCGTAGAGGCCATACAGAGATGGCTGCTGGCACACGGCAGCCGAATCCTGGCCATACTGGTGGCCGGGATGGCGCTGTGGTATGCCCTGAAGAAGTTCGTCCCGCCGCTGGTACGCCGGGCCCTGGTTAAGACCACGGGAGAAAGCAAAGAGGGCATCAAGAAAAGAACGGATACCCTGGTCTTCGTGTTCATGGGGGCAGGCAAGATCGCCATCATCTTGTTTGTCATAGTTACCATCATGTCCGAGCTGGATATACCTGTCGGGGCGATGCTGGCCGGGTTCGGCCTTGCCGGGGTAGCCATCGGCTTCGGCGCCCAGTTCCTGATAAGAGACCTTATCGCCGGCATCTTCATCATCCTGGAGAACGAATACCGCGTAGGGGATGTAGCCAAGGTGGCTGACGTCGCCGGACTGGTGGAGGAGATAACCCTGCGCAAGACCGTGCTCCGTGACCTGGACGGCATAGTCCACCACGTGCCCAATGGCGAGATTAAGGTGGCCAGCAACTACGCCAGGCACTTTGCCCGGGTCAACCTCAACATCTCTGTATCTTATAGCACCGACCTCGACCAGGCCATAAGCGTGATAAACCGGGTGGGGCAGGAACTGGCCGCTGACGAGAAGTGGCACAAGGTGATAAGGAGCGTACCCCAGGTGCTGAGGGTGGATAACCTGGGCGACTCCGGGATAGAAATCAAGGTCCTGGGCGATGTCAAGCCCCTGGAACAGTGGTCGGTAATGGGGGAACTGAGGCTTCGCATCAAGAAAGCCTTTGACGCCGCGGGTATAGAAATTCCCTGGCCGCATGTCAAGGTGTATTTCGGCGACGGGCAGGCAGGTGTGACCTGTGACGCTTGCTCCCGCTTCAACCTTCCCGGCAGCCAGTTTTGCTCCGGCTGCGGGGCAAGGCTCACAGCCCGGTAGAGGGCCTGCTTGGCAGCCTGTCCGCTGACGTCCGGCAAGGCATTAAGGCATTAATGAGTATTGACAAAATGCCAGGCATAATGTACAGTCATAATAGAACACATGTTCAGAACAGGCCGTCTTCACAGGTAAGGATGACGACACTATCATCAAGGCAGCAGCAAATCTTCAAGTTCATCCGCGATTTCTGGGTGGACAAAGGCTACCCGCCAAGCATCAGGGACATCGCCGGCGGCTGCGGCGTCAGCTCGACATCGGTAGTTGACTATAACCTGAACGTGCTGGAGAGGAAAGGCTACATCCGCCGTCATCCCGATGTATCGCGGGGCATCGAGCTGCTGGACAGGCCGGTCAGGACATCATCCCGACTCGTCCCTATCATCGGGCAAATCGCCGCCGGCGGGCCGCTGCCGGTGCCGGCGGCCGACGCCTGGGATGCCGTCGCTTCTGCCGAGACGCTGGAGGTGACCAGCGAGCTGGTCGGGGAGAAGCAGGATGTCTACGCTTTGAGGGTGAAAGGCTTATCCATGGTGGACGCCCTGATAAATGATGGGGACATCGTTTTGATGCAGCACACCAGCGTGGTGGAAAACGGAGAGATGGCCGCCGTGTGGCTCAAGGTCGAGAAGGAGGCCACGCTGAAAAGGGTCTACCGCGAGCCGGGCCGCATCCGGCTCCAGCCGGCCAATAGCCAGATGCAGCCCATCTACGTTGCCCCGGATAACGTAGACATTCAAGGCAAGGTCATCGCCGTCATCAGGCGGCTGGCCTGACCCTCTTCGTGTACCGCTTAGCAAGCCCAAACAGAAGCCTTATTATGTCATTGCGAGCGTAGCGAAGCAATCTCCGAATCGGCGCAGAGTACCGGTTGAGATTGCTTCGGGCTTCAGCCCTCGCAATGACCAGCGTTCGTAAATAATCCCGGCACGGCATTTGACTTTTCCCGCCAATAGTTTTAGATTGAACATGGCTCCATTTAGCAGCCAGAGCAGAGGTCATGATTTTATCCCAGTTTCAGAGCGTAGGACATAGTCTGTTTGCCCAGGGGGTGGTCTCTTCCAATAATAGCAACATGAGCATCAGGCTGGGGGACCGGCTGGTGATAACCCGCCGCGGCAGCCGGCTTGGCTGCCTGTATGAGTCCGACCTGATAGAGACCGGGGTTAGCACGAACGACCGGTCAACGCCGCTGGCCTCAACCGAGCTGGCGGTGCACCGTGCCATCTATCAGGAGACACCGGCCCTGGCCGTTGTTCATGCCCACCCACCCCATGCCATTGCCCTATCGCTGGTTGATACCGAGATTGTGCCCAGTGACATTGAAGGCCTGACGGTAATTGACCGGGTTCCGGTGCTGGGATGGAACATGGAGGTAAAGCCGGGCGGCCTGGCTGACGTCATCGCTCAGGCACTGAAAAGGTACAAGGTTGTCATGGTCCACGGCCACGGCAGTTTCGCCGTTGGCCAGCTACTTGATGAAGCCTATGACTATACCGCCACGCTCGAGGAGAGCTGCCGGGTCATCTGTGTGTTGAGGTCAATGCAGGCGAGGGTGCCGGGCAGGTAGCCTAGTCTTTATAGACCGGGGTACACCAGTCACGGTATTTGGGATTGTCGCCTCGTATTATCTCCAGGTAGAGATTCTGTAATCTGGCCGTTACCTCTCCGATTTCGCCGTTGCCTATCGGGCGGCGGTCTATCTCAGCCACGGGAGTTATATGGGCAGCAGTGCCGGTCAAAAAGCACTCGCTGGCGGTATAAAGCTCAGCGCGCTCGATGGTCCTCTCTATCGTTTCTATCTCCAGCTCGTTTTTGGCTAGCTTCATGGTTGTATCCCGGGTAATGCCGAGCAGGATATTGTTATGGCTGGCCGGCGTCACCAGCTTGCCATTCATGACCAGGAATATGTTCTCACCGCTGCCCTCGGCCACATATCCCTGCGGGGTAAGCATAATCCCCTCGTCGAAGCCGTTTTCCACGGCTTCGGTCTTGGCCAGGGCATTATTGAGATAAAGTCCGGTGAGCTTGGCCCGCGGCACCTCGCCGGTGCAGCGCCACGATGTAACCAGGCACCTGGCCTTGTCCACATCCAGATACCGCCCCCAGGGAATGGCAAAGACAAAGAAATCACACTCCAGGCCGTGGAGCCGGACGCCCAAAGCCTCCGAGCTCTTGTATGCCAGGGGACGGATGTAAATATCCTCCTTAAAGTCGCATCTCTGCGCCACCTCCACCGTTATCCGGCACATCTCGTCAACGGTGCAGGGCAAATCCATCTTCAATATCCGGCAGCCCTGCTGCATCCGCTGGTAGTGCTCCTTGAGGCGGAACAGGTAAATCTGCTGTTGCTCGGCGTTCCAGTTGCCCCTGATGCCTTCAAAGACACCCGTGCCGTAGTGAAAGGAGTTGGTCATAATCCCTATTTTAGCTTCGGATAGGGGGACAAACTCACCGCGAAAAAAGGCGTAAGATTGCATTGGGCTAATCCTCCTTCAGATTGGGCTTATTATAGCGCATTGCCGCGTTGTCGGACAACTGGGCTGCCACATCACCCTCCCCAGCCTCTGATTGACTAGACAGATTGCCCATGCTATCATACCTCAGAGGCGGAGACGTATGCCGGCACTAGCTGAACTTTATCAAGAAGTCATCGTATGCCAGCGGTGTGACCTTGCCAAACAACGCACCAGGGCAGTGCCCGGTGAAGGACGGGAAGACGCTGAGATAATGTTTATCGGCGAAGGGCCGGGCTGGCATGAAGACCAGCAGGGGCGTCCATTCGTCGGGCCGGCGGGGCAATTTCTTAACGAGTTGCTGGCTTCAGTTGGCCTGAAACGAGAAGAGGTTTACATCACTAACGTAGTCAAGTGCCGTCCACCCGGCAACCGTGACCCGTTGCCCTCTGAAATCCAGAGCTGCCGGGAGTACCTGGAGCGCCAGACCAGAATTATCCGTCCCAGGGTAATCGTCACACTGGGACGTTACTCCATGGCGCTGTTCTTCCCGGGAAAGAGCATCAGCAAAATCCACGGCACGGCACAAAAAGGTGACGGCGTCACCTACTTCGCCATGTACCATCCGGCGGCGGCGCTACATCAGCAGAGTTTGCGTCAGGCAATACAACAGGACATGCTCAAGCTGCCACCCCTTCTGGCTGAGACAAAACGAAGCGCCGCTCCAGAGCAGCCAGAGCAACAGCCCCGGCAGTTGACCATGTTTGAAATTTAGGATGATGAGACCAAAGTTAAGGTTAATTCCCCTCGGCGGCCTATCTGAAATCGGCAAGAACATGATGGTGGTGGAGTATGAGAACGATATCATCGTCATTGATTGCGGCCTGATGTTCCCCGAGGAAGAGATGCTGGGCATCGACCTGGTAATCCCCGATACCAGCTACCTGCTAGATAACAAGGAAAAGATAAGGGGCATTGTAATCACTCACGGCCACGAGGACCACATCGGCGCTCTGCCCTACGTGCTGCCCCAGTTCGATGTGCCGGTTTACTCTACCCGGCTCACCCAGGGGCTTATCTCGGTCAAGCTAAAAGAGCGCAAGGCGCTAGCAACAGCCAAGCTCAATGTGGTGCCGTTCGGCAGCCAGTTCACGCTGGGCAAGTTCAGGGTGGAGTTCTTCCCTGTCTGCCACAGCATACCCGACTCGGCAGGCCTGATAATATATACGCCGGCGGGTGTCATCATCCATAGCGGGGACTTTAAGCTTGACTATACCCCGGTTGGCGGCAAGCCGACCGACCTGTCCCGGCTGGCCCAGCTGGGGATGCAGGGGGTGTTGCTGCTTTTGGCTGACTCCACCTATGCCGAGCTGCCTGGCTACACGCCATCGGAGCAGGTGGTGGGTGAGACTCTGGACCGAATCATGGCCGAAGCTCCGGGAAGGGTGATTGTGGCCACCTTTTCCTCGCTTATCTCCCGCATCCAGCAGGTCATTGATGCCGCAGCCAGGTACCAGCGCCGTGTCTTCGTCGTCGGCCAGAGCATGAGCAATACGGTGAACATGGCCCTGGAGATGGGTTACCTGAAGGCTCCGGATGGAGTGCTGGGCCGGCTCGATGAGCTTCATAACCTGCCTCGCAATAAGGTGGTATTCGCCACCACTGGCAGCCAGGGGGAGCCTACCTCAGCCCTGGCGCGCATAGCCAATCGCGACCACCGGCAGCTACACATAGTGCGCGGCGATACCGTGGTCATCTCGGCCACTCCTATCCCCGGCAACGAGGCGCTGGTCAACAGGATAGTGGACTCCCTGTTCAAGCAAGGGGCGCAGGTCATGTACGATAAGGTGGCACAGGTCCACGTCCACGGTCATGGCAGTCAGGAAGAACTGAAGCTGTTGCTGAACCTGGTCAAGCCGAGGTTCTTTGTGCCCATCCATGGCGAATATCGCCACCTGAGCCTTCACGCTAAACTGGCCCAATCAGTGGGGATACCCGAAGAGAACACCTTCGTCCTGGAAGACGGCGACATCCTGGAGGTGAGCGCACAATTAGCCAAGAAGGCGGGCAAAGTCTCCGCCGGCAACGTGTTCGTAGATGGCCTGAGCGTGGGCGATATCGGCAGCGTTGTCCTTCGCAACCGGAGGATGCTGTCACGCGACGGCATTGTGGTGGTGATTATGGCGATTAACCGGCAGACCGGCAAGCCAGTGGGCCGCCCCGACATTATATCGCGGGGCTTCGTTGATACCAGGGAATCCAAGGACATGATAGAGGAAAGCCGCGACCTGGTAGCCCGGATTCTGGAGCATAGCGGTGAGCGTGCCGCCGAGTGGGGGTTTATCAGCACCAAGGTCAGGGATGCCTTGAACAGGTTCTACTATGAGCAAACCAAGCGCCGTCCCATGATTCTGCCGGTCATGGTCCAGGTATAGCTCAATGGCTTCGCCCTCACAAATATAAGCCAAATCGGCCATTGCTGAGGAGGCACTCTCAGGGCACGGAGCTTATATGGTCAAAGGGAAAGAGGAGATAACAGGCAAGCGCGGGGCAAGGCCCAGGGGACGGTCATGGTGGCTCCGGTTATTCCGCCTGCTGACATTATGGCCGGTATGGATATTCCTGCTGCTCGTCGTTGCCGCCGCCGTAGTGTGGTGGCGATGGCCGGCGCTGACATCGTGGGCTGCCGGCGTCAGAGACGCCACCTTTAATCTGTTTGGCTGGGGGCTGATTCTCCTGGCCATAGCGGTCGCCATCGCGCTGGGGATGATATGGCGGCGCCGGTTACTGGACTTTGTCTATCGCTGGAGGCTGCACCAGCTAAACAGGCTGCTGGGTGCCATCGCCTTTATCCTGTCGGTGTGGGGGGTACTGGCGCTTTTGCAGAAAGGCGGCGCCATCGGGCAGCGCATCATCGGGCAGCCGGATGCTTTCGGTGCCCTTCGCGTAGTAGGCTTGCTCATGGCTGGCGTTGTCCTGGTCGCCCCCCGGGGTTGCTTCCGCTTGCTGAAAAAACTCTTATCGCGGCTGGTCAGGCTGGTGATTGGCCGCCCGGCGCGCCGGCCGCCCAGGCCAGCGCCGTCTCGAAAGGAAGCGATGCCCGCGGCGGTGGTGGAGGCTCCTCCACCCGGCGCACCGGAGACAAAGCCGGCCGTACCAGCGTCCGCTCCTGCCCAGACCCAGCAGGAGCTAAGGCAGGTGGCCCAGGAGGTGTGGAGGAAGTACGGAGAGTCTTCGGCTGTGGTCATCGTAGATGGATGGCGGCTGCCGCCCATTGACATACTGGACAAATCGATTGATACCGAGTTCGGTCAGGCCGACAATATGCAGAGGGCGAAGCTCATTGAAGAGGCTATGGCCAGCTACGGCGTCGAGGCCAAGGTGGTGCAGGTAAACGCCGGGCCAACAGTCACCCAGTTTGGCGTGGAGCCGGGCTGGGAGAGGAAAACCAGGGAGATTAAGGAAAAGGATAAAGACGGGAATGTCAGGGTCAGGGTGGAGGAGGTCTCCAAGACCAGGGTCAAGGTGGACAAGATTACTGGCCTGGCCAATGACCTGGCCCTGGCCCTGGCTGCTTCCAGCATCAGGATTGAAGCGCCGGTGCCGGGGAAATCGGTGGTGGGCATTGAAGTGCCCAATACGGTTTCAAGCGTGGTCAGCCTGCGTGGGGTGATAGAGACCAGCGTCTTTCAGAAGCTGGAAGCCAGGTCCAAGATGGCACTGGCCCTGGGCAAAGGCGCCGGTGGCGAGGCGGTGGCCGCTGACCTGGCCAAGATGCCTCACCTGCTCATCGCCGGTGCTACCGGCAGTGGCAAGACGGTCTGCCTGAATACCATTATATGCTGCCTGCTACTTCACAACACTCCCAATGATGCCCGTTTTTTCATGGTCGACCCCAAGCGGGTGGAGCTGACTCCCTATAACGGCATAGCCCACCTCGCTGCGCCGGTGATAGTTGACACCAGTAAAGCCCTGAGCACGCTGCGTTGGCTCAACCAGGAGATGGACAAGCGTTATCAGGAGCTGTCCAAGACCGGGGCGCGCAACATCGAGAGCTACAATAAGACCAGGCAGGGGGCGGAAAGGATGCCCTATCTCGTACTGGTAATTGACGAGCTGGCCGACCTGATGATGGCTGGCTTTGATGAAGTGGAACATATCTTGTGCCGGCTGGCCCAGCTTGCCCGGGCTACCGGCATCCATCTGGTGGTGGCCACGCAGCGGCCGTCAGTGGATGTGATTACCGGCTTGATTAAGGCCAACTTCCCCACCCGCATCAGCTTTGCCGTCACTTCCCAGGTGGACTCGCGCACCATCCTTGACATGGCTGGCGCTGAAAAGCTACTGGGCAGGGGGGATATGCTCTATATGCCCACTGAAGCTGCCAAACCCAAGCGCCTTCAGGGGTGCCTTGTCTCCGACGCCGAGATAGAACGGCTGGTCTATTTCTGGGGGAACCAGCGCCGCGAGGAAACGGCCGAGCTGAAGATTGACGGGCTGGTGACCTCTCCCACTGATACCAGGAGGGAAGACCTCCCCCAGGACCCTCTCCTGGATGCCGCCAGGCAACTGGCGCAGCAGCACAAGCACATCTCCACCTCTTTCCTGCAACGCCGCCTGCGCATTGGCTATCCCCGGGCGGCCCGCCTTATGGAGCAGCTTGAGGACGAAGGCGTCAAAGAGGAAGAGCAATCCGGCTGAGAAGGGTTCGAATCCCCCCGGCTCCATGTTACATTTTGCGAACTTTTGTCAAACATCTGTCTACACTTAGTGAACTGAACGTAATCTACTCAAGATTATTTAATTCGCGTTACTTCTAAGAGGGTCGTGATATAATGCCATCGTGATCCCTCTTAAATCATGGAAACAAATTGAATACCGTGAAACCGGTAATGGGTCTAAAGTCATATTGCTATTTCACGGTGGTCACATGCGGGCAATTTCTGATTCAAGCGAAGCATTCTTTGTTGAAAATGGCTATCGAGTTTTAATTCCATCCCGTCCTGGTTACGGTAAGACTCCACTAGATGTCGGTAGAAGTGCTGCTGACTTTGCTGATGTGATGGCAGAATTTATAGCAGACTTGAGTATAAAAAGTGTGACTGTTGTAGGTATTTCCGGAGGTGGACCTACGGCCTTACAATTTGCACAACGCCACCAAAAACTAACAAACGCTTTGATTCTCCAATCGGCAGTTGGCCATGACGGATGGCCTGATACAAATACTCATCGTGGAGCTCACGTTATATTTAACTACATAACCGAAAATATAACTTGGGCTTTTATGCGCACCAGCTTTACACTATTCCCTCAGACTACTCTTAAATTTATGCTTCGAAGTCTATCTACTAAATCACCGAACGAGGCTCTAAAGACCATTAACGGTCAGCAACGAGCATCTCTAATACGGGTACTTAAACAACTACGTTCTGGACACGGTTTTCTAAACGATATCCACTATACAGTCGGTGAATTAAACGAAATAAGTGCACCTACTTTGATAATACACAGCAAGTATGATGGTAGTGTCGACCTCAGTCATCCACGATTTTTAACAGACCATATACCGAATAACACACTTTTTATCTCGGAAGCAGAAAACCACATGTTTTGGTACAGTGATTATTATTCTGAAATAAAGGTTGAAATGAAACGATTTCTTGACTCTTTACCTTAAGCTTAATGCCGGAACTCGTAACCAAGAATGCGACTTCAGATTAAGTTTTAAGACAAAAAGTGATGTCGAAGTCCTTGACGGTTCTACCTATTGATACCCCAGCTCCACCATATCAAGGTAATGATATTACCCTACTTTAGCTTGAAGCTTTCAATAGTTCCATCTAGTCCCAGATGCAGTTTGGGTAATTGCATTACCATAGCAGTCATCACAAATCCTTGAAAACTCGCTAACAAAGGTTAAGTCAGTTTTGCCTGACCTATTTTAGGGCGAGCACTAATGGGTATGCTTCTCTTGTAGTTTGTAGGCCTAATTTTTGTTCAAACGCAATGGGCTCTTTTATCAATACTCCTTCCCTGTACCTCTTAAGGCTTTTCTCATCTCCCCAAATTACAATTGTAGCTTCGTCTCCCTTTTCGGGTCTTTTGTAATGGTAGATAGCAATAACGCCAGGCTCTCGCTTGAAACGAGGAAGAAACTCCTGAAGGAATTTCTCTACCTCTGGAGCTTGTTCAGGGTTGACTTTACTTGATGTAATCGAAATAATCATATTGAACCTCCTCATCCCTTAGTTACGAAAGTTGTTGCCCAATCAGGCCGGGTGCTGTATAGGATGGTATGCCCAGAAGTCTGCGAGCGCCACGGCCATGCCATGTGGGTTCTGCATCTGCAGCCCATGCGCGGCGTCCGGTAGTATAAACTCTTGTACGTGAGGCAACCACTCCAGAAGCAGCCGGTGTGTTTCCCCAAAACGCGCCCAGAGAGCGTTGCTTTCGCTGCCGAGGACTGCGAGAACTGGTTGGATGATACGCCTCGCCTCGACCTCACCAAAGCTCCAATCGAGCCATCCTGGTAATTCTAATTCGAATGAAGTCGCCGAATCAGTCACTGCCTGCTCGAAGGCCCCAGGCAACCTCCGGTCCAAGGCGGCACGGTATCCTGCTCCGAATCGTGCCCGTAGGAATTCGTCCACAACAGTTTCTGCAGACCCCTCCCTATAACGCTGTTGGCCTCGCACTAACGCCTCCCGATAGGCCGGACCGGAGGACCCGACTATCAACGCCGGCTCCAGTAAGGCCAGCGACTGGACGGTATCTGGATTGTCTAGCGTGAACTGAAGGGCGATACAGCCACCCAAGGAGTGTCCAACGATATGCGCACGCTCCACGTCCAGATGACGTAGTAATTCTCGACAGTCAGCAGCCTGCTGAGCGAGACTGACGGGAACAGCGGCGTTGCTGCTGCCCATGTAGTCACGGCGGTGGTACATGATGAGCCTGTATTTGTCTGGGGTTGGCTCGCCCAACAGCGGTCGGAAAGAGTCCGCGATAAGAGCACCGTGAATAAAGATCACCGGCTCACCCGTACCCGAGACCTCATATTCAAGAGCGATGCCGTTTACGGCTGCCTTATCCATGTATCCTCCTCGCCAAAGCGAATCATCCCAGAGGGGGGCCTGCCCCACTTCGCTCGTAGGCAATAAGCGTTCCGTCTTTAGACTCCACTTTGTCCGTAGGCTTCACTCCTTAAAAGGAATTTTAGCACGACCCATGACCGGATACCAGCAACTGCTGTACCGCCGGAATCAGCCCCTTCTTCTCAAACAGGAGTTCGGGAACTGTTCCGAATGGCCCGTCAAAGGAGACGATGCTGTTTATGGTACGACCTGTTATGGAACCGGGGGCATGCCGACTATGTCATAGTGAACTCTAGAGGCTATATCGCTCCAATTAAGGAGAACGATGGTTGGTTGGTTGCCCAGGCAAGCTGGAAGAAAGAAGAACTGCTCATTGAGGATAACAAGCTGAGCTTCTCTTTAAGCGCACCTCACCTTGATAAGGGGCAAGAGAGAACCTGACCTTACCCCGTTATTAGTATCACTACCGGTTAGAGTCCAACTAGAGCCTGTACTATTTTTTTAACACGATTGTAACATTGCCGTAATGTATTTGAAACAATCTCAGAGTAAAGTAGACAATGTAAGCTTGTTTTGGGAGGTCTATGATGCCGACTAGTGCTGGTGACACCGCATGGATACTCATTTCTTCGGCATTGGTCATGCTGATGACTCCTGGACTGGCCTTCTTCTATGGCGGCATGGTAAGGCGGAAAAATTTTCTTTCGACGATAATGATGAGTTTTACCTGCCTCGCGCTGGTGGGTGTGCTGTGGGTACTCTTTGGTTACAGCCTCGCCTTCGGGCCCGACCACAGTGGCATAATTGGCGGTCTAGATTGGATTGGGTTGAATGGCGTAGGGCAAGACCCATCTTCAACCTACGCAACAACTGTCCCGCACCTGGCATTCATGGTATTTCAGGCGATGTTTGCCGTCATCAGCGTGGCTCTCATTACGGGAGCAGTTGTGGAGCGTATGAAATTCAGCGCACTGTTGCTTTTTGGGGCATTGTGGCTGACCTTTGTTTACGCTCCGGTCGCGCACTGGGTCTGGGGCAGCGGTGGGTGGCTGGCTAAACTCGGCGCTCTCGACTTCGCTGGCGGAGCGGTTGTGCACATCAACGCCGGTGTTTCTGCTATGGCGCTGGCACTGTTGCTGGGACCGCGCAATGGTTTCAAGGAAGGGCACTCCATGGAGCCAAACAATATTCCATTAGTGATATTAGGCGCCGGGTTGCTGTGGTTCGGATGGTTTGGGTTCAATGCCGGAAGCGCTTTAACGTCAGGTGGTCTGGCGGCAAATGCCTTTGTGACGACCAATACTGCAGCTGCGGCGGCGGCGTTCGCCTGGATGCTGGTAAGCTGGATTCACAGGCGTCCCAGTGCTCTTGGCACGGCGACGGGCGCGGTCGTAGGGTTGGTAGCAATTACCCCGGCAGCCGGATTCGTTGCTCCCATGGCAGCAATACCAATCGGGGCAGGCGCTGCGGTAGCTAGTTACTATATGATGGTATTCCGGATGAAGCGAGGCGTGGATGAATCTCTGGACGTGTGGGCATGTCATGGTATCGGCGGAACATTTGGCGCTCTTGCTACGGGTATCTTCACCAGTCTAGCAATCAACTCGGCCGGCGCAGATGGTCTGCTCATGGGAAATACCATGCAGTTCCTGAAACAACTGCTTGTCGTCGTGGTGGTGTGGAGTTTCTCCTTCGGGATGACAATGCTGCTGGGGAAGCTGATTGATGTGACGGTTGGGCTGAGGGTAAGTGCGACCGAGGAAACCATAGGCCTGGACATCGCGCAGCATGGTGAAAAGGCTTACGGTGGGCTGTTGAGATGAAGAAAATCGAGGCGATTATTCGGGAGGAAAAGCTCGAAGCGGTGCGAAAAGCCCTTGAAGACGAGAGCTATTTCGGCATGACTGTCAGCGAGGTGTCGGGTCGTGGGCGGGAAGGAGGCGTTGCCTTACAGTGGCGGGTGGGAGAATACAGGGTGGAGTTCTTGCCAAGGGTGAGGGTTGAAATCGTCATCCTGGATGAGGACTTGTCGAAAGTATTGGCTACTATCATGATGAGTGCACGAACGGGAGAGAAGGGTGACGGCAAGATTTTCGTGCTGCCGGTGGAGGATGCTGTCCGTATCAGGACCGGCGATACGGGCGATGATGCTATTTGAAACAGGGCAAATGGCGTTAAAAATATAGTTTATGAAAAAAGGAGAGAGGATGACAACCAAGAAGAGTAAAGAGGAAGCCAGGGAATATGTCCTTATGACAGCTAAGGAGCGTGATGTCAAATTTGTCCGCCTATGGTTTACTGACATCCTGGGCGTCTTGAAGAACTTTGCCCTCCCCGTGGAGCAGTTGGAAAGCGCTCTTAACGATGGTGTGGGGTTTGATGGCTCGTCAATTCAGGGCTTCGCCCGTATTGATGAAAGCGACATGATATGCATACCCGATGCGGATACTTTCCAGTTACTACCCTGGAGACCTCAGGAGCATGCGGCGGTAGCCCGGATGTTCTGTGATATCGTGAAGCCGGACCGCGAGCCGCTTGAAGCTGACCCCCGCTTTGTGCTGAAGATAAATCTGAAACGGGCAGCAGACATGGGCTTCGTTTATTACGTGGGTCCGGAACTGGAGTACTTCTACTTCAAGGATAACAAGGGGACCGAACCGCTTGACCAGGGTGGATATTTCGACATCATGCCAGATGCAGCCACTGACCTGAGGCGAGAGACAGTGCTCACTCTGCAGAAAATGGGCATTGCGATAGATAAATCCCACCATGAGGTAGCCATCAGCCAGCACGAGATTGACATGCAGTATTGTGATGCTCTAACCATGGCGGATAATGTGATGACCTATCGCCTGGTAGTGAAACAGATTGCCGAGAAATATGGGGTCTATGCCACCTTCATGCCTAAGCCCGCGTTCGGTATCAACGGCAGCGGCATGCACGTGCACCAGTCATTGTTCAAGGGTGAACGCAACGCCTTCTTTGATAAGAGTGGCAAGTACCATCTTTCCAAACTGGCATTGAGCTTCGTTGCCGGTCTTTTAAAGTATGCTCCGGAGTTTACTGCCGTCACCAGTCAGTGGGTCAACTCCTATAAGCGTCTGGTGCCGGGTTATGAGGCGCCGGTGTACGTTTCCTGGGCACGGCGCAACCGTTCTGACCTAATCAGAGTACCCCAATATGAAGTGGGAAAGGAAAATGCCACTCGGTTTGAGATACGTTCTCCTGACCCGGCCTGTAATCCCTACCTATGTTTTAGCGTGTTGCTGGCGGCCGGTTTGCAGGGTATTGAGGAAGGCCTCGAACCACCAGAGCCAGTGGAAGAGAACGTCTACCACATGGCTGACGCGGAGCGGAAGAAGCGGGGCATCGGCACACTACCCGCTAGTCTTGGTGAGGCAATAGTCCTTACCGAGAATAGCAAACTGGTACGGAAAGCCCTCGGTGACACAGTCTTCGAGGCATTTATCGAGAACAAGAAAATTGAGTGGGACAAATACCGGGTACAGGTGAGTGACTATGAAATCGAGACATACCTACCCTTATTGTGAGGAACTGGGTGTTTGGGGGTAAGAATTCCTTGACTACGCATGGGCATGGCGCAGGGCTTTTTCGGGGGGCAGGTCAGGCGGATGTACACCAACTGAAATAGAATGGCTTCAGGTAATTGAGATACTTCCAAATAGAGAAGGGGTTTTTAAATCCCTTCTCTATGGCTATTAGTGGGCCTTGTGTGCCTATTGCATAGTTATGATAATATTGAAACAGATTCCTCCAGGTGGAAGCAAACAGATTGAACTCATATCGGGTACTGATATTAGCGAAGGAAAGCCAAATCATACGGGAGCTAATAAATGGGCTTACCCTAAAAGGTTATGCCTGCACCATCGTTTCCAGTGAAGAGGAGTTGGCGAGCAGCGAGTCTGCCGACCTGTTGCTGATTGAGACAAGAGATGGACTAGTTGGCTCCGTATTGAGGGACCTGACACAGCGTATCAAGCAAAAAGGACTTATTCTCATCGTCCTGCTTGCAGACAAAGAAACACTCCACGACATCGAAAATGACTCCGATATCGAAGACTTTGTGCTGAAACCGTATAGCCTCAATGAACTTTCAGTGCGGATAAAACGACTTCTACAGAGAAGTAAGCCCAGAGAAGAATCGGCAGAATACGTTAGGTCCGGCGACCTTGCTATCAATTTGCCCCGGTGCGAAGTGACGGTGGCAGGCAAAACGGTTGACCTGACATTCAAAGAATACGAGCTGCTCAAGTTTCTCATAAGCCAGAAGGGCCGTGTCCTTACTCGTGAAGTGTTGCTCAATAAGATATGGGGCTACGATTACTTCGGCGGTGACCGTACCGTCGATGTTCACATCAGGAGGCTACGCAGCAAGATTGAAGACGCAACTCATAGCTTCATTGAAACGGTGAGAAATATCGGCTACCGCCTCAAGACAAACGATGAGTAATGTGGACATCACTCCAACAGCGTCACAAATGGCGTTGGCGATAGCCGGCGGTCATTCGAGGGCGGCACTGGTGTGCCCTTGACCTATTTACCGACCCAGAGGTGCATGTTGCCGCGGGGTCCTCTTGCGGCTGCAGATATCCATGGCGATTAATGCATAGAGGCTCGCCGTGGTCTCCATTTCTTCAAAGGTAAAGAATTCTTCCTTCCCATAGTTCGCGTAGGCATCATAGGTGCGGGTAGGGGGACCATAGCTTACCGTCGGGATGCCCGCTTGATTGAAGCAGCTAACATCCCGCCACATGCTGCTCAATGGCTGCGGCATTCCCCGGGGAGGCAGATTAGACCCGAACACCTTGCCATGTGCCTTATCTATAGACTTCAGTAGCGGTTCCACACCCTTACCAATCGCGCCCGGGGCTGAGGCATACATTTCTACCTCTGTTGTCACCCCTACGCCATGTAAAAAGGTCTCCAATTCCTCCCGCACCTGGTCCGTGGTAAGGTCCGGCGGGAAGTATATGTGGATGTAGAGGCTGCACACTCCTGGAGAGTGCACATTAAAATAAGGGAGGCCACCGCGAATGGCGGAAATATTCACCTTACCCCCGGAGACTCCGCTGTAGCCAGCGAGAGAGAACTCATAACGATGCTGGTTCTCAAACTCCCGGGCCCATTGGGTAAGAGCCTGGATTACTGGCGTCATCCTGATTACGGCACTGGGGTTTTCCTCCGGCTGGGCAGGGTGATATATCATCGGAGTATACAGCAGCTTGCCAAGCACAGTTATTTTGAATCGGGCGTCACCGCATTCTACCCAGGTGGGGATATACCCGGTCTGCTCAGCATTGATGCCATAGTCAGCAGTGATACCATGGTTCACCAGATAATAACTGCCAGCGCCAATGCCAGCATACCGGGGGCCCTGGAATTCATCCACCGGCGTGAAGCACATTTCGCCGACCACCATGGTCAGGATGAGGTCTCCGGGTAGCTGGAGGCCGCTGTCTCTGATAGCCTTGGCCGCCATCATGAAACAGGCCATAGGCCCTTTGTCATTGATTACATCCCGGCCGTAGACACGTTCACCATCTATCCAGCTATTGTAGTAGATTGGGTTGGTCTCTCTGTGGCGCCAGAGGTCGTCATCGCCGAACTGGAAGGCAGTGTCCATGTGGCTATTATAGAGGAGGCTGAGGCCGTCTCCAGAGCCGGAGAGGACACCGATGGCGTTATAACGTTTTGCGGCCACCTCCTGGCTGGTGGTTCTGAAGCCATTTGCCTGGAGCCAGCCCAGGATGAACTGGCCCACTTCTGCCTCGTGGCCGTCGGGGCTGCGCCGGCGGCCCAGTTCTAAGGCCAGCTCGGCTACTTCGCTGCCGCGGATGCGGTCGAGCACTTTCCTTTCTGTAGGTGAGAGTGTTATGGCTTCCTTTTTCACATTTAGTATCTCAAAATGGAAAATCAGCCTGGCCCATTCTAGGTGATTGCGGCTTGGGTGTCAATGTCTTACGGCTAGCATCTTGCCGTGACTGGCTACTTCTCCTCTATGGTTATCCTCAGGATGGCATCGCCTCCTGTTATTTGTTTGAGGACCTCCATTCCGCCAATAAGCTGCCCGAAGACGGAGTGCTTGCCGTCCAGGTGGGGCTGCGGCGCGTAGGTGATGAAGAACTGCGAGCCGTTGGTGTTGGCGCCGGCGTTGGCCATTGACAGGGCGCCGGTGGTGTGTTTGTGAGCGGTGAACTCGTCGGCGAACTGGTAGCCCGGCCCGCCACGGCCGGTGCCGGTCGGGTCGCCGCCCTGAGCCATAAAGTCGGGGATAACGCGGTGAAAGATGGTATTGTCATAGAACCCATCGCGCGCCAGGAACACAAAGTTGTTGACCGTCAGGGGGACGTCGCTGGCGAACAGCTCCAGCACCAGGTTGCCCTTTTCCGTCTCAATGGTGGCGGTGTATTTCTTGGCCGGGTCTATCACCATTGGCGGCGGTGCGGAGTAGGTCTTGGATTTAGGCTGAGGAGGCTCAGCGGGAGCGGGTGAAGGCTCCTGTTTTGGAGGCTGGCCGGCGCATGCTGAGAAGAAAAGTGCTGCGGGTAACATTATGGCGCAGACTGCCTTGAGCCAGGTTCTGTTCATCGGGTTTCTCCTTTCTCATAAGTGCGCGTATTTGTGTCTACTGTTGGGATAACCTGCGTAGTGACGTGCGTCATGTTTACATGGGTGCTATTTCCATCCAGAGCCAGGCGACCGTAATGCCCAGTGCGCCCCCGACAATGACCTGAAATGGCGTATGCCCGATTAGCTCCCGCAGGTCGGCTTCCAACCTGGTTATGGGGAGCTTGAGTCTAAGCTCACGTATGATACGGTTTAGAACGGCTGACTGCCGGCTGACTGATTGCCGCACGCCCGCCGAGTCATACATTACTATTAAAGCCACGATAGTCGCAAACCCAAAGAGTGCTGACCCGAAACCCTGTACTATGCCGACCGATGTAGCCAGCGCGGCGACCATCGCCGAATGCGCGCTGGGCATGCCGCCACTCCTGACGAAGAGGCGCAGTTCCAGTCCCTTGCCCTGTAATAGCGCAACCAATATCTTTGCCGCCTGTGCTATCGCCCACGCAGAAATGGAGATAACCAGGACTTTATTGGTGATAATATCATATAGCACCTTATGGCCTGCTCCTCTTGCTTACAACAAAAATTTCTCAATCGCCGCTGCCACGCCGCTGTGGTCGGTGTCGAGTGTGACATGGTCGGCGACCGCCTTGACCTCGTCGGGGGCGTTGCCCATGGCTACGGCCAGTCCCACCGGGGAAAACATTGAGACATCATTGTTCCCGTCACCTATGGCCATGACCTCAGTCATGGCTATGCCCAGATGTGAGACTAGAGCTTGCAGGGCCTCGCCCTTGGATGCCCCCGGGGCAACCAGGTTGATGAAATCAACGCCGGGATAGGCTGGCGTCCTCACCCATGATAGTCGGAGGCTGCCATCAAAGTGACGGCAGAACTGCCGTATCCTGGATGCCTCCGCCTCATTGGTGGCTACTACCATTCCCTTTATGATTTTCTCCTGCTCCCATAGGCCGGTGAAGTCCACAATAGTCGGGGCGATATCAAAGTAATGGCGGTGCGCTTCGGTAGACCATGATTCCCGCTCGGCAAAGTAACCCATTGCTGAATAAAGTTCGAGGTCAATTTGCTGCCGGTGGGCGGCTGCGACCATTCTCTCCGCTACGGCAGCCGGAATCGGCCTGATGTAAATCTCGCCGTCATCCTTAAGGCTGCTTACTAGGGCGCCTTCAAAGAATATATGATGACCGTCCAGCGCCAGTTCGTCTATTATACCCCGGCAGGCCATGGCAGCCCGGCCGGTGGACAAGGCCACCTGCACTCCTGAGCTCTCAGCTCTGGCCAGCGCTTCCCTGTCCTCGGCCGAGATAGTCCCGGCCGCACCCAGGAGCGTGCCATCTATATCTATGACCAAAAGCCTGTAATTATGATTGACCACCCTGACCCTCTTGAAGCCTGTCTGGATATGAGCCGCCGAAAGCCTCCGCTCCTGTGGCAGCGCCTCTTTGCAGGTAATCGCGCAGGGTCAGGGCGTTCCTTACGGCGAAAGCCTCGGCATCGTTATTAAAGTAGATATACACCGCCTTCAGACTGGTTGCCACAGCCACCAGGCGTTCCGCCCACTCAGCCAGCTCCTGGTCCGGGTAGCAGCTAGAGTAGAGCCCGGTGCTGCCGTGGAACCTGATATAGGCGAAATCAGCAGTCGCCAGCAGAGGACAGCTCACGCCGGGCATGTCAAAGACGCACAGCCCGGCATTATATTTGCGCAGAATATCAAAGACCCCCTGTTCCAGCCAGGACTGGTGCCGGAACTCAAAGGCGTGCTCCATCCTCGGCGGTAGGCTCGACAGGAACGATTCCAATGCCTCATCGCTGCGGGACATGTTGGGCGGGAGCTGGTACAACAGCGGTCCCAGTTTGTCTCCCAGGATGCTGGCCCTGGCAATAAAATTATCGACCGGCTTCTCCACGTTCCTCAGGCGCTTGATATGGGTGATAAAACGGCTCACCTTTATCGCAAAGGTAAAATCGTCTGGCGATGAGTCCCGCCAGGCGGCGAAGGCTGCCTCCGAAGGCAGCCGGTAGAAACTATTGTTCAACTCGACGGTACCCAAATGGGTGGCATAAAACTCAAGCCATTTCGCCTTGGCCAGGCTCTCAGGATAGAACCTGCCTCGCCAGTGGTCATAATGCCAGCCTGAAGTACCGACGTAGTATTTCGGCGACACCAGCCATCTCCGTCTGTACCGGCATTCTAGTAACCATTCTAACATCGCTACGGCTAAATTTCCACAGCATTCCCTCGACGCATCGGATAAACGCTCAGGATTTGCCTTTGGCTTCAGGCGCGGGCTATAATTTAAGTGCTGGTTTGCTTTTTCGGAGATAGAGGCAGTGCCCTGGTTCTATTATGTCGCCAGAGCCACAATGAGGATGCTCCTGTTCCTGCTTTGCCGGTGGCAGGTCAGGGGGAAGGACAATGTCCCCAGCCACGGGCCGCTGCTGATTGTGTCCAATCATCTCAACCTGGCTGACCCGCCGTTGCTCGGTGTCAGCATCGGGCGGAAAATGATGTTCATGGCCAAGGAAGAGCTGTTCGGCTCCAGGGTGGGCGCTTATTTCATACGGGGCTTTGGCGCTTTTCCGGTGCGCCGGGGGCGGCTGGACCGGCTGGCGCTGCGGCAGGCAGACCAGGTGCTGGCCAGAGGCTTTGCCCTGGCCATGTTCCCTGAGGGGATGAGGAGCCAAAGCGCTCAGCTGCGGCCCGCCTTTTTGGGCTCGGCAATGATAGCGGCGCGGAATAACACTCCGCTGCTGCCGGTGGGCATCACCGGCACGGAGAAGATAAGGGGGCTCACCTGGATGCTGCGGCGACCCCGGATAACGGTCAATATCGGCCGTCCCTTCCTTTTACCGGTGTGCAATTGCAAGCTGACCCGTGAAGAGCTTGCCAGGCTCACCGACATGCTGATGCTGCGCATTGCCGAGCTGCTTCCGCCTGAATACCGGGGGGACTATGCGGCACGGGAGGCCAGATGAAGCTGAAGATTGAAAAGGCGAAGGGCATAGGGTTTTGCTACGGGGTCAAGCGGGCCATTGACATCCTGGAGAAGGCCGCCCAGGAGCGTGGCATGGTGGAAACGCTGGGGCCTGTGGTGCATAATGAGCGGGTGTTATGCAGGCTGGGCCAACTGGGGGTTAAAGTAGTCGGAGGGCTGGACGAATTGCAGGGTGACACGGTGACCATTAGCTCTCATGGCGCGACTCCCCAGATGGAGAAGGAGATGCGGGCGCGGCAGCTCCATATAGTCAATACCACCTGCCCCTTTGTTCACCGGGCACAGGTCGCCGCCCGGCGTCTGGCCGAGGCCGGCTTCTTCGTCATCATCTATGGTGACGCCAACCATACGGAGGTCAAGGGCATACTCGGTTGGGCCGGCGGCAAGGGGCTGGCCACGCTGGACGAAAAGGCGGTTGCCGCTCTTGAGCCCCTGCCCCGCCGTCTTGGCCTTCTAGCTCAGACGACTCAGGTGCCAGCCCAGTTCGCTGAATTTGCCAAGAAGCTCATTGACCATGCCTTCAAGCGCAACTCGGAGCTGCGCATAATTGATACCATCTGTCACGATATTAGACTTCGCCAGGAGGCGGCGCTTGAGCTGGCCGGTAGAGTGGGCTTGATGTTCGTCGTCGGCAGCCATACCAGCGCTAACACAAACCGCCTGGCGGAGCTATGCTCCGCGCTCACGCAGACATATCTGATTGAAACCGCCGCCGAAATACAACCCTCCTGGCTCCAGGGGAAATGTCACATAGGTGTAGCCGCCGGGGCCTCCACTCCTGAGGAAGCCATTGATGAGGTGGTGGCAAAGCTGGAGACACTGGAGTGCTAGAGCCGGGAGATGAGCGGCTCAGCTAGTCTGCAGCGCCAGGCAGGTCACCGTCCTGGAAATGCCGGGAACGGGGTGGATTTCGCTGGTAACTATGTCCCCGATATTATTCAGGTTCCGTCCTTCTACCACGGCGATAATATCATAAGGACCGGTGACCACATCAACTGACCTTATCCCTTCCACGTTTTTGAGGGCGGCGGCGACCTCCTTGTTTTTGCCAACGGCGGTCTCGATTAAGACGAAGGCTTTTGCTGTCATGGCTCATGTCTCCTTTCCACGTTTGATTTATCTGCAGGCACTTTTATCCTGTTTCTGGCCAGCCAGTCGCTGACCATAGCTTGCTCGTCCCGTTTGGCGGTGGCTTCTCCATTCAGCCTTGCCTGGCGCAGCAGGTCCAGGACCTGTTTTACGCCGGGGCCGGGAGCGACTCCCATCAGTATCAGGCTGTCTCCGGTAAGCGCTGGTTTAACGTAGCGCAGCTTATCCAGAAACAGATGTATGTGCTGGCTGGCCGTGGAGGCCTCACAGGCCAGCAGATTGACCGTTATCGCCGGCAATGAGCAGCCGTGCAGCATCTGATAAACCTGGCTCGGTTTGAGCTCGGGGTCGGCCAGCGCCTGGAGGGTGTCCTTGAGGCTGATGGTATCTCGGAGTACCTGCGATAGCGACTTCGGCAGTCTGAGGTACGAGATGAGGCATTCAAGTTCCTGTCCGCTCAGGCGATAGGTCAGCAGGGCCAGATAAATCCCGATGGAGGGGGGGCTGGTATGGCTCAGATGGCGAGCTTGGGCCAGCTTTTCCGACAGCCAGCGGTTGCCTTTTAAGGATGGATGCAGCCGCTGCAGCACGCCCAGCTCTTCAGCGCGGCGAAGGACTTTTTCCGGGAGTTTCTCTTTCAGCACCAGCTCCAGTTCATTCCGTATGCGGTCGCCGCTGATGGTATCCAGCATGGAGACATCACGCTGGAGCAACCTCAGCGTGTTTTCCTCCAGCTGGAAGTCCAGTCGCTGTTCGTAGCGAAGCCCCCGCCAGATGCGGGTAGCGTCGTCAATGAAGCTCCTGTCGTGGAGAACGCGGACGAGCTTGCGCTCCAGGTCGGCCCTCCCGCCGTATAAGTCGATAAGCTCTCCGTAGCGGCCCGGGCTGAGATAGACAGCCATGGCGTTGATGGTGAAGTCGCGGCGAGAAAGGTCTTCCTGGATGCGGCCCGGTTTCACGTCTGGCAGGGCCCCTGGCCTGGCATAGGACTCTGAGCGGGCGGTGGCTATATCAACGCTCCATCCGTCCCACTGCAGCTTGGCGGTATTGAAGCGGGGGTGGGCGGTGATTTTCGCCTGCCTGGCTTGGGCCAGCGCCTGGCCCAGGGCGATAGCGTCGCCCTCCACCACCAGGTCGAGGTCAAGATTGGTCTGTCCCAGGAGGAGGTCGCGGACCACGCCGCCGACAAGGTAAAAGCCCTGCTTCCGGCCGGCAGCCGCCTCGCCGGCAAGCCGCATGAACCCGCCCAGCTCTGCGGGCAGGTATTTTTCTATGGTGTCGGACAGATTAATCGCTCCAGACATGGTTGACCGATAACAGAACGTTGGTGATTGAAATTATAGCACAGGTTTTGGTGCCGGTCATTCGGGGCGCATGAGATTGTTTAGGAACTCACCTGTAATTGCTTGGTAAACCCATCCCCCTTTGTCTCCCTTCCCCTGCTTATAGGAGAAGGGGACTAAGGGGATGAGGTCACACTTCTAAGCGGCGTTTAGATTGGAGCATTTTTCCCCCTTTGTGGGGCTGGTTATCCAGCATGATAGATTGTGAGGGTGAAAACCCGAATCTCAACTGACACTCTGCACCGATTCAGAGATTGCTTCGCTAGGCTCGCAATGACACATGGGCTTTTGTCTTGGGATTGCTAAACGGCCTCGGTGGATAACGCTCAGCTCAACTGGATGATGGCGATGCCGCCGACGACCAGGGCGGTGGCAATGATGCGGACGGTCAGCCTCCCTTTGCCCGGCTGCCATTCAAGGAAGCCGGGCATGACGCGGCTCAGGATAAGGGCGTATGCCAGCACGAAGATGGGGCGGCCGCCGGTGATGGTGGAGACCAGCGATACCGGCCCTTCCGCTATCGCCTGGTAGACCAGTACTACGCCCACTGGCGACAGGAGCTCGTTGAATCCCATCAAGGCAAGGGAGGAATTTCTCCGCTTCATACCGGCTAGCTGTTTGAAGACGCGGGCGCGCAGCGATAGCAACAGTGCGATTCCACCTAGGGAGAAGCAACCGAGCCAGAGCAGGTTCCAGAATGAGAGATAACCCAGCACGTACTTGGTGGTGATGTCTCCCACCGCCATGAGCAAGCTGGCGCCGAGCAGGATGAGGAACATCTTGCCCGGCCAGGTGGCGGAGCCAGACGGACTCTGCCTGAAGGAGACAGCCATGGCGCCGGCCACTACGGATATTATGGCCAGCCATTCCAGGTATCCCAGGCGCTCTCCCAGCAACGGCATCGCCATGAGGGCCACGAAGATGGGGTAAGTGTAAGCTACCGGTATTACCCGGGATATCTCCTCCTTCTGGAAGGCATAGAGCACGATGGTGACGGCGAGGGAGCGGATGGTGCTTGAGGCTATAGCCACCAGCAATATGTTCGTCCCAATGTCCCGGGGCAGGGGGAACACAGGCAGCAGCACCAGGCCGTATATCAGGTAGATGATGCCTATCGGCAGGAGGTAGACCTGCAGGCTGGGGAAACGCTTGGAGAGCAGGTGGCTGTCAATTACGTTTACGGCAGCAAAGACAATGCCGCTCAGTATCGCCGTGCTTATCCAGCTCAAGGGACTCACTTTCCGGGGAACGCTTGATAATTAGCTTACACCATCCCAGGCTAAATGAAAAGCCGGGCTGAATTCCCCAGTTTCGCGAGAAGCTGCACATTGTCATTTCTGGCGCAGTTATTTATAATAAAGGCCACAGGGACATGAAGGTTGTATCAATCGTAGGTATGCCCGGTGCCGGCAAGTCGGAAGTGGCCAGGATGTTTGAGGCGAGTGGCTTTATCCGGGTGAGGTTTGGCGATATCACCGATGACGGGGTAAAGAAGAGGGGACTGGAGCTTAACGAGGACAATGAACGGCGCATCAGAGAGCTTCTCAGGAAAGAGCATGGCATGGCAGCCTACGCCAAGCTTAACCTGCCCCGGATTGATTCGGCGCTGAAGCATGCGGACGTGGTGATTGACGGGCTTTACTCCTGGGAGGAGTACACTTTTCTCAAGGCTAATTACGGGGATGAATTCCACGTTGTCGCCGTCTGGGCCTCGCCGGGGACGAGATATGCCCGGCTGGCGGCCAGGCCGAGCCGGCCACTGACCCTGGAGGAAGCCGTCAGCCGCGACCGGGCCGAGATAGAAAACGTCAATAAGGGCGGCCCCATAGCCATGGCTGATTTCACCATCATAAACGAGTCCTCCCTGGAAAACCTGAGGCAGGGAACCGAAAAGGTTATCTCGAAGTTGAGATGGAAGGAATGACCCGCCCCGATATTGACCAGTACTTTCTCAAGATAGCCTCGGTGGTAGCCGAGCGCTCCACCTGCCGTCGGCACCGCGTCGGTGCCGTGGCGGTGCGGGACAAGCAAATACTGACCACTGGCTACAACGGCGCTCCCTCCGGGTTCAAGGACTGCCTTGAGCTGGGCTGCTTGAGGGACGAGAGGGGTATACCCTCCGGAGAGCGGCACGAGATATGCCGCAGCATCCACGCCGAGCAGAACGTGATTATTCAGGCCGCCCTCCACGGCGTCAGCCTGGAGGAGAGCACTATTTACTGCACCCACACACCGTGCGTGTTATGCGCTAAGATGCTGCTCAACGCCAAGATAAAGCGCTTCGTCAGCTTCAGAGAGTACGATGATAACTCGTTTAGGGAGCTATTCAAAGATGCCGGCATCCAGGTTGAAGTGCATGACAGGCCTCCTTCCACCATAACCTACCTGGACTAGCACCAACCTGCATAAATGCCTGTGATTACGTGTAAAATCCCTCTTGGTCTGCCTTTACAAAGGTGTCGTTGCGATGAGCGCAGCGACGAGGCAATCTCATGTCTAATCATATTAACCCTTTGAGAAAGGGGGAGCCTTGCCTCAAATGTCATTCTGAGGAGCACATTCACTACGTTCAGTGTAAACTCCACGACTGAAGAATCTCGGTATGGGGCTGGTGCCGCCCGAATATTCCCCATTCACTCTGACCTCGGTCTGAACTCGGTCTGAAGACGAGAATCGGAACGAGCCACTCCGAGACCATTCGCTACGCTCACCTGTGGCGAGGTTCGGTGACGAGTCAGGGTGACATCGAAGAGGGTACTTTTAGGGCAGCGCTGAAAGGGGGACTAAGGGGGATTCTGAAAGTCCCTGATGATATTCTCTCCCTGGTATGTGCCCCGGTAGCCTTCTGTCTGGCCGGTCAGCCGCAGGAAGATAAGCTGCGTTATTCTGGCGTTTTTCTGAAGGCGAAAACCCTGGGGATTGTAGACCACCATCAGGGACTGGGAGCGACCATGATAGCCGGCGTCCCACACCGCCGTGCCCACGTTGACGCCGCAGCGGAGCAGGCTCGACCTGGGCCTGCCCAGCGCCATAACATCGTTGGGCAGGTGGACTATCTCGTTGTAGGTGATGATATAGGGGCCGGGCATAAGCTCGATGGCGCCGAGCCCGTCAAAGGCCAGCGGCGCCAGGCCGGGAATCAGCCGTTGCTCATTGGTGGCTGCTATTCTGCCCCAGGACTGGAGCATAGCTACCTCACGCAGGGTGAGGTCGATGCCGTTGGGCTGTAGCTGCTCTTCCAGGTTGACGTAGCCTTCCACCAGCGGCGGCTCCTGTTTCAAAAGCTCACGGATGTACTCTCTGGATAAGACTGCCGTCATTTCCTGGCCTCCCTGTTTTATCGCGCCGGGGCAATCATCTCTCCCCACACCCCATCTCTTCTGACTTCCCCCAGCTTTACCGGCAATAGTCTATTTCGCAGGTCCTGGTCGCTTTTGACGTATACCTTGATATAGTTGTCGGTGAGACCCGACCAGATGCCATCAGTCTGCTTCTCCCACAATACCGGCATAATCTTGCCCAGAAATTGCTGCCTGAAATTTTGGGCGCTCACTTCAGCTAATGCCAGCATCTTCTGGCTGCGCCGCTTCTTGATTCTATCAGCCACCATCCCGGGCATCCCGGCGGCCTCGGTGTCCTGGCGCGGCGAGTAGGGGAAGACGTGAATCCGGGCAAAATCCATCCGCCGGCAGAAATCATAGCCCTGCTGAAATTCACTCTCGGTTTCGCCGGGAAAGCCGACGATGACGTCCGTGGTGATGGCCGCCTCCGGCAGCGCCGCCCGGATAAGGGATACCGACCGCTCATATTCACCGACCGAGTAGCGCCGCCTCATCCGGGCGAGCACACCATCGCTCCCGCTCTGCAAGGCCAGGTGGAAGTGGCGGCACAGCCTGTCGTCCTGCCACAGCCTGATAAGTCCGGGGGTGATTTCCTGCGGCTGGAGGGAGGACAGCCTCAGCCTGGCTACGCCGGTATCCGCCAGGATGTGCTCCAGCAGCCCTTTCAGGCCGTCCCCGTTGTGGCTGTAGGAGCCAATCTTGGTCCCGGTGAGCACCACTTCTTTGTAGCCGGCGCTGACCTGGCGCCTGACCTCAGCGAGGACATGGTCGACGGGCGAGCTTTTCTCACCGCCTCGCACCACGGGCACAATGCAATAAGAGCAAAAGCTGCTGCAGCCCTCCTGAACCTTGATGAAGGTGCGGGTCCTGAGGACGCTGACGGTCTGGCCGGTCGGATGCCGGTCGGCGTGGGGAGTGGCCTCGCAGCCGGACTTGCTCAGGGACTGCAGCAGGCGAGATTTGTGGTCGTTGCCCAGGACAAGGTCAACGCCTTCAATCCGGCCCAGCTCCTGGGGCGCTCGCTGGGCGAGGCAGCCGATGGCAACCAGCCGGGCATTGGGGTTGTGGCGGCGGGCCAGGCGGAGCCGGTGGCGGCACTTGCGGTCCGCCAGGCTGGTAACCGTGCAGGTGTTCAGCACATAGATGTCAGCCTCATCGTCCGGGGACACCAGCCTGTATCCCGCCTCAGCCAGTTGTCTGGCCAGAAGCTCCGCCTCAGCCTGGTTGAGCTTGCATCCCAGGCTGTCTACCGCGATAGTGGCGGCTTCACTTCCATTGTTCATGCGGAGACCCTGCTGTCGCTTCGTTTGCTTTCCCTGTAGTTAAAGAAGGAATAGGGTGAATAAACAACCTGTCACACTCAATGTTGACTACTGTGCCCCAAGGCATTATACTTTCGATAGCTTAACATGGTCAAATGGAACCTTTCCCAGGGCAGAAGTCCCCGGGTTATTTTATGACGAACACTAGCAGGCGGGTTGTAATTACCGGCATAGGTATTGTGAGTCCCCTTGGCCTGACTGCCTCAGTTACCTGGGATAGCCTTATCGCCGGAAAGTCTGGCATTGATTACATTACCCTGTTTGATGCCTCCCAGATGGAGACCAGGTTCGCTGGCGAGGCCAAAGGGTTTGACCCCACCGAATATATCAGCCGCAAGGATGTCCGCCGCATGGACCGCTTCGCCCAACTGGCGGTGGCCGCTGCCCGGCAGGCGGTGGAGCATGCCCGGCTGGAGATTAACTCCAGCAACCACGACTGTATTGGCGTAATAGTCGGCAGCGGCATCGGCGGGCTGACTACCCTGTTTGAGCAGATAAAGGTGCTGCTGGAGAAAGGGCCGGGCCGGGTGAGCCCGTTCCTGGCGCCGATGATGATAGGAGACATGGCGGCGGCCCAGGTATCAATAGCCATGGGGGTGAAGGGGCCGAATCTTTGCACCACCACCGCCTGTTCCAGCGGCTCGGATGCCGTTGGCGCTGCCTTCGAGCTTCTCAGGCTTGGCGATGCCGAGGTGGTGCTGGCCGGCGGCGCAGAGGCAATAATAAACCCCGTAGGCATCGCCACCTTCAATGCGCTCAATGCTATTTCAACAAGAAATGACGACCCGCAGCGGGCCTCGCGCCCGTTCGATATTGACCGGGATGGCTTTGTCATCAGTGAAGGCTCTGGCATCCTGGTACTGGAAAACCTGGACCACGCCCGCAGCCGGGGAGCCAACATAATGGCTGAAATCATCGGCTATGGCGCCAGCGGTGACGCCTTCCATATTACTCAGCCGGACGAAAATGGGGACGGCGCGGCCAGGGCCATGCGAATAGCGCTTAGAAAGGCCGGGCTGCAGCCAGACCAGGTTGACTATATCAATGCTCATGGTACCTCTACCCCTCTTAACGATAGGGTGGAGACCATGGCCATCAAGGCGGTGTTCGGCGACCATGCCCGCCGCGTCCCCATCAGCTCTACCAAGTCAATGACCGGGCACATGATAGGCGCTGCCGGTGCCGTTGAGGCGGCGATATGTGTCATGGTTATTCAGCATGGGGTCGTACCGCCGACGATAAACCTCATCCAGCCAGACCCCATGTGTGACCTGGACTATGTGCCCAATGTAGCTCGCCGGGTCAAAGCCAAGACAGCCCTGTCCAATGCCTTCGGCTTCGGCGGGCATAATTCGGTTCTTGTCTTCAGAGAATATTCTGAGGCATAAGTTGGGCAATTATCGCTGGAACCTTCTGCCGCCCGCCCCCGCCGAATATCTAGCCGCCGCTTCAGGTTTCCCGCCGCTGCTCGCCCAGCTCATGTACAACCGCGGCCTTACCGAGTCATCTCAGCTGGAGCCGTTCCTCGCCGGCGATGAGCGTTTGTCAGGCGACCCGTTTCTATTGCCTGACATGGAGCGGGCGGTGTCCCGGATTTACCGTGCCTTGCTCTGCGGCGAAAGAATCGCCGTATATGGCGATTTTGATGTTGACGGTATCTCCAGCACCGCTGTGCTGGTAGAGGGACTGTCAGCCCTGGGCAGCCAGGCTATTCCCTACATACCGAACCGCCTGACTGAGGGCTATGGGCTCAGGACGGCGGCACTGGAAAGCCTTTATCAGCAGGGCGTCAGTCTGGTGGTCACCGTTGACTGCGGTATCACCGCCCTGGCCGAGGTCAGGCGGGCAAAAAAGTTGGGGCTGGACATCATCATCACTGACCACCACATTCCCCTGGCGGAAATGCCGCCTGCCCTGGCGGTGATAGACCCCAAGCGGAGCGATTCAGACTATCCCTTTTCCGAGCTGGCCGGCGCGGGCGTAGCGCTCAAACTCGTTGAAGCCCTGTTCCGCGGCATTGGCAGGGGGGAGATAGACGGGTTGTTTGACCTGGTGGCACTGGGGACGGTGGCCGATAGGATGCCCCTGCTGGGTGAGAACCGCTACCTGGTCAAGCGGGGGCTGGGCCGGCTCAACGCCTCCCCTCGCCTGGGCGTCAGGGAAATAATGGCGCGGTCAGGCCTGGAGGTGGGCGGCATTGATTCGGACAAGATTTCGTGGACGGTAGCGCCGCGGCTCAATGCTGCCGGCAGGCTGGCGCATGCCTGGACCAGCTACAGGCTTCTGGTAACTGACTCTCCGGAGGAGGCTCAGGAGCTATCAGTGTGGCTGGAGGAGAAAAACGACGAGCGGCAGAAGTTGACTACCATGGCGGTGGCCAGGGCCAGGGAACAGGTGCTGTCCCAGGAGATTTCGCCCCTGCTCATGGCCTGCGACAGCGGCTATCCTGTCGGAATCGCCGGCCTGGTGGCGAGCCGGCTGTCGGAGGAGTTCTACCGTCCGGCGGTGGTGGCCAGGGTAGGCGAGCGGATGAGCAGCGGCAGTTGTCGCAGCATCCCCGAATTCAATATTACCCTGGCCCTGTCCAGGTGCAGCCATCTGCTGTCTCACTTTGGCGGGCATTCCCGGGCCGCCGGTTTTAGCCTGCCGACTAAAAACCTGCCTCGCCTCCAGCAGCTTCTCGTGGAGATAGCGACTGCCGACCTGGCCGGTGTTGACCTCCGCCCGCGCCTGGATATTGACGCCGAGCTTTCCCTGTCCCGCCTCAGCGGCAATGTCTTCCCGGCGATGCAGCGGCTCGCCCCCTTCGGTCAGGGTAATGCGGCGCCCGCCTTCCTCAGCCGTGGCATAGAGGTACTCGATTGTCGCACCATGGGCGGTGACGGCGAGCATCTGAGGTTGAAGCTGAAGCAGGGCGGGACGGTGTGGGACGCGGTAGGCTTCAGGCTGGGTAACTACCGGTCGGAGATATCCTCTGTTCTTGATGTGGTGTATAACCTGGAGGTTGACTCCTGGGGAGGGGCGGAAAGGCTGAGGCTTAATATCCTGGACTTCGCTCCGGGACAAGGCCGCCCATCAGCTTAGCTTACCTGCCTCCTATCTGGACGGCCAGGCCGTGGCACCCCGCCAGCTTTTTCAGATGGTTCAGGTGGTCTTCTGAAGGAGGCGGCACGCCTTCCAGAGGGTATTCCCTGCCCAGGGCGCTATACCTGGCGGTGCCCAGCCTGTGGTAGGGCAGCAGCTCTATCCTCTGAATGTTAGGAAGCTCACTGGCGAAGCGGGCGGTATCGGCTATATTCTGGTCGCTGTCGTTGTAGCCCGGTATGACCGGGACCCGGATGATGAAGAGCACATTCGGAAAGGCGTGGCACGCCCGCCTGATGTTGCTCAGGATGAGGCTGTTCCCCCTGCCGGTGAGCCTTTTGTGCTGCGCCGGGTCCATGTGTTTGATGTCCACATGGGCCAGGTCGGTGTATTTCAGGGCCGCGCGCAGGATATGCCAGTCGGCATGGGCGCACGTTTCAATGGCGGTATGAATGCCCTCCCGCTGACAGGCTTTGAGAAGCTCGATGGAGAACTCCGGTTGCAGCAGAGGCTCGCCGCCGCTGAGCGTAACGCCGCCTCCGGAATACTGGTAAAAGACTGAGTCCCTCCGTACTTCACCCAGCACCTCCATCACCGTGGTCTTCTTCCCGGCCATCTTCCTCGCCCCGCCGGGACACACCTCGACGCATTTCCCGCAGTTGTCGCAGCCAGTCCGGTCGGTCAATATCTCGCCGTCCGATACCAGGATTGCCCCGGTGGGGCAGGCCTCCGCGCATTTTTTGCAGGCGATGCACCTATCAATGAAGTACTCCATCTCCGACGAGGCAAGCTCGGCATCCGGGGTGGAGCACCACAGGCATCTCAGCGGGCAGCCTTTGAGGAACGCCACCGTCCTCAGGCCGGGGCCATCGTCAATTGAGCCTCGTTCAATGCTGAGCAGAAGCCCCGGAGTCATGAGGCCGGTTTCAGGGGGGACTATTTCCTGGACACGGTTAAGCAAAGGACATGTGCTCGGTTCTGGCTATAATATCGTCCTGGACGTCCCGGCGTAGCTCCACGAAATAGGCGCTATAGCCGGCTACCCTGACCAGCAGGTCGCGATACTGCTCAGGACGCTTTTGGGCTGCCTTGAGCGTCTCTGCCGACACCGCGTTGAACTGGACGTGGTATATCCCCAGGGCGAAAGCCGCTTTAAGCAGGCTGACGAAATGCATCAGTCCCTTCTCGTCTTTCAGGAGCGAGGGGCTGAGCTTCATGTTCAGCAATGTGCCGGCTCTGTGGGCGGCGTGGTCTACCGCTGAGGCCGACTTGAAGACGGCGGTGGGCCCTTTGACGTCAGTGCCCTGGTTTGGCGACATGCCATCCGCCAGCGGCTGCCCCGCTTTCCTCCCCGACGGCAGCGCTCCCAGGGCTTTGCCGAAGGGCATGTGGGTGGTCACCGGGTATAGCCCGCAGACAATCTCGGCTCCGCTCAGCCCGGTGTATCTGCCAGTCTCTTCAGCGACGAACCGGGCTATTTCGGCTGCGAGACGGTCAACTTCCTCGATGTCATTGCCATATTTGGGGGCTGACAGGCACATCTGCCGGATTTCCTCATACCCATCGAAGTCTTTGTCCAGCGCCTCCAAAAGCTGGTCCCAGGTAAGTTTGCCTTCATCGTATATCAGCTTCTTGACTGCCGCCAGACTATTGGCGATGTCGGCCAGCCCGACCAAGACGATGGCCGGTGGCGACCAGTATTTTGGCCCGCCCCACTGATAGTCCAGCCCTTTCTCGATGCATTCCGGGTAGGTGAGCGAGGCAGCCAGCACCGGCCTCAGTTCACGGGACGCCTGGTCCAGGATACGGCCGCCTTCCACCATTTTCTTTATCTGGTACGCCAGTATGTCCTTCACCGCTGACTTGAACTCAGCGAAGGTCTTAAAGCTTTCGGGGTCGCCGGTGTCGGGGAGGGGCCTGGGCAGGCCAGTCAGTCTCTGGACGCCGCGGGTCAGGGTTAGTTCAACCGTGGCGCCGAGGTTGATGTGGCCGCCATCGCTCCAGTAGGCCAGCTTGGCCGGGACAAGGGGTTCGACGCAGCCGGAGACGCACCAGTCACGGGCATCGTCGCTGGAGACGCCGTGCCCCATGACCATCTTCATGCCGACTTCGTCATTGAAGATGGCCGGGTTGCCCGTGCCCAGCGAAACCAGCTCGGCGACCTTGTGCATAAAGGAGTCGGGATTTTTCTCCTTGTTATACCTGATTGACAGGGTAGGCTGGTTTAACCTCACATCCATCTGCGCCTGTACCATCATGTAGGACAGCTCATTCACGGCGTCTTTGCCCTTTCCATCTATGCCGGCCAGGGTTATGTTCTGGAACGGCATATAGCCGGAGTAGTAGATGGCCGACCACCGGGTGTAGAAGGAGACGATTTCGGCAAACTTCACCCAGAGGAGGTCCAACAGGTCTTGCGCCCTTTCCCTGGTGAGTCTCCCCTCTTCCACGTCCCTCTTAAAATAAGGATAGAGGTACTGGTCCATCCTGCCCGGGCAGTAGGCGGAGCCTTTGAGGTCCATGTGGAGGCAGCAGTGGTAGAGCCAGCAGGACTGAAGGGCTTCCCAGAAGTTCCTGGCCGGGTTGGCGGGCACCCGCTCGCAATTTCCGGCTATTTGCTCCAGCTCCGCTTTCCGTTGCCGGTCGGTCTCTGTGGCGGCCTCCACCCTGGCAAGCTCGGCATACCGGCGGGCCAGGGTGATTATGCCGTCGCATACAATCAGCAGAGCTTTTAGATATGTGATTCTGTCCCGGTGCTCCGGCACGGCCGGGGCAAAGGAGGCCAGCCGTCTCTCGATGGTCTTTTTTATGCCGTTGATGCCGCTGTTGAGCACCCACTGGTAGCCGGCGGCAAGCTCACCGGGGCCGTTCTCGTCTTTTCCGCTGAAATCAATAATCGACGTCCCCACGGCAAGCTGGCGCAGGTTATCGGGTATCCTGGCCATCCAGGCGTCCTTTAGCGATTTCCCCTTCCAGTAGGGCCGGATAAGCTCGGTGAACAGCTTCTTTTGCTCCTCGGTGATGAGGAAGGGGTCCTGCACCCGTGTGGAGATGGTGTCCAGCTCCTCGTCAAGCTGCTGGTAGCAGACCTCGGGACAGATGATGCCGGCGCGTATTCTGCTTCCCGGAGTGCCAACGATTAGCTCGCCGTCCTGGATGAAAATAGTCCTTCGCTGGCATATCTCTTTGAAGGCTTTGGCCCTTCTTATCACCAGAGGCTCGCCCTCAGTGGTCATGAAGCTCTGGGTAAAGATTTGCGCCCGCTCCAGGTCTATGCTGGGGCGGGTCTGGAGCACCCTTTCCCTTGCCTGCCACACCCTGTCGGCCAAGCGTGCCTTGCTGTCGGATACTGCGGTTGCCATGGCTATCACCCCCCTGTCCTGGCGGCTGGCTGCCCTGCCATCCTGCGCTCCAGGACCCTACTTTCACATGGCGCCCGGGCTGTCTCTAGTCGGCTTTGCCTTCGGGGATGAGCTTGAGCGCCTGTTTGAATTCTATCACCCCGTAATGCTCCGCGTTCATCAGGTTGGTGAAATGGCGGTAGACCTGAAACTCCATCTCAGGGATACCGGGGTTGTCTATGTCAATAAGCTCAAAGGCCCGGTTATTGTAGATGTCCAGCCAGATGTTGACTATCTTCCTGCCTTCACGGGGCTTGGCTGCGAGGGCCTGAGCAAGCGTTTTGAGAACAGCATCCCTCTCCTTCGGCTCCCAGGTGATAACGTTCATAAACTGCATCGGCTCGCCTCCGTCTTCGTGGTACTAAAATTATATACCCTGGGGCGGGAATGTCAAGGTGCGGTGGCTTCGGAGTCAATCTGGCCACCCCTTTTCTGCTATAATAAGTGCGTGGAAAAGCCGCTCCTGGTGCTGTTTGACGGCAATGCCCTGGTGCACCGTGCCTATCACGCTCTGCCTCCGCTGACGGTGAGCAAGACCGGAGAAATGGTGAGCGCCGTGTACGGCTTTGCTGTCATGCTGCTCAAGGCGCTGAGTGAGCTTAAGCCTACCCACTACGCCATTGCCTTTGACCGTCCGGTCCCCACCTTCAGACACCAGCTTTTCGAGCAGTATAAGGCGCAGCGTCCCAAGATGCCAGACGAGCTGGCCAACCAGCTGGGACGGGTAAGGCAACTGGTGGAAGCTTTCCGCATCCCCATCTTTGAGCTTGACGGTTACGAGGCCGACGATGTCCTGGGTGCTCTCAGCCAGCAGGCCAGCCAGAAGGCCATTGATACCATCATTGTTACCGGTGACGCTGACATTATGCAACTGGTGTCGCCCAGGGTAAAGGTGTTTTACTCCAAGCCGAAGGGGAGCTTCAGTGATACCATACTCTACGATGAGGCCGCCGTCACTGAGAAATATGGCGTCAGTCCAGAGCATATCGCCGACCTCAAAGCGCTGGTTGGCGACACCACCGATAATATCCCTGGTGTCCCTGGTATTGGTCCAGTCAATGCAGCCAAGCTTATCCAGCAATTTGGTTCTATAGAGCAAATCTATGCTCATATTGACGAGGTCACTCCGGCTAGAATCCAGACTATACTCCGAGAAAATGAGGCCATTGCCCGCCAGAGCAAAGAGCTGGCTACCATTGTCACCCAGATGCCGGTGGCCCTCAACCTCGATGATTGTCAGGTCAGCCGCTATGACCGCAACCAGGCGGTCGAGCTCTTTCGCGAGCTGGAGTTTTTCAGCCTGCTGCCTAAGTTGCCCGAAGCGGAGGAGGCGGCACCGGCGCGCGTGGCCGAGGTCAAGCGGGAGTGCCATATTGTGAATACCGCCCCGGCCCTCGATGAGCTTATCAGCCGCCTGTCGCAGGACGGGCCGTTTGCCTTTGACGTGGAGACAACGAGCTTGAACGCCATGACGGCCCAACTGGTCGGCATATCCCTGTCGCCGGCTCCGGGCGAGTCCTCTTACATCCCCGTCGGCCATATCGGCCTGGGGCAGATGGAGCAACTGCCTCTTGAACAGGTCACCCACAGGCTCAGGACTGTTCTTGAGGACGCCGCTCCGGCGAAGTACGCCCATAATGGCAAGTACGATATGACCGTGCTCGCCGGGCACGGAGTGCAGGTAAAAAACCTGGCCTTTGATACCATGATTGCTGCCCACCTGCTGGGTGAAAAATCGCTCAGCCTGGAGGCACTGGCCTTCGGCCGGCTGGGCATCGAGATGACCCCCATCACCGCTCTTATCGGCACGGGCAGCAAGCAGATTTCGATGTCTCTGGTTGACATAAAACTGGCCGCCGATTACTCCTGCGCTGATGCTGACACCACCGTGAGGTTGGCCGGGCTGTTCGAGACGGAGCTTCACCAGCAGGGCTTGTGGCAGCTATTTGCCGAGGTCGAGATGCCGCTGGTGCCGGTGCTCATGGCCATGGAGCGGAACGGGATAGCCCTGGATATGGAGCTGTTGAGGCAGATGTCACGCCAGCTCGGAGAGCAACTGCTGAAGCTGGAGGCCGACATATACGATAGCATTGGTCACCGGTTCAATATAAACTCGCCCCAGCAACTGGGTTCCGTCCTTTTCCAGGAGCTAGGGCTTCCGCCAGCCCGTAAAACTAAGGGCGGCTACTCTACTGAGGCCTCGGTGCTGGAGGAGCTGCGCGGTGTCCATCCGGTAGTCGAGCTTATCCTGGAGTACCGCCAGCTAATCAAGCTTAAGTCAACCTATATTGACGCTTTGCCTGGCCTGATTAACCCCAAAACGAAGCGGGTGCACACCACCTTTAACCAGACCAGGACGGCTACCGGGCGGCTTTCCTCCAGCGACCCCAATCTCCAGAACATTCCGGTGCGTGGTGAGCTGGGGAAGCAGTTGAGGCAGGCCTTTATTGCTCCGCCCGGCTCGGTCCTTGTCGCCGGGGACTACTCCCAGATTGACCTCCGCGCCCTGGCCCACCTCTCCCAGGACCCCACCCTGCTCAGCGCCTTCCATCGTGATGAGGACATCCATGCCGCTACCGCCGCTCTTCTCTTCGGCGTGGACGCCTCCCGGGTAACTCCTGATATGCGCCGCCTGGCCAAGACGGTCAATTTCGGCGTCATCTACGGCATGAGCGACTACGGCCTGGAGCAGGCCACCGAGCTTTCACGCGAAGAGGCCAGCCGGTTTATCGAGGCCTACTTTGAGAAATATCCCGGAGTGAAGCAATACCTTGAGTCCACCAAAAGGCAGGCCAGGGAGCTGGGCTATGTTCAGACGCTCCTGGGCAGAAGGCGCTACATTCCTGAGATAACCTCTGCCAACCGGCAGGTGAGGGAAGCTGCCGAGCGCATGGCCATAAACATGCCGGTGCAGGGGACGTCTGCCGACATCATAAAGGTGGCTATGGTCAAACTGTACCGGGAGATGGAAGGACGCCGGTTAAAGAGCAAGCTCCTGCTCCAGGTACATGACGAGCTTATCTTCGAGGTGCCCCCGGAGGAGTTTGCTGAGATGCGCCAGCTTGTTCCCGGCGTCATGTCCACAGCGCTCGAACTCAGTGTCCCGCTCAAAGTGGACATCAAGACAGGCCGTAACTGGGGCGAGATGGAACCCTGAGGGCTATCGGGCCCTTTAGCTTTTTAAGAGGAACCAATCTGAAGTGCCTGAGCTTCCTGAAGTAGAGACGATAAAGAACGAGCTGCTGCCTCATGTAGTCGGGCGGACGGTTACGGGCATCGTCCTGTTCTGGGAGAGGATGGTGCGCCGGCCCGCGGTCGGGGAATTTCGCTCTCGCCTCGTCGGTCAGAGGATAGCCGGACTGGCCCGGCGCGGCAAATACCTCCTTTTCGGTCTAAGCGGCGGTGAAACGCTGGTCATCCATCTTAGGATGAGCGGCTCGCTGCTGGTCAAGCCAGCCTCCGCTGAGCTTGACCGGTTTACCCGCGCCGTAATCCGTCTCGACGAGGACACGGCGCTTCACTTCCGCGACGTGCGCAAGTTCGGGGCGATGTGGCTGGTGAAAAGCAGCGACGAGGTCGTTGGCAAGCTCGGCCCCGAGCCGCTGGAAGCCGGCTTTACTCCCGAAGTCCTTGCTGAGCGACTTCACCGGCGCAAGGCGCCGATAAAGGCCATCCTTCTTGACCAGGACTTCCTTGCCGGTGTGGGCAACATGTATGCTGATGAGGCGCTGTTTGCCGCCGGGATTCACCCGTTGCGGCCGGGCGGCAGCCTCTCCCGTGAAGAGGTGGAGCGCCTTTTTAGCGCTGTCAGGCGGGTGCTTCAAGCCGCCATTGACAATAAGGGGGCCAGCGTGAATACCTATCTCCGCCCCGGCGGCGAGTTGGGGACGGCCCACTTACAGTTCCAGGTCGCCCACCGCGGCGGCCGGCCTTGCCCGGTATGCGGTACGCCGGTCCAGCGCCTTCCCATCCGCAATCGCGGCAGCTACTTCTGCCCCCGCTGCCAGCCGGAGCAATAGTCCTAGATTACCCCTTGCCGCTTGAGGTCGGCTATTTCAGCTTCGCTCAATCCCAGTAGCTGCCGGTAAACGTAGTCGTTGTCCTGGCCGAGAGCGGGAGCGGCGCGTTTATATCTGGCCGGGGTGCCGGATAGCTTTATCGGTGTGGCATCAGACACGGTCTTGCCCATCTCCGGGTGGTCCAGCTCGACGAAGAAGCCCCGCGCCCTGAGCTGAGGGTCGTGGGCCAGGTCGCTGGCATTTTGCACCACCCCGGCGGCTATCCCGTGCCGCTGGAGCAGGGCCATCACTTCCTCGGCGGTATGCTGTGCCGTCCACTCCGCTATCAGCCTGTCCAGCTTTTCCCTGTTCTCCAGCCGGCCGGCCAGGGTATCAAACCTGCCTCCGGCCCAGCCGGGGTTGCCCAGGGCCTGCCGAAACCTCTGCCAGTCATCATCGCTGAGCACGGCGATGGCGCACCAGCGGTCGTCTCCCCGGCAGCGGTAGACGCCGTGAGGCGCGGCTCCTTCTGAGGCGTTGCCCACCGGCTGCGGAGGGTCTCCGCTGAGGGTGTAGTCCATGATAGCGTTTCCCAGCAGGCTGGCCATGGACTCCACCTGCGAGATGTCGATATGCTGTCCCTCGCCTGTCCTCCGCCGATATTCCAGCGCTCCGAGCAGGGCTAAAGCCGCCGTCAGGCCGGCCACGTGGTCGGCATAGGCGGTGCCCGGTCCCGCCGGCAGCCTGTCCGGGAAAGAGGTGAGGCGGGTTATGCCGGAAAAGGCCTGGATGGTGGGCCCGAAGCCGACATAGTCCCGCCACGGCCCGGTCTGTCCCATGGTCGACATGCTGACCATGATGAGGTCGGGCTTCAGCGTCTTTAAACTATCGTAGTCCAGCCCCCAGTTGGCCATCACCCTGGGGGAGAAGTTCTCCACCACGGCGTCGCTGATGGTCGCCAGCTTTCTCGCCAGGGCTACACCCTGCGGCTTGCCCAGGTCCAGGGTGATGCCCAGCTTGTTGCGGTTCCAGGTGTTGTAGTAGCCCCGGCTGAACCTGTCCTCCGCCTGCGGCAGAGTTGGCTGCACCTTAATCACCTCCGCCCCGAAGTCAGCCAGTACCCTGGTGGCATACGGCCCCGCCAGCACCCAGGTGAAGTCCAGGATGCGGATATCACTTAATACAGGTTGGTTAGTCACTTTGCTTCTTCCTATCTATCCAGGCCTTTGCATTTCTGAAGGTATCGTGAATTGCTACAGAAATATCTTTGAAATTTTGTCCTCCCCAGATTATACCCACGTACTTCGTTTCTGGGGCAACATTATCTCCATAAATTCTGATATGCATTATGTAGCTACCAGGCTTCAAAGTATTTCTAACGCCCCTTTGCTCATACTTTGCCCATGGGAACTGGTCACCACAGATATATACCTTTTCATCTCCTTGCTGAGTTGCAAAGACATCGAGATACTCATATTCCTGACGCTTCAGGCTAATATCGCGAAAAGGCACTTCTTTCCAACTAGTACTAACCCATAAAAGCTGAGTGGGATCAAATTGGTCTATTGCTTTTCCTTCATTACAATTCCATATTTCTATTGATTTACCAATACATCGATTAGCCACAGACCTTCCGGAATTGCTGATTCTTATTCTAAACCAATGTGTGCCCGCTACGTCGTCACTTTGGTCAGCACGAGTAAACTTATCAAATATGGTGCTCATAGTCGTTCTACAAAATGGCTCGTCCATACTAAAGTCTACAGATAATTTAGGTTTTTCGCTCCACAGTTTAATTAGCAGATATATATTAAAACCAGCTATAACTGCTGTAGCCACTGAGCCAAGCGCAATCCAAATACTTGTATCCATTAGTGCTTCCCCTCTTTATCTACCAAACCCCTCACCCTTTATCCCTATCCCTCTCCCCTTTATTAAGGGGAGAGGGAAGATAATTTTTAAAATGGGCGAAGCCCCTTTTAATCCCCTCATTAAACGCAACTCGGACATCTATCTTAACTCTTTCTTGCCCTTTTCACAACAGAACCGGCTCACCCGGGCAGTTGCCAGGGTATTGCATTCTGGCTATAATCGGGATGTGAAGGTGGAGAGATTGCATGGCTGGCAGGTCAGCACTGCCGAAGCCAGGGAGATACAGGCCAGGCTGGCAGCGAAGGTATCGAGGAAGAACGAGGTCGCCCGCCCCGGCTTTATCGCCGGCGTGGACATATCGGTGGAGAGGGGACAAGGTGCGGCCACCGCGGCCGTGGTCGTCCTGGACTATCCCGGTCTCAGGCTGGCAGAGGTGAAAACGGTCAGCGGCCAGCCGGGATTCCCCTATATCCCCGGCCTGCTGTCTTTCCGCGAATCGCCACTGGCGCTATCCGCCTTCGAGGCGCTCTCCATCACACCCGACCTTATCCTGGTCGATGGCCAGGGGATTGCCCATCCCCGGCGGCTGGGCCTGGCCTCCCATATCGGGCTGCTGCTGGACACGCCGACCATCGGCTGCGCCAAGTCCCTGCTCATCGGTCGCCATGAGGAGCTTGGCCAGGAGCCGGGCAGCTATGCCGAGATAGTTGATAATGGTGAAGTGATTGGGGCGGCCCTGCGCACCAGGCGCGGGGTGAAGCCGGTCTATGTCTCCATAGGTCACAAGGTTGACCTTCAGGCGGCCATTCGCTGGGTGCTGGAATGCTGCCGTGGCCATCGTTTACCGGAGCCTACCCGACTTGCTCACATGGCGGCGGGAGGCGACCTCAAGTTAGAAGCTGCCCTATCGCCCGGCGCGGGGCGCCAGGGCAAATCGCCGGATTAGGAGAATCAGAGAGGACGAGATATGACTGGACTGAGGGACAAACTAGAGGACTTGCGCTCCAGGGTGGCCATGGCGCTGGAGCATCTTTGATGTCGCTGTCAGGGAGGAGAATATAGCCCGGCTGGAGAAGCAGTCAAATGCTCCCGGTTTCTGGTCGGACCAGGCCACGGCGCAGGAGGTCATGCGCCAGTTAGCTGAGGATAGGAAGGTAGCGACCAAGTGGCGGGATATGGAGCAAAAAGTGGCTGAGGCGGCTGAGCTGCTCTCCCTGGCTGAAGAAGAAGGTGACACCTCCCTCGAGGCCGACATCGAGTCCCGCCTGGATGAGCTGGCTGCCCGGCTCGATGAGATGGAGCTTGAGGTAGCCTTTGGCGGTGAGTACGATGCCAGGAATGCCATCTTGGCCGTTCACGCCGGGGCCGGCGGCACCGAGTCCCAGGACTGGGCGCAGATGCTGATGAGGATGTACCTTCGCTGGGCGGAGCGCCACGGTTACAAAGCTGAGGTCCTGGACGTTTCCCCTGGAGAAGAAGCGGGGATAAAGAGCGCCGTCATCGAGATTAGCGGCGATTACGCTTATGGTCGTCTGAAGTCGGAGCACGGCGTTCACCGCCTGGTCCGCCTGTCTCCTTTTGATGCCGACCATGCCCGGCACACCTCCTTCGCCCTGGCTGAGGTCATGCCCGAAGCCGAGGCGGACGTGGATGTCAAAATCGGCCCCGATGATTTGAAGGTGGAGACGTTCCGGTCAAGCGGGCCTGGCGGGCAGCATATGCAGAAGACGAGCAGCGCGGTGAGGATTACCCATCTTCCCACCGGCCTGGTGGTCACCTGTCAGAGCGAGCGTTCCCAGCACCAGAATAAGGACATCGCCATGAGGATACTTCGCTCCCGGCTGCTGGAGCGGGAGCTGGTTAGGAAGGCCGAGGAAAGGGCCAAACTCAAGGGGAAGCGCATAGTGGCCGGCTGGGGCAATCAGATTAGAAGCTACGTGCTTCAACCCTACAGGATGGTCAAGGACCACCGCACCGACTATCAGACCGGCGATACTGATGCGGTGCTGGATGGAGACCTGGACGGGTTCATCACTGCCTATCTCCGCTCTGGCCTGGGGATGGCGGAGTGATTAATAGCTTCCGCGAAGCTAATGTCTGTTATGTGGTAGCTAGCCTCTTATGGAGAAAGCCTGCAATCTATCCCCCTGGCCCCCTTCCCTTGGTAAGGGAAGGGGGACTAAGGGGGTGAGGTTCGTTGACGGTCTCCCCAAGGGGTGAAATTAGTTTGGATAATGAAGGATGATTAAGAAGCTCGGCCTGCTGGCGCTGGCTGCCTCCTTGCTCGTCGCCGCTTTAAGCCCCGTTCTGGCCCATGCCCAGGCCGGGCTGACAGTGCTGGATAGCTCGGCCTCGGTGCAGTTTCCTTTGAAGCTTGACTTCAGTTTATCGGCCCGGAGCGATGCCGACATCGCTGACATTCGCCTTCGCTACGTGGTTGAGCGGGAGAGCTTCGCCCCGGTGACCAGCGAGGTCGATATCGAGTTTGCGCCTGCCAGTGAAGTTGACGTCGGCTGGACGTGGGACATGAGGAAGAGCGGCGGATTGCCGCCGGGGACTGCTGTGGACTACTGGTGGGTAGTGCGGGACACCCTGGGCCGCCAGCTTGAGACCGCTCCAGCCGTGGTCCGCTTTGATGACATCCGTTACCTTTGGCGCAGCCTGGCCGAGGGGAAAGTGACCCTGTACTGGTATCAAGGGGAGGAGTCTTTTGCCCATGAGCTTATGGCAGCGTCCCAGCGCGCGCTGGAGCGGCTGGCTGAAGATACCGGCGCTGAACTGGAGAGGCCGGCCAAACTGTACATCTACGCCAGCACCCAGGACCTGCAGGGGGCAATGGTCTATCCGCAGGAGTGGACGGGAGGGGCCGCCTTCACCAGGTACAGTACCATCGCCATTGGCATCGCCCTAACCGACCTGGAGTGGGGCAAGCGGACCATCGCCCATGAGCTGGCGCACCTGGTGGTGTATCAGATGACGTCCAATCCCTATGGTGGCCTGCCCACCTGGCTGGAAGAGGGCCTGGCCATGTATGCCGAGGGGTCGCTTGAGTCGGGCTATATCGCTTATCTCAACCGGGCCATCGCCGGGGACAGCCTTATCTCGGTACGCAGCCTGTCCAGCCCCTTTTCGGCTTACGCCGAGCAATCCTTGCTTTCCTATGCCCAGAGCTACCGCCTGGTCGAGTACCTCATTGGCCAGTACGGCAGGACCAAAATGCTTGAACTGCTCGGCGCCTTCAGGCAGGGCAGCGGCTATGACGGTGCCCTGGAAGCGGTCTACGGCTTTGATATGGATGGCCTGGATGAACTATGGCGGCGCAATATCGCGCCGGCCCAGGCTTCCCAGGAGCAGCCGGGGATTTCACCGGTGCTGCTCGGAGTGCTGATTGCCCTGGGGGCGGGGTTCCTGGTCGGGCTGGGGGTGGCTATCAGGTATAAGGTCGGGAGTAAAGGGTAGTGGACAAGTCGTTTACCATCCATGACCTGCCGCCGTCTGAGCGGCCCAGGGAGCGGCTGCAAAAGCTGGGAGTGGCCGCTCTGTCAGCGCAGGAGCTCCTGGCCCTGATTCTGGGCCGCGGCGTTGCCGGCGAGTCGGTGATGGTGACCGCCCAGAGGCTGCTGTCACGCTTCGGCGACCTGAGGGGCATTGCCGGCGCTTCGGTAGAAGAGATGTCCGAGCTAAAGGGGATTGGCCTGGCCAAGGCGTCCCAGATTAAGGCGGCCTTCGAGATGGCCAACCGGCTGGACGGCCCGGAGCCGGGTGATGCGGCGGTGGTAAAGACCCCTGAAGATGTGGCCGGGCTGGTGAGGGGCCGGCTGAGCGGCAAAAAGAAGGAGCATTTCCTGGCCCTTATGCTGGATACCAGGAACCGCCTGATAAAGGTAGCGGAGATTTCCATCGGCAGCCTGGATACCAGCATCGTTCACCCCAGGGAGGTGTTCAAGGAAGCCATTTCAGCCAGCGCCGCCTCGGTTATCTTCGTCCACAACCATCCTTCCGGGGATACCGCGCCTTCGGAAGATGACGTAAAGCTGACCAAGAGGCTGGCCGAAGCCGGTCAGATTATAGGCATAGACGTGCTCGACCATGTCATCATCGGCGGCAAGAGCTATCTCAGCCTGAAGCGGGAAGGGCTGTTTTGAGGTGGTTTATCTACTCTATCCCCTGTATCCCCCGCCTGCCAAAGCTTGGCGGGCAGGCCTTTCCCTTCAAAGGGAAAGGGGAAGAAAAAGAAAGAGGGGCGTAGCCCCTCTTAGACACCACAGATATGGGATTGATTTAAAAGTGAAGGAAGGCATGAGATGACTGAGAATGAAAAGAAGATTTTAGAGGAGAGAGCACAACAAGTGCTATCCCGCTTAAGTACCTATGCCAAAGTAAATAACCTTTCTAATAGAGAGGTTGCTCAAGAAATTGGCGTTTCTTATAACACTCTGAGGCGCTGGCGGTTTTTTACGCAAGGAAAACACGTTCACACGCCATCCGAGATAGACATAAAGAAGATCAGCGAGTTTTTGGAAGGCAAGGAAAGACCTGAAATATATAGTCAGATTGAAGAAGCCAGGCATAGAACAGAAAAAATTAAGTATCTCTTACTTCTGCTCGAAGATGAATTACGGTGGTTTCGAGATAATAACCCTAGAGCAAGAGAGGAATTTCGTAAAGAACTTGATGCCTCTGATATCGGCTATATTTCTAGTCTTCTTACTATGCTAACAGAGGAAGACAGATTTAAGAGATGGCTTGCCCTTACCACAACTCGTTTTCAATCCTTTAAGAGGAGGTAAAAGGTATGGCGAAGAAGAAAATCCGCGGAAACCTGGGGGTGCTCCTTACCCTTTTAGGAACGCTTTATGGTCGTCCTGACAATGCTATTAAAGAGTATACTAGCAACGCCTTGGATGAATGGATAAAAGCTAAAGAAAAGGGTGAAATGGAGGGTGCGTGTGAGGTAGGCTACTTGCTTGAGAAAGAAAGAATAACGATTAATTACAACTCCCCCGGGATGGATGAGAGGGAATTTGATGATGCCCTTAACAGGGTGGCGGATTCGATAAAACGAGAATCAACCATACGCCAGATTGGCAAACTGGGTATAGGAATCTTTGCCTTTAATCAGGTGGGAAGCACCTGCACCTTTTATAGTAAGAAGGCGAAGGGGACGCCTACTATTAAAGTTGTCCTTATAAGTAACTCCGATGGCTATGATATTGATACCGCTATTAAAAGGGAATCTCGGCTAAATCCCGGAATGACTATTGTCATCACTCGCTTGCACCACGACCCAACAAAGCCACGAGGCCCTTTGGCTCCGGGCTCACTACAGCGGTTCTTTGCCGAGCAGTTTGACTCTGACCTAAGGGAAGGGAATTTGAAAGTTAGTATAAATTGTGATGACAAAATCTATGAAGTAGAGCCACCCGAAATAAACCTTCCCAGGGTTGGAGAAACCTTTTTTAGGGAAGTGCCCCTTTCTACTGATCGGCAGAAGAAATTTAATTGCCAATTCTGGTTTGACCCGTCAGGGAAAAGCCATGTCTCGATTCGCCACATGAGGGTTCCTATAATTAAGGATTTGAAGAACTACTCAGCTTATGGGCTTGAAGAAAGCATCTATGCAAGTAGCTCTCTTAAGGGTTACATTGATGCCGATTTCCTTAAACCGCTACCGTCTAGGACAAGCTTTGAAGAGAATCAGGACTGGGTTCAGTTCCTGGTAGAGCTTAACGAAAGACGCCCTTCACTTGAAGCGGAAATAGAAGAATTGCGTAGGGAGGAAGAAGAGAAAAGGTTAACAGAAGTCCAAAAGAGGGCTATCGAATTGGCAAGAGACATCTTAAATACAGAGGAATTCAAAGACTTAGACTTATTGAAAGGATTGGGACGAAAACCTCCTGAACCAAGACTTCCACCTAACGGATTTGATTTTGTGCCTTCTTCAATCAGGATCGAACCCAGAAAAACCGGAACTCTTCCGTTAAAGGCTTTCGTGCCCAGGGCAGTTCCAGACAATAGCCTGGTAAAACTCAGTATTAGCGATTCTTCTTCAGTTGAATTGAAAGCAAAGAGCCTATTTCTCAGAGCATCTGAAGCTGATGAGGATGGCGTTGTTACTGTGCATGTTTCCTTTGAGGGTAAATTGAATACCACCGTTCCAGCAATTTTAACGGCAATAACGGGAAAATTAAAGGCAGAAGCTCATATTCGAGTCGCTAAACCACAGCAAACAAGAGGACCAATTATTATTGGAAAAGAAAAGGAAGGTCGCGGAATCAGCTATACAGAGGACTATTTTGAAAACGGACCTCGTCTACATAGCGAGTTTGTGGCTGGGATAGTGCGAGTTAACAAACTTAACCCAGATTTTATTCGGCAGAAGGAAGGTTCAGAGCAGCAGAAAATCGGCTATGGCGCGCTTATGATTGGCAAGGAAGCTATTGCTCATAGTGATGGATCGGGAGTGTCAGAAAATTTTCTTGAAAGGCTACTTTCTTACCTGTTTCAAGTGCAAGTTAAAGCACGCCAAAGTCCGTTGAAGATGAAGAGACTTAGAAAAGACTAAGGGATGAGTTAAAACTGGCGATGATTTGAGGATATTTAAAGGTGTTGCAAAAAGACATAGATGATGAGAAAAATCGCGCTTGTCCTTTTCCTGCTGGCCGCGCTGGGCAGCCTGTTTACCGGCGGCTGCCAGCCCGCCGCTCAAGGGGGCACTCTCAACCTTTATGACATTGACCCCATCACCCTTGACCCGGCCGTATCTGGCGAGATGACCTCCAACAACTACGTGATGCAGCTCTTCAGCGGGCTGGTCCGGCTCGATAAAGACCTGGAGCCGGCGCCTGATATCGCCCGCTCCTGGGAGGTCAGCAAAGACGGCCTGACCTTCACCTTTTACCTGCGGCGTGACGTCAGGTTCCATGACGGACGCCAGGTCACCGCCGGCGACTTCAAGTATTCCTGGGAGCGGGCCGCTGCCCCTGAGACCGGCTCGCGGACGGCGGCCACCTATTTGGGGGACATCGTCGGCGTAAAGGAGGCGCTGGCCGGCCAGAGGCGGGATATCAGCGGCGTCAGGGTGGTTGACGATTATACCCTTGAGGTCACCATAGATGCGCCCAAGTCCTACTTCCTATCCAAGCTGACCTCTCCCGTTGCCTTTGTCGTGGACAGGGCCAGTGTGGAGTCGGGAGATGACTGGTGGCGCCATCCCAACGGCAGCGGCCCCTTCAAGCTCAAGCAGTGGGACGAGGGCAGCCTGCTCGTCCTGGAGAAGAACGAGACCTACTACGGGAAGCAGGCTTTGGTTGACCAGGTGGTCTTTCATCTCTGGGCTGGCGTGCCCATGAACATGTATGAGACGGGCCGGATTGATGTCACCGGCGTTTCCAGGGAGGATATTGACCGCGTTACCGATGAGGCGGGGCCGTTTTACCGAGACTTGAGGATAGTTCCCGAGCTGAGCTTTTTCTACATCGGTTTCGACCACAGCCGTCCGCCCTTTGACGATGTCAATATCCGCCGCGCCTTCTCGCAGGCCATTGACAAGGATAAGCTGGTCTCCCTGGTGTTCAGGGACATGGTGCAGCGCGCTGATGGCATCCTGCCGCCGGGAATGCCCGGGTTCAATAACGACTTATCCGGGCTGGGCTTTGACCCGCTCCGGGCGAGGGAGCTGATTGCCGCTTCCAGGTATGGCAGCGTCTCTGCTCTGCCGCCCATCACCATTACCGTCGACGGTTGGGGAGGAGAGATTTCGTCGGGATTGGAGGCCATCATTCAGGAGTGGCGGCAGAACCTGGGGGTGGAGGTCAGGGTGCGGCAGCTGGAGCCGCAGAGGTTTCTTTATTATCTCAAAGAGGAGAGGGACGAGATGTTCTCCACGGGCTGGGTGGCTGACTATCCACACCCGCAGAACTTTCTGGAGGTCCTGTTCCGTGGCGGCGCCGAGAATAACTACGGCGACTACCATAATCCCGAGGTAGATGCCTTGCTGGATATGGCAGGCGTGGAGACGGACACCGGGCGCAGCCTGGAGCTTTATCGCCAGGCCGAACGGAAACTGGTTGACGATGCCGCCGTCATCCCGCTATGGTTCGGGCAGAACTACACCCTGGTAAAATCCCATGTCAAAGGGTACGAACTGAACCCGATGGGTTATGCCATGCTGAACGAGGTGTCTATTCAGGCCCGGTAGCGGCGGAGGGGGTGGGATTCGAACCCACGGTCGCTTGCGCGACAACGGTTTTCAAGACCGTCACCATAGGCCGCTCGGTCACCCCTCCTGGCTGTTTTATGAAGCTAATTTAGCCCCTTGAAGGCTTGAGATGAGTTTATATAAACCATTGTCGCTAACGGATAGCTAACTAAACTTTTCAACGGCCTTATTTTCAGGCTTATTATACTTTGTGGTAAAAGCCTCGTCAAAGCGTTTGGCTGCCGCCTCTTGAAGCCCAGGAGTAACGTGGCTGTAGGTATCAAGGGTTATCTGTATACTTGAGTGCCCTAATCTCTCTTGTACTACTTTCGGGTGTATACCCTGTTTGGGCATAAGCGAGGCGTGGGTGTGTCTGGCATCGTGAAGTCTGATAACTTTGACACCGGCACGGGCAGCCAGTATGGTCCAGGCGCGGGTAACCGTATTGGGGCGTATGGGCTTCCCGTCCAGGTGGCTAAAAACTAGGTCACCATCAGTTAGTGGTATCCCCAGCATAACCCGCTCCAGCTTCTGCTTTTCCCGGTGTTCTGTGAGTAGCAAGGTAGCTGAAGGGGGTAATGCTACCGTTCGCCTTCCTTTAGCCGTCTTGGGTTGTCTGAAAACAATGCTGCCGTCCCTCAAATGATGCAGGCTGCGTGTTACCGAGACCTCGCCAAGTATGATGCCCGCAACAAATCTATTTACCATTCGCTCTATAATGTCTTTCTCTTTGCTGCCTTTCTTGAGTTTCTGTGAGAGTTGCTTCTGCTCAATGATATTGTGCATTACATTACGTGTCTCTTGCTGAAGTTGCTTCAAGGCGGATTCACATTTATCCCATGCCTGTTCCCATTCATTCAAGGCATCCCACCGTACTTTAGCTATGGTATGAGTTTTAAGCGATGTAAGCAACAGTTTACGGGCATTTTGGGTAGCTCCCACATCGCGCATCCCATACGGCGAACAGTCTCGAAAGCTATCAAGTCGCCACATTTTATCAAGAACATCCGCCGCGAGTGGCATGGAATTTGGTGAGTCGGGTACGTCCAATATCTGATTTAGCGTCCCCGCCAATGTGATGAGGCAATGCAGGTGGTTACGGAATTCTTCCGCAGCTACATCTTTGCGAGCCGCCTTGAGTTCGTCTACGGATTTACTACGTTGCCATTCTTCTTACTGAGATTGTTTATAAATATGCCCTGTCATTGCAAGGGCTTCAGCCCGAGTTCAGCCCGAGGGCGAGAGCCCGAAGCAATCTCGCTCGTTGCTGCGCGCGTTACTTGAGATTGCTTCGCTACGCTCGCAATGACATAATGATGCTTCTGTTTTGGGGTTGCTAAACGACTTCTTCTTAGCTGGCACTGAACCAGTACAGGTACTTGACAAAGGTGGGGAGCAATGTTGTATACTCTTCTACCTTATCCTCAAATAATCAATTTTGAATTCTACGCACGGCTATATTAAAAATAGGAGGTTATCAAGGTGAAGTATGACGAATTACTCGAGCTAATAAAATATAGAAGAAGCATCCGCAGATTCAAGCCAGACCTCGTTCCTGATGAATATATCACCAAAATACTGGACGCCGCTCATTATGCGATGTCTGGAGGCAACTCACAGCCCTGGGAGTTTATCGTAGTCAAAGACCCGGAAACCAAAGGGAAAATCTTCAATATATACCGTGAACATGACCAGATGATGGTCTGGTACTTGGAGCAACAGCGTATCCCCAGGTATAGACATCCAGCATTCAATCTGCCTGATGAAGAGGAGTACAAGCACCGAGACATGATAGCGGCCTGGAAAGATGCTCCGGTATTGATATGCCTGCTTGAGGACCCGAGAAAGCAGTACGGCTCCACTCTTTGCAGAGGGTTGGAATTTGGCCCTAACCTGGATGTGCTGGCGGCCACCATGGGCCATGTCTCCATGCTTATACACCTTGCTGCCGCCTCGCTTGGACTGGGGTCACAGCGGATGGAAGTAATGACTCAGGAACCCTACAGACAAATCCTGAAGTATCCAGAGCCGCTGCACTTAGACACTCTGGTGCCGGTGGGATACAGAGCGTATGAGCCAGGGCCTCCGCATCGCTTGCCCCTGAAAGAGCTAGTGCACTACGGGCAATATGACATGAAAAAGTATATGCGTAATGAAGATTTTTTGAAATACATAGAGAAGATAAGAGAGCTCGGTAGACCGGGGTACAGGGTAGCTATAGGAGAGGAAAAAGGCTAAATACAGTAGCGCAGCGCACGTGGTGAAAAGCAATGCAAAGTCCTTCAGCTATGAAGCTATAAAAGGAGGCGGTGCTTATGGTGGTAAAAATCATTAATTTTTGTAAACCATAGGTAAAATGTACAAGGAGAGGATGGAAAATGAAAAAGTCGCTAACACATCTACTGGTTGCACTCAGTATCTTATCGACTATGGTCGTTGTCTCTTGTGCCCCCAAGCCGACCCCGGCGCCTGCGCCAACAGTCACGGTGACGGCCCCAGCGCCGGCACCAGCGCCGCCAGTCACGGTTACAGCGCCGGCACCAGCGCCACCCAAGCCGGCAGAAAAAATCAAGATACAATTGATAGGCGGTAGGCCGGGTGACCCGTGGACGGTGTTCCAGTATGCGTTGAGTTCTTTTATTAACGAAGAATCGGAGATGCTGAGGTCCTCCGTCCTGCTTACGGGAGGAGTAGGCGACTACTATCCCATCGCCGCCGAAAAGCCAGAGAATAAGGCACTCTCCGTAGGTACCGGTCTGCACACAGGGACGGTTACTCTCACTGGAAAACCGTTGGGGCTTAAGACGAAGTTCCTCGCAATGCAGGCTATGCAACCCTATGTGTGGGTCACTTATAACAAAGACATAAAGACCCTTGCAGACTTCGCCGGTCGCACCGTGGCCGGTCCCCGGGCCGTGCCTGGCTGGCAGGACCATTTCCGCATTCCGCTGGAGCTGGTTGGCGTCTGGGACAAGATAAAATTTGCTGCCGCCGGCGAGAGTGCAGCAGCAAGCTCTCTTACCGATGGAACAGTAGAGATAGCATACGGCAGCCTGAACTACGTCTATCCAGATAAAATCTCGCTTAGTAGTTACCTGGAACAGGCTAAAGTAAAGGCTCCCCTGTACTTTGCAGACTGGGGCAAGGATACTATCGAGGTAGGGCTGTCAGGCAAGGTGGAGTGGAAACCCATCCTTTCCTTCGAAGTCCCACCCAAGGCCCTGGGAGCAACCCAGCCGGAAAGAATCTATGTCTGGCTGTTGCCTCTATTCTGGGCGGCTGACCTGGCGATGGATGAAAAGGTAGCCTACGAGATAACTAGGATAATATACACGCGGGCCAAAAAAGGGGACTTCGCCGGTTTTCATGCCCAGGGGGCAGGCATTGTTCCCGGAATGGTAGAATACGGGCCCTGGAAGACCAAGCAAGAGATTGAAGAGTGGTACCATCCGGGAGCGTTAAAGTTCTACCGGGAGATAGGAATCAAGGGCCTATAGCCTGACAAAAGCTCCCCCGCTTGCTCTCTGAAGCATAAACGGCAGGACTTGGCAAAGGGGTAACTGCTCCGGGCTGCTGCTCCGTGCGTTGAGCCTGACATGAATGGAGCGATAAACCAGGCATGGTATTCGGAAAGTGAACCATACCGGGCCTGGAGCAGTTACTTTTAACGGGCGATGAAATTTCTCCGCTGGCTGAAAGGTAGCGAAGCATGGCTGACAATAGCGGTTGTCGCCATGCTGGCCTACCAGCTTTTCTATACCCGGTACTTCTTGTATGACCCAGGGATGCACCGGATTACCTTCCTCGGCTTCAGTTTTATCGTGGTCTTCCTAGCCGCGCTCGTCGCCATCCCGAAAATTAAAAGCGTCGCCTCAAAAATTAAACGGCTTTTTCTGGTTCTGCTACTGCTGGTTGGCATAGGACTTACAGTCCAGCTTCTGGCCATATATCCCAAATCGCTGACCCAGCAATTTCTTCCCCTCCCTCAGGCTATGGTTGCCGGAACCATCGCTCTTATTTTCTGCTTTGCGCTGACGTGGTGGCGGATCGGGAAGGTCTTCGGCGTGGTCATCCTACTCGCTTTCGCCTATGTGATTTTGGGACCTTATATTCTCCCCGAAGATATTCAGCCCCCGAGAGTATCGCTTTTGCGTCTGCTTGCTTGGACGGCGGGTGACATCGTTTCCGACCAAGGGGTATATGGCAGCATACTGAGCTTTCTGGCTAACTATATGTGGCTGCTTATGCTTCTAGGCAGCTTCTTGCAGGCCTTTGGCGGGCTGAGGTTTATTGAGAAGATAGGCATGTTGGCGAGCACCAGGCTGGCCAGCGGCCCGGCGGCGCTATCTGTGGTCACCAGTTCACTGGTGGGCATGGTAACCGGCGTCACTGCGGCCAACATCGCCATTACAGGCTCATTCACCATCCCCATGATGAAACAGCGGGGTTACACCCGTGAGCAGGCGGCTGGCATTGAAGAAGCCGCTTCAAACGGCGGGCAAATTATGCCGCCGATAATGGGGGTGACCGCCTTTATACTGGCCGAGTTTATCGGCATACCATACATAAAGGTGACCTACCATGCCTATATTCCCGCCTTTATTTACTTCTTTTGTGTCTTTTTATATGTCCAGCTTCAGGCCATGAAGCGGGGTTTTACCCCGCTGCCGCCGGTTAAGATTAGCGGTAAAGAGCTACTCCTTGATGCACCTCTTTTTATCCTCCCGCTTCTGGTTCTGGTGCTGTTGATGATAAAAGGGAACACCCTAGTCTTCACCAGTTTTTGGGCGATAATAACTGTCATTGGTACTGGTCTTATATCCAGCCTCGCCAGAAAAAAAGCTAGAATAGACTGGAAGGAGGCCAGACAAAGGCTGGTTGGCGGTGCGGTAAGTGCCTGTGATATGGCAATCATAGCCGGACTGCTGGGTGCCCTAACCGGGATATTGGAAATGTCGGGGTTGGCCTTTATGATTGGGGAGTTTTTCCTGAAGCTGAGCGGCGGGAACCTGTTTTTGCTCTTGATGTTTACAGCTATAACCTGTCTTATCCTGGGCACTGGACTGCCGACAATAACAGCCTATGTTCTAACTGCCATGGTGCTGGCGCCGCCCCTAATCGCTCTCGGTGTCCCCGTTCTGGCAGCGCATATGTTTATATTTGTTTACGCTATCTCAGCCAATGTCACGCCGCCCATAGGCATAGGCATCATCGTCGCCCAGAGGATAGCCGGCGGCACTTTCTGGGGCACTGCCTGGGAAGGCGTAAAGGCTTGCTTTGTTACCTTCTTCTTGCCTTTCTTCTTTATTTATGCTCCAGCGGTGATGTTATTGTTCGAGGGACTTTCGGTGCCATCCATAATTATGCACTTGCTCATCGCTTTGCTGTTCACCATGTCTGTCTCTTTCGTACTTTCCGATTACTGCCTGGCCAAGCTCAGCCTGCCTGAGAAAATGCTCTTCGGCGTCGGCGGGCTATTGCCTTTACTGGCGCTGGCTTTCAAAGCACAGGGCTGGCTGCTGGTCACAATCGCCCTGGCAGCTTTTCTATTTGGCCTTATGTTGAGCCGCCAGCGTTCCAGGGTGCTAAGTCTGGCTGTAGGTTCGCCAGGTGATGGATAAAATTTCTGGTTGAAGGTTAACCAATTGGCAAAAAGAATCGACGAAGAAATAGAAGTGACATTGCAGGCATTAAAGCGCAGAGGCCTAGACGCCAGGTTTGCCGAAAACAGGCGGGTTGCGAGGCAGATGGTGGCGGCAATGGTGCCGGAGCACTGGATAGTCGGCTGCGGCGATTCGGCCACCATTAGGTCGATTGGCGTTCTCCAGGACCTCATGGATATGGGGAATAGGGTACTAGACTACCATATTTGGCCCAAAATTATGAGAGAAAAGCCGCAAAGGGTGCCCTTGCGGGTGATGAAGCAGACATCGCAGGGTTGCGACGTGTTCCTGTCCAGTTCAAACGCCGTCACGATGGACGGGAAGCTGGTAAATATAGATGGCGCCGGTATAAGGGTGACCGGGATGGTTTTTGGCCCGCTACTTTCGATTGTTGTGGTGGGCAAGAACAAGATTGTCAGGGATGTTGACGCAGCGCTTCACCGCATAAAGAACGTCATCGCCCCGTTCCACCTAAAGACTATAGGCTGGGACTCTCCGTGCGTGGCTGCGGGTCAATGTGTAGAGCCAGCAACTTTTTGCCAGCCTGAGCGAAGGGCATGCAATGTTACAGTGGTACTTGAGAGCAGGCCCAGCAGTACGGATATAGACATAGCCGTGATAATTGTGGATGAAGACCTGGGCTTGGGCTGGGACCCGGCATGGCCTCAGGAGCGGACTGGCAGGATACAGGCTGAGTATATCAGATGGACTCCACCCCATGGCCCGAGACGTTGAAACGCCGCTGCTCAGCCCGCTTCCCCGGCCGACCGCTAACCTTACGGCTTCCGAATCAAGTGGGCGTGCCTGACCTGCCCCCCCAAAAAACGATACCAGATATAATATCGTAAAAAGGGGGATTAGATGGTCAGAAAAGGGTACACACCGGAGCAAATCATCAACAAGCTCAGGGAAGCTGAAGTTCTGCTCAGCCAAGGAGCCACCATTGCCGTAAGCAGCAAGAAGATAGGGGTCAGCGACCATACTTACTACCGCTGGCGTAAAGAGTACGGCGGTCTGAGAGTAGACCAGGCTTGTCGTCTTAAAGAACTAGAACAGGAAAACTCACGCTTAAAGCATCTGGTAGCCGACCTTTCACTGGATAATGTCATTCTCAAAGAAGCTGCACGGGGAAACTCTTAAACCCGTCCCGCAGACGCAAGATAGTAATACAGGTCTGCCGGAAACTGGGAGTTGCGGAAAGACGGGCATGTCAGGTACTCGGTCAAGCCAGGGCTACTCAGCGCCGCCAGCCCTTACTACCAGCCGATGAGCAACGGCTTACCGCGGAGGTTGTCGCTTTGGCGACTAAATATGGGCGGTATGGTTACCGGGGGTAACCGCCTTATTAAACAATGAGCAAGGCTGGATGGTAAATCACAAGAGAGTGGAAAGAATCTGGAGAAAGGAAGGACTCAAGGTGCCCAAGAAGCAACCCAAGCGAGGCAGATTATGGCTAATTGTTACCTGCCGCCGTCTTGTTTTCGCAGACTTTCTTGCGGTATTGCGGTATTATTGGACCGCAACTTGTCGTGTTTGAGGTGCCACTTTGGCGCTAGAAACTGATTCTATCTGGGTTAAACCCATTTTTCGGGAGGTAGCCTTCCATTCCTGAGAAGAGTTCCAATATTCTGGTGCGTAGCTTTACCACCATCGTCCTGTACAGAGATTACCGTCTCGTCTGGATGGGCTCTTGGACGGAGCATATAGGGGACTGGATGGAGACCATCGCCCTATTGTGGCTCATCAATCAGATGACACATTCCCCTCTTATGGGTACCCTCATGGTTACGCTCCGCTATTTGCCATTGACAGTTTTTGCCTTTGTTGGCGGCATTGTAGCTGACCGCTTTGACAGGCGCCGCTTATTAATTTATGCACTGGCAATTTCCGCTGTCTTCTCAATAGCCTTGGCTGTATTAGTTCATACGGGTCGCATACAGCCCTGGCACATTCTGGCCTATTCAGCCTTAGCTGGCATTATTACCAGCTTTAATCACCCGGCTCGCCATACCTTGGTGCCCAACCTGGTGAAGAAGGAGCACTTTCTCAATGCCATCACCCTGGACAACGCCTCAGTGACCGCTTCCAGGATAATAGGAGCGCCACTGGCTGGTTTTATTATTTCTTTTGCAGGCACCACGCCAGTACTGGGATTGAAAGCAGTAGGTGCCCTTCTAGCCATTTTCTGGCTAAGCTGGGTTCGTGCCCCGGTGACATCACCTGAAGCCAAAAAGGGGACACCCTTCCGCAATTTTACAGAAGGCATGCAATATGTGGGAGAACATAAAGCCGTGCTAACACAGGTTCTCCTGTATCTTCTGCCTTTCTTCGTTACTAACAGTTATACCGGCCTTTTGCCTTACTTTGCCACAAATAACCTCCATATAGGTCCTGGGCTCTATGGAATTTTGAGTGCTGCTCCAGGGGCAGGGGCTTTGATGGCTACATTCGTTCTCGCATCATTTGTTAATTTCCGCCGAAAGGGACTAGTACTGCTACTGGGAGGTATTGCACAGGGCATGGGTTTAATCCTTTTCGCTTCTTCATCATCCTTTTACCTACTATCTCTACTCCTACTGGTTACTGTAGGTGGGGCGAATACGATATTTATGACCTTAAACAACACTATTATCCAGGAGATGATTCCAGACCAGGTGCGAGGAAGAGTGATGTCTCTTCGTGAAGTCTCCATGGGGCTTGGTCCAGGAGGCAGTCTTATTTCTGGTGCTATTGCAGGCGTATTTGGTGTCCCTTTGGCCCTAGGAACTGCTGGTGGCATCTCCATAGCAGTCCTTTTGGGTATATTGGTAGCTTTCCCCCAGACAAGGCGGCGGGGTTAAACAGTCCTTGTCTGTCAGCCCGTAGCATTTGTTCACTCGACCAGGCATAGAGAACACAAAACTAAATTAACCGCGAGCAGGCTTATGTGACGTGTTACACAAAGTGACTAATTGTTGGGTAGTAGTTGCTAGTCTACGCATTTGAATCCTCCCCCTGAGATTTTTACCGGTTAATGCCTGGGCCTATCTACATCTTCCACTCCGGCAATCCGTTTTTGACATGTGCAGCTCCCGTCGGCCAAATATCGGCGTTAAGCTGGCGGACCGAGTTTCCCCATTCTTGCGAGTTCCTCGGCGACATGGTCGAGTCCCAACTCCTGTAATTTCCCTTTGGTTTGCAGGCCGGTCTGAGGGTCCCAACCTCTGACCCTGTAATACTCATCCAGTAACATGTCCAGATTGAGCACTTCTCCCTGAAACGAACCATCCGGAATGGGTTCCCTGGTGAACTTATCAGGAACGGAACAGTAGTCATCTTTTCTGGTTAGCCCTTCGCGTGAATTGAACGCCTTGTAAACATTGAAGATGCGTTCACCAATCTGGAGCAGTTCTTTTTCGCCGAGGTACAGGCCGGTTGCGGAGGAAATCATCCGGGAGAATACGTCGAAGGGGACTCCCGATGCCGGGCGCAGGCAAACGCCAAAAGCGTTGACTACCGCGCAGATGTCCTCACACCACTTTACCAGCCAGCCCTTGTTGTGATGGCTGTAAAGATTCCACGTGTCGCTGTCCTTGGCCAGTTCCCTGCCCACCTCCGTTGTGGCCAGTATTGGCGCCATACGGGCGCTAATTGCCGTCAGGTGGTCTTCCCCTCTGGGCGCAGTATGCGCCTGGAGTCCGCCTGACTTAGATGCTCTGGGGTCTTCCGTCCCGAATGCCTGACCTTTCACGTGGTACATAAACCTCTCCGAGCCCCGCCCCACCATCTTTGGCGCCCTTTTCTCCCCCTCGGCAAGTATATCGCCAAAGCCCTCGCGCTTGGCTATCTTGTGCGTCATCTCAATGGCTGCCCTGTAGTTACCCCATCTCAGGGAAACCCCATCGATGTCTTCATCGGTCAAAATGCCTCTCTCACAGCAGTCGGTAGCCCAGGCTATCATGGTCGCTCCGCTCATATCATCAATGCCGTAGAGGTTAAATAGCTCGTTCATTTTTAGTAGCGCCGGCAAATTATCAATGCCGCCTCTTAGCCCCATGGCGCCCATGAAGCCGAATTCTACACTCTTGCCCTCAACTCCGGCGAATTCGCCGGAGTCTACCTTGTACGATATTTTACAAGCGATAGGGCAGTTGGGGCATGCTAACATAGCTTTGGTGAACTGTTGCTTTAAGGTAGCTCCAGATATAGCCTGCCAGTTAGGGAACAGGTTACTCTGGAAGTTCTTCGCCCCACCCCCACCCTTTAATTTCCCGAAATATAGGTCGATAAGGCCAGGCGTGCCGAGCTCATGAAAAATCTTGTTGAGTGAAGCCAGACCTTCGACTGAGCTCTGGTGAAGCCGCCGGCACATCTCAGCAAACTCCTCCGGTCGGGCGATGGCGACCTTACCCATGCCCTTGGCGGCGATTGCCTTGAGGTTCTTTGAACCCATCACCGCCCCCATTCCGGTGCGGCCAGCAGCGCCCATTGAATGTATCACAGAGGCAAATCTTACCAGGTTTTCCCCGGCTTGCCCTATACTTACAACCTGTATGTGACTATCTTTCAATTCCTGCCTTATGAGATGCTCTGTTTCTGCAGTGGTCTGGCCCCACATATGCGAGGCCTCTCGTAGCTCTACTCTGCCATCATTTACCCATAAGTACACCGGATATTCAGAGCGTCCGGTTACGATAAGCTGGTCAAATCCGGCGCGCCTTAGCTGCATGCCAAAGAAGCCTCCAGAGCTGGAATAGCCAATCGCATCAGTCAGCGGTGATTTGGATGTTATGGTGACCCTCCCAGCACCGGCGGCACGTGTCGCCGCCAGGGGGCCGGTGGCGAATAGAATAACGTTATCAGGACTCAGGGGGTCGATACCGGGTTTGACTAATTCGAAGAGCCTGGCCGCGTTAAACCCGTTTGCCCCCAGGTACGCCCGAGCAAATTCGGGGGAAAGCGGTATCTTTTCTATTCTCCTGGCAGTCAGGTCAATGACTGCGGTAGTGCCTGCCCAGCCATAAAAGTTATGCGTAAGGAACCTCGCTCGGTGGCGCTGCGTATGCCGTCATTATCCAAGTGCAAAGCAAACAGCAAAAAGGCTGGTATTGCTATTGCGCCGTAATAGTTTACTTTTTCAAAAATATTAGCTTATAGTATATCACCCTCTCTAAGCTATCAAGCGTTTTTTGTTGCATCTGTTTGTTCAGTATTGCCCGCAACCTGATTTAATACATAGGGTAACCAGATATCAGCTCTCGCCAATTCGGAAGCTTTTGTAGTGTGGCTTCGTGCGTTGCCTTAAATTAATCACAAACTGGTAGATATCTTCAGGCGACCGGTATTTCGACCAATCATACTTTTCAAAATGCATAATCTCCTCAAGCTCTCTCCGATACGGAGGCGACGGCTCGTAGGCTGGATAGCCAACCGGAACAACCACGGGAATGATAAACCCCTCCGGCACACCCAAGAGTAACCCCAGTGAAGTCTGCCATGTCGAATTGACGCTGACCCATTGAGCACCCAGCCCAAGGGCAGCCGCTGCCAGGTGCAGGTTCTGAATGGCATTAGCCATATTCATGATAAAGGTGCCCTCGGGACTACCATCTCCTCTCAGGTAAGGACCACACACAACAGTAGCTTGCCATGTCCTGGGGTCACCACAGACAACTATGAACACTGGCGCATCTCTGAAACCTGACTGACCTGATGGTGGTTTTGACCATGCCGGGTGTCTTATTTCTTCTATGCGGGCCTTTTCCATTGCCCAGCGCAATGGGTCATTCTTGTCGGCAAGCTCAACGATTTTGGCTTTGGTGTCCTTGTCTTTAACTATGATGAACTCCCATGGCTGACCGTTGCCGCCGGACATCGCCCAGCGGGCCGCCTCAACTATTTTTTCCACATAGCCATCTGGAATGGGGTCAGGTTTGAACCTTCTGATGCTTCTTCTCTTCTTTAGCAACCCTAGAAATTCATCCATCTGCATATTTGATACTCCTCCTTCCAACAAAATAGTCGACTACAGTCTGCCAGAATTACCTAAATGTTGTCTCGAACCCTTAGGTTGGCAGCCCCAGGGTGGATAACTATCCCAACTGAGTGAGAAGCAGACCTCGATACAAGACAACATCCAATAACCGTTCGAATATGGCGTAAACAAATACCGTGGCGAGAACAGAATAAATGAGAGCCAGCCACCACTTTACGCCATGTGATTTGGTATAGGCGAGAACAAATGCAGCAATAGCTATCACAAAGCCCAGTAAGTAAACAGCCAGAAAAAAGCCTACTATCCAGACCCAGATAGCTAAATATCCCCCTAAGTTCGCGCTGGACTTCTTCTCTTTAGCTTTATCTTCGCTGGTAGTTGTTCCTCTGGTTTTCTTAATTGAGAAATCTCTCCATAGTCCAACTGCCGCCAGGACGAAAACCAAGCTGCTGAACACCAGAGGCAGCTGCTTGGATTGTGAATATTTCATCGGCAGCGTCAAAGCTATTACCACTAACATGATTACCATAACTGCTATGTAAGAGTAGCCAACCGCTCTTGGTTTCATGTCCCTCTGGCTCCTTTTTTGAATAGCCGCTGAACTATGCCCCTTATAGGGCCAGAGACAAGAACCACAACGGTAACAGCGATTATTCCCAAACTGATGGGTCGCATGAAAAACAGCGGGCCAGAGGCTTGAATGGCAATAAACCAGTATTGCTCGAAAAGAGAGCCCAGAACATAGCCCACCAATAGCGCCGGTGCGTTGAAACCTAGCTTTCTCATCCCGAATCCCAGCGCGCCAAAGACGAGGGTGACGGTAACGTCGTTGAACTGCTCCCTCATAACAAAAGCACCGGCAAAAAGCATGACCGTAACCAGAGGAACCAAAATGCGACTGGGTACGTAGGCTATTTTAGCCAGATGTGGAGCTGCCCAAAAACACAGAATTCCGCCTATCAGGTTGCCAGATATAATGACCAAAAACAATGTGAGCGGTAGGTCCAGGTGCTGCGTCATAATTGTCGGCCCGGCCGTGAGCCCCAGTATTAGAAATGCCCCCAGGACTAGGGCATGCTCAGCACTCCCCGGTATACCTAAAGCCACAGTGGTTAGCAATGCCCCTGCCTGAGTGGCATTGTTAGAACTTTCCGGGGCAATAACGCCCTCGACAATACCAGTGCCGAATTTCTCAGGGTTTTTCGAAGTCTGCTTGGCCTGGCCGTAAGCGACCCAGATAGACGTTGCCGCGCCGATTCCGGGAATGACTCCCACGATGTAGCCAATGATGGTACTTCGCAACCATAAAGCCCAATGTCGGAACACGTCCTTCGCCCCTTCTATCACTTGCGCCATTCCCTTGATTACAGCTTTTGTCTGGGCGATGGTACCACCCTTTGCGGCGAGGTCAATCACCTCAGGCAAGGCAAATAGCCCCAGAATAACCGGGATTATCGGCAGACCATCATAGAGATAGGTGCTGCCGAAGGTAAAACGTGGCATGCCAGTCACCGCCTGATATCCGATAAAGCTAATAAGTAGCCCCACTCCCCCGCTAATCAGGCCCTTAATCATAGCGCCTGTGCCCAGAACGCCGATGAACGTTAGCCCCATTAGTATAAGGAAAACCATATCGGCGGAGCGCATCGCCATAACCATAGGCAATATCATGGGTACCATGGCAAAAGCAAGGAATACGGCGAGAATGCCACCCATCGCGGAGGATGTCACTGATGCCCCTAGAGCGCGGCCGGCTTGACCCTTCTGTGTCATGGGAAAGCCATCCATGAGAGTTGCCGCGCTAACTGAGGTTCCCGGTACATTCAGTAAAATAGCAGTTACCGAACCTCCGATGAACGAAGCGCCACTAGTCGCCGTAATGAAAGCGAGAGCGTATTCCGCTCTCATATCCAAGACGAATGGCAAGAACAGGGCCACCAATGTCATGCCGCTTATGCCAGGGATGATGCCAAATACTAGTCCGCCAATGCCACCGGCGAGCACCCAACCCACGAAGGCCAAATCACCATAATTTTGTAAAGCTTGAAGCCAAGCTTCCATTACTGTCCTATCTCATTTTTCTTAATTCGTAAAGGGGTACCGGGAATAAGATTCATATCTTCAGTGCTTTTTAACGATGACCAATGGTACCCCAATTGAAGTTCTAACAAAGGATGTCTCTCTTATTGGCCCGCATACTGGTCAAGCAGCTTACCTATAGTATCAAATTCGGCTCGAGGTATATTAGCCAGGTCCGCCATTGCCTTGGCCTCCTCCACACCATTAACCGGCGGCGTCCAGAACTCAAAATACCGCTTCATCAGTACCAGAAAGGCATCATTGGCGACAATCTTGTCAAAGGTAGCTCGTAAGAAATCAACCCTGTCTTGTGGTACGTCAGGCGGAGTGAGGAAAACGGTCTTTGACTTCAACAGTGATATAGCATCCAGTAATTTTTGGTCCTCCGCAGGAACCTTCATCAGCTCGGTTATTGCTGGCGTATCAGGGAAGACCGTACTTCTCTTATAATCAAGTGCAAGCAGGGGTGTCTTAAAATATCCCTTCTTGCTTTCAGTCAAGATATTAAGTACGCTGTATACCATACCGTCTATTTCCCCTCGTCCCGCAGCCAGAGATAAATCGGCAGTGCCCGAGTAACCAACAACTACGCGAGCATTATTGAGGCCAAGAATCTTAATCAGTATGGCACTACTCATCGCCTGCACTCCGGTCTTGGTTAAAGCACCCAGCTTAAATCCCGTTACTTTCTGCACGTCCCCGAGGGAGGCATAGGGTTTGGCGGCAGCTATAGCAAATGCACTGGCTTCATTTCCGAATGACCCAAGGTAGCTGAACTTCGGCAGGTCATACTGGGCACTGGGGTCTTTCATCACCCATGGCCCGGTTAATCCTGACCAGGCGGATGTGGCCCCTAGTTCGCTCCCGTCACGCTTTGCCTGGGAGGACATGAAGTTCGCCATAGCCAAGCCACCAGCACCGGGCTTGTTCTCCACTACCATGGCTCCGCCGGTTGTTGCCGTCCAGAAACTAGCGAAGATTCGGGCAGTGTAGTCGACGCCACCCCCAGGCGCATAGGCAACATACATGGTTATACGCTTATCTTTGTAAAAATCAGCGGCGCTTACCGATGTCGGCGTTGGTGTGGGCGGCGGCTTAGGTGCTGGCGCCGTCACCGTGACTGTCGGTGCTGGAGCTGGCGTCGGAGCTGGCGCTGTCACTGTGACTGTTGGTGGCGGGGTTGTTACCGTTGGTGCAGGGGCACAAGCACCAACCAACAAACTGAGCAACAGGAAGCCTGTTGCACTACAAAGCACTCCTTTTGTACACTGTTTAGTCAACATCTACCCCTCCTTTTGGCTAATCTTTGACCCAATGCTGAGAACTACGTGGTTGTGGTTATTGTGCCTTTTCACCCCTTTAGTATCACCCGGTATAATCAGTTAGTATTGTCAGCCTTTCTCCTCATCTATGGCTGCCCTGTACCCGGGTCTCCCAAGTGCCCTGATTTTATCCAAATATCCCAGGAAATCCTCGTTACGCAAAAACTTGTTAATATTGTACTGCTCAAAATGCACCAAATCTTTAAGCGGCAAACGACGTGGAGGCCCGGCTTCATAAGCTCGATAACCTATGGGGACGATAATGTTCAAACGTAATGGTTCAGGATATTTCAGGATTTGTCTAAACGGTTCTTGAATGTTCACATCTACTCGCTGGGAGTCCAGCCCCAGCGAAGCGGCGGCAAGGTGCAAAGTCATCCCGAGATGGCCCATGGTAGAAGCAAAAATATTAATACTACCGCCAGTGGTATCTGCCCGTGCTGCAAGCACCGAGCCAGCCATTTTCCTACAATCCTCAAGTACGATTATGTATACCGGTGCATCTTTCCAGCCGCCTATCATTGCCCTGGCTTTATCCTTCTCTTCCGGAGGAACATTAAACGCCGGGTGTCTATACCTTGCAATACGCTGTTGCTCAAAATAGTAACTGAGATCGAAGCTGTCCAGCCATGCGTTGAAAAGTTTCCCTTTGGTTTCGGGGTCTTTCACGACAATAAATTCCCAAGGTTGAGAATTGCCGCCGGACATGGCATAGTGAGCTGCGTCTAGTATTTTCATGATATATTCGTCAGGAAATGAGTCTGGTTTATATCTGCGTATAGTTCTTCTGTACTTTAGAAGCTCAAGGAACTCCTCATATTTCATCGTTGTTCACCATCCTGTGCTTAATGTAGCCATCCTATCAAGCGCCCGAAGCTCAGCAGAAAAAAGTGCTATTCAGAACCTTCGAATCCATGCCCCCATTGCTGTCTGTCTTCGCCCTATTGTCCCGCATACTGGTCAATTAGCTTAGTAACAGCGTCAAATTGGGATTTCGGTATCGTGCCCAGGTGAGTTATCTTCTTAGCTTCTTCCACGCCCGTTACCGGCGGTGCATAGACTCCGTAGTATCGAGTCATCGGCGCAATAAAACCACTATCGGCAACGATTTTGTCAAAAGCCGCGCGCAGGAAGTTAACCTTATCCTGAGACACCTCGGGAGGAGTAAAGAAAAGGGCCCTGGCCTTTAGGAGCAACGAAGTATCCAATAATAGCTCATCGTCCGGGGAGAGCTTTACCACTTCGGTAATCGCTGGTGCGTCTTTATAAAGTGTGCTCCTCTCGCGGTCAATCATGACCAAGGCTCCTTTCAGATATCCCTTGTCGCTTTCAGCCTTTATAGTTAGCTCGCCGGTCACATAGCCGTCAATTTCCCCTCTGCCAGCAGCCAGAGACAGCTCCGCAGTTCCCGGGTAGCCAACGACTATGCGAGCATCGAGGCCGAGAAGCTTAATAAGTACTGCAGTGTCCACTGCCGTCCCGCCGGTCTTGCTTGAAACACCAAACTTCAATCCCTTCGCCTGCTGCAGGTCTGCGATGGAGTTATACGGTTTACTGGCTCCTATAGCAAGGGCGCTGCCTGCTTCATTTGCCACTGACCCGATGTAGTTGAATTTTATGGCATCAAACTGAACAGCGGGGTCTTGCATTACCCATGGGCCTAACAGGCCTGTACGGGTCGATGTTGCCCCCAATTCGGAGCCATCACGCTTTGCGCTAGAGGCCATGAAGTTCGCCATGACCAAGCCATTAGCACCTGGCTTATTCTCTACCACCATGGCGCCGCCAGTGACTGTATGCCAGAAGCTGGCCAATAGCCGAGCGCTATAGTCAACGCCACCCCCGGGCGCATAGGCGACATACATAGTGACACGCTTATCCTTATAAAAATCAGCAACGCCGACCGATGTCGGCGTTGGCGTCGGTGTAGGCGTCGGGGCTGGTGCTGTCACTGTGACTGTCGGTGCTGGTGATGGCGCTGGTGCTGGCGCCGTCACCGTGACTGTTGGCGCTGGCGTGGCTGTTGGAGTTGGCGAAGCACAAGAAATGAACGTAATACTGAGTGCCAATAATGAAGTCAAGACCGTTACCAATCTGTACATCTTAATTCCTCCTAACTTATGTAGTATTTGATTCTCTTGCTTTCCGCGATTCAGGGATTACTCTCGTTGATTCGAAATTTCGTGTAGTGCTTTCTTGTGCGTTGCCTTAAATTAATCACAAACTGGTAGATATCCTCAGGTGACCGGTATTTTGACCAGTCATACTTTTCAAAATGCATAATCTCCTCAAGCTCTCTTCGATACGGAGGCGCTGGCTCGTAGGCTGGATAGCCTACCGGGACAACCACGGGAATGATAAACCCCTCCGGCACGCCAAGTAGTAACCCCAGCGAGGTCTGCCATGCCGAATTGACACTGACCCATTGGCTACCCAGCCCGAGGGCAGCCGCCGCAAGGTGCAGGTTTTGAACGGCATTAGCCATATTCATGATAAAGGTACCCTCGGGACCACCATCCCCTCTCAAATAAGGACCGCATAATACAGTAGCTTGCCAGGTCCTGGGGTCGCCGCAGACAACTATAAACACCGGCGCATCCTTAAACCCATGATGACCTGATGGCGGCTTTGCTCTCGCGGGATGTCTCAGTTCCTCTAAGCGTGTCTTTTCCATTGCCCACCGTAACGGGTCAACCTTATCGGTGAGCTCAACAATTTTGGCTTTGGTATTTTTATCTTTGACTACAATAAACTCGCACGGCTGACCGTTGCCACCGGACATTGCCCAACGCGCCGCCTCAACTATTTTTTCCACGTAGCCATCTGGAATGGGGTCAGGTTTGAACCTTCTGATGCTTCTTCTGTGCCTTAAAAGCTCAAGAAACCCATCATATTTCATCTTTCTTGTGCCCTTTGGTATATTCTACCATGACTTGTCAATCGTCCTGCAGGCATGGAAGGGAGGCAATTAAAGCATATCAGGATTGGAAAACGATGCGGCAGTCTCACTGTAGATACCCACGGGCTATGCCCGTGGGTATCTACAGTTTAGGCAGCCTTCTCGAGATGGGTCACCGGTAAGGATTACTTAGGCGAAGTTTCACTTCCTCTACTCCTTCACCTTGTTTAAGGTTGCCTCCCTTCTGTCTAGACCCCTTGAAATTTGTCGTACCGTTTGGGGCTATGGTTGAATTAAGCGAAAAACCAGATTTTTGCGCAAACTGATAGTCAGCAGCTTAGGTCTTGCACATTTTCGATAAATATTGGCAAATGCAGCCTAAACCTTAAAAAACGCTTGACAGTGCGGGGGGGGTGATATAGTATGAACTAAGATTATGAACTAAGATTTTGGAAAAACTAAACTGTTACCGCTTGTCGGCATGGAGTTGGACTGGTGGCATCCTGCTCAAAACCGCGAACCAGCTGGACTTAAGTCCCATGAAAGCCGAGGCTATTTCTGCCCGGCACTACAACAACCGGTGAATCACTTGAGGAGGTAAAGGTTCAAATAGTGTATTCAGACTTGAGGGAGTGGATTGCCCACCTTGAGAGCGAGGGCGAGTTCCTCAGCTTAAAAGAGGAGATTAAGCTCGAGCCGGATGCCGGGGCAATATCCAGGGCGCTCTGTGATGTGCGGGGGCCGGGCATCATCGCTGAAAACATACATGGCTTCAAAGATGCCAGGCTGGCTATCGGTCTGGGTGCTTCCTGGCAGAGGGCGGCCATGGCCCTGGGTTTGCCCAAGAAAGCTACCCAGAAAGAGCAGGTGAAGGCCTGGGAACAGGCCCTGGAGAGATACCCGGTCAAGTCAAAGCTGGTGGCCAAGAAGGATGCGCCGTGCAAGCAGAACATCCTGCGTGGTGAAGGGGTGAACCTCTTCAACTTCCCCATACCCCGGGCGCATCTCCAGGATGCCGGCCCCTATCTCACTAAGACCGAGTGCATCACCAAAGACCCTGATTCCGGATGGATAAATGTGGGCACTTACCGGATGCAGGTTCTCGACCGCAATAGGACCGCTATCCTTTTCTTGGCTTACCGTCACATCGCCGAGCACTATATTAAGGCCCGGCGCAACGGAAAGCCTCTGGAGATGGCGGTGGCTATAGGAACTGACCCGACAGTATTTTTAGCGGCGGCAGTCAAAATACCCCGGGGATGGAATGAATTTGATTTTGGTGGGGCCTTAAGAAATGAGCCGGTAGAGTTGGTCAAGGCTGAGACCGTTGACCTGCCGGTGCCGGCAACGGCGGAGATAGTGCTTGAGGGGACAATAACCCTCAAGGCTGATTTACTGGAAGGACCCTTCGCCGAGTTCCCCGGTAGCTACAGTGGTTGCTTCCTGACACCCGTCTTTGAGATAAGTGCCATTACCCACCGTGACCACCCTATCTATGATATGTTGCTCTGCGGCAGACCACCGGTCGAGGGCTATTACACGACTTGCATTCCGGGTGTTTCCGCCCTGCAACGAGAGCTCAGCCATGCTTGTCCCAATGTCACCCAGATAGCCTATTTGCCACCTTATTACTTCAATTGTGTGATACAGGGCAAGTGGACTTACCGTGGAGAAGCCCGAAATGCCATTCTGGCTGCCTTAGCTGCAGAATCGAATAATAACCCAAAGATGGCGATAGCTGTTGATGAAGACATTGACCCCTGGAATGCCCATGAAGTAATGTGGGCCATAGCTACCAGGTGCCAGGCAAATACCGACCTTGTTATACTTCCCGGTTCATATAATCGCATGGACCCATCAGCCGAGGTCAATGGTTCTATGTGTAAACTGGGCATCGATGCCACCAAGACGATACCCTCCAGCCCGCGCCATTCGGTGGCAGGATGGGTTATGCCTAGGGAAGGCACTGAAGCCTGGAAGGAGAGGATTCTGAGAGCGATGAAAGGAGGCAAATTATGATGAAGGGGCTTATTTGTCCCCGATGCGATTCCAATAAAGTTGAGAAGGTTGCCGATTCTCCAGTTAGAGGTAAGTGGGAGGCCTATAGCTGCCGGGCATGCAACTATGTCTGGCGCTCCACTGAGGACCTGACCAATATCGACAAAAGGATAGAATACTGGCGTCAGACCGCAGGACGGGAGTGGGCGGATTGACCTGGACCTGGCCAGTGAGAGCTAGCTCACAACTTTGAAAAATGCGACTTTAACATTTTACGGGGGGTGAGATATGCGTTGGGAATGAAGCTATAGTCAACGAAGTAAAATCTTAGTGAGGAGGATAGAAATGCGAAAGTCGACAATCATTTTTATGACACTAATATTGAGTATCGGTCTCATCGCCTGTGCCAAGCCAGCCCCCGCGCCATCACCAACGCCAGCACCGGTACCATCCCCTGCGCCAGCACCGACACCTACTCCCACGGCGCCCGCAGAGCCAATCGTATGGAAACTTCTTTCATGGGTAGCCAAGACCAGTGTGGGACAGGTTGACCCGACGCTTATGTTTATTGACCGCGTAAATGAGACACTGAAGGGCAAGTTCGAAATCAAATTTGCTGGTGGACCTGAAGTCATAAGCCAGTTCGATGTTTACAAGGCAGTCGTCGCCGGAGTAGCTGAAATCGGAGCCGTTTCCAGCGGCTATTTCCCGGACATACTGACCGAAGCGGCGATGTATTCTAATCTGACCCATGAGGAAATAAAAAAGACTGGTTACTATGGTCTTCTTGATGAGTTGCATAAGACGAAGGGGCTGAAGTTTATAGGTCAAGAAGAGCACCGCGGCACCTATTTCATCTTCACTAATTTCACGGTTAACAAGCTAGAGGATTTTAAAGGGAAGAAGATACGCGTCTTTGAGGCCACCATACCCATAGCTCAAGCGGTAGAAGCGGTCCCGGTAACTATGGCGATGACCGAGGTATACAGCGCCATGGAGCGTGGTGTGGTTGATGGCTGGGTCAAGGGCATGGTTGGAGTTGTACCTCAGTGGCACTGGGACGAGGTGACTAAATACATGATTGCCCCCGGTGCCTATAGCAGCATCATAAATCTGGTAGGCAACCTGGGTGCCTGGAATAAGCTTCCTCAGGATGTGCGCGATGGCATAAACAAAGCCTGGGAAGAGGTAGAGCCGAACATAGCAGTCTGGGCAAAAGAAAAAGAGGCCAAAGAATGGCAAGAGATAAAGGGGAGTAAAATACAGATTATTGAGCTGCCGCCGGCCGAGGCTGAAAAATTTCTGAAGCGGGCCTACGACCTTGCCTGGGAGAAGCTAACCAAGCAAAACACGGAACTGGCTGCCAAAGTAAAGGCCATGCTTGTCAAATTCTAAGTAGGTGTTCCCAGATACAGTGAGGGTGAGCCAGAAGGCAGCCCGATAAGGTTTTGGTAATAAAAAGGGAGACACGGGAAAAGTGTCCTATTTCTGCTATATGCTCTTGCTGGTGGCAAGCATCAGACTTTGAGTTGTAGTAGCCATTGAAACAATAAGAGAGCGGGTATGAAGCGAGCAAGCAAACTCTGGGCCGTCTTTGATGGAACAAGAGACTTCTTCGCCCTCTTAACGGGTGTTATTCTCGCATCGTTAATGCTGCTCGTTGTCGCTGCAGTTATCATGAGGTATTTTTTCGGGCGGTCCATAATCTGGGAGACTGAGGTTAGCGAGTATGGTCTACTGTTTATCACCTTCTTGGGTGCAGCTTGGCTGCTGAAAGAAGAAGGACACGTGGTCTTGGATGTACTGCTTGCTCGGTTAAGTCCAAGACCGAAGGCGCTGACTAATGCTCTCACCTCTGTTGTTGGCGCGCTCGCTTGTCTTCTTGTTGCATGGTACGGCATAGAGGTTACCTTGAAGTTTTACCATCTCAAGGTCCTGCAACCTACCATCATTAAGCCTCCTTCCTTTATTTTTTACTCCTTCATCCCCACTGGTTTTTTCCTGCTGTTCGTTCAATTCCTGAGAAGAGCCTATAAGAACCTGGAAATTTGGAGAGTACCAACAGAGCACGGATAAGGAACATGGAGATAGTCCCATGTTCGGCCTGAAAGGTAATTGCTGATGGAATTGGATTGGTGGTTAGTCCTGGTAATCATTTTCGGCAGTTTGATACTGTTTATGCTCACCGGGTTGCCGGTTGCTTTTTGCTTCCTGCTCGTCAACATCATAGGAGTGTATTTGTTTTGGGGCGGCACCGCTGGCCTAGAACTACTCATTACCAGCATGTTTTCATCCGTGGCTGTCTTCACTCTCTTGCCTGTGCCCCTGTTTATCCTCATGGGCGAAGTCATGTTCATGTCAGGCTTTGCCCCCGATATGATTGACGCTCTGGACAAATGGCTGGGGCGGTTGCCCGGCAGATTAGGATTGGAGACGGTGGCTGCCGGGACGATAATAGCGACTTTAAGCGGCAGTAGCTTGGCAAGTCAGGCTATGCTAACTTCAACGCTGCTGCCTGAGATGGAGAAGCGCGGCTACCAAAAGCCAATGAGCCTGGGGCCTATCCTTGGTAGCGGCGGTTTAGCAATAATGATTCCCCCGAGCAGCATGGGGGTTATTTTAGCCTGGCTAGGTGAAATTTCCGTGGGCAAACTACTGATAGCCATTACAATTCCTGGCCTGCTGATGGCTGCTCTCTACGCTACTTATATCGTTGGCAGATGCAAACTCCAGCCTTTTCTGGCGCCTGCCTACGTTGTACCCCGCATATCATTAGTTAAGAAACTCATTGTTACGATACGATACATCTTACCTATCGGGCTGGTAATCTTTCTGGTTACCGGCGTCATCTTCCTCGGTGTAGCCACCCCCTCTGAGGCAGCCGCCACCGGCGCTCTGAGTACCTTTATCCTAGCGGCAATGTACGGCAAAATAAACCGGACCCTGTTGAGGAAGTCAATCACCGGTGCTCTAAAGATTACCATCATGGTGCTCCTAATCATCAGCGGGGCAGAGGCTTATAGTCAAATCTTGGCTTTCTCCGGAGCTTCCCTGGGCTTTGCCGAATTCGTCACAAATCTTTCCATAGCCCCCATCGCTATCATCATAGCTTTGATGTTGGTGTTAATTGTCCTCGGCATGTTTATGAGTCCAGTGGCCATAATGATGATTGCCGCGCCCATGTTTTTCCCGATTGTCAAAGTTTTAGGCTTTGACACGGTGTGGTTCGGCGTAATATTCCTCCTCAACATGGAGATGGCAACGACATCGCCGCCTTTTGGCTTAAGCCTGTTTGTAGTAAAAGGCGTAGCCGGTCCCAAATATACCATGGGGGACGTATATCGAGCCGCTTTGCCCTTCCTCTCCTGTGACGCCATAGCGATGGCATTGATTATCGCCTTTCCTTTATTGGCCCTCTGGCTACCTGGCCTGATGCGTCCCATTTAGCGATGTAATTCTAGGGAGGACTGCGATGGATACTAACGACCTCAGGGAATGGCTCGAAGAGGTGAATAAACTGGGCGAACTTCAGAGAATAGAGAAAGCTGACTGGGAACTTGAAATTGGTTGCATCTCGCATTTAAACACGAAAAGGCAGGACTCGCCGGCTCTACTTTTCGACCATATCAAAGGTTACCCGCCAGGTTACAGATTGGTGACTTGTTCGCTCAGAAGTCCCCGACGAGTAGCGCTTACCTTGAATCTCCCAGATTGTACCTCCACCCACGAACTACTGGCGGCCCTTCAGAGAAAGCTGACGCAATGGGAGTCAAATTTGAGCCTCTTCCCTCCCAAGAAGGTCAAAACTGGTTCGGCAATGGAAAATGTAAGTTCTGGTAGCGAGGTAGACCTTTTTAAATTTCCGTCGCCAAAATGGAATGAGCTGGATGGAGGCCGGTATATCGGCACCGGTGACGCTGTCATCACCAGGGACCCCGATACCGGAGAGACCAATCTTGGGTCTTACCGAGTGATGGTCCATGATAAAAACACGGTGGGCCTTTATATCTCCCCCGGCCATCACGGAAGAATTCATTATGAGAAATATCATGCTCAAGGTAAGCCATGCCCCGTCGTGATATCACTGGGGCATGACCCCGCAGTCTTCTGTATAAGCTGTGTCGAGGTTCCCTCCGGTGCTGAATATAACTACATCGGCGCCATCAAAGGAAGACCTGTCGAAGTAGTAGAAGAAGAGCTAACTGGCCTCCCTTTCCCTGCCAGCAGCGAGCTTGTCTTGGCCGGATGGTGCCCCCCGGGCGAGACTAAAATGGAGGGACCTTTTGGCGAATGGACTGGCTACTATGCCAGCGGGGAGCGATTGGCGCCTATTGTAAAGATTGAGCGGATTTACCATAGAAATAGCCCCATCGTCCTCGGTACAGCTATGGGCCGTCCCCCCTGCGATACTGCCTATTACACATCGGTCATGCGAAGCGCCAGAGTGTACTGCGACCTGGTCAAAATGGGTGTCCCCGACGTGAAGTTGGTGTGGATGAATGAGGTAGGAGGGCGTCTCTTGTTCATCGTTGCCATAAAACAGAGGTATGCGGGCCATGCCAAACAGGCAGCGCTGGCCGTGGCACAGGGTAGTAGAGCCAGCGCCTATATGGGAAGGTATGTGATTGTCGTTGATGAAGATATTGACCCGACAAACATGGATGATGTCATATGGGCTCTTTGCACCCGGTCAGACCCGGAAAAAGATATTGACATTGTGAGGAGGGCTTGGAGCAGCCCTCTGGACCCGATGATTCGTAAGCCGACCAATGCCTTCTTCAATTCAAGGGCAATTATTGATGCCTGCAAACCATTTGAGTGGATTGACGAGTTTCCTCAAGATATCAGCTTCAGTCCGGAACTGGAGAAAAGAGTGAAAGAAAAATGGAATAACTTATTCTGATTAGTCACAAAATCTTAAAAAGGAGGATATTACGATGCAATACGATGAGTTCCTTAAGCTTTGCCAGACACGGAGAACAATAAGAGGATATAAGAAGGACCCTATTCCTGACGATTACGTCACAAAGATTCTGGACGCCGCTCATTATGCCATGTCCGGGGCGAATTCTCAGCCGTGGGAATTACCCAGGTAATTCCTTACGAACTGCCTTGCACAAGGTGCATGCCTTGCAGCAATGTCTGTCGACACAGTCGATTTGCCCGAAAACGACTGAGCCAATACAAGATTTACCCCGAGGCAAAAAATTAGAGTGGGAAAGCCACTTGACAGGAGACGCCAAGGAGAATACTATTTTGGTGGGAAAAATTTTTGGGGTGGGCCGAAAAATAACCAACTTTTGAACACAATCCCCTTAGCTAAATCTCTTGATAGACCCTGGAGGGAGTGGTAGAGTACACGAAAAGTAAAAAGTCATCAGGCGGCGTCGGACCGAGTCACCCTGGAAGTATTGGCCCTTTGACATACTAATAAATCTTGGAGGAGAGATGAGATGAAAAGACAATGGGTTTACTTGATGTGCGCAGTGGCGGTCACAATCAGCTTACTAATAGCTGGTTGTGCCAAGCCAACACCATCGCCAACGCCTGCCCCGAGCCCGACACCGACAGCGACTCCGGCCCCCAGCCCGACGCCCGCGCCTGAGCCGATTGTGTGGAATCTCCTTGCCTGGCAGCCCAAGGACAACGTGATGAACAAGCCAACCATGATATTTATCGACATGGTGAACGAGGCGCTTAAAGGCAAGTTCCAGGTTGTATTTAAAGGTGGGCCTGAGGTCGTCGCCCAGGCCGACGTCTATAAGACGGTGGTGGCGGGCATGGTGCCAATCGGCTTTGTCTCCAGCGGCTATTTCCCGGATATACTAACCGATGCGGCGATGTTTTCTAACCTGGACCATTCCGAACTGAAAAAGACTGGCTACTATGACATGCTGGACCAACTGCATCAGACTAAAGGCCTGAAGTTTATCGGGGAGTCAAATTACACTCCGGCCAATCGCTATTATTTCTATACTAGTTTTGAAGTTAACAGGGTGGAGGACTTTGCCGGGAAGAAACTGCGCGCATTTGCCATAACCGTGCCTATGGTTGAGTCAACAAAGGGAGTCCCGGTGACCATGGGTCTGGGCGACGTCTATACCGCTCTGGAGAGAGGCACAGTGGATGGCGCTATCATGACACCCATGGGGGTCATCTCCGACTATCACTGGGATGAAGTAACCAAGTATATGATTCAGCCCGGCGCATACACGAGCATCATCAATGTAGTCGCCAATCTGGATGCCTGGAACAAGCTTCCCCAGGACATACGCCAGACGATAAACGACTTATTCTATCAGAAGTTTCAGCCAGAGTCGCAGACCTATTATACCAAGATGGTAGATGCAGAAATGCAGAAAATAAAGGCTAGCAAGATGAAAATTATCGAGCTCCCGCCGGCTGAAGCGGACAAGCTGTCTAAACTCGTCGTCGACGCCGCCTGGGCAAGGCTGGTCAAGAATAACGCCGAGCTTGCCGCCAAGCTGAAGCCCATGCTGGTCAAATAGCTGCATAGCCGGCCAGACATTATGACAGTAGTCCTCCCCTCGGACTGCCACGACTGACGAAAAGGGCTTTGAATAACCCACCAATCCCCCTCTCTTTGAAAGGTAGAGGGGGATTGGTGGCTAAATAAGCAAATAAATACGATTACAAAAGTAGATTACATGAAGCGATTAAGCAGAATCTGGTGGTCTATCTTTGATGGCATTATTGACCGCCTGGCTCTATTAGGTGGTATTCTTCTAGCTTTTGTCATGCTGTTGGTTGTTGCTGAAGTAATTATGAGGTATCTTGTCGGGCAATCGATTAGGTGGGAGTTCGAAGTTACCGAGTACAGCCTGGTGTTTATGACCTTTCTGGCCACGGCCTGGGTTCTTAAAGAGGAAGGGCACGTCATCTTGGATTTGCTGGTTGAGCGCTTAAGGCCAAAACCCAAAGCCATGGCCAATACCATCACTTCGATTGTTGGCGCCCTCGTCTGCCTGGCTCTTGCCTGGTATGGCATAAGTACCACACTGGAATTCTATCGCCTTGATGTCCGCCAGCCCAGCACATTCAACCCTCCTTCTTTCATTCTCTATATTATTATTCCCATAGGTAGTTTTCTGCTTTTCCTCCAATTCCTGAGAAGGGCTTACAACCATCTGGGAATTTGGCGTACCTCATGAACATGTCAGGGGAACCCGCCCCGTTAAGTGAACAGTGATGGAATGGTGGTTAGTCCTGCTGGTCATCTTCGGTAGCCTGCTGCTTCTGATGTTCAGCGGGTTGCCGGTTGCCTTCTGTTTTCTGCTTCTCAATATTATCGGGGCATATATATGGTGGGGTGGCGCTGCCGGTTTGGGCCAGATTATGACCAGCATCTTCGTCTCCGTGGGTAATTTTGCCTTGTTACCCCTCCCCCTCTTTATCCTCATGGGCGAGGTGATGTTCTATTCCGGAATTGGCCCCCAGATGATTGATGCCCTTGATAAATGGGTGGGGCGGCTGCCCGGCCGCTTGAGCTTTGAGGCGGTAGGGGCAGGAGCTCTGCTTGCCACCTTGACTGGTAGCAGCATGGCCAGTGTTGCCGTGATGGGCGAAACGCTACTGCCAGAGATGGAGAAGCGCGGCTACCAAAAAGCTATGAGCCTGGGGCCTATTCTGGGTGCTGGCGGCCTGGCTATAATGATACCTCCCTCCAGTATGGCCGTTTTCTTAGGTTGGGTGGGTAAGCTCTCCATCGGCCGGTTTTTGATTGCCATTATCCTTCCCGGGCTGCTAATGGCTGCCCTTTATGCCATTTATATCATCAGCAGAAGCAAGCTCCAGCCCTACCTGGCTCCCACCTATGCGGTACCTCCAACATCTTTAGTGAAGAAGCTCGCGGCTACAGTGCGGTATATCTTGCCCATCGGGTTGATTATCTTCCTGGTTACCGGTGTCATCTATATAGGTGTAGCTACACCTTCAGAAGCGGCCGCCACCGGGGCCATAGGCACCTTCCTGCTGGCAGCGATATACGGGAAATTCGATTGGCATCTGGTGAAGAAGTCAATTGGCAGCGCCCTTAAGGTTTCAACCATGCTATTCATGATTGTGGCTGGAGCCACGGCGTTCAGCCAGGTGCTGGCCTTTACCGGGGCCACCGCGGGTATGGCTGAGTTTGTCACCAGGCTTCCCGTGGCACCCATTGGTATTGTGATAGCGATGCAGATTATACTATTAATTCTTGGCATGTTTATGGGTCAATTCCCCATAATAATGATTACGGGACCGGTATTTTTCCCGGTCGTTCAGGCCCTGGGCTTTAGCCCGCTGTGGTTTGGCGTGCTGTTTCTCCTCAATATGGAGATAGCAACAACAACGCCACCGTTTGGCTTTGCCCTATTCACCATGAAGGGCATCCGCCGCGATATCCCGATGAGGGACATCGCCCTGGCGGGACTACCTTTCCTCTACTGCGATGCCATAGCCATGACCTTAATCATTGCCTTTCCCCAGATAGCACTCTGGCTGCCTGGCCTGATGCGCTAGAATGACAAGATTAATGGGCATGGCTAGAAATCAATAAAAGGAGAAGTATAGAAGTGTTTGACGATATCAGGGAATTCATAAAAAGGGTTAAGGAGTTGGAGGGATACAAGCTGGTTGAAGGTGCGGATTGGGACCTGGAAATTGGCGCCATCACGCATATTATGATAGAGACTCCAGATTCGCCGTTGGTTCTATTCGACAACATCAAAGGCTACCAAGCTGGATATCGAGTTGTCAGTAATATGTTTACTACCCCCAGGCGGACCGCGCTTGCTTTGGGATTGCCATTGGTAGACCTGAAGGGCCTTAGCCTGGTTCGAGCCTGGCGTGATAGGCTCAGGGAGGAAGTCAAGCTGGTTTCGCCAGCGGTAGTTAAAACAGGGCCGGTAAAGGAGAACATCCTCACTGGTGATGCGGTTGACCTGTACAAGTTCCCGGCGCCCAAGTGGCATGAGCTTGATGGGGGGAGATACATCGGCACGGGTTGCATGGTGATACAAAGGGACCCGGACGAAGGATGGGTAAATGTTGGCACATACAGGGTACAGGTCCATGACAAGACGACAGCAACCGTCTATATGGCGCCTGGCAGACATGGAGATATAATCCAGAGAAAATACTGGGATAAAGGGCTCCCCTGCCCTGTAGCTGTGTCATGCGGACAAGAACCCGCTTTATGGGCGGCGAGTACCTGGTCAATCGTCCCCTGGGGAGTTAGTGAATATGAGTATGCAGGAGGGCTAAAGAACAAACCCATCGAAGTCGTCAAGGGAGAGGTAACTGATTTGCCTATCCCGGCCAGAGCAGAACTGGTGCTAGAAGGGGACATAGTACCACCTGAAGTCGAGGTGAGACAAGAGGGTCCTTTTGCAGAGTGGCTGGGATATTACGGTTATTCAAGACCAGTGCCTGCCTTTAAGGTTAAAGCTATCCTCCATCGAAATAATCCCATAATTATGGGGGCTCCGCCTTTCAAGATACAGGGCAGGCAGATATTCAATAAACCTACGATGCATTCCGCTCTGACATGGAACGAGCTGGATAGACAGGTTCCAGGTGTAAAGGGAGTATGGATTGCAGAAGAGGCGGCAACTAGCATATTAATCATATCCATCGAGCAGAAGTACCCAGGTCATGCCAAACAGGTCGCACTGGCTGCTGCCGGTATAAATATAACAGGTTATATGGTTCGGATTGTGATAGTCGTAGATGATGATATAGACCCGTCCAATATATCTGATGTCCTCTGGGCTTTAGGCACAAGGTGGGACCCAGCGACATCGACCGATATTATTGATGGATGCTGGGGTAGCCTCATAGACCCCAGGTTATCCCCGGAGAAGAAAAATCGTGGCGACCTTACCCATTCAAAGGCAATTATTCTTGCCTGCAAGCCGTATCACTGGATGAAGGAGTTTGCACCTGCGGTTACAATTAGCCCGGAACTACTGAAAAGAGTCAAGGACAAAGGGTTCATCGATTGACCATGCGGAACACCAACCTACATACTGAGAAGAGAGAATTATCCCCCAGCAAGATGGAGTAATTCACTCTTTATTTTCAACGCAGGCAATCAAGCGACATTATGCACGAATTGTCGCATACATTGTTCACTTGATGGAATATGTGAGGGCCCTGGAGAATAAAGATAGCCGGGCTAGGGGGAAGCAGGTACTGGTGGCACTAGCGGCACTGGGGATACAACCGGCTATTCAGGAATGCCGTCGGCCACGGATTAAGAATATCATAGTTGACTTCTCGCCTCAGCCGGGAGAAAAACAACTGCTCTTTTCAGCTTACTACGATGTCGTAAAGGGCAGCCCAGGGGCTAATGACAATGCTTCCGGGGTTGCTGTCCTTTTGGGACTCTGTCACGAGCTAAGCCACGCTCGAGTTCCGGTTAGGATAGTCTTCTTTGACTGTGAAGAAGCGTGGCTTCGAACTCCGATGCTTCGGTTGGGGCTTCTTGGCTCTCTTTGTTATGCTTGCAAGACCAACTTGCGGAGCATAGCTGCTGTCTACAATCTAGAATTCTGTGGCTCAGGAGATTTCTTGGCGATTTGGCCGATTAAGGCTAAGGAGACTGATTTTCTGCGTTCAGGGAACTTGAGAAGGCTGCTTCGCAATTAGCACTGCCATTCAGGTCAGCTCACATACCGTGGCCGTTCCTGACCAGTGACCATTTGTCCTTTCGGTTAAGGGGCTTTGCTAATGCTCTCACCTTGTCGCTACTCCCTCGAAGTCAGGTCCCGGTCTTGGAGAGTCTACTGTCAAGGGTGAGCCTGTCGAGACTTTTGGCTGGCCAGCGGCTGGTATTGCCGGAACCTCTTTCTTCTATTCACAGCGATAAGGATACCTCATCCAACCTTAGTGAGAACTCGCTGAGGTTGATGTTATCTCTATTGCTGGAATTGATTCAAAGCTACCGACCTTAGGCAATTCGCTTTGCTCTGTGAGATTAAAGCAACACTTAGCGGGACCTAATTGCTCTAGTCTCAGTGTCCAAATGCGGTGAGGGAGTGGCTGCACAAAAGCTTGTTATGTGTGATTCGCAAAATAAAAGGGCTGGATACCCCGATACCGGGAATATCCAGCCCCCCTTAATTCTGTTGGCTGTGTCAGAGTAAACCTAGCTCTTGCCGATTCTGAACATCTTGGTGCCGCAGGACGGGCATACGCCCTGGGTCGCCGGCTTGCCCTTGAGCTCGGGATTGAGCGTTTGCTCTACGGCGACGAAGAAGGCGTCAAGGTCAATGTGCATAATCCGCCGTGCCATCACTGCCTCCGTGAGATGAGGGCCTTGACCCTGCGCTCGAAGGTGCCACGGTCGAGCAGGACGTGACGCTGGCAGCCGAGACAGCGGATGCCGATGTCCGCCCCCAGCCTGACCACCTCCCACTCATAGCTGTCGCAGGGGTGTCTCTTCTTGAGGCGGACGACATCGCCCAGCCTTATCTCCATGACCATTGTCGCCCTCCATCCCCCGCTCTCTTTCACCGGCCGGCGCGGTAGTGGTTAATCTGCTCCCTTAGCTCGGAGGCGACCTGCCTGGCTGCCTGAGCAAAGTCCTTCCCCGCCGAGGCATAGAGCACCTGGCGGGACACGCTGATGAGCGCCTTTTGTCCCTGTGTGTCGACACCGTAGCGGACAGCGGAAGCCAGGTCTCCCCCCTGAGCACCGATGCCCGGTATCAATATCGGCATATCCGGGTGGCTTTGCCGGAGCAGTCTCAATTCTTCAGGATAGGTAGCGCCAACTACCAGCCCGACGTTGCCATGCGCGTTCCACTGGCTGGCTTTCATGGCAACTACCTCGAACAGGGGGCGGTGGCCGCTCTCAGTATCACAGGGAAGCGACTGAAAATCAGCGGCGCCGGGGTTTGACGTCCGGCACAGGACAAATACCCCTTTATCCCGGTACTGGATGAAGGGCTCCACTGAGTCGAAGCCCAGGTATGGATTCACCGTGGTGGCGTCGAAAGCGAAGTCAGTGAACATAGCCCTGGCGTAGGCCCTGGCGGTGTTGCCTATATCGCCCCGCTTGGCATCGCCTATCACCGGAATGTCAGCCGGGATATGCTTGATAGTCCTCCTCAGGACGTCAATGCCCTCGGCGCCCAGGGCCTCATAGAAGGCCAGGTTGGGCTTGTAGGCGCATACCATGTCGGCGGTGGCCTCGATGATGGCCCTGTTGAACTCAAAGACGCTCACCCCGGACGGCATCAGCTCCGGGTCAGGGTCAAGGCCAACGCACAGCAGGCTATCGCTTTTCCGGCTGGCCTGCAGCAGCTTGTCAACAAAATCCATCCGACCTCCCGGCATCAGGCTGGGTCAAGGTGATAATATCAGCCAGTTCAAATGGCGTCAAGTAGAGCGCCGTGATATAATTGGCTCACCACTACCATGAACTATCAGCAGGCAATTGACTACATCAACAGCTACACCGACTACGAGAGGGTGGGCATGCCGCATGACCCCGCCCTCTATGACCGGAGGCGGGTGGAGGAGCTGCTGGCCCACCTGGGCAACCCCCACCTGAAAGCCAGGTCGGTCCATATCACCGGCACCAATGGCAAGGGAAGCGTGGCGGCTATGGTCGCTTCAGTCCTGACCGCTTCCGGCTACGTCACCGGCCTTTACACCTCGCCTCACCTGCATACCTGGAGAGAGCGCATCAGGATTGATGGAGAGCTAATCTCCGAAGAAGGGCTGGCCGGGCTGCTGGAGAAGGTCCTGCCGGAGGTTGAAGTGGTAAACCAGGAGGCCACCTATGGCAAGCTGACCACCTTTGAGCTGCTGACAGCGCTGGCCTTCGCCTACTTCGGGCTAAAAGAGGCGGACTTTCAGGTGCTGGAGGTAGGCATGGGGGGAAGGTTTGATGCCACCAACGTGATACTGCCTGAGGTCTGTATCCTCACCTCAATCAGCTTTGACCATACTCAGGTGCTGGGCAACACCCTGGCCCAGATAGCTTCCGAGAAGGCGGCCATCATCAAGCCCGGCAGCATCGTGGTGACCTCTTCCCAGCCTGATGAAGCGGCCCGGGTGATAGAAGAAGCCTGCCACAACACCGGTGCGGAACTGGTAACGGCGGGCAGTGACATTACCTGGCAAAGCCTGGGCTTCGACTTAACCGGGCAGCGGCTGGAGGTGAAAGGAAGGCTGGGCAGCTACCGGCTATCCATCCCTCTCCTCGGCCAGCACCAGTTGGAGAACGCTGCCGTTGCCGTGGCCGCTGTGGAAGCCCTGGCAAGAAAAGGATTCAGCATTTCACGGGAGGGCATCATAAGCGGGCTGGCGCGGGTAAGCTGGCCGGGGCGGATTCAAGTTCTGAGCCGCCGCCCGCTGCTCGTGGCCGACGGCGGCCATAACCCGGACGCCGCCCAAAAGCTGAGGCAGTCTCTGGAGCAATACTTCAGCTTCGACCGGGCCATCCTGGTCATGGGCATATCCTCAGATAAAGATGCGGCCGGGGTGGTGTCAGCCCTGTGTCCCCTTTTCAGCGAGGTCGTTGTCACTCGTTCCCATCACCCGCGGGCTATGGCGCCGGCACGGCTTGCCGCTGAATTTGCCCGGCACGGGGTGAAAGCCCAGGCGACGGATGATGTGCCAGCGGCCCTGTCACTGGCCCTGGCTATGGCCGGAGATAAGGACCTCGTCTGCGTCACCGGCTCGTTTTTTGTGGTGGCTGAGGCAACGGAGCAAGCAGCCAGGCTCTGTTCAGCACCGTGACTGACGCGGTGGCGATGATGGCGATATTACGCCAGCGTGACCTGGGCCTCTGCGGGGAGCATGTTGCCCAGAATTCTCTCCAGGGCCATGGTGTGGCTGCAAAGTCCCCAGATTGAGAAAAAGTGGCACGAGCAATGCCATTTCCCCTCACCGTACCTGGTAGTATAAGTGTCATGGTCCCCACGGAATCTTACCGAAAACTCGGAGAAGGTGACCCGTTCCGTCTCGTGGGCGTAGCATTTGGCCTTTTCTATCTTCCCAATCAGGCTGGAATGCATCATCACCCTCCTTAAAAACTAAGAAGCACCGCCTCATTGTGAGTCCAGTGCTTCTCTTTCTCCCCAGGATAGACTTGAAACTCGCATCCAAGCTCCCTTTCCGCCCTGTGCTAATATTATCTTACCACCTTTCTGCTGGTAAGTCTACAGGGACGTCAATGCCGGGCTATGGCAATAATCGGGCAAAGGAGAGATTGTTTACGAACACTGGTCATTGCGAGGGCTTCGGCTCGTAATGACATATCGAGTCATCTACCATGCAGTTATTAAACACCCTCGGCAAAGCTGTTTGACGATGCCCTAAGGTTATGGGCATAATGAAAAGGTTAACAGATAAGACAAGGATTAGCGGCAAATTATCAGCGAAATGCTGCGTCAAGGCATACCATAACTGGTCAGGAGGGGTGACCGAGCGGCCTATGGTGACGGTCTTGAAAGCCTGGGCCGACCCCAACCTTGCCGCGTTAATCAAAGCCATCGAGGCCAAGGATAAGGCGGAGTTCGAAAAGGCCTACGATACTGCTATCGTAGGATGTAATGGTTGTCATGCTGGTAGCGAGGGTGGTCCCCTCAAGAGCATGGCTGCTTTTAAGATTGTCAGACCGACCACGCCATTACTCAGCAACATCGATTACAAGGGTCCGTAACGAGAATAGTTGACTGAGTCGTGGGATGAAAAGCCCGTCCGGCGGATTTCAATAACGTTGATTGGGCAGGCCAGTAGAGAGACCAAGATAACCGAGGATAATAAGCGGTGGCATATTTGAGCCACCGCTTTTTTTTGACATTAATACCATAAGCACTTTAGCCGACTGGCTGTTTGCCAAATGAGGTAAAAAGGTAAAAATGTGGAGCTTAGGTTACAAAATGACGAGAACTTTTGAGCTTGCTCTTCATTCTAGATAGTTCCGGCACACGATACAAGTCATTCCTGCTGAAGTCACAAAATGAGTGTATGTTACCCGGCATTTATCAGCTTGGCCGTACTGCCAGACTATCCTTGACAGAATGATGTCTTGGGCGCAGATTTATTTCTACTTCTGCATCAAGCGCGTCCGCTACTTTCCTGACAGTAGATAGAGATGGCAGCGAACCGCCGCTCTCCAGCCTGGCAATACTCTCCTGCTTCGTATTCAGTAGCTTTGCCAGTTGCTCCTGGGTTAGTCCCTTCGCCAGTCGCAGTCGAATCAGGGCAGATGCCAGCTTATATTCAGGCTCAAGTGCCTCATACTCTTTCCTGAACTCAGGGTTTTCCATTAGCTTTTTCTTATGTTCTTTCCAGTTCATACGTTCTATCTCCTCCTGGATAAGTAGTCATCTCGCCTACTTTCCGCCATTTCCGTATCTGCTCTGGGTACTGGGCCCGTCTTCTTGGTAAACCCGTGCAGCAGCATAAAAGTCTGCCCGGTATACAGAAAGTAGATGATGCGGTACCGGTTTCTGCCATGTCGGACCCTCAATTCCCAGAGTTGCTTTTCAAGATGCCTGGCATACGGCATTCCCAGGTTGATGCCAAATTCCTCAAGCAAGTCGAGAGTTCTGGCAACTCTGGCTCTCGATTTAGCGTCCAGCGAGTCAATGAACTCTTCTACCGGAGACTTGCCAGCTCCCGATTGGTAATACTCGATATTCCACACTACATCAGTAGTATAACAATATTGTTATATCCTGTCAATGGCCTGACAGTGCCGGTCATATCGCTATCTCCTCCAAGAATACGATGTCTTAGTTTTCATTAGCATTCGAAGTTCACCCCCGGGGGAGGAGTGAAAAAGTAGTTCTTGATGTATCTCAATTTGACTAATTGTTGGGTAGTAGTAACTGGATTGCACGAAAGTCAGTTTTGTTTAGCCCTGGTCTCACACTTACCCCCTATTGACAAAGCGCCATTTCCATGCTATTCTTGAGTTTGTAGACCATTTTAGTCGACAATAGGGGCATTATGAAGCTATCAACGCGGGCACAGTATGGCACCAGGGCGCTTCTATACCTGGCCGTTCGCCAGGAAAAGGGACCGGCGACGCTGAAGGACATCGCCCGGAGCCAGCAAATCCCCCTCTCATACCTGGAACACCTGATGACGCCGCTGATAGCCGGGGGTGTGGTGCGGAGCGTCCGTGGCCCCAGGGGCGGCGTTGCCCTGGCCAGGTCATCCGACAAAATAAAGCTGGATGAAGTCGTCCAGCTTCTTGAAGGTTCAAGCGCCCCGGTGGAATGCGTTGACAACCCCAATGTATGCGACCGCTCCAGGTCATGCGTTACGCGCGATGTCTGGAGCGACTTGAAGAGGGCGGTGGACACAGTGCTTGAGTCCACTACCCTGCAGGACCTGGTGGAAAGGCAGAAGAGAAAACAACCTTCTGAGCAGGAGATGTACTACATATAACCTCGCCGGCCGCTGTCCCGGCCAGTGTTAAGAAGCTTGAGGAGCGAGGAGAGAAAAGATGGACGTCAGATTGAAACACGAATCCCGCCGCTTGAAGATGGACTTCGAAGTGCTCAAGAGCGGCGGCTTTATCAAGCAGACCCAGGGAGACTTGTTCACGGTCAGATTGCGCTGCCCGGGCGGGAAGCTGACCTCCGAGCAGCTTCGAAAAGCCGCCGAGCTGGCCGAAAAATACGGGCGGGGAGAAATCCATACCTCCTTCCGCCAGTCAATAGAAATACCCTATGTCCACTACCTCACCTTCAACGATATCGCCGATAAGCTCAAGGAGATAGGCTGGTCGGTTGCCTCCTGCGGCCCCCGCATCAGGGTGCCCACCGCCTGCGCCGGCTGCACCTACAACCCCAATGGCCTCACCGATACCCAGACCATGTGCCTGGAGGTAGATAAGCGCTACTTCGGCACCGCTACCGGGCATCACAAGTTCAAGGTATCCTTCTCCGGCTGCCCCATTGATTGCGCCCGGACCAGGGAGATGGACCTGGGCTTTCAGGGCATAGCCGAACCAGAGCTGGTTGATGAGCTATGCAATGCCTGCGGGCTTTGCGTCTCGAGTTGTGACGAGAAAGCGCTCACCATGGTGGATGGGCTGCCTGTAAGGGACGACAGCAAGTGCATCTACTGCGGCGACTGCGTCAAAGTGTGCCCGGTCTTTGCCATGGTGGCGGCCAGGAAGGGATGGCTGGTCAGGGTTGGCGGCAGGCACGGCAAACACCCCCTCTATGCTTACGAGGTGGCCAAGTTCGTCTCCGACGAGAAGTGCCTGTCCCTGGTAGAGAGGACGACGGAGTGGTACCAGGCCAATGCCGAAGGCAGGGAGCGCATTGGAGCTGCGATTGGCCGTCTGGGACTTTCCCGGTATCTGGATGAGGTGGTAAGGCCGCTGGGCGTTGAGGTCATCGAGACGCCTGAAGAGAGAAAGAAGTTCTGGGCAGCGGGCAACCTTTACGCTTGAGGAACTGCTGAGGAAAACAAAAAGCATGGAGGCTGAAAGTGGGAGACAAAATTGAACATGCCAAGAGCTTAATTGAGGAGACGATAAGAAACTACCCAAAGGTGGCTGTGGCCTGCTCCTTCGGCAAAGACAGCCTGGTCACGGTTCACCTGGCTAGAGAAGTAGACCCCAATATCAAGATTTTCTCGGTGATGACGCAATATAAACCAAGGGAAACCCTTGACTATCTCAGAAGGATGAATGAAAGGATGAAGCTGGGGGTCACAGTATACATCGTGGCTGATAGCGTTCCCGAGGCGCTGCGAGACGGTTCCCTGGAGGTAGTGCTGTTGCCAACCGGAGAATTTCGCCGGGCAGTGTCTCAGGCTAAAACCGAAACCGGCGGGGAGATTTATGAAAGACATCCAGATGAATGCTGCCGGCTGCTCAAAGTAGAGCCAACCAGAGCAGCCGTAAATGGTCTAGATGCCTGGATAACTGGTTTAAGAAACACGGAAGGGCAGACAAGGGTAGATTATCAAGAAATAGAGAATAAGGGTGGCCTGATAAAGGTGAACCCAATCCTGACTTTTACCGAGGCGGAGGTATGGAGATATATCGCTACCAGAGGCATTGAACCTCACCCCTGGTATGGACGGGGTTACCGCTCCCTTGGCTGCGCGCCTTGCTCCCACCCCGGGGGAGAGCTAGAGCGGGACGGGAGATGGCAGGATACGAGCAAGCGCGGCGGGGAATGCGGCATACATACCCAAAGATTAAAATAAAAACCTGCCTAAGTTGCTATAAGACCGTCTTCCCTCACTAGTGTTTCTATGGCGGGATGAACGGTATTAGAAATATCGTTATCGAAAATAGTTTAGGCCAGTGAAATGAAAAATAACCGCAGAAATTGCGCTTATATTGGAGAAATGAAAAGACGGTCGTGGCTGAAGTCGATTACCTGGAGGCTGCTCGGCATTCTCATTTTGGGTTCCATTACCTGGCTTGTTACCCATAGTTGGGAACAGGCGACTGTTATAACAATCATCTTCCATACCATAAGGCTTGCCCTCTACTACTACCACGAAAGGGCGTGGGATAATATTGAGTGGGGTCGGATAAAAATTAAAGAAAAGATAGAGCAGGGAGAAGGTATTTAGCAAGATGTTGAAAAGCCCTTATTCCGCTTATCTCCCCCCTTTTTTCATCAACTGTTAAGTTCGCGTTGCCGGTGCGGGCGGTTTTGGGGGCCGCCTTTAAACAGGTACGGGGGCAAGCAAGTTGCTGCCCTCAGGGCTTGTTTACCGGCCTTATCCCTATATCCCCTTCTCGTGTTGAAGAGAGAGGGCTAATCAGGGTAAAATATAAGATAATCTATAAAGCAAGGGGAGATATGGGGCAATCGAATCAGGATAGAGTTGGGGGCAAGGGTAAAGGCCCCGACCATAAGTTAAAGGTATATTCCGATATAATCCAGCTAATAGCCGGTCCGGATAATCCCACGCCTCTGGTCAGGCTGAACCGGGTTAACCCGAGCGAGGACTTCCAGATTTACCTTAAGCTGGAGAGATACAATCCTTTCGGTTCGGTGAAGGATAGAATTGCCTATGAAATGTTAAAGGGCCTGGAAACGGGGGGCAGAACGGTGGTAGAGCCGTCCTCGGGCAATACCGGAATCGCCCTGGCTTGCGTCGCCAATGCCATGGGGATACCGGTAGAAATAGCCATCCCAAAGATGGTCCCCGAGGAAAAGAAGGTGATGCTGCGGTTCCTGGGGGCCAAGGTGACCGAGGCTGATGACGAGCTGTGCCCTCTATTCCCCACCGAGGGGGCCCGTGGGCTGGTAAATGCCCTGATAGGAAGCCCGAAGACCAGGGATAGCTATGTCAGCCCGAACCAGTATGAGAACGAGATGAACGTTCAGGCCCACTACCGGTCGACCGGGCCTGAGATTTGGAAGCAGACACGGGGCGGCGTTACCCACTTCTTTGCCGGTCTTGGTACCTGCGGCACCATCACCGGCGTCGGCAGATACCTCAAGGAGCAGAACCCGCAGATAAAGGTCATCGCTATAGAGCCGTCCTCACCTAAACACAGGCTGCCTGGCATGAAGCGGATTACCGGGCTGAGCGAAGAGTTCATGCCCAAAATCCTGGATAGGTCAGTGATAGACGAGATACTGGAAGTCTCCGATGAAGACGCATATGATACTGCCCTGGAACTGGCCAGGAAGGAGGGTATCGCTGCCGGCCCCACCACCGGGGCCATACTCCATGTGGCCCTCCGTCATGCTGGCTCGGGCACCGGCCTGGCCGTAGTTATATCGCCTGACGATGCCTTTAAGTATGCCAGCTTTTACCAGGAGGTCCTGCAAGCGGAATCCGCCAGGGCCAGGAAAGGGAAACCATGATTGAATGTGACCTGACTGACTTGATTTGCCCCCTGTCCAAGATGAAGGCGACGCAATTTGTTGATAGCCTGTCGGATGGACAGACAGCGAAGATATGGCTGGGCGATACTGAATCTCTGAAGAGCGTGACACGGGAGCTGAAGGCCAGGCAGGTAAAGCTGGCCTTCGAGCACAACGGCCAGAACAGGTTTGCCCTTATCGTCACCAAATGAAGTGTTTACATAACGGCTGTCTGGCGTCAGCAGATGGCCGGGCTTGCCACCCCTGATTAGCTCGCTTATCGGGTAGGAAAGGAAGAGGAACGGAAATGGCTGAAATGCCTGAAATTGGCAAGATTTCTCCGGAAGTGTTCAATGAGTTGATATTCCCCCGGCTGGGGGCTAAGGGCAAGGATATACTCGTCGGTCCTCAGCACGGCGTTGACGTGGGGATAGCGCAAATCGGGGACAAGGCGGTCTCCTTCACCTGCGACCCGGTGTTCATCGTCCCAGAGTACGGATGGGAGAGGTCGGCCTGGTTTGCCATCCACATCATTGCCTCCGATGCGGTGACCTGCGGGCTGAGGCCCAGGTATCTGTCCATAGATTTGAACCTGCCCATGGATATGACCAGGGCGCAACTGGAGATAGTCTGGGAAACCATGCACCGGGAGTGCGCTAAGCTGGGAATCAGCGTTATCACCGGCCATACCGCCCGGTATGAAAACTGCCACTATCCCATGGTCGGCGGCGCCACTATGATTGGCATCGGTGGCCTGGATGAGTACGTCACTCCCCGGCTGGCCAGAGCCGGAGACCAGATAATCATCACCAAGGGGCCGGCCATTGAGGCGACGGGCATCTTCGCCGCCATGTTTCCCGGGCTTATTACGGAGAAGTTCGGGCCGGACTTCAGCCGTCGGGCGCAGCAAATATTCTACCGAATGTCAGTGGTGGAGGATGCCATGACGGCGGTGAGCGTTGGCATCAGAGAGGACGGGGTTAGCGCCATGCATGACGCTACTGAGTGCGGCATATGGGGCGGCCTGTATGAGCTAGCCCAGGCCGCCAATCTGGGAGCGAGGGTGGAGAAGGAAAAGATAATCATGGAGGACTGCGTGCCGGAGGTGTGCCGGTATTTCGGCATTGATGACCCCTACGCCGCTATCAGCGAGGGTACTCTCATCATCGCCTGCCGGGAGCATAAAGCCGGGGAGGTGGTGGCAGCCCTGGGGCGAAAGGGCATCAAGGCCTCCGTTGTTGGCGAGCTGACCGAGCCGGGGATGGGCATGGTCCTGGTAGAAGGGGGAAGAGAGGCAAAGCTGAAGCATCCCATTGTTGACCCGTTCTGGAAAGCCTTCTATAATACCCTTGGCAGATATAAAGCTCAGGCGGCAAAAGAGTGAGCGTAGAATCGGACATCCTGGACTCCAGCCGGGTGATAGCTGTGGTCGGCCTGTCGCCCAAGCCTGACCGGCCCAGCCACCGCGTGGCCAGCTACCTCAAGGCGAACGGCTACCGGATAATCCCGGTGAACCCCGGAGTGGAGGAGGTGCTGGGAGAGCGCGCTTACCCTGACCTCGGCTCTATCCCTGAGCCGGTGGACGTGGTTGATATCTTCCGGCGCTCCGAAGAAGTGCCGGCCATCGTCGAGGAAGCTATCAGGATAGGCGCTAAGGTGGTATGGATGCAAGAAGGCATAATAAACGAGGAGGCGGCGGCTAAGGCCAGGGAGGCGGGGCTATCGGTAGTCATGGACAGGTGCATGTTCAAAGAGCACCAGAAACTTTACGCTGGCAGACAAGGAGGTTCAAAGAGATGAAAATCGTAAACCTGTGTGAGAAAGGGTGCTGCCCGGTGGTCAAGATAGCCGATGACCACGTCGAGATTGGCGAGGAAGACAACCTCTGCGTGTTGACCACGGAGCAGTGGGAGACGCTGAAGCAAAAGGTCATCAGCAAAGAGCTCTAGGCGACGGCGGACAGGGCCGAACCGGGCTTTTATAGATATACTGGCGAGTCCAGATGCTGGGAAGAGGAGGAAGGTCATGGCAGTGACTGAGGAAGCTGGCGTGGCTAGAGTAATTGCCGTTTGTAAGAGCCGGAAGAAGGGCACCAGGAAAGAGGCAATACCTGAGGGAGTGCTCAGGGAAGGCTATGGTCTTATCGACGATGCCCATGCCGATTGTGCCACTCACCGGCAGATAAGCCTGCTGGCCACGGATAGCATCACCAAGATGCGGCGGCGGGGTTTTGACGTGGGCCCCGGGGACTTCGCCGAAAACCTTACCGTCGAGGGCATGGACCTGGTCTCGTTGCCCGTGGGCACACGGCTCTCGGTGGGAGAAGAGGTTATCCTGCGGATTTCCCAGATTGGCAAAGAGTGTCATACCCGGTGCGCCATCTACAAGCAGTTGGGCGACTGCGTCATGCCTAAAGAGGGCATCTTCGCCGAGGTAGTCCGCGGAGGTCCAGTCAGGGCCGGAGACCGGGTGAGGATGGTGGCAGGAGATGGAGAATAGCGAGGCAGAGAAATTCTCGGTGCTGCGGCTCACCAGGGAAAGCAAGAGCACCGTGGAGGAGCTGCTGGCCAGGGAAATGCCGGTCACCATCATGATGAACGGCGAAGAGCTGGTGACCATGCTCTGCACCCCCAAAGACTTGCACTACCTGACGGCGGGCTTTTTGGTCTCTGAAGGAATGCTCAAGGGCAAGAGCAAGGACGAGATAAAGAGGATTGCGGTGGATGACGTGAGGGGCGTAGTCCGCGTCGAGACCGCGGAGGCCAGGGACGCTGCCCAGGAAATCCTGTTCAAGCGGGTTATAACTACCGGATGCGGAAGAGGGGCCGCTTTCTACAGCGCCGCTGATGCCGCCAGCCATAAAGTGGAGTCCCAGACGAAGATAACAGTTGACGAGGTCTTCGACCTGGTAAACGAGTTTCAGCATAATTCCGAAGTTTACCTGTCAACCCACGGCGTCCACAGCGCGGCCCTGTGCGATACCGAGAATATTCTGGTCTTCGCCGAGGACATAGGCCGGCACAACGCCGTGGATAAGGTCTTCGGGGAATGCCTGATGAAGGGCATACCTACCGAGGGACAGGTGATAATCACCAGCGGCAGGGTTTCCTCGGAGATACTGCACAAGGTGGCCAAGAGGGACGTCCCCATAGTCGTCTCCATATCGGCGCCGACCAATCTGGGAGCGAAAATAGCCGATAGCCTGGGCATCACCCTCATAGGGCTGGTCAGGGGAAGGAAGATGAACGTCTACACCAACGACTGGCGGGTGATAGCCCGGGACGGGGCAATCCCGGAATCGCCACAGCTTGAAGCGATGGCAAAAGACCCCCGGCTTCCTTAAACGCCGTTCGGGGAGCCGCAAGCCAAACAGACCCAATAGGAATTACTGAGACCGTTCCCCGCCAGACGCCGTCCAGCCGGGATTGGCTATTGACCCCTTGCCAGGGGGAGAAGAAAAAGATTTAGAGAGGGACGAAGTCCCTCTCTTGCCTTTACCGGGGATAGGTCAATAAGCGGCCCCGGTAATTTCCATGAGGCTGTGCGGCAGCCGGGCCCGGCCCAAAAACTACTGGGATTTGGCGGGGCCGCTCTGAGCCGGGGCTGCTGCCGCCTGGTTTAGCTTCATTAGCAGCCGGGACTTGCGGCGAGCGGCATTATTGGGATGTATGATTTTCTTCTCAGCCGCCTTGTCCAGGGCGCGCGTGGCGGCCAGCACCGCAGTCCGGGCCGGTTCAAGCTGGCCCGAGAAGATAAGGTTCTCCGCTTTGGTGATGTTGGTCTTGCACAGGGTGTGAGCCGACTTGTTCCGCAACCGCTTCTTCTCAGCAGCGCGCGCCGCCTTCTGCGCCGATGTCATTTTTGCCACCATTTACCTCCTTAATAATGTACAGCTCAGATAGAGCCTACTTTTGAAGCTATCTCATCTCCAGCCCGGCTAACGCTGGTCACTCCCCGGACTCCCTCGATTTTCTTGAGCAGCCGGCTCAACTGCGCCAGGCCCTTCATCTCCAGGGTAAGAAAGATGGTTACGCTTTGGTCCTTATGGTTAGACAGGTTTACCGAGGTGATATTGACCTTTTCCTCGGCTACCACGGTAGTAATATCACGCATCAGCCCCACCTTGTCCCAGGCTTCGACCTGAATGCTGGCTGGGTACAGCAGGTCAGCCTGTCCCCATTCTACCTCAATCAGCCGGTCTCTTTCGTCCTCATGGAGGACATTGTGGCAGTCCTGGCGGTGAATGGTCACTCCCCGGCTGCGAGTGATATAGCCGATGATATTATCCCCCGGCACAGGATGACAGCACTGGCCTAAGTGGGTAAGCAGGTCGCCTACTCCCAGCACCTGAACCGCTGACAACGGCGGCCTGGAGGGGACGGCGGTGACCTCCTTTGGCTGCTCCTGCTGGGCAGCCAGCCTGGTGGCGACCTGCTGGGCGGTAACAGTGCCATAGCCGATGGCTGCCAGGAAATCATCCAGATTATCATATTTGAACAGCCTGGCGACCTCTTCCCGCTGGCCGGGCTTCATGCCCATGTACCTCATTTCCCGCTCCAGGATAGCGCGCCCGGACTCGATATTCTCCGAGCGCTCCTGTCTTTTGAACCATTGCCGTATCTTGGTCCTGGAGTGGGACGTCCTGGTGTAACCCAGGTGGGGGCTGAGCCAGTCCCGGCTCGGTCCCTTGCTCCCCCTGGAGATGATTATCTCCACCACGTCTCCATTTTTGAGCTCGTAATTGAGTGGCACCAGCCTGCCGTTTACCTTGGCCCCGACGCAGCGGTGCCCCAGCTCAGTGTGGACTCGATAGGCAAAGTCGAGCGGGGTAGAACCTTTGGGTAGGTCCTTTATCTCGCCTTTAGGGGTATAGACAAAGACCTGGTCGATGAATATGTCCATCTTGACCGATTCCAGGAACTCTTCGGCGCCGCTGAGCTCACGGTGCCAGTCAACGAGCTGCCGCAGCCAGGCTATCCTTTCCTCAAAATGCGTGTCCCTTTTCTCGCCCTCTTTGTAGCGCCAGTGAGCGGCCACCCCGTACTCGGCCACGTAGTGCATGTCGCGGCTGCGGACCTGTATCTCAAGCGGTGTAGTGCCGCACATCACCGTGGTATGCAAGGACTGATAGCCGTTGGGCTTGGGGTTGGCGATGAAGTCGTCAAACTCGCCGGGCAGGGGATGCCACAGGCTATGAATGATACCCACAACCGTATAGCAATCAGGGAGGGTATCAACCAGCACCCGCAGGGCAAGGAGGTCATGTATGTCATGAAACTCCTTGCCCATGGCAGCGTACTTCTGTATTTTCTGATGTATGCTGTAAATATGCTTGGGCCTGCCTGACACCTCCGCCTTCACACTGGCCCGCTCAAACTCCTGGCTAAGCTTACCGACCACCTCAGCGATGAACTTTTCCCGCTGAGCGCGGCGAGAGGCCACCAGCCTGGCAATATGGCGGTACTTTTCCGGCTCCAGGTAACGGAAGGACAGGTCTTCCAGCTGCCACTTCAGCTCCCATATTCCCAGGCGGTGGGCCAAAGGAGCATATATGTCCAGCGTCTCCTGGGCAATGGCACGTTGCTTTTCCGGCGCCAGGGCATCCAGAGTGCGCATGTTGTGCAGCCTGTCGGCGAGCTTTATGAAGACCACACGGAGGTCTTCGGCCATGGCCACCAGCATTTTCCTGACGTTCTCTGCCTGAGACTCCCTGACGGCCACGCCATCTGCCGAGGTCTGCCAGGGGACCTTGCCCAGCCTGGTAGTGCCGTCAACCAGCTTGCTTATCTCGGGGCCGAAGTTGGCCTCAATCTCTGAGAGGGGTATGTCGCAGTTCTCCGGAACGTCATGCAGCAAAGCGGCGGCCAGTGAGCTGGCATCAAGCTGAAGCTCAGCCAGTATCAAGGCTACCTTAAGAGGGTGCTCCAGATAAGGCTCACCTGATTTACGCATCTGCCCCTGGTGTGCCCGCGAGGCGAAGTGGTAAGCCCTCTCAACCAGAGCCACCTTTTCTGATGCAAGGTAGCTCCGCACCTTCTCCATGAGCTGGTCGAAAATCATCTCTTCCTGGCCGACATCGGTATTGTATTTTCAGTATAGCGCAACGGCACTGCTGGCGCAAAGCACGCAGATAGAGGTTGTTTACCAACACTGGTCATTGCGAGGGCTTCAGCCTTCAGACCGAGCTTCAGTCCGAGGCCCGAGTTCAGCGTTCGACTGAGCTCACGCCGAAGTCCCGAGGGCGAAAGCCCGAAGCAATCTCATTCTTCATACTCTACATATTGCTTCACCGCCTGCGGCTGGCTCGCAATGACAACCACACCCCCAATGCTAAATGACCTCAAGTACACGCTGTTGACGTGGTGGCGAAGGCAAATTATAATGAGTTCGGCCTTCAGCGTTCCCGGGCAAGTTCAGACAGGGAGGACAACATGGACTTTAAGTTTACCCAGGAGCAGGATAAATTCAGGCAGGAAGTGCGGGAGTTCCTGGGAGAAGAGCTGCGACAGGGGAAATGGCAGCCAAGCTGTGATGCCTGGATACAGGGCTACTCGCCGGAGTTCACCAAGAAAGTCGCCCGGAAGGGCTGGATCGGCCTGACCTGGCCCAGGGAATACGGCGGGCAGGGACGCAGCCATATCGACCGGCTCATCTACACCGAGGAGATGCTTCGCTACGGGGCGCCGGCAGCCTGCCACTGGTTTGCCGACCGCCAGATAGGAGGCGCCATCCTCCGCTACGGGACTGAGGAGCAGAAGAAGGAGATATTGCCCAGGATTATAAGAGGAGAAGCCTATGTCGGCCTGGGAATGAGCGAGCCGGAGGCTGGCTCTGACCTGGCATCGGTCAAGACCAGGGCCGCGGAAACCGACGACAGCTATGTTCTCGACGGGCAGAAGATGTGGACCAGCTGCGGCATGTTTATGAACTATCTCTATCTGGTGGCCAGGACAGACCCGGAAGCGCCCAAACACCGGGGTCTCAGTGAATTTATCATCGAAACAGACCTGCCCGGCATCACTATCACGCCGACCATAGACATCACCGGCAGTACCGCCTGGGCGGAAGTCTTCTTTGATGGCGTGCGGGTGCCCAGGAAAAGCCTTATCGGTGAGAAAAACCGCGGCTTCTACCAGATTGTCAACCAGCTTGACTTCGAGAGGGCCGGATTGGAGCGCCTCATGGGCAACTACCCGTTGTTTGATGCCATCATCCGCTACGCCAGGGAGACCGACTGGAACGGGCTTCCCCTGTGCAAGGACACCCTGGTCCGGCATAAGCTGGCCCAGCTCCAGGTGGAATTTGAGGTGGGATGGCTGCTTACCTATAGGGTAGCATCGGTCATGGACGATGGCCGTGCCCCCAATGTGGAAGCAGCCATGGCCAAAGCATACTCCACCAGCTTTGAGCAGCACCTGGCCAGCGCGGCTATGGACATCCTGGGGCTTTACGGCCAGCTGGTGGCCACCTCCAAATGGACGCCCATGCTGGGCATGGCGCCGCACTCATATTTTGGCTCTAAGGGCTACAGCCTCCAGGCCGGCACCTCGGAAATCCTGAGAAACATACTGGCTACCAGGGGGCTGGGCCTGCCCGCCGCCGGTTGATAGCCTGTTTATAGCCCGCTGACTGATAGGAGGTAAGTGATGAACTTCACGCTTTCTGAAGAACAGGAAATGCTCAAGAAGATGGCCCGCGATTTTCTGGTCGAAAAATGCCCCAAGACCGTGGTCAGGGAGCTGGAGGATGATGAGAGGGGCTACTCGCCGCAACTGTGGCAGGAAATGGCCGGGCTGGGTTGGATGGGGCTGGCCATCCCGGAGAAGTACGGGGGCGGAGGAATGAGCTTTCTTGACCTGGCCATTTTGCTTGAGGAAATGGGGCGCGCCTGCTTGCCCGGGCCATTCTTCTCTACCGTCCTTCTCGGCGGCCTGCCTATTGCGGACATCGGCACCGAGGAGCAAAAACAGGAATACCTGCCCAAAATATCAGCCGGTGAGGCCATTTTCACCCTGGCATTGACCGAGCCTAGCGGCAGATACGATGCCGCCTCAATGGCGGTCAGGGCAGCCGCCGACGGCGATGACTACATTGTCAACGGCACCAAGCTATTTGTCTCTGACGCCCATATCGCTGACTACCTGCTCTGCGTGGCCAGGAGCAGTGGCCGGCCAAAGCCGGAGGACGGCATCACCATATTCATAGTGGACGCCAAGAGTCCCGGCATAAGCTGCACCGTTCTAAAGACTATCGCCCGGGATAAACTGTGCGAGGTCGTCTTCGACCGGGTAAGGGTGCCCGGGAAGAATATCCTCGGCCAGCCGGGCCGCGGCTGGAGCGAAGTCCGCAGGATAATGGAGCGGGCAGCCACGGCAAAATGCTGCGATATGGTCGGTGCCATCCAGCAGGTGCTGGATATGACGGTAGACTACGCCAAGGAGAGGAAGCAGTTCGACCGGCCCATCGGCAGCTTCCAGGTCATCCAGCATTACTGCGCCAACATGGCCACCGATGTCGACGGTTCGCGGTTTGCCGCCTACCGGGCAGCCTGGAGGTTGAGCGAAGGGGTCCCGTGCGCTAAAGAGGCGGCCGTAGCCAAGGCGTGGCTGAGTGAAGCCTGTGAGCGAGTCCTCGCCCTGGCGCACCAGATTCATGGCGCTATCGGCGTTACCATGGACCACGACCTGCAGTTCTACACCAGGCGGGCCAAGGCGGCTGCCGCCACCTTCGGTAATGCCGATTTCCACCAGGAGACAGTGGCGCAGGAAATGGGCCTCTAGCAGATTGATGAAAAACTGGTTCAAGTCGTCTACTCTCCCTTTCGTAAAGGGGTTCATCCTGACTTCGTCGTGAGCGCTCAGTCGAACGAAGGGTTCATCCTGAAGGAGACTGAGAGGGATTTAGATGGCTGAAATCCCCCTTAATCCCCCTTTTTCAAAGGGGGAGGCGACAAGAAAAGCCTTTTTCAGCATCCTGCTAGTGCTACAGCGTCAGGAAATGCCTCCGCCTGTGGAGATTGACTTGCTATCCCTGGTGTAATATAATCTGCCCTGAGAGAGCATCTGGCGCTATATTGGAGCAAAAGGAGGCGGAAAATGCGCGTCGGAGACATAATGACAACCAACGTGGTTACCGTTCCCAGCAGTACCACCATTACCGATGCCAAGAGGATTATGGAAGCCCACAAATTCCGCCGCTTGCCGGTGGTGGACAAGGGAAAGCTGGTGGGCATTGTGACCGAACGCAGGCTGGAGAGCGTATCCCCGTCCAAAGCTACCTCCCTCACCGTCTGGGAGCTAAGCTACCTGCTGGACAGGACTCCGGTCAGGGAAATCATGGAAAAGAACGTGATAACTGTCTCGCCGGAGATGACCGCCGAGGAGGCGGTGGCGCTGGCACAGTCTCATAAGGTGGGCTCGCTGGTGGCGGTCGAGGATGGCAGGGTGGTCGGCATAGTTACCACCAATGACTTTTTCTACAAGATTATCAATCCGGTGCTTGGCCTGGGCGAGCCCGGGACCCGCATCGAAGTCTCCGGTGGCGGCGAGAGTAAGGCACTGGAGGAGATAATTTCCGCGGTGAACCGGCACGGCCTGAAGATTGCTACCATCCATATTTACACCCTTCCCGAGGCAACCGCAAAAGACGTTTGTATTCATGTGGATAGGGATAATGTCGACCAGCTTATCGGCATGCTGGAGGCAAAAGGATACCGGGTGGTGCTGAGGAAGCGGTAGCAGCCGGTGGCAAAGCTATAAACCGTGACCAGGCGGCGGATTGATATTCTGATGGTGGAGAGGGGGCTGGCGGAGAGCCGGGCTAAGGCGCAGGCATTGATTATGGCGGGGAAGGTCGAGGTGGAGGGGAGGCCGGTCATCAAGCCGGGAATACCGGTGAGGGAAGAGGCTACCATCGCTGTGCTTGAGCCGCCTCCATTTGTCAGCCGTGGCGGGGTCAAGCTCGACTATGCCCTTGACCGCCTTCAAATTGATGTCGCCTCCATGGTGGTGGCTGACATCGGGGCATCAACTGGCGGCTTTACCGATTGCCTGCTCAAGCGGGGGACAAGCCGGGTCTACGCCATAGACGTTGGCCGCGGCCAGTTGGACTACCGGCTGAGGCAGGACCCGCGGGTGGTGGTGATGGAGCAGGTAAATGCCCGCTATCCCCTGTCCCTGCCGGAAAAGGTGGACCTGGCCACCATGGATGTGTCCTTCATCTCGGTGGAGAAGGTGATACCCTCCGCAGCCCAGTCGCTGAAGCCCGGTGGCCGTTTGCTGGTGCTTATCAAGCCGCAGTTTGAAGCCGAGAGAAAGGAAGTAGGCAAGGGCGGTGTGGTGAAGGAGCCGCTTACGCATGCCAGGGTTCTGGGACGGTTCGTTGCCTGGGCAACAGGCCACGGCTTCAGGCTGAAGGGGCTGGTGCCATCGCCCATATTGGGCGCTTCCGGAAACCGGGAGTTCTTTGCGCTGCTGGGGTTGGCCTGATGCCGGAGATAGCGGCGGTGCCGTGGACGGTGAGAGGAGTCCCGCATTGACCTGCCGTCGCAAATGCTCTATAATTGGGTTGGTTGGTGGCAGTGAACTATAAAGCAGACACCCTGCACGAAAGCTGCGGCGTCTTTGGAGTTTATGCCCCGGGTGAGGATGTAGCCCGCCTCACCTTTTTTGGCTTGTTTGCCCTGCAACACCGCGGCCAGGAAAGCGCTGGTATTGCCACCAGTGACGGCAGCCGGCTTCACGTTTATGCCGATATGGGGTTGGTATCCCAGGTGTTTAATGAAGACGCCCTGGACCTGCTCAGAGGGGATATCGCCATCGGCCACAATCGCTACTCTACCACGGGCTCCAGCCGGATAATCAATGCTCAGCCCATCCTGGCAGGCAAAGGCGCCGAAAGCATTGCCGTAGCCCATAACGGGAACATCGTCAACGCTGCGCACCTGCGCCAGGAGCTTGCCGAGCAAGGCCATACTTTCCGTACCTCCACTGATACCGAGGTTATAGCTAACCTCATCCTCTCCTCCACGGAGAAAGACTGGGTGTGCAGAATAAGATATGCTATGCGCCGGCTTCAGGGGGCGTACTCCATGGTGATGCTGACCCCTGACAGACTATTCGGCATCCGCGACCCCCTTGGCATGCGTCCCCTGTGCCTGGGAGCCATCAACGGCCACTGGGTCATCGCCTCGGAAAGCTGCGCCCTTGACCACATCGGCGCCAGCTTCAGTCGGGAGCTTGAGCCGGGCGAGATAGTTTCCATCGGCGAGGAAGGCGTTGAGAGCTACCGGGAGAAGACGGACAGGCGGGCAACGTGCATCTTCGAGTACATTTACTTTGCTCGTCCTGATAGCGTGATTAACGGGCGGCTGCTTTATCCCGCCCGGCAGGCTATGGGAGAGAAGCTGGCCGAGGAATATCCGGTGGAGGCTGACATGGTCATGGGCGTGCCCGATTCAGCCACCGCCGCCGGCATTGGCTATTCCCGCCGCTCAGGTATACTTCTCAGCGAAGGCCTGCTCAAGAACCGCTACGTAGGGCGTACATTTATTCAGCCTGACCAGCGAATCAGGGACCTGGGCGTCAAGCTGAAGTTCAATCCCCTGCCCCAGATGCTGAATGGCAAGCGGCTGGTGGTGGTTGATGATAGCATCGTTCGCGGCACCACCACCCCCCAGGTGGTGAGGCTGCTGAGGCAGGCCGGGGCCAAGGAAGTGCATATGCGTATCTGCGCTCCTCCCATCCGCTATCCGTGCTTCTTTGGCGTGGATATGGCCAGCCGCCGGGAGCTTATCGCCGCTCAGAAAAGCATACCTGAAATCAGGGACTGGATTGGCGCTGATTCACTGGGCTACCTGAGCCTTGATGGCCTGATAGAAGCGGTGGCTTTGCCCAGGGACATCTTTTGCCTGGCCTGCTTTACCGGCCATTACCCGATACCGGTCCAGCTTGAGATGGACAAGCTGGCTCTGGAGACTATGCCCGGCCATGCCGAGGTCGTGGCGGCCGAACAGCGATAGCCGGGCAACGCAGCACGGATTCTCGGATTGAGGGGACTTCGTCCCCTTTTAAGTTTTGGTATAATAGTTGCAAGATGGAACAAAGCCGGTACACATATGCCTCGGCTGGCGTTGATATTAGCGCCGCCGCCAGGGCCAAGAAGCTGATAGGGAAACATGCCAGGTCCACTCTCCGCCCTGAGGTGCTCGGCGACCTGGGTTTTTTTGCCGGACTTTTTGAGTTTAAAGGCTACACCCATCCGGTGCTGGTATCCAGCACTGACGGAGTCGGCACCAAGCTGAAGATTGCCTGTGCCCTGGACAAGCATGATACCGTCGGCATTGACCTGGTCAACCACTGCGTCAACGATATATTCGTTTGCGGCGCCGAGCCGCTCTTCTTTCTCGACTATATCGCCATGGGCAGGCTGGTGCCGGAGCGGGTTGAATCTATCGCCAGAGGGCTGGCGCAGGCCTGCCGGGAGGTCGGCTGCGCCCTTATCGGCGGTGAAACGGCCGAGATGCCCGGCATGTACTCTGGCGAGGACTACGACCTGGCCGGCTTTATAGTGGGGGTGGTGGAAAAGGAGAGCATCATAACCGGAAAGGCGATTGCCGTCGGAGATGCCATTGTTGGCCTGCCCTCCAGCGGGCTTCACACTAACGGCTATTCCCTGGTACGCAAGCTCTTCGGCGTGTCCCCTTCAGCCTTAAATGCCCGCTATCCTGAGCTGGGCCGGACGCTGGGCGAGGCGCTCCTGGAGCCTCACCGCTGCTACTACCGGCAGCTAAAGCCGCTGCTGCCAGCTATTAAGGGCATGGCGCATATCACCGGCGGCGGCCTTCCCGGCAATGTCCCCAGGGTATTGCCCCGCAGGGTGACAGCAAAATTTGATAGTCGGGCATGGACGGCGCCACTCATTTTCCAGCTTATTCAGCAAAAAGGCGATATCGCTCAAGATGAGATGTACCGCGTCTTTAACATGGGCATCGGCATGGCGGTCTTCTGCTCACCGGAGAATGTTGCCCAACTCACTCAGGCTCTACCCGGGGCTGGGGTTATTGGCGAGGTGGTAAAGCAGGTGGCAGAGACGAGGGTGGTTATTGAGTGAATTAAAGGGGCGTCTAAGAGGGGCGAAGCCCCTTCAAGAATAATCTGGGTGGGAATGAAGGTTCTATCTGGAATAAAAATGAATAAGGGGTTATGGCTGACGGCAGGTTTACTGGCAATGCTTGGACTTATGGTTAGCGGCTGTTCACAGCCGAAGCCTGAACTAAGACCGGCGCCAGTAACTGGAGTACTGCCTGCTGAACACCCAACCGATTTCCCTGAGAATTTAAGGTGGTTAACTGAGGAAGAAAAGGAAATAGCGATAGAAATAGCGCTTAGCACTCCTGCGGCACTGGAATGGCGGCAAAAAGAAGGTCAATATAAAGCAAGTATAGGTTGGATAGCCCTGATTCCAAGTAGTTCAGGAGAAGGTTATTCCGGTTACCGTAAATTTGAATATGAAATAGTGGAGAAGGGAATACCGAGAGGGACTGTTGATGTAACGCCACCCGGTTCCCCAGAGAGGATAGTCTCGGTTGGCGTTCCCGAGGACGCCGAGATATACCCTGATGTCACCATCGTGTTCGGCGAGCCGGCCAAGTGGATTGTCTCGGTAGCCGTTGACCTGAAAGCGGGCAAGGTTGTATATGATGAAGACTACCCGTTTCGAACAGGCCCTACCCTACCCAAATAAGACAAAAAGCTTAGTGAAGAGAGGAGGAGTAATGCGAGCCATTATCAGCGTTTCCGATAAAGCCGGTGTGACCGATTTCGCTCGTGGCTTGGGCCAGTTGGGCGTTGAGATTTTCAGCACCGGCGGCACCAAGAAGGCGCTGGCCGAAGCCGGCGTGCCGGTGAAAAGCATCTCTGAGCTTACCGGATTTCCTGAAATCCTTGACGGCCGGGTGAAGACGCTCCATCCCATAGTCCATGGCGGCATCCTGGCCAGGCGAGACCTGCCCGACCATATGGCGCAGCTTGCCCAGAACAAGATTGGGACTATTGACCTGGTGGCGGTCAACCTTTATCCCTTCGTCCAGACGGTATCCAGGGAAAACGTCACCCTGGAAGAGGCGCTGGAGAACATCGACATCGGCGGGCCCACCCTCATCCGGGCCTCGGCCAAGAACTTCCCCGGCGTTATCGTGGTGGTTGACCCCGCCGACTACCAGGCGGTCCTGGATAAATTGAAGGACGGTGGCCTGGAGCTGGCCGAGCGCAAACGGCTGGCGCAGAAGGCCTTTCAGCATGTGGCCGTTTACGATACTGCTATCTCACAATATCTGAGGCAGGACACGGACGGCTTTCCCCAGGAGATGACCATCGCCCTGAAGAGGCGCTACGGTCTCCGTTACGGCGAAAATCCTCACCAGCAGGCCGCCTTCTACGCCGAGCTGGCGGTTGGCGAGAAGAAAGCGACCGGCATCACCTGGGCGGAGCAGCTAGCAGGCAAGGAGCTTTCTTTTAATAACATCCTGGATGCTGATGCCGCCTGGGGGGTGGTCACTGACTTCGCCGCGCCCACGGTAGCCGTCATCAAGCATACCAATCCCTGCGGCTTGGCCAGCCATGACGATATAGCAGAAGCCTACCGGCGAGCCTTCAGCGGCGACCCGGTGGCAGCTTTCGGCGGCATCGTGGCGTCAAACCGGCCGGTTACCCTGGCCATGGCCGAGGAGATGAAGCCGGTCTTTTATGAGATTGTCATTGCCCCGGAATATCAGGCGGAAGCGCTGAAGCTGCTGAAGCGAAAGAAGGACCTGCGCATCCTGGTGGCCCAACTGCCGCCGGGATATGGCCGGGCAGAGCCGGTGTATCTTGATTTCCGCAGGGTCAAGGGTGGCTTCCTTGTCCAGACCTCGGATTCCGTCCCTGAAAGTAGCGTTACCCTGAAGACGGTGACCGGGCGCCAGCCGACTCGGGCGGAGACGGATGACCTGCTCTTTGCCTGGAGAGCGGTCAAGCACGTGAAATCGAACGCTATCGTGCTGGCCAGGGACAGGACGCTTCTGGGGATGGGCGCCGGGCAGCCCAGCCGCATCGTCAGCGCTCAGATAGCCAGGGAAAAGGCGGGGGAAAAAGCCCGCGGCAGCGTGCTGGCTTCCGATGCCATGTTCCCCTTTCCCGACGTGGTAGAGGCGGCGGCGGCGGCCGGTGTGACCGCCATCATCCAGCCCGGCGGCTCAATCAGGGACGAGGACTCAATTAAAGCCGCCGACGGGCACAGTATAGCTATGGTGTTTACCGGCGAAAGACACTTCAGACACTGAAAAAGAAGGGGCGAGGTTTTAAGAAGTAACCTTGAGGAGGCGAGCTATGGCCAGCGCAGTGCTGGTAGTAGATATGCTGAGGGGTTTCCTGGAAAAGGGCTATCCCCTTTATTGCGGGGACAAGGCCCGCCGTATCATCCCCAATGTGCAGCGCCTGCTGGAGCGGCAGCTCGCCCGCGGCTCCAGGGTGCTCTTCATCTGCGACCATCACCTCCCCGACGACCTGGAGTTCAGGATGTTTCCGCCACATTGCATCGAGGGCACCATTGAAGCGGAGGTTATCCCTGAGCTGGCCAAGTATCCCGGCGAGATAATCCCCAAGCGCCGATACAGCGGCTTTTTCAACTCCCGCCTCGAGGAGAGGCTGAAAGAGCTCAGGCCGGAAAAACTAATAGTTTGCGGTGTGCTGACCCACATCTGCGTGCTCTATACCGTGGCCGATGCCCGCAACCGCGACTATGAGGTCGAGGTGCCCGTTGACTGCGTGGCCTCACCCGATGAGAAAGCCCACGTCTTTGCCCTGGAGCAGATAGAGAAAGTGCTGGGAGCCAAGCTGACAAAAGTTGTTTGATAACCCATCCCCCTGTATCCCCCTTCCCTTGGCAAGGGAAGGGGGAGTAAAGTAAGAGAGGGGCTTTGCCCCTCTCTAAAAGTCTCTTCCCCCTCTCCTTTGAAGGAGAGGGGGATATTAAGGGGGTGAGGTTGATAAACAATTTCAACCAACGTTGGGGGTAAAAGATGGTAACGCCTAAATTTGAACCCAGCCAGGCTGTCCTGTCCGGTGAGACGGCTGATATTTACTTTGCCCGCACCATAGACATATTGAAGCGCCGGGGACTTAACCCGGTGGCCACCATGGAGGTTTTCCCCAGCGCGGCAGGTATTCTATGCGGCATGGAAGAGGTCAAGGCGCTACTGGCCAGGGTCCTGCCCGAAAACAATCGCGAGGTGTGGGCACTGGACGAAGGCCAGGTGATAAGTCTCAAAGAAGTAGTACTGCGTATAACCGCCCCCTATCAGAGCTACGGCCTGTATGAAACTGCCATAATCGGCGTCCTGGCCCATTGCTCCGGCTGGGCGACGGCTGCCAGGGAATGCGTGGAGGCTGCCCGCGGCATACCCGTTATCAGTTTTGGCGCTCGCCATGTTCATCCTGCGGTGAGTGGAGTGATGGACTACTCTGCTGTGATTGGCGGCTGCGCCGGCTGCTCCAGCGTGGCCGGTGCCAGGCTGGCTGGCGTTGAGCCGATGGGCACCATGCCCCATGCCCTCATCATAGTTATCGGCGATACCGTCGAGGCAACGCTGGCCTTCGATAAGTACATGCCTCCGGCAGTGCCCCGTATCTCTCTGGTGGACACATTCAAGGACGAGGCCGAGGAGAGCCTGCGCGTGGCCGAGGCGCTGAAGGGCAGGCTGCAAGGCGTGCGGCTTGATACTCCTGGCGAGCGGGGACGGGTGACCGCAGACCTGGTCAAGGAGGTCAGGGCCAGGCTCGACCTGGCTGGCTTCAGTAAGGTCAAGATAGTCGTCAGCGGCGGCTTCGACGTGGAGCGCATCGCCCGGTTTGTTGACAGCGGGGCCCCGGTTGATAGCTTCGGCGTCGGCAGCTATATCAGTGGCGCCAGGCCGATTGACTTCACCGCCGACCTGCACCAGGTCGAAGGCAAGCCCATCGCCAAGCGCGGCAGAATCCCCGGCATCACCCCCAACACCCGGCTCAAACGGGTGATGTGATGAGGTGTTAAACAACTTCAAAATGAGATTTTACATTGATAATTCAAGTAGTTGGGTAGTATACTTCGTTGTAGTAAAAGTGTCGAATAATAACAGTGGTGGTTGATATGAAGACGCCAGAAGAGAAAAACGGGATGGCGACTTTTGAGAAAAAACTTGCTCCCTTTTTGAGTCGAAATCTAAATACAAAGATTGAAAAGAGGGGGAAGCTGCATTATGTTACCAACGCATGGAATGTTAAAACCATCTCTTTTGTATTAAAACCTGACTCTCAATCTGATTTGATAGCTGCTCTAAACAGTCTGGTATTGCCACCACGTTTCACGGCTCTTTATCACTTAGACACAAATACGATGGAGTATATATTCACACTTGTAGATAGAAACAGTTCTTACCTTTCCCGCCAGTTCGAATTTATGATAGAAGGTAAAAGTTACTATTGCCGATTTGAAGATGCCTCAGAGCGCTTGCTTTTACTTAGCAAACTCTTTAGACCTGCTGGAGAAGAGATAGGAGATGATAGAAATCTCATGCTACTCCATATGTACGCTAATCCACACCTTGCGAAAATTTCGGGATTAGAAAAGGATTTCTTCGCAGAGAAAAAACCAGTATCATTTTTTGTCGGCGAATTTGAAGCTTTTGACGAGGAAAAAATCGTGGAAATCTCAAAGCATCTCAATTTCTTCATGCAATATTATGATAGGAAAACTACTTACACCATCATCCACCCACCTAAAAGCGGCGAGCCAGAACCGGTGAAACAGCTACAGTTTGTTGAAGCGGATTTCCCTAAGAAGATCTCCACTCAGCGTCAGAATCCACTTTTGCTCGATCTTGCTTTAGCAGCAAACGAAGCTGATACCCGTTTGAAGTTTATATACTATTATCAAATTTTAGAATACGCAGCCTTCTATTATATTGATGATAATGTTAAGAGAGATTTACTGAGAATAATCAACACGCCTGATATTTTCTCAAACCCTGATGAATACATACCTAAAATATTAGATACGGTTAGTGAAAGCAGCCAAGATGTTGAAGCTAAGATAGAGAAAATAATCAAAACTAACTGTACTCCCGAATTCGTTTGGAGAGAGTTGCAGCAAAATATACCCTATTTCTCTAAAAGGCAAGAATTTGAAGGAGGCTTTATGCTTGAACCTATTATTTCTGAAGATACAACCATTAAAAGCTTCTCTGAAGGGTGGTATTCTAGAACGGCAGCCACTCTGCGCAACGCTCTGCGCTCTATAAGAAATGCTTTAGTACACGGTCGTGAAAAAAGGTTTGGTCCGGTTATTGCTCCGACACGAGGCAATGACCGTAAAATTGATCCATGGCTTCCTGTGATTCGTCGTATAGCAGAGCAAGTAATAATATTCGGTAGAGTGACATAGGTTTCCCCCATTGTTTGAAATAGTTCTGTGGCTGCGTTGGAGAAACCTGATTAAGTTAGCTGAGTTGGATGTTTAGCCCCGCTCAAACTCCAAGCACAAAATCTGCTCAGTCGCTTCGGTGACCTTCACGCGGTCGTCTATGCGCCAGCCGACGACCCATAGGATTTGCCCCGGTGAGCAGACGATGGGGACCCGCTGCCGCCAGGCGTGCGGAATCCTGGCGTCTACCATGAACTCACCCACCTTCTTGGGCTGGCTCATCCCCAGCGGCTGAAAGCGGTCGCCGGGCCGGCGGCCCCGCACCGCCAGTTTATCGCCAGCCTTATCAAGGTCGAAATAGGCGGCAAACGGGCCGCCGGCGAGCCCGGTCTCCTTTATTTCGGAGGGACTCATAACGGTAGCCTGCACCCGCCAGCCGGGGAGCAGCGTCTCGCCGGGGAGGTGCAGCGAAAAATCAGCATCCAGTACGGGAAAGGGGGACACGGCGTCCGCGTCCGCTCCCAGCAGGTATCTATCGTACTCTAGGGAGAAGGCCAGGCCGCCGGGCAGGCTGAGCCTTTTTCCCGCCGGCTTGTTCAGGGCATCCATCACCTGTTCTATGTGACGGGCCTCGATGTCCCTGGGGTCGCCGAGCAGCTCTTCCATGGCCACCCGGAGCAGGTGGCGCTTGAGCGCAGGGGGTAGCTCCAGGAACTTCTGCTTGTCCAGGATGATGACGCCTTCCTCCTTCTGGATGATTTCACGGCGCAGGCGGGCGCTCTCCCGGTCGAGAAAGGCGTAGTCGTCTTCGGCGATGCGTCCGGTGCGGACCAGGGTTTCGATGATGCGGGGATTGTAGCCCTGCAGCAGGGGCAGAAGCTGCAGCCGGAGCCTGTTCCTCAGCGGTGACAACGACAGGTTAGAGGCGTCAATCCGCGGGTTGAGGTTGTAACAGCGGCAGTAGCTGGCGGTCTCCTGCCGGCTGAGTTGCAGCAGCGGCCTGACTACCGTCAGGCTGCCTCCCTGGTAAGGCCACCGGCTGCCCGGCTGGAGCCCGCGCAGCCCCCTGGTCCCGGTGCCGCGGAGCAGGTGCATCAGGATGGTCTCGACGTGGTCGTCACGGGTGTGTCCGGTTGCGACCTGGGTGGCGCCGATAGCCCCGGCCACTTCGGCCAGGAAGTCGTAGCGTACCTCGCGGGCTGCCTCTTCCAGGGATAGATGCCTGCTGGCCTGGTATGCCTTTACATCGCGCCGCTCTACGGTGGCCGGAACGCCCAGCTGGCGGGCCAGGCAGGAAACGTAGTCGGCGTCAGCCGCTGACTCGGCGCCCCGAAGCTGGTGGTCGAGGTGGCCTACGTGGAGTCCTGTGCCTAGCTCCCCCTGAAGTTTGACCAGGACGTGAAGCAGGCAGACTGAGTCCGGCCCTCCTGATACCGCTACCAGAAGGGGCTGCTGCCACGCTATCAGGTGGTGCTCCTGGATGAAGCGCAGCACTTGCCGTTCCAAGGGTTGTTGAGGCATATCTTGCTCGTTGATGGCGCTCTGGTCAGCTTGTGGCCATGATGAGCCTGGTGCGGTGTATAGACCTGGGATGCCGGCTGAGACCCAGGGCGGCGGCGACCTGCTCCGGCCTTCCCGAGCCAGTGCTGTCGCAGCGCAGCCTCATGCCGATGGCGCACCCGGCCGGGCTGCAATCAATCAGCCACAGGTCGTCTACCAGTGCCCTCAGGTCGTAGCTTCGTGTGCCGGTGTCTCGCTTGTGCTGCCATGGCAATTGCTCCAGCGATAGAAAAGAGTCGAGCGCCGATGCCATATCCTGCTCCCCTTTTTCAGTTTCCGCCTCGACCTTGTACTCGGCCTGGCGGACCTGTGACTGCAGGGACGGCAAGTCGGGGGCTATTTGATGGGCCTGCGTTATGTGGACGCCGGGCGGCAGTTGCCGGCTTACCGCAGCCACGAAGGAATGGGGGGACACCGGCCTGGCGAGGAATACATCCATCAGCTCGGCTTCGCTGGTTATGCCCACTGCCAGGGGCACCGCCAGCGATATCCGTGGATGGGGACTGAACCCCTCCGAGTAAGCAAGAGGCATGCCGGCACGCAGAAGCGCCCTCTGCCATAGTCGTATTATATCCAGGTGGGAGATGAACTTTATCTCCTCCCCCCGGCAGAACCTAACCCGCAGCCGCTGCACGCTTCTCCCCCTGCTCGGCTTCCTTGGTCAGCAGTATTTCCTCAATCTTCACGCCCCGCATCCTGGTTATCACTATCTTCAGGCCCTTATACCTCAGTTGCTCGCCCTGCCTGGGTATGTGCCTCAGCAGGTTGAGGACGAAGCCGGCTACTGTCTCGTAGTCGCCCTCTGGTAGCTCCAGCCCCATCTTTTCATTGGCTTCATCAATGCGCATACCGCCGTCAACCTGGAAGGTATATTCATTGATTACCTCATAGTCCTTTTCCACCCCGCCCAGCTCGTCACCAACCTCGCCCACGATTTCCTCCACCAGCCGGCTGAGGCTGACTATGCCAGCCGTACCACCGTACTCGTCCACCGCCACCGCCATGCGGAAGTTCCTTTTTCGCATCTCGGTGAACAGCTCGCCGATACGTTTGGTCTCCGGGGTGAAGTAGGACGGGCGAATCAGGTCATCTAGCGGGCTCTGGCGGTCAACATTGCCCTTGGCTAAAGCCATGAGCGCATCCTTCACCGACAGGATGCCGACGACATTATCCATGTTCTCGTGGTACACCGGGAAGCGGGACAGTGGATGCTCGGAATAAAGGGCGAGAAAATCCCCTATGGTGGAGCCCTGCTCGATGGCCACCACCTCGGGACGAGGCACCATGACCTCGCGCACCGAACGGTCGCCGAAGTCAAAAACCTTGTGCAGCATCTCCGCCTCTTCCTTTTCCACCGTACCTTCTTTATGCCCCACCGATATCATAGTGCGAATCTCCTCTTCACTGGCCAGGGACCTCGGCGGCGTTCCGCCCAGCATCTTGGTGAAGCCCCCGACGATGCTGCTCAGCACGGTGACAAATGGAGTGAACAGCCAGGAGAGCCCCCGTATCGGCGAGGCGTAAATCAGGGATAGCCTCTCAGCGTGCCGGGTGGCGAGCGCTTTGGGGGTGACCTCACCGAATATCAGCAGAAGGACGGTTACCGCTATGGTGGCAATGAGGATGCCCTGCTCCGGCCAGTATTTAATGGCCAGGGCGGTAGCTATCGCGGCCGCTGCCGTGTTGACAAGGTTGTTGCCCAGCAGAATGGTGGACAGCAGCCTCTCCGGCCGTTCCAGCAGCTTGGCAACCAGGTCGGCACCCTTCACTTTGGTATTCATCATATGCTTAAGCCTGATTCTCTGCAAAGCGATAAAGGCCATCTCTGAGCTGGAAAAGAAGGCTGACAGTAGTATGGTAATAGCCAGCAATACTATAAATAATATGTCACTGCCTGACATTCCACATCACCACGCTCCGATTTTTAAGTTGGATTGTGTGTTCACCAAACCCATCATAGCATCAGACGTCAGGTGCGTCAAAGAAGGAGGGTGTTTAATAATTACATGGCAGATAACTCTATATGTCATTGTTATGAAAATAAGAGCCTCTGCTGGCTCCAATATCTTTAGGTGCTTCTAAGCGAACGCCCATCCCCTTCAGGGTGAACCCTTCAGAGCGAGCCTTCAGGACGAGCCCTTCTGGGTGAACCCCTGACCCCCTTCCCAAAGGGAAGGGGGAGTCAACTAAAAGAGAGGGGGCATTCGCCCCCTCTCTTAAAATTCTTTCCCCTCTCCTGATAGGAGAGGGGATTAAGGGGTGAGGTGGGTGCATGTGAGTGCAGACCTATTTCCGTAAATTGTGGCGTCAACTCCAGGTTGACATGATGAGTTACGGGCGTAGAGAAGCAATCTCCGACTAGGCACAGGGTATCGCTTGAGATTGCTTCGGGCTTCGCCCTCGCCCTCGCAATGACAAACTGTTAGTAAACAATATCAAAGAAGAGACCTTGACAACGGCGAGCCAATTGCTTAAAGTTTTCATTGCCAGGCCCCGTTGACGCTTCGGGGGAATTTATGGTCAGAAAGGGGGAACCCATGCCGCTGGACAAGCAGGCGAAAAAAGAGATAATGAAGGATATCATCCGTAAACTGCACCAGGGCCTGTCTGTTGAGCAGGCGAAGGAGAGATTTGAAAAAGAGGTCGGCACCATCACCTCGACGGAAATCGCCGACATCGAGCAGTCCCTCATTAACGAGGGACTTTCCCCGGAGGAGATAAAGAAGTTTTGTAACGTTCACGCCCTGCTCTTTCAATCGGCCCTGGAACAGTCCGTCTCCGCGGAGGCATTTCCGTCTCATCCGGTATACCTCTTCAGGCTGGAAAACCGGGAGATAGAGAAACTTGCTGGCTCAATCAAGGAAGCAGTGGAGCAGAGGCAAAAATATGAGTTTCCTGACTTGAAACAAAGGCTCAAAGAGCTGCTGCTCCAGCTAAAAGGGGTCGAGGTGCACTATGAGAGGAAAGAGCAGCTCCTTTTCCCCTTCCTGGAAAAGCAGGGATTCTTTGGCCCCTCCAAGGTGATGTGGGGCAAGGACAACGAGGTCAGGGACTTGCTGAAAAAGGCGTCGAGCGACATCGAGGCTGTCGCCGACCGGCAGGAGCTTGAGACCTGCATCCGAGAAACCCTGAATCCACTGATAGAGGAAGTGCTGGGGATGGTGTTCAAGGAGGAGAATATACTTTTCCCCACCGCTCTGGAAAAGCTGAGCGCTACCGATTGGGTGGAGATATTGTGGGAGAGTGACGAAATCGGCTATGTCTTCATCGAGAAGCCCAGGGAGACGGAGGCCCTGGTAAAAGAGCTCAAGACGGCCCTGCTCGAAGAGCCGGTGTTCCAGGATGGCGCCGTTTCCCTTCCCACCGGCAGGCTGCGACTGACCGAGCTGATGCAGGTATTGAACACGCTGCCGGTGGACTTTACCTTCGTGGACGCCGAGGATACGGTCGGGTACTTTACCGATGGGGCGGCCAGGATTTTTCACCGGACACGGTCTGTCATCGGCAGGAAGGTGCAGAACTGTCATCCGCCGCAGAGCCTGGACGTGGTGGAAAAGATAGTGGCGTCCTTCAAAGAGGGGAAAAGGGACTCCTTCGATTTCTGGATAAACCACCGTGGGAAATTTGTCTATATCAGATACTTCGCGGTGAGGGATAAGGAGAAGCGCTATCTTGGAGCTCTTGAGGTGACCCAGGACGTAAGTGACATAAAGAAACTGGAGGGAGAGAAGAGGCTGATAGATGAAAGAGGTTGACCTGAAAAAGAGCGTCTACGAGCTGACGGAGGAATACCCGGAGCTTATCGAAATCTTGAAGGAACTCGGCTTCCTCGGCGTGGCCAAGGCGGTAGTGAGAAAGACCCTGGGGCGCGCGACCACCATACCGCAGGGCTGCCAGCGGCAGGGCAAAGACCTGAACGAAGTGCTCAAGAAGCTGGAGGAGAAGGGGTTCACGGTAAAGCAGATAGATAACCAGGGTGTTTCATGAGCCTATAATTAAATTTACAACGAAGATGATAAGGAGAAAAACTATTATTCCGGTAAGCCATAGCAGGATTCTGTCAAGTATCTTGGAGCGTGGCTTGGCTGCTTGCCCGTGGCTTCTCCGCCATTTCCGGTACTCGATGATGAAGCCGATTGTAAATACAACAAACCACGTGAGAGGTGTGGGGATACCAGTCAGAGCTTTGACCACGATAGCTATTATCATAGCCAAAAACCAAAGCAATACTGATTCCAAAACTAATCTTTTTGTGCTCACCTCAGCTTTCCTTTTACCGCACTTTTCGGTTTAATTCTATGACTACACCGTGAATATAACCCCGGTCTGGTCGGTATGTACCACGATTATTCTCTAGGTGGTCACCCTATAAACGCTTCACTGACGCCTGGCCATCCATGATGATGAGGATGACCAGGTCACCCAGGCGGTAAGGGCGGTGCGGGCTGGAATGGCCATTCCAGCCCGCAC
>JACQON010000010.1 GCA_016202545.1 Chloroflexota bacterium
AAGCGTAGCGGGCAACCGATTGCGTCACTGGGGATAGCGGTATCGCCCATAGTGTTAGTAGCGGTAAAAAACGGAAGCCAGACTTGCTGAAGGTCAATAGACCAGACCTTGCGACCCTGTGGCTGTTTCGTGGTGGGAGTAACCAGACTCTTGATATAGTTAGGCGTTTCCATTGTGTTCAATACCTTCCTTCTTCTTTATTGAACACAGCCACCCTAACACTAGGTTGAACTACATATTCTATATGACCGACTCCGTTAAGGCGTTTCGGTGAGCCTTGTGGTGAGTGTGGTGGCTTGCCTAATCAGTCTCAATGTTATTCGGCAATTTATCCGGTATTTTTGGGATTGCCTATTCGGTTTTTGTTAAAGTGCGTTGTTAGCTCCATTATTCAACAATTAGTCAAAATGGGATATTTCAAGAGCTAGCACGTTTATCACCCCCCGCCGTGCGGGTACATTGAAAACTCTCTTTTTTGATTTCAGCATAAGACAAAAGGGGCCTTTCTCATATTTGAAAACCTAGCTAGATTTCCCTCTCCCCCCGAGTGGCGGTATAATAGACTCGTATCTGTTACACAAGCTGGTTAAATTTGCTGAAGATTGGATTAGTCACATTCTGAAGCATACAGATAAAGAGGCAATTCTGTGAGAGATAAATTCCGGGACGACGTAGCTGCTCGGTTTCTTCGTGAAGTACGTACCTTTATTAATGAATTAATTGAAGGTACAAACAACTACCGACAGCTATACTCTCTATCTGAACAATTTCCCCATGATTACCATGACCGGTTTCTTGTAGAGCTCATTCAGAATGCTAATGATGCGTCCACTGGTGGAGAAGTTCGCATAGTTCTTGATGAGGCTAGTGCTAGTATTCCTACGTTGTACGTTGCCAACCAAGGTAAGCCTTTTACTTTGCAGAACCTTGAAGCTCTATGCAGCTTAGGTCTAAGTGACAAAGACCCCAATGAAGCTATCGGGAACAAAGGTCTTGGTTTTCGCAGTGTACTCCAAGTCTGCCGCGAACCCCATATCTATTCGGTTGCCGATAGCTCGAGCCAAAATGACAGTGAGGGATTTGATGGTTACTGTTTTAAACTTTCCCCTTATGCTAGAGATGTCATAACTGAAGTGATAAACGAAATACAGTACTGGGATACAAGGGCAGACAACACTAGTGACGCAATCCAGAAGTATTTTGGAGTGAAAGTGCCAATATCATCAGAGCCTTCACGAATTGGAAAACTTCGCTCCCGCATTGATAAGGGTGATTGTGTAGTGAGTGACGAAGTAAAATACCTCTCTCCTTATTCCTTTCCTCTTCCGCTGATGAACCAATACCCAAACCTAGATATCTTTCACAGAGAAGGTTTTGTCACTGTAATTGAACTGGTCTTGAATGAACCTGAAGACCTAATAGCTACTAAAAGAGCAATTGGTAATATTGTACCGGAATATTTGCTATTTACTCCTCGATTAACGAAACTCTCTGTCGAACACAGGACTCATTCAGATAAAGAGAACTTATCTGTCGTTCTAGAGAAAAAACCGATTCTGAAAAGTCATCGATTCTATCCACCATCACCACTGACAGGCCTGCAGATCGTGCGAAAGCAAAATAACGAACTTTCGGATGCGCGCGATCATGAAGATAATGGAATGTCGCCAGAATCGGTAAACATAGAGAGCCGTGTATGGTGGATGCATACTGGTGATGTCACTGGTAACTACTTGAAGTTGGCCCTTCAAGAACTTCCAGGGAAGTGGCATGAGGTTACTAAGGCAACCGTTAATATAGCATTGGAACGCACTCTACAGGAACCACAATCGGGACTGTTTTCAATCTATCTCCCCACTGAACAGGAGACCGGGAGTCCCTTGTCGGTAAATGGACCATTCTATGGAAACTTAGCTCGCACCGATATAAATTTCAGTAAAGAGTATAACCACTTATTACTAACAAAGGCCGTTGAGTTATTAATTGAGATGCTTGACTACATAAGAAAAACTGGCTCTTTGCAAGACGGGACTGCAATGTTGGATATCTTAGATTGTAGGGATCCTTCCTCTGTGCTAATACAACTTTTTGACAAGAAATTGGAAGACTCAGGAACTCCTCTTTCCCATCTTAAAGTTGTTTACCTTGAACCTCCTAAAGGTGGCGATCACCTCGAGCATGTGCTGGCACCAATCTCTAGTATTAGAATTTTACCGGAATCTAAGCAACCGCGACAATTCCTAACACCATCGAGACTCACGCAAGTTGGTGGTTGTTTTCCGGCAAGCATTATTACCGAAAATAGGTATGGGGTACTCAACCGCTTGGCGGAGCGAGTGGGCAGTAGTCTTATGCCGAATGACACTGAAATCGCGGATTGGGTGAGGAAAGTGGCAGTATCACTACTTAAAAGTGGTACAACCTTGAACGACTGGAATACCTTCTACCGTGAAATATCAGAACTGAATGACACTTTACACTTTCAGGATGCACTACGAATCTGTCGGTTCCTTCTCACAGAAGACCAACGGCTTGTCGCCGCAGATGGTGACGGGCCTAGAATCTTCGCTTTCCCAGTCCGGGCAGGTACACCCACAGAAGATATTGATGAAGAAAAGCAACCGGATAGCAGTAAACCAAGAGTCATAGTTCCATCTCGAATTAGGTCTCAAGTCGCCTTCCTGCATAGTGGTATTTCACTTATTGAGGATAGCCCCTCCCGTATGTTTAATTCAGTCGGCCGTTTTCTCCGCCAGGGAAATCCGCCGTTGGTTAGAGATTACGAGACCCGTGTGATAGTTAATGAGGTTATCATACCTCTAGTACTCAAAGCATCGGCGAGAAATAGTCCTTCTTCTATTGAGACACTTGCACAAGCTCTTTCTTGGGCGTATCAATTGTATCTTAGTGTTCCCACTGATGCCACTTTTGCGGGAGTCCAATGGAATCGTCTGTATGTGCCCACAGCATCAGGATGGAGACCAGCCACGGAAACATATTTCAGCACTGGCTGGACTGGAACTCTGGGACACCTAGTAGAGAAGGCTTTTCCTCAAGGTCACCAAGCTCTCGATAGACTTCTAGTGTCTCCAGAGAGCTTTGCGAAATTGGTAATGGGGAAATCTTCTAACTTCAGCAAGAATGATTTACGAGGATGGATCGTCTTCTTGAGAGATCAGTGCAATGTGTTGGAAACACCGATGATTAGACAGACGGTATTCCGAAGTGTCAGGTCAGATCAAGAGCAAGGGCATCTCCGTATGAGTGGGCAGGGTAGCAGGTACGAGACTACCGAACTGGGAAATTACTTCAACTTCCCAGATTCAATTTGGCCGCCATACGTCGAGTATCTTAGGAGCTATCTGGAACCGCCTATTCGAAGTTGGGATTACTATTATCTCGAGAGGCTTGCTACATTAGACGGTCTCGTTGAAGTAAACGTAAAGACAGTTAATGCATACGCACAGTTGGTAGCTCATGGATTTTCAAAGATACAAAATTCGCTGACAACTAGCGTGACTAGACGTGGTGCATATGTTACTCAATCATATACCAGGGCAGATAGTTCGCTCGCGTTCACCCTGAAGCATTTCTCCTGGCTCCCATATGTTAGTGGAGATGAAACAGAAGTCAAAGGGCTTTCGGATCCAGATCACGTTTGGTTCATACCTCCTGACATTCTCGATTCACCCCCAAGCCGAATGCGTTATTCCTTTGTGAACCACCTACCCAAGGACGTTGCACTATCTATGACTGATGACTTTCGCCAGTTCATAGGTTTACGGGCTGTAAAGATTTCCTCAGCGGAGGAAGGACTAATACTACTGGGAGATCTCGCATCATCATGGAAGGCAGGATTACCACCAGAACGACATCAATTCTTTATAGACCTCTGGCGAGACACTTTAGTGGAAACGGCTCGTTTATGGAAAGACCGTTCACCATCTGAGCGAGAATCCTTGTTAGGGAAGAGCCAAGAAAGGGGATTAAATGGACTCCTAGTTACACCGGCTGGACTTCGTTTCCCTGAATGGCGAAACCTGGGCTCAGGAGAGGAATCAGTTTCATTAACATATTTACCTGACGAAGTAGAACTCAAATCTTCAATGGGGGAATGGGTAGACATTGCAGAAATGCGCGGCGAGCAAATAGACAGCCAGGTAAATCTATTAAAGGACATGTTTGGATCAAAGATAGCTTGTATAAGTGAGTTAGAGTTTGTACCAGGGTCTAGTGGAATATCAGACTTTCAACAGCACTTAAATTCAGCCTCCTCACTAACCTCGCGGTTTCCGTGGCTGGAAGCTTTCGCTCTGACAATATATGGGTTGGGGCGCAACCAAGAAATGAATGTTACCGGGGATGATTTTAGGCGCGTTGCCAGGAACTTTCGGCGTTTAAGGTATTTGGAGGTTCCTGGATTACAGCTTCGTATTGAAGGCTTGGATACGATTACACCACCTTTATCTCCGAAATGTTATTACTGGGACAAAAATAACGCATTACTGCTGAATCCTGAAACCGCGTCTAATTGTGAGGACTTAGTCGGTGGTTTAAGGGCTTTCTTCGGTGTTCAGGATATTGAACCCCCTCTACGTTTGGCCCTTTCAAAACTTGGTCATCCACTTGATGATATAGAACCACCCGAGTATGAACTTCAAGTCCAATCTCTGCAATTTCTTCATGTCAGCGCTGAGCAGTTCGGGCGTATTAGGCGGATAGTGGCATCTGGGGACGATGAATGGATATCGGTAAGACTGGTTCCTGCAATTTGTGCACTCAATGGAATAACTAATGATAATGAAGCCAACAAGATAAGGGAAGATTTTCTAGAATTATGTGCAAGTTTGGGTGTAGAAAAAGCATTACATGGGTTAGGGCCAAGTGGCATAGAAGTTGCAAATCCGGCAGAACTATATGACCTTGCAACGGTTGCAACTGGTGACGAGGATATGGCTTATAAGCTTTGGTCCAACCGCCGATTATCACTGGCTGTTTGGAATGATTCAATCCGTGCTTTGGGTCACCCATATAGGATCTGCTATAACGATGATATTGAGGATGAGTTCCATGTTATCACACAGGAACTGAAGTCATTAGTGATCGCGGCAGCGAGAAAGGCTCTCGAAAAAAGTGGTGCAATTGAGGAATATGTTTCCCTAAAGGACAGCTACGATGAGATAACACCACAGTCCGACTGGAAGGAACATTTTTGGAGGCTACCTCTTGGTATTGTAATTGAAACTGTTCGTAGTTGGTTAAAATCGCAAATTCCAGATGTTGAAACTGAACTACTGGAAGTCCTGTCGGTATCTGCGGAAAGTGTTCAGCAATTAAAATTATTGGCTATCAACCTGGGGCTGGATTTGGATCATAACGATGATTTAATAGAGTACCAGAATCGCCTGCAGCTTGAGAGACTAATCGAGTCTTGCCTGACCCATATACTGGCAGCATGGATAGCTTCGGACCACGATAAATCACCAGTGCCAACTGCTGTTTCCAATGCTCGCGAAACCAGCAACCTTTTTTCTCAAGACAATATTAGGTCGATATGCCAGTTTGAGCCAATATCCGAAACCGACTCCATGAATATAGTGATTGAATACTTGACTGAAAGAGGAGTTTTTGAACAACTGGGTATTGATAAGAAACCTTGGATTTCGTTATTGTCATTGACCAAAGATCTTCCTGTTACAGAGAAGCAACTGGAACTGGCCTCCGAACGGCTTATTAAAGTCCAGGAGTATAACGAGCGAAGGGCTAGAATGCGCTCCATCCTAGGAGCAGATTATGAGATGCCACGTGGTGACTTGTTCGAAGGTCTTAGAGATGTTGTGGATGCACAACTTAGCAAGGAGCTATTGACAGGTGTTGACCTTTTTCGAGATCCCTCATTAGGAGAAGCTCCGAAGCCTATACCATCTGGTAGGAAAGGTCGAGGTCGCGGAAGAGGTGGCGGATTATCACCCAAGGATCGAGACTTAATCGGAGCAGTAGGAGAGTATATAATCCATAAAGTTCTATGTGGTCAAATAGGTGTGTCTGCAGCAGGACAGGCGTGGAAATCGCGAAACCGACGCCACTTCCTAGCGGATGATACAGGAGATGACGGGCTGGGATATGACTTCGAGTTTCCAAAAGAGGGAATCCTGTGGCAAATTGAAGTGAAGTCTAGCCAGGGTGGCCCACAGTTTGTTGACCTAACTGATACCGAGGTTGAGGCTGCCCGGTCGGCGGCAAGACGCCGAAGTCGTAAAAATTACGTTGTATATCTCGTTACAAACGCCCTATCTCAACCTGAGATCTCTCCACTTGGTAACCCCTTTGTCAACACAGGTAAGACAAGATTTCGTGTGGAGGAAGGTGGAGCTCGAGTGTATTTCAAGTTATTGAAGGGAAGGATTGAATAGTCACAAACAGAGGCTTAATGCATGACCTCCTTGAATCATTAGCATCCGGATTAAGATAAAAAGAATGACTCAGCTATTGTCAAAATCAAAATATCTAAACGGACCCAGTGCCCGAGATTGATTTGGATCGAGATCCACGAACCGGGGAAAATACCCGAGACTGATCCGGTAACTCAACACATCTTTGACCAGGGGCATCTTATTGGTGAGCTAGCCAAGAAGCTCTTTCCTGAAGGTATTGATATTCCCACAGAGGACTTTATGGGAAATATCTCCACTACACTGGAACTTTTAAAGGAAAGAAAACCGCTGTTTGAGGCTGGAATAACCGCAGAAAGACTCTACTCCAGAGTAGACATCCTCAATCCAACTGGTGAAGAAGGGTGGGACATCATTGAGGTTAAGAGTTCGACCAGCGTGAAGGATGTCCATATAAATGACGTGGCTTTTCAGCGCTACTGCTGTAATCAATCCGGGTTAAATATCAGAAAATGCTACCTGATTTTGATCAACAACCAGTATGTCAGGGATGGGCAGATCGACCCGGAAGGCCTCTTTAATATCCATGACGTTACCGATAAGGTTGAAGAGGCGAGTGTGGGTATACAGAACAGGATTGATGGTATACTGGAAGTCATTAATCAGGAGGCCTGTCCTGAAATGATAATCGGACCCCACTGCCGAGATCCCTATGAATGCCCGCTTACAGACTGCTGGGATTCACTACCAGAACACAATATTTTCACGTTGTACTACGGCGGGAAGAAGTCATTCGAAATGTATGATAGTGGCATAGTAGCCGTCGGTGAAATACCGAGTGGTTACAAATTGAACGATAAACAGCGAATCCAGCAGGCTTGTGTTGCCAGTGGCGAACCACATATAGACAGGGAAGCTGTACACAGCTTTCTGTCGTCTTTGGAGTATCCCCTGTACTATCTTGATTTTGAAACAATCGGTCCAGCGGTGCCCCTATTCGATGGGGTTAGACCATACCAGAACATTCCGTTCCAGTTTTCTCTTCATGTAGTCAAAGGCGAGTTTTCACAGATAGAGCATTATTCTTTCCTTGCAAGCGGGGCGAGTGATCCCAGGCCTGCTTTACTTTCTGAACTCCAAAAAGCTCTTGGCAATTCTGGCAGTATTATTGCCTACAACAAAGGATTTGAAGAAGGCATATTGAGAGACCTAGCGCCGGCGTTTCCGGAGTATAGTGACTGGATAACACAGGTGTGTAGCAGATTGGTTGATTTGCTGGCGCCATTTAGAAACTTCGATTACTATCACCCGGTCCAGAAAGGCAGCGCTTCGCTTAAGGCTGTACTGCCGGCAATTACGGGCAGGGGTTACGAAGATCTAGATATTAACGATGGACAGTTGGCCAGTATCTCTTTTCTCTCAGCAACCTTCGGTGATATGCCTAATGCAGAGAGAGTTAAGGTGATGAATGATCTTGAGCAATACTGTGGCAGGGATACTGAGGGCATGGTCTGGATTGTTGATAAGTTAAGGGAACTGTGCAGCTAATACAGATGTATAACAAGGGAGGAGAACCACGTACTTCATTAGAGATTACGAAGGACCAAAGCTTTATAAACCTGGTTCGACACCCGATGTTCTCATTCTAGGTCAAGACCCAACGGTAGACCCATATCGAAGGTTTGAAACTGTTCTTGGCTTGAAGAAGTCCAGTAATTACGAAGACACTGAGAGCAAACCACTACAGAAATACATCAAACACCGGATACTTCTACCACTTGGTATTGATGAATCGAGAATCATAGCCACCAATTTAATAAATGCCTATTACCACGATGTGCCTAATAGAAAAATTGCCAAGAATTATGAGGACCAGATCATTAGAGCGGCTAAGAAGATTGGGATTAACATTAACATGTACCCAGATAGAGCTAACGGGGCAATCCTACATGCCCTGAACTTCGAAAGTCTTGCACGAAGGAAACTGGAGATGACACTCGAGCGTTACCCTATTAAGCATATTATTACGTTGGGTGAACCGGTCTACCAAGTTTTAAGAGAGAGATATGGCCTAGATTCTGCTCCCAAGATAAAGGACATTCTAAGGTCAATTGTGAGGAACCCCCCAGTAGTTTTAATATGGCAAAAAAAATTATCCCTACTTCCACTTCCACACATATTCAACGAAAACAGCCCTAAATGGAAATTCTACAAGGATTTCCTTGATAAACATTTGCCTTTACTCGCCGAGTCATATGAGAAATAGCGACTGATGTTGCTACCTTACTTTACATATAAGCTAACATAATTACTTTTATAGTAGAAATATATAGAAATGGTTACATTTTATCGCTGAGGCAACAAAAAAGTAAATTGGGACACCTAAAGAAATAATGAATTGAAGGGCAGATTATCAGGCTGGGAAGAGAGTTAACCCTGCGCTCTTACCCATTAAAGTCTCCCCGCGGTAACGAGAGGGCACTCCGTCATTCACCTGATAATCTCTTTTAGGATAGAACCCAGAACCACAACAGTCAATCGAATTTTGTCGCAATTTTTCCCCTTAAATTACACCCTCCGCAACAAGCTTGTCTGCTATACAGCCTCCAACCATGCCGCTGCTCGATGGGAGAATCATGTCCTGCCCGTAGTAAACATCCCAGCCGCCAATCCTGCTGTCGCCGCGAACCTCAACCACAGCCCTATAGTGGTAGACCTTCGTCGGGTCAAGCCCGGACAGATTTGCGCTGAACGCCCCGGTAATTCCATATTGATAGGCTGTGCTGTTTCCATAACTTACGGTCTCGCCCCATTCGAACCTCACCCTGATCTGGCTGTCGCTTAACAGGTACGGGTCCGCTATGGCACCTTCGTTGTTGGTAACAGTTCCCTTCAACGTTACGGCTGCGCCTGTATAGCCGACATACCTGTCTGTGCGTACTGAAGCGTCGTGGTAAATCACCGAACAGTAATGATACGAGCTTCCTACCCCAGAAGGTATGCCAGAGTCAAAGAAATTGAGCCCGGCAAGCATGAAATCGATTTCAGCCAACAACCATGCATTTCCCGTAATCGGGTTCGAAGTCAGAGTATAATACCTGGACCCCGCTGCCTGGTAACCACCCCAGGTATTCTGAGGCCCGGTATAAAGCCCTCCGTTGGTATAGATAGTAAACTTACCCCACGCTAGCGGGTTGTTCCGGTATCCAACGGAATGGATGCGTATCTTCCGGACCGCCGCTATCTCGCGCTGGACGGGCTTATCGAAACTCCACAGGTCACCTGCTTCCGAAGCTAGGTCCCAATAGACCCGGTTTAACCACTCAGGATCTCTAACCTTGTCGTAATGGGTCGAAGGAGAAGCAGGGTAAGTTTTCAGAGACTTTGTTCCAGTGTCTGCTTTAGGTAAGATGTATTCCCAATCGACCGCTGTGATGCGAGTGATGGTAATCGTGTATGTTGTCGTCCCGTAGCCGACCTTTTCAACCCTGATGGTGATTATGTTCGTGCCGATTTCAAGTGGGATATTCTCGCCCACGCCAGAAGCCACAACCTTGTCAGCTACGCTGCCATAGGAATACTTTATCGTAGCCCCCTCCAGCGTTGCAGTCAGGGTAACCTCGTACTCGCTGTTAGAGGCGTTCAAAGAGTAATTGTAGACAGGCTGGGGATATCCCCTGAAAGCAGGACTGAAATCAGCGAACAAGTCTTCTGTCAGACTCGTGAGCGCCGCCTGAGGAACGAAATCGTTAGTCCCGATCCCCTTGACACTGAGGATACGGCCCGAGCTTATCAATGAATATGATGCTTCATCGCCAGGGTCAGCGTACTCACCGGAGATGTACCGGGCGCCGGCACCGCCGGAGTCTGCCCTTGCCAGTGTTCCGCCCTGGTGCCAGAATCCGATGTAGTCTCCAGCTCTGACCTCCATTACCAGGCCGCTAATGGTGTAAGTTGTGCCCGATTGCACGCCTTCGAGCGTGATACTGTTTCGGCAGTGCCAGGTGGACCCGCTCACCAGATGGAAAAGTCCTATCTTGCAAAGTGTGGGAGCGGTATGGAAATAAACCTGAAAAGATGTAATCCAGCCGTCAACAGTAGCCGGGCTGGCCAGGTAGATGTAAGTATACCCGGATGGTGATGAGCTTGGCCTGGAGACGGCATCTGAGCCGAGAATGATATCTGCCATAGCTAAATCCCGCTACCACTTATGAAATTTATGACGTGTTAATCTTTCTTCATGTGGCTGGAGCCGACTTCTGGATACAGGGTAAAGAGCGGGTTGGACCAGAGCTCAGTCCCCGCACCAATTCCTAGTTTAGTAAGCCGGTAGTAGGTTCGTGCCGGCGCTTCTGAGTAGTTGTCCTGGATAGCTGAAGGCTCGGTCTCGCTGGTTGGTTCCACCCACCCCAACCGTTTCAGAACCCCGAAATACATCAGGAATGAGTGGTATCTCATGTGGGTAAACTTACGGGATAGCCTCTTCAGCTCACGCTCGTAGATTCTGTCGGCTTCCTCCTCGGTAACATCGGCCCCGCTTAGCACCATGCGGCTGATGATTCTCTCAGACCTCTCACGTGCCGTAGCCCGGGCCAGAGCCTCTTTATATTCGAAGTTAATATCAGCTTGGGCGGCGCCGCGTCTCGGGTCAATGCTGGTTGAGCCCTCTGGGCCATTACCCAGGAGATACTCACGGATAAACCAGCCGCAGCCAAACGGCCGGAGGAAGCCACCTCTACCCGGTGCGAGTCGCATTACCATAAACTATGCCATCCCCACCATTTCGTTCGTTTGTTCAAGGGCATCGATAATCTTCGCGGACACCTTGCGTATGGCGGCCAGGTTCGCTTCTAGGACTTTCTTATCCTTCGACCAGAGAGCAACGTAAGGAAATGACCTGGTGCCGGTGTCAAAGCCGTGGTGAGCTCCCACCGTAAAGGCCACGCTCTCAGCGATGGTCTCCGCATCCGCACGCGGTATCCGGAAGACATTCTCTGAGTAATAGTGGGCTACCTCGTGGATAAGAGTCTTGAGCTGCTGGGCACGGGACTCGTCAGGCTTGACCCAGATGGACTTCCCGAAGTACATCCCTTTGATGTCCGGGTCCTGCTCAGGCCGCGGCTCGAAACTCACCTCAAGCCCTTGTCCTTTGCTCAGGCGCATTATCCGGGCGAAAAGCGTCTCATTGGCCTCTCCAGTAAGACTCGGCACTTCAAATTGTGGTAGGGGTTTACCCTCCGTCTGGCTAACATCAAACACGTGGACCACCTTAAAATAGAGTGGCCTTAGTCCACCACGTTCCTGCTCTTCCTCAGTCTCTCCTTCTTCAGCTTCGCTTTCTTCAGGCGGAGCAGCCTTGGTTCCCTTGGGGGGCATGCACGGCGCCAGAATGGCGATTCCCTTCTCTCCTGTCTTAACCCACCGGCCGAGGTGTTTCCATGTAGTGAAGCCGGCGACCCGGGTAGCGTTCGGCTTTTGGAGCATGATAAGTATCAGGTTACCGATGCTGTAGTCGTGGAACTTCGCCATAGTGAGCAGAAAGCTGTGGAAATTATCGCTCTGTTGAATGCCGTCGACACCTTCCTTGAGTCTCTTCAGCACCTCATCGATCTTGCGCTCTTTCGTCTCCGGTTCAACGGCAAAACTGTAGTCCGGCAGTGGAACACCAACCCACCGGAGCAGGTTGTAGTATCGCGGCGAAACCCCCTCGCATACTCCAGCGGCCTCATTCAAACTGTCATGTGTATTAAGTTCCTGTTCGAAGACCTTACCGTCAGTAGTTACCACATACAGCTCATCATGACTGCGAACGGTCAGGTCGCCGTCATCGTGCACGTGAACCACGTCATAGACTCCGAGCTTATTCAGAGCTCCAGTCCGTTTGGGAAATCGCCAGGGATTAAGTAGTCCTGTCTTCGACTGACCGGCCTCGACTAACCGCAGTTCTGCCGGCTCCTCCAGCGCTTCTTCAGTCAGGTCTTTTACCAGGCTTATTGCCAGACCACCCATCAGAATAAATCCCACGAAGGAACTCATCGGAGTTACCCAATTAGTCGCTGCCGGCACCTCCTGAAGAGGCAAACTGTCAGCCGAGGCCTGGCTGCCGCTATCGACACCATCCAGCTCGCCGGCGTTAACCTCGAGAAAGTAGCGGGCGGGTGACGTCGAGGTTACCAGGTATCCCGGCTGAACGTTGCGGTAAATCTCGGTAACCACCATGCCCTCGGACAGGAAAGCGATGTCCAGGGGGAACAGCATCGGCTCGGTGGTGACGGTGATTGTCTGCTCAAAGCCCATGTCGAAAAGCATGCCCGTGCCCTGGGGTATTTCGGGAATGCCACCAAGTCCCTGCGTCAGCTCCCAGGGAGTTTCAGCCAGTCCTACCAACCACTCTTTATTTGAGATTGTTAATGTTAGCTGTCCTGCCATCAGCGCCTCCGATTGATACCGCTAAATATTCTTTCCAGGTCCAACTGCTTCGCTTCGTAGTCTTGAGTTCCGATATCCGAGCCCCCGAACATGGCCACATCAAAATTGCGGTGCCAGACAGCCGAAGCCTTGAAATCGGTCTTCTCTTCGAACTTCTTGCCGCGGGACACTTTCGGCTTCATTCCTGAGGGAGCAATCGCTGACATGCCCTTTAGAAAAGACTCGCTGGTGGTATCCTCCCGGTATTTTACTGGGGCATTACCCCCGAACTCTTCGTGGTTGGCGTATTTACCCATCTCAATTACCTCCTTTCACTAACCTGAAACCGCAGCTTTCGGGAACGGCGCCCAGCTCGAAAGCTCTCTCCGTCGGGAATGTCCGGCACCCCTCAGGCCGTGTCTCCCATATCCGGCAGGTCTTTGTCTCAAGATCGAGCTCAGGACACCAGCCTTTCCTCGGTGGCACGTTTTCCGGCTGGTCGGGCCGGTCGTATATCCAGCAGACGCAGCACTGGTAACAGCGGTTGCACTCGCCTACTATTCTCATCGATTCATCCCTTTTCTTTGATTGTAGTTTCGCCCTATTCCACATCATGGTTAGTCATAAGCCTGGTATGCCCAGGTCCTCAGCGCCCCGTTAATGGCCGACGACGACCAGTTTGCTATCCTGAGCCTTAGAGTCCCGTTAACAGGGCAGTACGCCCCGATGCAGACCAGGCCGTTTTCCAGGTCGGACTGGCACTCCACGTAAACCTTGTAGCTGGTGAGAAGCCCGCTCACGCTAACATCGACGTTGCTGGTCGACGCCTTGGCGATGCTCGGCGGGTCAACGGATACGGTTCCCTGGAGCGCCGGTCCCGTGACGGCATCACCAGCCAGCAGCATCTTTCTCCAGCTCATTCCGGTTTACCAAAACGTATTTCTCCGGGCTCGGGTTCAGCAGCAAAGAGCTGCTTGAATTTATCCTCAAGAAGCTCAAACCTGATCATGTCCAGAACATAGAGCACCGTCTGAATTTCAGTCTTGTTCTCGGACAGTACCGCTACCAGGGCATTGTGAAGGGTTTCGGCCTCTTTCTGCTTTTCCTCCCGATAGGTCTTTTCAAATTGCTGCAATAGCTCGTCCGTTTTCATGATCCTCCTTAAGGTATCCAGACATAAGGGTGTTTGTCGCCAAGGGTCGAGTTGTAGTAGATTTGTCCCTCGACCTCGGCGCCTGAGTTAGGTGCGCTAGCGACCGAGTGCATCACCTGCCCCACAAGCTCCTTCTGGTTGCAGTCCAGGTTGGCCTGTAAAGGCCCAAGGGCGTGCTTATGGTCGGCCCTGACGAACTTGTTTGCCGTTCCGGCTGTCGCCGCTCCACCGTCAACCGCAGCCAGGTCGCCAACGAGGGCTTCCGGGACATCGTGCTTATGGTCCTGTCTGGATGCATCGGCGGCTACACCGGCCGACGCGGCGCCAAAGTCGGTATCCACCGGGGCCGTATCGGAAAGGACCGGCACATCTCCTTCGAGCATTACTTTCTTCCAGGTCATCTATTTCTCCTCCTCGGGTACATAGACCCAATAATTTCCGGTTTCCGGATCAAGGTAGAGCCGGCTGGATAAAGGTGCAATGGTTTGAGTTGCCGAGAAAGCCTGTACCAGGTTGGGCATAAGTGCGTAAACCAAACCCGATATGATGATTGCCTTCATCAGAAAAAGCATTGCCTCGTCCTCGAACTCTTCGCTCATATCTCATTCCCACAGCTTCTGGTACCATTCTTTCTGTTCCTCGCCCGATACTTTCCGGTATTTCATGGTGGTCGTGATGCTCTGATGGCCCAGGTGCTCCTGCAGCATCCTTAATCCGTCTCCGGAATCGTCCAGCTTCACCGCATGAACGGCGAAGGCATCCCTGAGCTGGTGGGGGCTGACGTTATGCTTCTTGCCGCTTTCCACATTGACCAGCTTCGGCAAACCGGCCCTCTCGGCGCAGTCTCTGACTATTTGCCAGGCCCGGTGACGGGTCAGGTTAAATAGAAAGCGCTGGCCGCCCTTCGCCTTGGCTCCACCGCGGCTAGTGTATTCCTTAATCATAGCCAGGGTGCTCCTGTCTACAGGCAACGACCGGTAGCGGCGGTGCTCTTTCTCTTGGGCGACAGCCTTATCAACCTTAAGCCCGCAGACCGGGCAGAACTTGTGCATCTTACCCAGCCCGGCGCCACACTCAGAACAGGAGAGCTTTATCCGAGCCTTCAGGTGCTCGATGGTCACCGTACCCTGCCTGAAGTCGATATCCTCGACCCTGATGCCTAGCGCTTCAGAGACACGGCAGCCAAGATGAAAGAGAAGCCGTATCAAGAGCTTATCCCGGAGATACTCGGCAGCCTGTTCCAACTGCTCAACCTCACCCGGCTCAAGGTAGGCTTTCATGCTTCTTCTCCCCCTGCTCCCATTTGCTGGGTCATCGGCATAATCATACCCAGCATCATCACCATCATCAGCATGGGCATCATTGAGGTAAACATATCCCCACCACCACTGGTGTTCCCGGAGACGATGATTACGCTATCCTGCTCAGCGAGAGCGTTACTGTCCTCAACCCATACCCTCAAGCCATACGTCCCGTTATCAATGCCGCCCAGCGACTTGGGTACGAGAGTAAAATCAATATCGGCGGTCTGGGAGGTTGGCGTTGAGGCAGCGGGAAGCGAGACATCCACCCGTCCGACGCACGAGTCCACCAGGTGCTTGCCGAAGATATTGGTGTAGTACGGCCCGGCAAGGAGTCTTAAACTGGTATTAATACCCACCGTGTAGCTAAAGGAGACGGTTACTCTGACCGTGTCTCCGACGTTAAACTCCTTGGCGGTGAGGGCCATAGGTGTCAGGGCTATATCGAGCACTGTCTTGTCCTCCTAAACCTTAGCGAAATCAACAATGGTAAACTCGCTTATCAGAGGTTGCTTACCGACGATAAGCAGGGCATTCTCATAACCGAAAAGGGTCTGTGGGACGCCGGGTGAGCCGCCGTAAATCTTGCAGTAAATATCATCCCAGTCCGAGCCAACGCTAGTAGGAATGGTAAAGGTATATGAGCCTGTGTAAGATAAAGGCGTGGTCGAGGCCGGCAGGCTACGGGTGTTCTCGCCTACGAGTGTCTCATTAAACCCGAAAGCGCCATACACCCCCACGCAATACCTCTCCAGAGCTCCGCTTACGGCTGGCCCCGAGTACTTATAGGAAATGGTTATTTTTAGCTTCTCACCAGGGCCGATGGAAACCTGCTTCGGAGCGGGGTTCATGTAACCGAGCGGGATATAGACGCCGCCGACCAGGGTGTAGAAATTCTGGGTATTCGGGTCGTAGAAGACACGCATGCCGGTGAGCGGGTCGATATACCAGCCAGCCGCCAGCGAGACGATCCTATCCTGAAGCACTCCAACCGATCCGAGGTCTAAAGCCAGTGTTTTAAGTTCCATGTTTTTCCTCCTTAGACTTTACTGAAATCCAATATTTGAAACTCGCTTACCTGCGGTGTTGAGACAGCCAGAGCGATGTCCTTCGTCATCTGGTCGTCCTGAATCCACTTGCTGCCGTCCCAGGACCAGCTCCAGGCGGTTACCCTCACATTCATTGAAGGCATGGCGAACAAGCCGCGGAATACAACGGTCTGGCCTGGCGACACCAGCAGGTAATCGAACTGAAAAGGAAAGCTGGTCGAGTCGTATACAGCGGTGACGGCTATGTACTGGTCAGAAACGCTGATATTCTTCACGCTGACGTCGACGATGACCTGTTCGCCGGCCGGAGCGCTCGAAGGGGCTTCAACCTTGGTAATGTCGGCATTCATCTAGCTGTCTCCTTCCTTAGATGTCTCCGCCGGTTTATTTAGCGGAAAGCTGCCGTTACCCAGCTTACCGGAGATGCGGTTGCCGATTACATCCACCCCAGCGCCTCCCAGAAAGGCGTAGAGGAGGTCGATTATCCCCACACCACCGGATATCTGGTAACCTACCGCGAAGATAGCCCCTGCAACGAGAGAGCGAATCAGAGACCCGCCAAACTTTCGCGGGCTAAACGCATCGCCGCTTTCAAGCCAGCCCAGCAGGGCGGTTACTATTCCCCCGAGTAAAGCTGCCAGTGCGATATAAAGCGTGTTCATATTTGTTCTTCCTGTACTACCCTTTTCTCGTAAATTTGCCCCAGATGACGCCGCCGACAGCCACCAGGCAGCTTCCGGTCGTTACTATTGCCCAGCCGATATTGGCATGGGTGGCCAGCTCGACGCCGATACCGACGCTGATGGTGACTATACCGACCAGTTCCAGAGCTACAGGCAACAGCTTTCTATTCATCAGGCACCTCCTACCATGCGAGCCATCATCGACATCAACATGATCATGGGAAACATCTCGATCCCGCCTTGTGCCGGCGTGCTTACCTGGGTCATCTGCCCCAGCATGGTGCCCATCGCCGGCAGGCCGTAGCCATAGGCATTGTCCTTGTTTACCGGCGCTTCAGTCGGCTTGGTCGAGAAGTAGAGAGCGAACTCCCTGGCTTGCGTCCACCGGAAAGGCCAGCTCTCTCCGTAAGCCCGCCGGCCGCTCTCCCACAAGAGTCCGGTCAGCCCGGAGAGCATGGGGGCCGCGAAGCTCGTCCCTGATTTGGTCACGTACTGGTCATCGGCCTTTTCGCTGGCCATCTCGATATTGGTGCCCCACATGACAAAGTCAGGCTTGGTTTCCCCCTGGACGGTCGGGCCCCGGGATGAGTTATCCCAGATAATAAGATCACCGGCTGCTTCAACAGCGCCCACCGCAATCACCTCGGGCTCGCAGGCTGGCAGGGTAATGGTGGTCATCTTCGGACCGAAGTTGCCGGCGGCGGCAATGACATCGAGACCGTAGGTCTGGCTCGCCTGGCGGCAGGCGGCTCTCACCGGATTGTCGGGGTCGCCGTCGTCCTCGCCGCCAAGTGATAGGTTAATGACATTGGGATAAAGGTCATCGGTCGGCGAGAGCCCTTTCTTGCGGGCTGCTTCAGCCAGGTCGCAGACCTTGTCGATCCCCAAAATGATACTCTCATCACTGCCGATGCCTTCATCGCTAATGACCTTGATATTAAATAGCGAAGCCCCCGGAGAAACGCCGGCCTTCTCGCCCTGGGCGTGCATTCCACCGGCAATAACAAAGGCTACCTGAGTGCCGTGTCCAAAAACATCATCGGCAGTCGGGGAGCTTGAATAGTTGGCCTCGTAGATGACCTTGTTCCGCAAGGCTTCGTGAGACTTACGGATACCGCTATCCAGCACCGCCACAGTAAGTCCTGTACCGGTGAGAGGCGGGGCGAAGTAGGAACGAAGTAAATAGAAGACGTCCGAAATAGTTTCTACCGGAGGCAGCTCCGTCATCACCTGGTTGGTCCTGAATTCCTTGACCGGCTTTACCGCGAGACCGGATACCCCGGAGAGAGCTTTTGCCTGCTCTTCGTTAAGCTCACAGAAGACTTGGTTTAGAAGCTCTGTTATCCTGATATCTCTAGCCCCGACCTTCAGGGCTTCCGATTTAACCTGTGCGATTGATAAACCTTTGGATATTATTGAGTAACGCATCTTTAACCTCCAGCCCACGTCTTTCTCAAAGTATCAGTTCTATCATGCCGGGAGTGAGCCCTACGCCTTTCTTCCCGGTGAGCATTGGGTTCTGCTCTGTATGTGTAAATGACCGAAAACCACCTCCTCCTCCACCTAAGTACGTTGGATTAGCCTCGGTATACGTGAGCTCCCTGCGCCCGCCACCATGCCCTTCAACATACGAAGGGTTAGCCTCGGTATGCGTGAGATCCCTGCTCCCGCCACCATATCCTTCAACATAGTACGGCTGGTTAATCTCAGTATGTGTGAGCGCCCTGCGCCCACCACCATGCCCTTCAACATATGAAGGATTAATCTCGGTATGTGTGAATGCTACATCTGCCACTATGCCGTCACCTTTATTGTGTATGTAACCGTGATGCCTCCGCCGTCTGGCACGCTAGCCGGGCTGGCTAACACGTCTCGGAAAGCGAGGCCATAATAACTACCCATCCTCATATAGGCTCCAATTTCGCTTATCCCAGTAATGGTCGCCCCGGTGTTATTTATCATGGTCCGTCTGATAGTGAAGGAGCAGTCGGAGCCGGCTACTGTTGGTGCAGTGTATGTGGATGCTAGATGGGTTAATTGGTCAATACCCGTTCCTTCAGCCAAAAGAATCTCAAGAGCATAGTCCGTGATTGTAACCGGGGTTAACCCCTTTCCAACGCGGATACCATAAGCGGTAACGCCAGCCCCAGAATTTATGAGGAGATTAGTACCACCGGGGGATATAGAGCGACTGACTCCGCCAGTATCCTTAATCGTTGAGGCAGTGCCTTTCGCTTGTACGTTGATAACCCGGTTCCACTGTTGAACATAGCTGCGAGATGGAGCCTCAATTCGCTGGAGCAAGCGTCCCTCTTTATCGGTAACCTCAACGAGATAGGTTAAGGATTGATTAAGCGACTTACCGTGTGATTTGTTCTTTTTCCCATCTTGATTCTTCATACTGTTACCCTCAGTGTATAGCTCATTGAAAGAGACCCACCATTTGGAATTGTCTGGGGCATGGTTAAAACATCTCTCACTACGCAAGCGTAGCCATAATAAACCGGGCCTTTCATCCTCACATAGATAGCCGACTCCCTGACTGTCACATCACCGCCACTGTTATTGACAAAGGCACGTTCAACCACGAAGCCGCAGTTAGGACCGGAAACAACAGACTCATTTACGGTAGCAGCCTGATGGTTCAACTGCCCGGCTCCTGACCCATGAGCAATCTGTGTCTTTAATGCATAGTCCGAAATCGTAACGGGGGTGTTATCGGAACCGACGACAATGGACTGGTTGGCTTCAACACCTCCAACGGAAGTCATCAGCAAGTTCTCGGAGATAGGTGCAATTCCCCAGGTCTCGTTCCCGTCTATCCTCTTGATGTAGCCTGAAGCTCCGGTAACCTGAGCCCAAATAATATCATTCCACTGCCGCAGGAAGCTCCTTGACTTCCGACACTCCCGAGAAATAAACTTTCCTTGGGAGTCTCGAACTACTACTGAATACCAAAGCTCTGCTTTCATACCCCTCCTTTCTTATGAGGCGCTGAAGTAGAATCTGAGCCCAACAAGCACGTCATTAAGTCTGAGGCTAGCCAGGTCTACCAGCGCATTTTGAAATTTGAAATTATAGGTTCCATCGCCATCCACAGTAGCCTTCACATCAATGTTCGCAATGAGAACATCTCCCGCTTCTCTGGTAGAAGCGGCCACGGTCCAGAGGTTATCAGGCAGATTTATGGCATTCACCCAGGAACCACTAGATTTCCTCACTTGGATGTACTGTGCGCCATTGATGGCGTTAGACCCACCGGCGTTGGTGTTCTCTATTGCTCTCACCTTCAGAATAGTGACCACCCTGACCAGAGCAATCCCCGTGGGCAGTCCACTTACCACCACATCAGGGAGGTTGACATCGGTAGCGGCGGCAGGCAAGTCTATCACATCATCAGCGATGCTCCAGAAATCAACAGGAGTGGCCAGCGACTTCAGCTTCTGTTCAAGCCCAGTAAGGCCAGCAACTATCTGCGAGATGTCAACCTTTTCTTTCTTACCTTCGATATAAAATTCACCAGGCATCTAATCCCTCCTCCCGGATGGCAGCTTTGTCGTTTCCTTTTGCGGCTTGAAGGCAGATACCATTACCATGCCGAACATGCCTAACATGAGCATCGGCATCATCGTCCCCAGCATTGAGCTCCAGTCTGTCGTAGTAGTTCCAGGAGTTCCCGGTGTACCACCCCAACCCGGAGGTAGAGCACTGGTAGTCTCCGACACTAGCAGAGTGACCACGGCATCAGTGGCCTCGCCGCTTTCCCGCTCGACGAGCGAGACAGTTAAGTCAGCATTGGACTCGTTAAAGCGCAGTGCCCCCTTCAGAGTTACCAAATCTCCCGGCTCGACCGTAAACCATGTGTAGCCGAAGACGGGCAAAGCTTCCTCGCTTATCACCGTGGTGTCACGGGAGAGGCGGGCCATGAGGGCATACTCCTTCGCTATGTCAGTAGGATTGGCAACATATATATTGCAGCCCAGGTCGTAGCCCGGGTCGTAGACTATCCAGGGAGCCAGGTCCCAGAAGATATCCCCAAGGCTACCGCTCATTACGCTGACCTGCATAACATCAAATTTCATAGCGGGAATTTTACCTCCTCTCCCTTGAAGGCTTTTCTCACCACGGAGAAGGCCCAGGCGCCCATCGCCACCAGCATAACCACCCCCATCAGAGTGCCCAGGACACCCTGCCACTGCATTGCCTGGTACTGGCTTGGGGAGTAGTAGTATTCCTGAGGATACTGGCTCATGTACTGACCTCCTCCACCTCCGCTGGCTTCGCTTCTTCCAGCCTCTTCGGTCTTTCTTTTGCCGGCGCAGTTAGCGGCTTCACCATGCTTGTCATCAGCCACATCATCAGCATCATCATTCCCAGGTTGATAATGCCGGTAATCATGTCCTTGACAGACTGGGGTAGCAGTAGCCAGATGGCGCCGCCGAGGAGCACCGGCAGAACCGTCACCACCAGAATGCCGATGATGACAGGCATCCAGGCAAAGCCCTTCTGCCAGGCCAGATAGACCGAAGGGCTGGCGGCATCGGCGTAGACGACAAATTCGTAGCCCTGCCAGGGAGGAATGCCCTTGTCGAGAAATGCCTGGTTGAGCTGAGTTAAAGCCTCGGCTGAGGGAAACTCGGCAAAATCCAGCTTCATTAAGACCAGGGCACCTTCGGCCACGCCCTCTTCAAGCGGGGTAAAGGTGCCCAGGTCCTCAACTCTGACGGCTGAACCTAAAAGGACAGCCCTGTATCCCGGCGGCACCATCGCATAGGGCATAATTCACCTCCCTATGCCTTACTAGACCAGCCTTGTCGACTTGCGCCCGAACGGGTTAAGGGTCACCTTTCTATCGGCGGTAGTGCCGCCGACGGCAGTCACCGTGGCCACCACGGTTACCTTATCTCCCCCGACCAGCCTGAGGTCAGCGCCGAGCTCTCCGGCGGCACCCAGGTCATAGTCAACGTCCTGGCTGGCGGCCAGGTCGGTCCCCAGATATGTTTTATCCAGAGAGCCAGACTTGGGGAACTTGGAGATGCGGATGTTTCCCGAAATCTCCGCCTCGGTTACCAGGTTCAGACGATTGAAATACCATACCTCTCCCGAGGGGATCTCGTATTCCTTGGTCTTAACCGTATCTTTGGCCGTGCCGTTGGCGACGGTTAGCTCAACCTTGTCCCTCTCGTCAACGCGGTCTTCGGTGTGCAGCGCCTCGGCTACCAGCAGCGCCTCGGTCAGTGCCTGGAGCGGTAAGCCTACCCAGAACCCTGAAAGGTTATCATAGACGCCCAGAAGGGTAAGCACTGCGTCGAGCGGAGGCACCCAGCCCTTGGGAGGCCGCTGTCCCGCATACTGTTGGGGAACTATTTTCTGTGTCATGGTTTAACCTCCTTCTTTTCTATTTTGCTTCTTCTAGGCTTTACCGGTGACGCCCTTCATCATGGGCATCAGAATGGCCATCATCATGATCATCATGATCATGGGCATCATGCTGGTGAACATCCCCGAAATGGGATCGGTTGTCTGCTGAGGATATAATCCCCCGACCGTTCCGTACTGGTATTGCTGTGGCCTTATCTGCTGACCGCCAAACTGTTGAACAGTGTACATTGCTTGATTACCTCCTCGATATTTTCTATTTACTTTTTAGCCTGTTAGTCCTTGGCAGGTGAGGTGACGCCCTTAAGCATCGGTGTGATCATGGCGAACATCATAATCATCATGATCATGGGCATCATACTGGTGAACATCCCCGAAAAGGGATCGGTGGTGGTTTGCAGTGGGTAATAGGCGCCCGGTCCGCTCACCTGGGCGGGATTGAATTGACCCGGGGCCACCGGGCCGGTCAGTTGCTGTGCTGTGAACATCTCTTCCTCCTTAATTTAAAGTTTCGGTTTTGATGCTAATCCGTGGTATCTGCTTTACCGCTGCCGCGACAGCGGTAAGAGCGATAAGGGTAGTGCCCTCGTTTGGATAGGCATCAAAGCGTTAAGAGCGCTACTCGAACATAGCGCGCTTGTAGCCGGCGACCACGACCACGCCCTTGCCATCCACGCCGGCGCCATAGTGGTCTACCCGTCCCTGTTTAACCTTGAGACCGTTGGGGGCAATCCCGTTCATGCCGGTGCGGTAGGCCTCGGGAGTGGCTCTCTCCTGGTAGGTGATGGGGACGTTTTTCTCGAACTCGTTCCAGCTTGCGTACTTACCCATGTGGACACCTCCTCTTTCGTTGATGCCCGGTCGCGGCCGGGTCATATCGGGGAGAGCAACCTGGCCCGAAAAGGCAAAGGGGTTAGCCTTGAACCTTAACGTTCCAGGTTGCTAACCCCTTTTTTGTAGCCCTTGAGCCGCCGATTAAAAAGAAAGCCCTACGAGCCAACTTTCATCGGCAAGCTCGTAGGGCTTACGGTTTAAGCGTATACCAGCATCTGGAGGCTGTCAAGATATTACGTGCGTATATACGCTAAGGCTAACCATCAGCCTTCTTCTCTGTCTCAGGCTTCTTCTTGATATGGACGGTGACGTCGTCATTAACGATAACCTCGACCCTGTCGCCGGGCTTGAGACGGTTATATCTTACCCAAGCCTTGGGCAGGGTGACGGCCAGGCTGCCTTCGCCTATCCGGAACAGGATTCTCTCAACCTTTATCGGCATCAGTCCGGCCTCTCAAACATGGCGTCGTTCCAGCGCCGCCACTTCTTCTCCTGGGTTTCGGCATATCTGGTTGCCGCCTTCTCCGAAGCTTGCTTTTGCCACGGCGGCAGGTCCGACCAGTCACGGTCCGGGGAGCTCGCTCCCGTGGCATCTCGCAGCAGCAACGCCTGTTTCTTATTAGCCGGCTGGCTCAGCACATATCCCGTGCAGAGCAGCCAGACGAACAGCGCCACGCGCACGAAATAGAAAATATCACCGGCTTGTAACGAGCTTGCCGAAGCCGAGCTTCCCGTACCGGTAGGCTGGTAGGTCACTCCACGATCTCCACTTTGAAGCCCAGTGCCTGGAAGCCGCGAGACAGCATTTCGGTCCAGGTTTCAACGGCTCCCTTAACCGTTTCCTCCACTTTGGCGTCATCGGAACGGCCGACCTCCAGGTGCATGCCCCTTTCCGTCTTCTCCAGTGTGACTGTGACCCGGCCAATCGCTTCCCTCATCTCCGGAGGCGCCTGGGCAACCTTCTGGACAATCATGTTGAATACCATGTCCATGGCCTGCGGGTTCGCCATCATGTTCTGTAACTGATCTAACATCTTACTTTCCTCCTTCTATTTCACTTCGTTTACGGTGCGTAATGGGTGGCGGCTGCCACTGCTGGGCCGGCGCTCCGCCCGCCGCCTGTCCCGGCATACCCGCCATACCCGGCATGGTTATGCCAAACATCTGCATCATCTGCTGCATCGACTGCATCGAGTTAAGCACCTGGCCGAGAGGGTTCTCCTCTTTACCGCCCATTGCCTGACGGATCTGGCCTATTGATTCGGTTATTTTGGCATTATTCTGGGTGATCACCTGGGCAAGCTGGGCAGCTGTCTCGTAGGCGGCCTTGTCGGCGATCTCCACGTTGGACTCTTTTGCCCGGTGCGCCGCGGCGTCCTGTTCCTCCCTGGTCTCCTTCATCAGCCTGAGGATGGGTTCCATTCGCTTGGCGTCGGCCTCAGCAGTGCCCTTCTGCACATTGACCAGGTCCATGACCATGAGCATGGCTGCCCGGAACTTCATGATCGCCCGCAGCTCGACTTCACCTTCTGGGGTGCCGCCCATGTACTGTCTGAGTACCTCTTCGGGGGCAATCATCTCCTCGCCGCCGCCCGTCTTGCGCACCATCGGGAATCGCCCCTTTGCCTTCTCTTCCTCATTTTCCTCTTCGCGGGCTCGCTTCAGTTCCTCACGGATAATCTCCCGCATTTCTGAGGCCGGCACCAGATCCTTGCTTTCTTCCGGAGGCTGCAATGTCTTAAGGGCGGCCTGTACCCTGCTTCGAGGCACTTCCAGTTGATCGGCTATATCACGCTGCGATAACCCTTGTCCATTTAGTTCCTTTACCCGCTGTATGAATTGGTCGTCCATTTTCCCTCCTTTCCAACCACTGAAGCTAAATTGGCTTTTCCCTGGTTTATCCATCGAGCCTGTGACTGCCGGCCAGTGGTCGAACCGCTGAAGCTAAATGGTTGGTTTTCAACCACGTTCAGGACCCTGAATTCGTGGCTAAATCCCCTGGTCCCCGGTCACCCCCTCCGCTCTCCGTCTTAGCCTCTAGCGCCCACCTGAGGATGCCTATCCGGCTGGTCAATACCTCCCGGGCAAAACCACCCAGGGAGTTCTGCCACTGCGTGAACCACGTCTGGTCTTCGGCCGGCAGCAGCTCTACCATCACTTCAGTTTGGGTAAGGTCATTCATCATTTCCATGATTTCCCGCGGGAAGTACCGGCTCGTCCGCCTGAGCATCTCGTGGTTGTCGACCATCTTCCATGACTCCATTCCCTCCAGCATCGCCTCGTAGAACCTGAGTTTCTCCTTGATTTCCGTTTCACTTTTCACTTGATTCACCTCCAATTAGTAATTTAATCGCCCTGTCTATGCCCAGCTGCGGCGCCAGCCTGGCGACGCGGATGGCGTCTCTGACGTCCTGGCTGACCCCGTCGAGACGCCGGGCCACCTCGTCGGCCAGGTCCTGCGGCAGCCCTTCGCGGCGGGACAGCACGCCCCTGACCACGATGAGATAGTCGCCTCGGCTGTAGGCGGTCAGCATCCGAACGGCAAACCGCGACCTGAGCTCTGGCGAGAGCATGCTCAAGCGGTTGCTGGCAGCCACCACCCTCAGCTGGTTATGCAGGTTGAGCTCCCTGCCTCGCTTGGCGCGGACCAGTCGACCACCCTCCATTAAGGAGAGCAGGGCCGCGGTGTCAGCGGCATTCATCTTGTCGAGCTCATCGATGAGCAGTATCTCGGGCTGCCTTTCGGCGACTACGTCCCACAGCCCGGCTTTAGAGGTGGCCGACCCGACCAGCCAGAGGGCTCTTTTCCCGGCCACCCGCTCGATGTCCCAGAGAAACAGGCTCTTGGCCAGGGCCGGTGGTCCGGCCAGGAGCACGTGCACAGGCTTTTCCGCGAGCAGGCAAGCCGTGAGCAATTCTTTGACATCCTCGTGGCCGACGATGTCCTCAAAGAGACCCCCGGTGGCAATCGGCTCGTTATTGGTTTGACCGGTTTCTTCGGGCTCTGCTCTCGCCATGAGTTCCTTCGCCGCCTCGCTCAGCCGGTATCCGGTGTAGGAGTTGGAGCGGAAGACGTTCTCCAGGTAGCCGTCCTTAAATAGTCGACTCAGGGTCGACGGCCAGATGCGCACGTGCCGCCACGACCAGCCGATGCGGTACTCTTTCTCCATGTCCGCCGAGTTTTCAAACTTCACTAGCCCGGTAAGCAGTTCAATATCACCCTCTTTCATGATTCGCCTCCTTCAGTACCTATCATTGCCATCTCCTTTCTTTCGCTATTTGCTGGTAAGCCGCGATCATTATCTGCAGCAGGAAATCGGTGCCCCTGACTCCGGCAGTGTCGGGGTGGAGCTTGATCAGTAGCTCACGATACCGTTTCTTTACTTCCTCATCGGTGGCTGTCTTCTCCAGTCCGAGCACCCGGTAGGGGTCAAGCCCGTCCTGCTGCCCCGGGAGTTTGGGAACTTGCGACGGGTCGATACCCAGGCTGCCAACGTAACGGAGGAAGCTTTCCGGGTCGAAGGCGGCACGGAGCAGCTCATCCATCCAGCGATGCACGTTCGAGCGCATTTCACCCAGAATCCGCTCCTGTTCTCTCAATAGCCTTACGATGTCGTTATCCATGTTGTTCACCACCGGAAATGCCCGCCAGCCACTCAGTCATTTCGTCACCTCCTTCTTGAGCCAGCCCCTTTCCTCCGGCGGCACGGGCGGCCCCAGGGAGTCGTAATCAGGGCAGCTCTGGCAGACGTCGAAAGCCAGCCGCTGTCCCCTGGCCAGCCGTCTGATGTCCAGATGCCCGTTACCCGATTTAGACGACATGGGATGCCCTCTCCGGCAGTAAATCCAATCACCCGTAACCCGGGCATGCGAGCATTCGTAAAGCGTTCTTTTCTTCGTCTCTTTCATCTTTGCCTCTCTTCCAGCCATTCCCTGACGGTAGTCAGGTGGCGCTCATTTATCGCTCCACTACTCAGCATCCTCTCCAGGTCGAAACAGTTCTCGCCGGGACCGAGATGGATAATCGGCCTGCCTGCCTCTTGCCAGATGCTGAGGGCATCCTCGACAGTCATCCCCAACCAGGGCAGGTACCTGTCGTGATTCTCCGTATCCAAAATAGTGTCCGATGTGTCCTTAGTGTCCGCCGTCACATCTGGACCAGCTTCAGAATTTGGCGGACACTTCGGCGGACACTTCGCTAAGCCGAGTTCTATAGTGTCCGCCTGTTTCGTATCTGGGGCGGACACTAAGGACACTTTGACCACTTCTGGCGGGGATACAGAAGGTTGGTGTTGCAATCCATAAAGCGATGCCAGCTTGTTGACCCGCTCTTCATCCCAGCGGAGGATGCGTTGCCTCTCCTTACCCACCCTCTCCTTGATGAAACCCAGTTTCTTGGTAACTCTCCCCACTTTATCGGCGCTCAGGTCGGCTGCCTCATCATCCGTCTGGCTGATGTGCTCGGCTATATTCTGGGAGGTAAGAGCGGTGCCTTCATCATGGAGCTCAACTATGGCGGCCAGCACCTTGCCGTCATAGCTTTCACGGCGCCTTGTATAGAGACGCTCCTGGAGACGGTGGACAAAACCGGCCAGGGCCTCCGCCATCGACCGGTCGCCGTTGAGCATCGCCTTGAGAGGAATAAGTATTTCCTGGAGGCGAGGCTGTAGATTCGGCTCAAGGAGCTCGTTACCGAAGGTCTTTCCTTTCAGGTGGATCAGGTTGGCCAGCCGGAAGGTGAGCAGCTTTGCCCGTAAATCAGCTACCTCAGTATCGAAAGCGGGCGGCAGTATCCTCGGAATCTCATCCCTGGTGAGCGGCATCATCTCAGCTGTCAGGCACCGGCTCTCCAGAGCCTCGTCTTTAAACGGGAAACGGGTGGAGATGAGCTTGGGACCGAAGACCTGGTAACTGCGGGGATACCACTTGCCATTCTCTTTATCGGCTCTTAATACCGGCATGCCCGGGCGGTAGCCGTTGTTCAAAAGCTTGACCATTTCCGACCAGGCAGCCGAGTCCTTGAAGTCAGCCTCGTCCAGCACCAGTGTTCCCCGAAACTGCTCCAGTATCCTGAAGATGGGCGCCGGGGTGGTGGCTCCCGAGGCGAAGATGGGCCGGAAGCAAATGGCGCCGGCCACCTGCAGAAACCTGGTCTTGCCGGTGCCCCAGTCACCGATGACCCGAAGGTAGGGGATTGAAGGGGCAAACTCGTAGACCCAGGTCAGCAGCACATAAAGAGAGGCGATCTCCTCGAAGTCCGCCGGCAGCTCCAGGTAGTGGTGAATGAAAGCCTGGATTTGACTGAATAAACGAGATTGGGAATCGTAAGGAGTGGCCGTGCTGGCGAAGTGCACCACCTCACCGACCAGGGCGTCGTCTGTGGGAAGGTAAGTAACCTTGGCCGTATCATGCTGGTAGGCTTTTCTTATTGAGCCATTAAAGCCAATAATGAAGAAGCGCTCGCTATCGGTGACTACCATCTCTCCGACCGTCCCGTCGGGAAGAACAAAGCCGGAGACGTAACGCTCCCTGTCTCCTTTTTCCTCGGGCCTGAAATCGCCCGCCAGTCTCTCGGCATCCTGTAATGTGTAACGAAGCAGGTAATCATCGATGCCGGTCTTACTCTGTCCTTCAAGCTGGGGCAGCTGGATAACGTGAACCGTTGCCCCTTTGCGCTTGAGGTGCTCGCCGATGTGCTCCAGGGCTTTTCTGACCGGCTCTTTAGTGACGATATCGGAGTCAAAGGCAAGGTAAACAGTCCGGTTTTTCAGAGCAACATAGTCCCAGTCGGCCAGGAAAGTAATGCCGCCGAACTGGTTTTTGCCCTTGAATCCCCAGACGCCGGTGACAGAGATAGCGCAGGCACCTCTAGAGGCTAAGGCGTCAGCCTTTTTCGAGCCTTCAGTAATCCATAACGCAACCTGGGGATTGCCTATTATCTTCTGGCAGCGCGGAGGACAATCGAGGCGGTTCGAGGAGCCGGCCGGAGACTCATACTTGACCGCTTTGCCGCGACCGCTCGTCCGGGCATGGTCGGGACGCAACTGGGACCCTGCGTCTTTGCCGTCTACCGACCAAAGGGGGATGAGGATACCGGGGACTCGCTGCTGGGCAGGTGTGAAGCCGAGTTTTTCGAGCTCTGCCTTGCCCAGGACGCTCCGGTATCCCCGCTCTCTGATGATATCGACACCGATGCCGCTCCCCTCACTCAGGTGCTGGAAGTGGTTAGTCAGGAGCGCCGGCACAATCGCTGAAAAGACAGGATCAACCATGTTGCTCCTTATTTCGGGATAAAGCTTTTAGCTAAATTAGATGTGGTCGGCCTGGCGTTCCAGGGTCTTAAGAAAGTGCTCAAGAGGTTCGGTGCTAACCTGTGCCGGCGGAGTGAGCAGGTCGAAGTCGCTCAACCGGACGTCCAGCCGGTAGTTTCTCTTAAACCAGTCGGCTACCTGAGAGTCCCGGACATCAAGCTGCCAGACTCTGCTCTTCACCCTGTCCCACAGGTCGATTAGCGCCTTATCGGTACTGATAGTATGGCCTGCCGGTTTTCCTGGTCTGAGCACTTCATCAGGAAATAGATCGTCCGGGGCTTCACTGTCCGGCGCCGGAAGAAGCAGCGCCCGTCCCGGCGGCATTTGAGCATACCTCTGGATCTCGGCCAGCGAATAGCGAGCGGAAAGATTCAGAACCCGGACAGTTTTCTTAATTCCCTCAGGTCGTACTTCCTGCTCAACCAATCTGAGGGAGAGGGGTATCATCGAAAGCCGGCCGCAGACGCCGCGGATGAGCTTCAGGGCGGAGTTGACTCGTACCATAGAATAGACAGAGCTCGTATCTAACTGGTAGACGCCCAGACCGGGACAATCGGGCAGCAGGAACTGGAGATTCATCACCCTGCGGCACGGACCTTGCTGGTAATAGACGCACTTAGCAGGGTTGCAGGTGACTTCCCGCAGTTCAGTGCTTTCCGATTCCTGGCCAGCTTGATTGCTAGAGTGAACATCTGCTCTCGACACGGCAACGAGTCCGTCGCCGCGGCAGATGAGCGCTCTGGTTGCCGAGTAGCATCTCAGGTACTGGCTGGCCCACTGGGTCTCGTCTTCTGTAGGAAACATGACACGAAGCTCTTTCGGCTTTTCTCCGAAGACCTTCTTTACTTCGTCCGGACAGACGAAGTAATCTGTCGGTGAAGGATAGGGTACACCATCATCTGTTTCCCTCTTTATCCCCAGCCTTATCTTTCCCAGGCGGGGAAGCCTTATGACCTCGCTTACTCCTTTTATTGGCATAGTTAACCTCCATTTCATTCTCTTTATTTACTCCCGGTCCTGCCTCGCCGCGGTCTATCTCGCCCAGGTAAGCCCGGACGATCATCCTCGCCAGTATCCTCAGTCCGGTTTCACGCTTGTTAGGTTTTGTTTCCGTTACCATTGCCGCATTCCTCAATAACAAACAGGTCGTCAAAGGTATAGCCGTTCAAGTGCTCCAGTATCGCCCGTCTCATTACCGCCGAAGGTTCTCTCTTGCCGTTGATAATGAAGGACATATGGCTCCGGGAAAAGCCGATCAACTCGGCTAAATCACGCTGGGAGAGATTCTTCTTAGATAGAGCAACTTCAAACGCATGTTGGTTTACCTTAACTCTAACCATTGATATACCTCTGTGGACGAACTGCTTACTGTAGTATACAATAGAGAGATTAAAGGCTGTCAATAGTTTTGTGTCACTATAGATAGCGTTTTGATAGCGGTTGTGTTTGACATTCTCCACAAAAGGTGCTATCATGGCTATCATGCCTGAAGGAGGTGAGACATTATGGTGGAGAACTTCGGCGAATACCTGAGAACTCTGAGACTCGAAAAGAGGTATTCACTCAGGGAAGTTGAGCAGATGTCCGGGGTATCTAACTCATACCTGGGACTTATCGAGCGCGGTCAGCGTCCGATACCCGGCGCCGACATCCTCAAGAAGCTCGCACCCGTCTTTGACGTCCCGATAAGAGACATGCTGGCTGCTGCCGGTTATCTCAAGGTCGAAGACATTACCCTGAGTGAGGAGGATGAGGTGGAGATGGCTTTTCAATATGTGATGAATGACCCCAGGTATAAGTCGGGCACCCGGATAAAGGGAGGCATTAATACCGAGGTCAAACGTTTCGTAGTAGAGATGTACGAGAAGGCGACGGGGAAAAAGCTCTTGCCGGGAGGCTGACCTCACAATGACGAACTTCAGCAATCTCAGGGTATTCTGCGAACATATCGTCAGGAAACACGGTGAACCGAACCAGGTATCCGAGGAGCAGCTGGCGGAGGACTTCCGAACGGTCTATCTCAAAGGTCTGCCTCTTAACCTGACGACGCTGAGGGCGGTGGCCGCCACCTGCGGTGTCAAGCTCAGTGAACTGGAGAAAATGCCTGGAAACGTGCGCGGCTACCACGAAATATATGGAGACAGTAAGAACATATACTTCAAGAAGGGAGATGCCCTGAGCGGCATCCAGAACACCATTCTCCACGAGATAAGAGAGATGATGGAGACGCTTTTTTCTGAAGTTCAACAGGAATATGAGCCGCTGAGAACGAGCGCCCGGCACATCGCCGCCAACCGGTTTGCCGCGGCGGTGCTATTACCAAGAACGGACTTCGAAAAGAAGATATATGATACCGGCTTTGACGTAATTGAGCTCTCAAGACTATACTCGAAAAGCTGTTCCCAGGTGCTGCTACGGATGGGAGAGGTGCTCCAGGGCAGATTGTTTATGTACGCGGCTCTTTATGAGCCGGATGCTGAGAAACAATGGCGGGTAGCCTACTGGACGGGCTGCTCTAATGATACCGACACCGACGCTAACGTGTACGGTGGAGACGGCCTGTTTCCCAGAAGAGGCAGAACGGTTATGCCGGGTTCACTGGTTGACCGGGCGATAAGTGGGAAGAAACCCTATCTAGTCTCACACGTCACACTGCTTGATGGCGGGGACGACGACGGCCTGGTAGGTATAGCCGAACCGTTAATAATTTCCGGTGCTGTCACAAAGGTGGCATTAGTAGCGCTGCTTGAGCAGAGCCGGGACTTGCTGTTACCGCAAATAGAGCGGTCGAAACCGGTTATTGTTGAGGGATTTCACGGTCATCTATAGAGCGAAAGGAGGGTGTCATGGAGACTCAAAAGATGGTTGCCATTTATGCCAGGGTATCGTCCGACCGGCAGGACGTTGACCTTTCTATCTCGGCGCAGCTTAAGGCATTAAGAGAGTATGCCGCCAGAAACGGGTACACGGTCATTAAGGAGCTCGTTGACGAGGCCGAGAGCGGCAGAAGCACCGCCAGGCCGGCCTTTCGTGAGATGATCAGCATGGCCCGGATGAAGCATCCTCCCTTCCAGATGATTCTGGTCTGGAAGCTTTCCAGGTTCGCCAGAAACCGGGAAGACTCCATTATCTACAAGTCGCTTCTAAGAAAACAAGGTATCCAGATAGTCTCAATCAACGAGCATATTGAAGATACCCCGACCGGGCGACTGATGGAAGGAATAATCGAGGTAATTGACGAGTTCTACTCCTCTAATCTAGCCCAAGACATTACCCGGGGCTTGAGGGAAAATGCATCGAGAGGTTTCTTTAATGGCAGCCGGACTCCCTTTGGCTATCTCAGGAAAAAGGTCAAGGATGGTGAAAAGTTACGGAACACTCTGGAAATCGACCCGGACCAGGCGCCGATAGCTCAGAGAATATTCAGAGAGTGCGGTGAGGGTAAAGGGCTAAAAGAGATTACTAAGAGTCTCAACAAGGACGGCATACCGGCTCCGAACGGTGGCAAGTGGGGCAAGCAACGCGTTCACAAGATGCTGACCAACGAAGCCTACACCGGTTGTCTTGTCTGGGGGAAAAATCATAAGGGTAAGTCGGGTCTCCCCCCGGTGAGGAAAGAAGGAGCCTGGCCGGCTCTGGTAGATAGAAACACCTTTGACAGCATACACATAGGTTTGAACGGTCGGGCGCCTAAAGTAGTTCACCCACGCGTAACCAGCAGCCAGTACCTGCTCAGCGGGTTAATCAGGTGCCGGAAGTGCGGCGCCGCTTACATCGGCTACGGCGCCAAGTCAGGGCGTCACCACTACTATGTCTGCGGTACGACCTATAGCAAGGGGAAGGAGACGTGCCCCAGCCAGCATCTGCCCAGGGAGAAGCTGGAGAAGTACGTGGTTGATAAGATAAAGGGCTACCTTCTGACCGATGAGAACCTGACCGACCTGGTAAGAATCATAAATGAGGAGCTCGGCGGCTCGATTAAGAAATACAAGGACCGGCTGGAGGCAATCGATCTTGAGGCCGACCAATGGGAAGACCGCCTGGACAGGCTCTATGACTTTGTTGAGACCAAAGCGATTGAGCCGGTGAGGATGGCAAGGCGGATAGCCGACGTTCAGGACAAGGTTAATGAAATGAGAAAGGCCAGGTTTGAAGTGGAGGAAGACGTCAGGAGACGCCGTCTGGAACCACTCGACCCTGAGGTAGTCGTGGAGTACGTGAACGACTTGAAGAAGTTCCTTGAATCCAGTAATATATTTGAGCGGCGGGCTTTCTTGGCAACCTTTATCGAGAGCTTGGAAGTTGATGATGGGGAGATTACCTTTAACTACGGATTGCCCCCGGACGGGGCCAAGCAGGAGACTGTTTCGGTTCTAGGTATCGTCCCCTCAGCTCCACCTGAGGGGATTCGAACTTATAGCGAATCTAGGTCCTGCAAAAATATTCCAGAGAAGATTGAGGCGCCATATTTATAAGCGCAGCTAAGCGGATGTACCTTGTTTGGCAGGCTTGTTCAGCAGCCAGACTCCAACGTTCAGGTATGAGGCGATGCTAACCCACACAATGTAGGGAATAAGAAGTGCTCCTGCCCAGTCTGAAACCCGGAAAGAGGCAATCATAGTTGCCATAATAAGGAGCCACAGCATAATAATTGTTATAACTCCTCCTCCTTTGGACTTCATTCCAAAGAAGACAATTGACCAGGCAGCGTTGACCGTGAGCTGTATCCAGAACAGGATGAAGGCAAGCAATGCACCATTGGCGACTAATCCTTTTTGCCATACAAGAAAGACCGAGATACCCATTAATATATATAGGGTGGTCCAAACTGGCCCGAATGCCCAATTTGGCGGCGTGTAAGGTGGCTTCTTCAGTCCAGCGTACCAGTTTGGTATAGCTTTAAAGGTGAATAGGCTCCCGATGCCTGCGGCGGCAAAGCAGGCAAGGATACTGACAACAAGTTTGATGATATCATTCAAGCTCATGGTCAACTCCTTGCGTAAGTACTCTGTACTTTCCTTCTACGATGAGAGCAGCACCGGGAAAAACACCTGCCATGCAAGTAATGCCTTCGCCGTGAGACTGAGGATGATGTATATCTTTTCGCCGAATAGATAGTCCCGCCAGGGACCTACCTTCTTGTACTGTAAAACCATGTTGACCGCGAAGCAATTGAAGAACACGAAAAGCGAAATGATGATGCCATAGACGAATCCGGGAGGAGACGCATCGAGTCCTGGAGCCCATGTATAGACCGCAATTGCTATCCACGGAATAATACCCGCAAAGCTGCCAAACCAGAACGGAATCCAGCTCGATTTGCCCGGTTTTTCATACTTCTCTTGCAATGCCCCAAACAATATCATGCAGGAGTTGATGCCGAATATAGCCAACAAGGCGGCAATGTCGCTGATACCGGTAATCTGAGAGATTAACACAATCATAATTGAAGAACTAAAGAAGTACTCGATCCAGCGTCCGTAATTGCGGTTTTGCAGCAAATTACGCTTGTACCAGGGGAAAACGGGTGGCGATGCTATTATCAACAATGCAATTGCCGAGATTGCGAGGAACGCAAATACACCCCAGCCGGTGGAGATATTAAACAGGTGGCGAAGTTCGGGGGTGGTTCCGGGTGGGCCTTTCATGAACGTGGCTGTTACCGGGAGAGAAAAGCTGTTAGTGAGTACAGCGATTAGGATCGCTTGCACTGCGAGAATCAACCCGACAACAATGTTCCAGATACGTAGCCGACCCAGTTTCCATTCGTTAGATAGGTCAACGGCCATATTATACCTCCTTCCCGTAAACTCCATGCTGGCGAAGATCGACAGCAACGGCAAATGCAACCGCTTCTACCGTATTGTAGATACCCACGGGCAGAGCCCGTGGAACCCTGCCCTTCGGGTTTATTGGATATATGATACTCATCGAACCGAGGAATATCAAGAAGACGCCAACTTAGCCAACAAATATTTTCGGCCAAGAGAGGGAAGTTCGAACTGAATTGTGCTGGTCCGCATGTCCATAGTTGCTTTAGATAACCTAGCAAAAGTAGCCGGGAATCAATCCAACAATGCATCTTTTTGTTCAATAGTCGCGGCTGTGCACCCTCTCCAAATCCGCTAGCTGGGCTATACCTTATACGGGTAGTCCTCAAGGTAGTTCTTAATTGTTGGCGGAGTTACTCCCATCATCCTGGCTATCTGCCTATTTGATAGTCCCTGCCGTTTGAGCTCTTTCGCCCTCTCAATCTTCTTGTCCAGGGTCGTTTTCTTGGGTGCTCTCGGTACTATCTCTCCCTCGGCAGCAAAGATATGGCTCAGCTTATCATGCCAGAACGTCGGCAGAGAATTTTCCATTAGCCCCATAAAATCGCTGTCTGGAGCATAGACGTAAGCCCATCTTCTTTTGTCGCCACTAAGGGTGGCAAAGGCTTGCTGTGCATTAGACGCAATTTTATTGAACTCATGCCTATCAAACTCAAGTTGCAGCATACCCAAATCTTTGAATATCACCACATTGGCTGAGCTGGCAATGTTTCTGTCTATTTGCCTGGCTTCCTGAGAGACGAAAATCATGGTTTGTTCCCGTTGCCGTGATAGGTTCACCAGTTGTGACATCGCCTTGGCTTCAGCAGCCATGCTAAACCGGGCATGGTATGACATGTAAGCCTCATCCACCAAGACGATAGACTTTGGTGGCACATCCTCTAAGCTAGTAGCCATGCCTATCCAATCAGGCAATATGTTCCTGGCCTCTTTGGGCAAGCCTACTACATAGACGCTAGCTGTCCAGCGCAAATATTCAAGTAACCGATAACCCAGGGCGCTCTTACCTTTCCCTCTCCCACCTAAGATAACGACAATCGAAGGGTGATGAATTAGCTTCAGCCACTTTCCCGCCTCAATAGTCTGAAGGTCTGGAGATGGTTTAGGAGCTAATGATAGGGTGGGGCTAGGTTTCCAATATCTCAAGGCTTCATTAAAAGACTCGTCAATAATCCTTCTTCTTACGTCTATACTGGTGACGTTACTGCTCCTAAGTTGAGGAACTTGGGGAACTGGAGAAATTTCCGTCACTTGTACTGGCCAAGTCATCGGGTTGTATTCTGGCGTCTTCGGAAGAAAGGTATCAGAGTTATCATGATTGACATGATTAGCTGGTTCGCTTAGTTCTTTTATTAGAGCATAACCAAGTAGTCCCCAAAAAGTCCACTTTAAGACTTGAGTCCCATTCATTTCATACTCCTTATAGCACTTAATCTTGACCGTTTAATACCGTTCAACTACATACGAAAGTTGAACACCTGACCGTTCAACTGCGTTAAATTTAACGGCTGAGTTTAACACCCAGTTTAACGGTCTTGCCAATGGTATTACTCAGCCGACTAATCAGGTCCCGGATACCGGCAGCCATGTCCCGCGACAGCATGATCCACAGTGCTGATAAAGTCCCTCATTCAGTTCATTCCCTCTCGTAAGGCGTTTATAGCATACTGGTACATACTTTAAGGCTAAAAGGTAGGATGTTATTGTGCTCATGTAATGAGAATGACATTTGAGGCAAGACTCCCCTTTATTAAAGGGCGATGTCCTGTTGCTCTCCTCTGGCGAGGTTATTTGTCCAGCTCGGCCAGGATGCTCTCGTCCATGGAGAAGCTCTGCTCTTTGGTGGGGAAGTCGCCCGACTTTACCTCGCCATGGTATTCAGCCACGGCGCTGCGGATGATGTCGGCGAGCTTGGCATATTGCCTGGCATGTTTTGGGACGAAGTCCGTGAACAAGCCCAGGAGGTCGCTGATGACCTGCACCTGGCCATCGCAGCCGGCGCCCGACCCGATGCCGATGGTGGGGATGCTTATTTTCCTGGTGATGAGGGCAGCCAGGGGAGCGGGGACCATCTCCAGAACGACAGCAAACGCCCCGGCCTGCTCCAGTGCCCGGGCGTCCTGAAGCATCCTGATGGCCGCCTCCGGGGTCTTACCCTGCACTTTGAAGCCGCCAAGCTGGTGGACTGACTGCGGGGTAAGCCCGATGTGGCCCATGACCGGAATGCCGCATTCCACGATTCGCTTCACCTTGTCGGCCGCGGTCACGCCGCCTTCCAGCTTGATTGCCTGGGCACGCCCCTCCTGAATGAAGCGGGCGGCGTTGCGCAGCGCGTCCTCAACGGACACGTGATAGGTCATGAAGGGCATGTCGCCGATGACCATAGCCTGCCTGGTGCCCCGCACTACCGCTTTGATGTGGTGCAGCATTTCCTCCATGGTCACCGGGATGGTTGATTCATAGCCGAGCACGACCATGCCCAGGCTATCGCCAACCAGGACCAGAGGTATCCCTGCCTCGTCAACTATCTTGGCCGTGGCATAGTCGTAGGCGGTGAGCATGGCGACCTTCTCGCCACGCTGCTTCATTTCCCTTATCTGACTGACGCTAACTCGCATTTCTTCCCCCGCTGATTTTTCTCCATATTTGCTCGCCGCCTGGGTGGCTGTTCCAGAATAGACTCCAGTTCCTTCGCCTGGCGCTCATTGAGCCTTCCCTTGGCCAGGGCGACGGGGATGGTCTGAAGGCCAAGCTCCCGATAGGCGGAAAGAAGGTCGGGGGACGCTCTTTGCAGGGCGTCAAGGTGCTTTCTGACTGTCCCGGCGTCGCCACGGGCAATGGGCCCGGTGAGGCATTGGGGTATGCCCACGGCGTCAATGTTGTTCATCGTCCCCCTGAGCAGCGGCAGCAGCGCCTGGATGGCTTGATGCCTGGGAACGTCAAAGGTCTGCCACAGGTCGGTGGCCAGCTTGACCAGGGTCACCAGGTAGTTACAAGCTATCACGGCTGCGGCATGGTAGACCACCTTGTCGTCTGCCTTCAGCTCTATCCAGTGGCCGTCAAGGGCGGCGGCCATGTCTTTGAGCGTGCTGAGCAGCGGCTCTTCAGCCTCCAGGGCGAAGGTCGAGCCCGGGATGTTCTCTATGGCCTGTCCCACGCTGGCAAAGGTCTGCAGGGGATGGAAGCAGCCGACGCGGGCACCGGCCTGCCTGGCTGGCTCCAGGAGGTCGGTTGAAGCAGCGCCACTGCAATGGACGACGCTCTGCCCCGTCCGCCACCTTATCCGGGAAGCTACCGAGGCGATGGCATCGTCGGGGGTGGTGATGAAAACAATCTCGGCGATGTCAGCCACATCTTGGGGATTGTTGAACGCCCGGCAGCCGCCAACGCTGCGCGCCAGGTTCTCCGCTGAGGCCAGGCTGCGGCTGGATGTGCCGATTACCGCATAGCCCCGGCGGCCCAGTCCGCTGGCCAGTGCCGTGCCCACTATACCAGCGCCGATAAACCCTATCTTGACCATCGCTTCGCCTCCAAATCAAAAAGCCTTCTCCGAGACAGCCCGAAGAAGGCTTTTTAGACCTGTTTAGATTATTGCCGTCTCGGTCGAATCCGATCCAAGCGACTGATATTGTTAAGGTAATTAGCCCCAACTCACCGCCGTGCCGGTCGATGGCTTAATGCTATTATAGGCAGGCTGACGTCCGTTTGTCAAGCGGTATTTATGAGATAGGTTGCTGGGTAGTCTCTACCTGTCCCACCGGAGCCGTCTCCAGCCCCATGACCACATCGCAAAGGTCGGTAAAGGGTGTGCAGCTTATATTCATCTTCTGGCAGCACTCCAGCATCTCGCTGGTGGCGAAGACACGGTGGGCCAGCCTGGCCGGTGACACGTCAGAGCGGCCATTACCAACGTAGATTACCCGGTAGCCCTGGCTCAAGAACAGCCTGGTGTACCCCTCTTTGAAGCTGTCCTGAAGGTGGTCGCCATCCGGGCCGATATATCTCGGCTCTATGCCCGCGGGGCTGAACCGCGTCCTGGCGGCGAAGACTTCGATATCTGCCGCCCCGATGTCCCGCAAAATGGTGTTGATGTAGAAGTCCAGGCCGTTGCTCACGATGACAAGGCGGAAGCTGCTGCGGCGGCAGAAGGCCAGCAACTCATCGAAGCCGGGACGTATCTCCGCCTTGCGCCTGACAAACTCCACCAGCGTCGGCTCGTCAGCCTTGACCATGGCGAAAGCTCTGGCATTGAAAAGCCCAATCGGTATTCTGTTCTCCCGGTAGTCGTCCAGCACCCGCCTCCAGTTGTCGGTAGCAAACTCGTCCAGCAGCAGGAAGCTTATATCTTCCCGGGTGATGGTACCGTCAAAGTCACATTGAACTAAGGTCTTCATACTCATCCGCCTGTACCCCTACTAAATGCCGCACCAGGTGGTGATGTTCTGGTACGGTTCTCGCTCACTTTGCACCTTGTTTGCCGGGAACTCCGGGTCAGGGTAGCCAATCGAAATACAGATTATTATCCGCTTTGACTCAGGTATGCCAGCCAGTTTTCTGAGCACATCGGGATACCTGGCGCCCTGATAGTGGATACAGGTGCCCAGGTCATAGTTCAGAGCGGTCAGGGCGATGGTCTGGGTGACCGTGCCAATGTCAAACATGGCGGTCGGTACGTCCAGCGACCTGTCTATGGAGATGATAATGGCTGCCGGGGCATCAAAGAAGCGGTAGCCCCTCTTTCTCCACTCCATCCTCTTAGCCTTGTCCTCCCTGGTTATGCCCATGAGTTCGAAGAGATGAATACCCAGACTCACGCGCCTCTCCCTGTAGATGCCGGCCGTGTCGGGGTAGGGCACATCGGGGTTGGGCGGCAGACCGGCTTCAAGCATCTCAACGTTAGCCCGCCTGACCTTTTCCAGCACTTCGCCGGCGATGACGGTGAACTCCCACGGTTGCATATTCATCGTCGAAGGCGAGCGGACGGCAGTATCGAGGATTCGGCTCAGGGCCTCTTTGGATACTGGGGCGGGCTTAAAGCCCCTGATGCTTTTCCTGAGCTTGATGGCTTCAATTACATCCATGCGGCGGCCCTTCCACTCTGCTCTCGATTCAACTCGACCATTTGCAGTATACCGTGTGTCTGGATTATTATCAACTCTGGGCTGAAGTTGACAGCGGGTATATGACCTCGTCTATAATAGGCAGAACCCGATGGAAATCCGGCAGTCTTTAATTGTTCTCTGGGAAGTTTCAAAAAGCTGATGGTTGGCCTTTAACACGCCAGTCATTCAATTGCCTGTTCGCCCGCCGATAGATGAGTCACTAAAAAGAAGGAGCATACCTTGGAGTATTCATTAACCGAGCAGCAGAAGACAATCAAGGACCTGGCGAGAAGGGTCGCCGAAGAAAGGATATTGCCAGTCAGGGCAGAGCTTGATGAAAAGGAGGAGTTCCCCTGGGGTATAGTGAAGGACATGGCTGATGCTGACCTGTTCCGTGTCTTTGTCCCGGAGGAATATGATGGTTTAGGCGGGGGATGTCTTGAGCTATGTCTGGTGGTCGAGGAGCTGAGCCGGATATGCAGCGCCGTGGCGGTGACCTATGCCGCCAGCGCCTTGGGGGTATTGACCCTGCTGGAGTATGGCACCGAAGCCCAGAGGAGGAAGTACCTTCCCGAAATAGCCGCCGGGAAGAAGCTGGGGGCTTTTGCCGTGACCGAGGCACAGGCGGGCAGTGATGCCAGCGCCATCAAGACCACCGCGGAAAAAGTTGACGGCGGCTATATGCTCAACGGCACCAAGCAGTTCATCACCAACGGTGGTGAAGCCGAGCTATATACCGTAATTTGCCTGACTGATAAGGCCAGGGGTGCCCGCGGCGCCAGCGCTTTATTGGTGGAGAAGGGCACGCCTGGTTTTTCCTTCGGCAAGAAGGAGAAGAAGCTGGGCATCCGCTCCTCGGCTACCAGGGAGCTTGTCTTCCGCAACTGCCTGGTCCCCGAGGAGAATTTAATTGGCAAGCCGGGGCTGGGGTTTGTCCTGGCGATGCGGCTTTTCGACCGCTCGCGGCCCGGAATCGGGTCTCAAGCGGTAGGCCTGGCCCAGGGAGCATTGGAGGCGGCGGTGGAGTATACCCGGCAGCGCATCCAGTTCGGGCGTCCGCTGATATCCCTGCCGGTGGTGCAGGATATGCTGGCTGAGATGGCTACCGGGGTTGAAGCGGCCAGGGCGCTGGTCTATGCTGCCGCCAGGACGGTTGACAGCGGGGTGAAGGACGTTACCGAGGCATCGTGCATGGCCAAGGTGTTTGCCTCTGATGTGGCCATGAAGGTCGCCACTGATGCCGTCCAGCTCTGCGGCGGCGCTGGCTACATGCGTGATTATCCCGTCGAGAAGATGATGAGGGATGCCAAAATCACCCAGATATATGAGGGTTCCAACCAGGTGCTGAGGAACGCCATCGCCATCGAGCTCAGGAAGAGAAAGGGCAGGCGTGAATGAACATCGTGGTCTGCCTGAAGCAGGTGCCCGGGATTACCAAGGTCCAGATTGACCCGCAGACCAATACCCTCATCAGGCAGGGGGTCAAGGGCATCATCAACCCCTTTGATACCTATGCTCTGGAGGAGGGGGTCAGGCTGAAAGAGCGCTACGGCGGCAAGGTAACAGCGATAAGCATGGGGCCGCCCCAGGCGGAGGAAGCGCTCCGGGAGGCCATATCGGTAGGCGCCGATGAAGCCGTGCTATTGAGCGATAGAGCTTTTGCCGGCGCTGATACCCTGGCCACCGCTTATACCCTGGCCACGGCAATCCAAAAACTGAACCAGTACCACCTCGTGATTTGCGGCCGTCAGACGCTGGACGGGGATACCGGGCAGGTGGGGCCGGAGTTGGCCGAGATGCTGAAAATACCGTTCGTGGCCTATGTCAGCAAGGTCGAAGAGGCCAGCGATGGCGTCATGCGGGTCAGACGGATGATTGAAGAGGGACACGAGGTCATCGAGACATCGCTTCCGGCCGCCATCAGCGTGGTGAAGGAAATCAACACTCCCCGTCTACCATCGCTGCGCGGGCTGAGCCGGGCCAAAAGCGCAGTGATTCCGGTGTGGACGGCCGAGGAACTGGGCGCCGACAAGGACCTGGTCGGCCTGGCAGGCTCAGCCACCAAGGTGGTCAAAGTGTTCTTTCCCCAGCGGGTATGCCGTGGCGAGGTGCTTCAGGGAGACCCGGAGAGCCAGGTGGATGCCCTGCTCGGCAAGTTGGGACAGGCCCACATAATCTAGAAGGAAGCTAAAGCATGGGCATACGGTTTGACTTTGATAAGTGCATTGGCTGCGGCGCTTGCGTGCCGGACTGTCCCTTTGGCTTGCTGGACGTGGTAGACGATAAGGTCCATCTCAGGGAGGGCTGCACGCTTTGCGGCGCCTGCCAGGAGGCCTGCCCTTATGAGGCGATAATAATTGAAGCGGTCGAGCAAGCGCCGGCGGATGGCAGCTACCGCGGCGTCTGGGTATTTGCCGAGCAGCGGGACGGCCGCATAAAAGGCGTCGCCTATGAGCTGCTATCGAAGGGGAGGGAGCTGGCCGACGCCCTGGGGGCGGAGCTATGCGCGGTCTACCTGGGACACGGCGTTGACGGGGTCGGCGAGCTGGCTGCTTACGGTGCGGATAAAGTGTATGTGGTGGACAGCCCTGCCCTGGCCGATAACCAGGAGGAACCGCTGGCCGAAGCACTTTCCGAACTGGTCCGTCAGTACAAGCCGGAGATAGTTATTGCCGGAGCTACTTCACTGGGGCGCTCGGTTATCCCCAGGGTAGCCGCCGTCCTGAAAACAGGCTTGACTGCCGACTGCACCGGGCTTGATATTGACCCCGCGGCGAGGCTTCTCCTGCAGACCCGCCCCACCTTTGGCGGCAATGTGATGGCCACCATCGTTTGCCAGGCCAGGCGGCCGCAAATGGCCACGGTCCGCCCGCGGGTGTTCAAAAAGGCGGCGCCGGATGGAGGAAGAAAAGGGCAGATAATAAAGATGGACTTCAGCAGGGAGGGCATGACCTCGAAGACCAGGCTGCTCAGCTTCGTTGAAGACCTCACCGAGAAGGTCAAGCTAGATGAGGCTGACATCATCGTCTCCGGGGGACGTGGCCTGGGGAAGCCGGAGAATTTCGAGCTGCTGAAGGAGCTGGCGCAGGTGCTGGGGGCGGCGCTTGCCTCGTCCCGTCCGCCGGTGGATGATGGCTGGATTCCCTACTCACACCAGGTCGGCCAGACCGGAAAAACAGTCTCGCCCAAGCTGTACATCGCCTGCGGCATCTCCGGCTCGGTCCAGCATATGGCGGGCATGCAGACTTCCGAATGCATCGTAGCCATCAACGAAGACCCCGGTGCCCCCATCTTCGAGATAGCCACCTACGGCATCGTCGGCGACCTGTTCAAAATAGTCCCCCTGCTTATAGACAAGCTGAAGAAAGAATAAGGCGGTTCAGGTTCTGTTTGAGGAGCGTAAGACTGGAGCGACCATGACACAGAGTCAACTGCACAAACAGGATTCCCAGATGCTTGAGGAGATTACCCGCATCCTTCAGCATAGGGGGAAACAATATAGCTATGCCTTCGTTCAGGGCCTTTACATCAAAGAAGAAGACGGTACTTGGAGAAACGGTATTACTAAGGTTCTGGCCAGCCACAGCCAGCAAAAGCCCCCAGTCGAATCACTGGACTACGAGAATGTGGTCTACCACGAGACGACTATCAGTGTGGGCGACCTGCAAAAGCTAATCGAGACCTTGGCTTATGAAGGCGTGCTCAAGATTGATGGCTACAACATTCCTATGACCAAGCCGGAGGACATTGGGAGAAGCATCGGTTTTAGACAACACCAGTTTATCACCGCATCACATCGCTGGCTCAAATCAGACTGGCCTGCTATTTTCTACCAGTATGAGGGGACTCGTGAACGGAAAGGGTTCCCATACGACGGTTGGTCACCCTCGACAAGCCGCTGTACCCCGACGCCTATCACTTGGTAGCCCACAAGTTCGACATCGACCTGCAGACCGCAAACGGACTCATTGGTGCAGTACTTTTATTTTTGCCCAACTACCAGGCCAAGCTATCAGCAGTGAAGGTTCGTACGAACAGCATTACTATCGAAGTTCTTCTGGGAACGGCGGGGCTAAAGGATGTAGGTGGAAAGGTTTTTGCCCAAAATGAGATGAAGACTACCCACAATAATGTTACGTTCAACTCCCAAAGCGAGACGGTTCACATCGGATTCTCTCCCACCGAGATGGAGGTCTGTCTTCTAAACTCACATGATGGGGAGTTGCTTGACCAAGTCTGGCTTCGGGCGAGTGATATCGGTGCCTCTTCGGTCATAGATGAGTCTGACCCGAGGGCGGTGGAGTTATTAGTCCAACAAGGTGAAGGTGAGCAGCTTGAGTTCAAGCCAGGAAAGCTGCAAGACAGTGACCGTGAGGAGTTGGCCGAGACAGCCGTTGCATTTACGAATCGTGATGGCGGTCGGATATTAGTTGGAGTAGCCGACGACGGCAGGATTCTCGGATGCTTCGAGAGCGATGTGGAGAATAGAGTCACGAAACTGCTGGTGGATAGGTGCGACCCGCCTGTGAATGTCCGGGTTAATAAGTTGTTGATAGAGGACAAACCAGTTTATCTCGTCATCGTCCAAGAGAGCACTAATAAACCGCACGCTGTCAAGGGACGAGGCTTTTTCATTCGTCATGGTAGTAACGATTATCCTATGAGCCGCGCCGAACTTGATGAGATTATCTCCAACCGTGAAAAGTCGTTTCCCTACTCACGACTTTAGTAAGTAGGGTTTCAGGCCAGGTTCGAACCGACGGTTAATGACCCGATGCGAATATCATCGAAAAACTTTACCTATTATCCTAAATGGTGAGCCTTCTTTATAATATTTGAACTGTCGGATTAACACGGAAAGCATATTCTTTGCTCAGCACACTTATCAGATCTAACTCCCTGTCTTGCCTTCCCCCACCAGCGCGCCCCGCGCCGTCTGCTGGAGCGCTGGATTTACGCCACGGAATATGCTAGCATGGCTTAATTACATGACGAGGTGACAGATGACAGAACCTTCTTCTGCAGGCGAAGGACGCCGAATTGCCATGCTGATAGATGGCGACAGCGCTCAGCCGTCTTTGTTCGGCGAGATGATAGCCGAGGCAAGCAAGTACGGCGTGATAACTATCCGCCGCATCTACGGAGACTGGACCACAATCAACATGAATAGGTGGAAAGACATCCTGAATACCCACGCCATCCAGCCTATCCAGCAATTTCGCTACACCACGGGCAAGAATGCCACCGATAGCGCTATGATAATAGACGCAATGGACATCCTCTATAACGGAGTGGTGACCGGCTTTTGCCTGGTGTCCAGCGACAGCGACTACACCAGGCTGGCAACCCGCATTCGAGAGAAGGGTTTATTTGTGATGGGAATCGGTCAGAGAACCACCCCCAAAGCTTTCGTGAACGCCTGCGACGTGTTTGTGTACACGGAGAACCTCCGCCCTGATGTAAGCGCGCTCAGTGCGCCCCAAATTGTCCGGCGTTCAAGGCGGAAGGCTGCTCCTGCTGCTGAACCGAGCACGCCTGACCCTTTGCCGCTGCTCAAAAGCGCTTTCGATATGTCCGTGCAGGAAGATGGTTGGGCGTTCCTGGGGATAGTGGGCAACCGGCTGAGGCAGCTTGACCCGGGCTTTGACGCGCGGACTTACGGATTTAAGCAGCTCTCCCAGCTGATAAGGTCGTATTCGGGCGAGTTCGAAATAAGGGAGGAGAAAAGCCAGGGTGGTCCCTCCCTCATCCACATAAGGCTCAAAGACAAGAGTGCCCGTTAGCTCACGTCTCAAAAAAAACAGCAATGAAAGTCCTGTCACTTATATCGCCTGCGAGCTTTTTATTGCCTGCTGCGTCCTGCGCCGAGGCAACAAGACATATATCATCATCTTCAGACTGTAACCGGATGAAACGGAGGTAAGAAATATGGAGCTCATTGTGGTCTATGTCATGGTAATCGGCTTGTTTGCCGGCCTGCCCATCGTGCTGGACATATGTCTGGCCTATTGGTCACAGAACCGGATGCGAAGATTGTTGCTGGAGAAGGCCTCAGCGGACAAACTGACACTGGCTGAGCTAAAGGAGTTCGCCAGGGAAGGGGGGAAGCCGCCCCCCGGTATACCCGGCCTTGCCCGGGCCACCATGGCTATCACCGTCATCGTCATTTTGGGGATAGCCGTGTTTCACCTGCTAGCCGAGGGTGGTTCGGAAGGCGATTCCCAGATTATCAACAATGTTCTGAGCATGCTGGCCGGGCTTCTGGCAGCCATAACCGGGTTCTACTTCGGAGGCAAGGCGGCGGAAAAGAAAACGGAATAGGCTGGCTTGTCCCAATGGTGCTGAAGCAGAGGCCCGGGGGAAGCGTGGTGAACCGTCTGCCTGCGGGCCGTACCGCCCTTCGGCGGGCAGGCCTGCCTGGCTTGCTCCTGCTGATATTGCTCATGCTGGCTTTCCCGGCGGGATGCGCGGCAGAGAAGCAGCAAACGATAACCGTGTTCTCCGGCTCTGTCGCCAGGCTAGCCATGGAAGACGCGGCCGGGACGTTTGAGACAAAGACGGGGATAAAGGTGTACCTCAATTTCAGCGGCTCGGGCACCATGCTCTCCCAGATGAAATTGTCCCGAAGCGGCGACCTGTATGTCCCCGCCTCTCCCGATTATATGAGGCTAGCGGAGCGTGATGGCGTAATTGAGCCGGGGTCGGAGAAAAGGTTAGCCTACCTGGTCCCGGCCATCCTGGTGCAAAGGGGCAACCCGCGGAATATCCAGACGCTATCGGACCTGGCCGGGCCGGGAATCCAGGTCGCCATCGCCGACCCTGAATCGGTGACTATCGGCTTGTACGCCTACGAAATACTGGTGTATAATAACCTGCTGCCAGAGGTGGGGGGAAACATCGTCACCTATGGAGAGAGCTATGGCAAGGTTGTCAGCCTGGTCGCCTTAAAAATAGTGGATGCTGCTATCGGCTGGAGCATCGCCGCCCTGTGGCAGCCCGATACTATAGAGGTCGTCTACCTGAAGCCGGAGCAAGTCCCCAGGCTCTCCTACCTGTCAGCGGCGATATCCACATTCGCCAGGGATAGAGAAAGCAGCCAGAGGTTCCTGGACTTCCTGGCCTCTCCAGAGGGACAGGAGATCTTCAGGCGGCGGGGATATATCACCGCTGAAGGCGAAGCCAGAAAGTTCGCCCCCGGCGCTGAAATCGGCGGGGAGTACCGGCTGCCTGAAAGTTACCGGCCCGTGGTCAAATAGACCGGCTTTATGGCGGGGGAAGCATGTCCAAAGTGCTCAAGGGTGTGGGTGGTGAAAGGGCGTTTAAAGGGGCGACTATCAGTGCCCTGGTCCTGCTAACCGTATTCATCGCCGGTATTGTGCTGTCCCTGCTCGCCTATACCGACTGGGGCGGCTTTGTCTCGGCGCTCTTCTCCGAAGAAATCCTGTTTGCCATCAGGTTGAGCGTCATCACCGCTACCACAGCGGCCGTGATATCGGTGGCGATAGCCATCCCGGTAGCCTATACCCTCTCCCAGCATAAGTTTCCCGGCAAAGATATAGTTGACAGCTTGCTTGATTTGCCCATCGTGATGTCTCCGGTGGCGTTGGGAGCGGGGCTGCTGGTCTTCTTCAGCACCCCTATCGGCAGCGGCATCGAAGACAATGTACTGAGATTCACCTTCGCCGTGCCAGGCATAATCCTGGCCCAGGTCGCCGTCGTCAGTGCGCTGGCGGTCAGATTGCTCAAGTCCACCTTTGACAACATCGACCCCCGGTATGAGCAGGTAAGCCGGACGCTGGGATGCAGCAAAGCCGAAGCTTTCGTCAGGGTCACCCTGCCCTTGGCCCGAAATGGGATAATCGCCTCGGCCATCCTGACCTGGGCTAGGGCCATCGGGGAATTCGGAGCGACGGTTACCCTGGCCGGGGCCACCGCTATGAAGACGGAGACCCTGCCCATCGCCATATTCCTGAACTTGGCCTCGGCCAATATCGCCAGGGCAACGACCATACTTTTCGTGCTGGTAGCAGTGGCGATAGGCGCCCTGTTTATCATCAGGAAGACAGTTGGCAGAAGTATCTAATATGATTGACATAAGAAACCTCTCCTTTCATATCGGCAGTTTCTCACTGAAGGACATCAACCTGACCATCGGTGATGGGGAGTACTTCGTCATCCTCGGCCCAACGGGCGCTGGCAAGACCGTCTTCCTCGAATGCATCGCCGGGCTTCATCATGTCAAGCAGGGGCAGATATGGATAAATGGCAGGGAGGTTACCCGGCTGACGCCTGAGGAGCGCAACCTGGGATATGTGCCCCAGGACTATGTGCTGTTCCCATTTCTCAATGTAGTTGACAATATCGGCTTTGGACTGAGACAGACAAGGTCTTCTAAAAGCGAAATGCACCGCAGGATAAAGAGCCTGGCCGAGCTGCTGGGTATCTCACCGCTGTTGGAACGCGATGTAAATACCCTGAGCGGCGGGGAAAAGCAACGGGTGGCTCTGGCCCGCGCCCTGGCCACCTCTCCCCGCATCCTGCTCCTGGACGAGCCGCTTAGCAACCTGGACCTGCAGACATCCAAATACCTCAGGCTTGAGCTACTGCGCATCCACAGGGAATTGGGAATCACCATCGTACATATAACTCACAACCAGGTGGAGGCCGAGGAGATGGCTGACAGGATAGCTATCATCAATATCGGCAGTCTGGAGCAGGTAGGCAAGCCACACGACGTATTCTTCTATCCTGAAAATGAGATAGTCTCCGACTTCATCGGGGCGATGAATATCCTTGACTGTGATTCCTACCGGCCGCTGGGAAATGGACTGGCGGAAGCCGACTGCGGTGGACTGCGCATAATCCTGGCCCATGATGGAGATTCGGTCCGCCGGATAGCCCTCTTCCCCAGGGACATCTATGTTTCCGATACCCAGCCGCCCGGTCCGCAGATAAACCGTTTCAAGGGCACCATCACCAGCATCGCATCCCGCGGCGCCACCGTGCGGCTTGAAATCAAGATAGGCGAGAAGACTTTATATGCCGAAATGCCCGATGATATTTTTGGGGGCATGAACCTGGCTGTGGGCAAAGAGGTCTTCCTGATACTGAAACTGCGGAGGATGAGAGTCCTTTGACCGGGAAACCACAATCAGGAGGGTGACATATGCTTGCTGATATGGTAGTCCTCATCAGAGGCGCTGGAGAGCTGGCCAGCGGGGTTGCCCACCGGCTGGCCCGGTCCCATTTTAAGGTCTGCCTTACTGAAATACCCTACCCCCAGGCGGTGCGGAGGGAAACCAGCTTCTGTGAGGCGGTCTACGATGGCGAAAAAGAGGTGGAAGGGGTGGTGGCCAGGCTGGTACAGTCCCCTGATGAAATTCCTGCTGTATGGCAGGAGGGCAAGGTGCCGCTCCTGATTGACCCCGAGGCCAGGGTGAAAAATGTCCTCAAGCCCGATGTCCTGCTTGACGCCATAATCGCCAAAAAGAACCTGGGCACACGCATAACGGATGCCCCGCTGGTTATCGGCCTGGGCCCGGGCTTTCAGGCCGGGAAAGATGTCCATCTGGTGGTCGAGACCAACCGTGGCCACAACCTGGGCCGGGTCATCTCTGAGGGAGAGGCGGAGGCCAATACCGGCGTCCCCGGGGAAATCGCCGGCGTCACCGCCGAGCGGGTGCTCCATGCCCCCAAGGCCGGCAAGCTGTCAACATCATGGAGAATCGGAGACCATGTTGAGGCAGGCGAAGCTATTGGCCGCGTTGACGGCTCTCCGGTGGTGACGCTGGTCGGTGGCGTTATCCGGGGTCTGCTGCGGGACGGGGCCGAAGTGCACCGGGGGATGAAAATGGGGGATGTTGACCCCCGCGGCATCGAAGAATATTGCTACACCGTATCGGACAAGGCCAGGGCCATTGCCGGTGGGGTGCTGGAAGCGATACTGTCCCGCCTTAATCAGTAGCGGGCTTCGAACCGGCCTGCGGCAGGGCCTTCAGATAGTCCTGCCAGGTATCAATGTCTACGTTGACGCCCTGGCAGTCGACCGCTACCTCGAGGACGTCATCGGGATGCTGGCCGACTATCTCTCTGCCTCCCACATCGCCCTTGAGCGCCAGCAGCTCATCCCTGTACCTCAGAGACAGGATAACCGGGTGTCCCCTCTGGCCCAGGCAGACCGGGACGGCGATGCCTCTGTCGTGGCTGAGGAATTCCTCTATCAGCTTGTTGACAGTCTGGCTATCCGTCAGGGGCTGGTCGGCCAGGACTATCATCATCGCTACGGCTTTCTCATCGGCGGCGCTTAGCCCCTTTACTATGGAGGTGCTCATTCCCTGCCGGTAAAGCTCGTTCACGGCGACCTTGACTGGGCGAGTGCCTATCGCCCGCACTATCTCCCGGGCATTATGGCCGACCACCACGATAACCTCGCTCACCCTGGAATCAAGCAGCGTGTCAATGGCTTGCTCCATGATGGTGCCGCCGCCGAAGGGCAACAGCAGCTTTGGCCTGCCCATCCGCTTCGATTCACCGGCAGCCAGCACTATTGCCGATACCGGTGCCTTGTCGCCTTTTCCGTTCATGGAGATTATCTGTTTACCTCACCGTTCTCAAGTCCCCCTTTGTCAAAGGGGTTCACCCTGAAGGGTTCTCCCTGAAGGGGACGAAGGGGGATTTGGAAATACGACCTCGACCACTGTCCGGGCAAACTGCACCTGTCCCAGCACCACGCGCTCAATCCGGGGATGCCCCATATCCAGAATGCGGCGGGCCAGCCCTCTGGCCCTGCCCAGTCCCTCATCCAGGTCTACTTTATTGATGATAGGCACAATCCTGGCCTGAGCCGGACTGCCCTTGGCCATGCCCTGGGGATGGGTAACCAGGATAGCGATGGCCTCCGTCGTGATGGTGCCGCCGAGAGGCAGTCCCGTCAGCCTGGAAACTATCTCAGGACGGAAGACGACCTCCATGTCGAGCTTGCCGCCCAGGGCGTCTATTCCCACCACGGGTATAACCAGGGAGGTGCTGGCGGGAATTACCGGCTCGAACGGGCCCGGTGCTTTTAATGGCCTCCGGGCGGCCCCGTCCGCCTCGACGATGATGCAGGAGACCTCACCTGACCGGGCCAGCTTGTCCACGAACTCCGGGCTGACCCCCTTCAGCTTTCCCGCGTCCAGCTTTTCGCCGGCCAGCGTGATATGTCCATACCGTTTGAGGTTCTCAAGCAGCAGCCCGGCCAGCTTTCCTTCATCCTTTTCCACCAGGAGCAGCGGACTTTCGGAAGCTGACGGCTCGATAATCCTGGTAGTGGTGGTAGTGACCACCTTCGCTCCGGCGGCAGCCAGCTCCTGGGCCAGGGCGTACATGAGGGTGGTCTTGCCGCCACCCCCCACCAGGCTTATCACCTCGCCGGGCTTAACATCAAAGGCTTGCCTGAGGCCGGGCGGCGTTGCGCCTCCGGCTTCTATTTTCTGATGATGAGCCATACTCCGCCTTCCTCTATTATCTCACAGTTGCCCGTCAGCCCGGACTCCCTCACCAGCTCTGCCAGCTCCTCCACGCCGACTTTTCGTCGCCCCAGCCTTTCATTCAGAACGCGCGACTCACCGGCGATGCCGGCGATAATCTCCGCAGGTACGCCCTTGCCGTAGCCCCCACCGATAAAAGCCACGCCTCCGGGCCTCAGCACCCGGAATATCTCTTGCAAAAGGCCTGCCTTGTCCAGGAAGAAGAAAGCGCCCCGGAATATCGCCAGGTCGAAGCCGGAGTTGGCAAAGGTCAGGTGATTCAGGTCTGTCCTGTCGACGGCGATACTCCGGGATAACCCCGAAGCTGACAGCCGCCCTCTCAGATATTCAACCACCTCCGGCCTCTCATCGGCAATGGTGATGTTCAACCCGGGGTGTAGCCTGGACAGCTCCAGGGAAATTCCGCCCGAGAACGGCCCCATCTCCAGGACCGCTCCGCAGTCCCTTCCGTAGCCCTCCATTACCTGCGCAGCCAGGTAGGGATACACCTTTGTCCACAGGCTATCCAGCCTTTTCAGGGCAACAATGTCCATAGACGACCACAAAATCGCTTGGTTCCTGTTGAAGTCAGAGTCGCTCCAGGCGTCGGAGAAAAGTCGGAATCATGGACTATGAGCATAAATCAGGGGTTCCTGAGACATTCATCATGATTGTCCACGTTGCGCATGAGGAACACATCTTCATCTCGCGCGAAAGTCACGCGATACTTGGCATCGACACGGGCTTCAAAGATGTCCTCGATTCCTTCCACAGGATGACTTCGCAGTCCGGGATGCCTGAAGTCGGCATCGAGCAGGCGGAGCGCCTTATCCACCTTCCTCTGTATAGCCTCAGGTAATCGTTCGTACTGCTTGACAAATCGCTCAGTAAACTGGACGGGCATTGCCGGCTAAGCCTCGTTGGTTGCGCCCGAACCCTTCTTCGCCCGCTTGTGGAGAAAGGCGACGGCTTTCCTGGCATTATCAAAGCTGTGGATACGCCCGGCGCGGATGTCCTCCTCGGCTTCTCTTTCGCCTTCCTGCCAGCGCCTGGCCCAAAACCACGCCTGCTCCTTGTCCACCAGCTTCTTCACGCGCATCACAATTTCGCTATCATTCACCCTGACGTCCAGGAAGTCGCCCTCCTCTATATTCAGGGCCTGGCGGACGGCCTGAGGTAAGGTAACCTGCGCCTTCTTACGTACCTGGATTAGCTCCGACATGGCAAATCCTCCAATAGTCCAACTTTCCAACAGTCTTACTATATCAAAGTTAAGAGAGGATTTCAAGTGCAGGGCAACTGGCATTTGCTAGCCCGCACTGGAAGCATTCCGAACTTTTCTTTGAAAAGAAGGGACTGATACCAGATTTGCAGCGGTTACTCACAGAGTAAGCTGTACAATAGACAGAACTTTTAGGCTGACGTTTGATATTCACTTATAAACAAGTCACTCCAGGACTTCAGGAGGCTGCAGCAGAACGTTTTGACCAAATATTAGCAAAACCTTAGAGAATCAAGGATGTTTCTTAAGCTGATTTCTCGACCCGTTCACTGCTTTAGAAGAAGGCAAGGAACATCTAATTTTGGCTTAGCCACGTAATAAAATCTGCCGTAGTCGAGAACTGACGGTCTAAGTTTTCCGAGAAAACCCTATCAACAAATGCACCCGGTATTTGTCCCTCCCAATATGATGACCAGTTGTTAATAGCTAGACTTGCACTTTCGGACCGTAATGAACCGTATTGCATCCCAGTGTAGTATTTCCCGGCGGGGTCAAGAATGGTAAGCCCCCCACCTTGAACAGGAAAAACAACTGCTGCGTGACCTGGAACCCCAGGCACACTAGAAGATATTGTTATTACCCAAATTGCAAAGTTGTTTTTGTTGTAACTTTTTATCATGCTGGCAAGGAGTAAAGCCATATCTTCACAATCGCCCGTTTTGTCTGCAAGAGTCTCCGCAGGCATTCTCCAGAAATCTTCTCTCCAAGTGAACGTACCCGACAAAGCCGACGGAAGGAGCGGCGTGTAGCTATCATAAGAATATAAGATATTCTTTACTACCCATTGGTAAATTATTGAATAATCGTTCCATACCTTACTCGTCTCGCCAGTATAGGGAGTCGTAATCTCCTGGACTTTAGCTGATACTGCAGTATCAGAGGGAGTGATAAAGCTCTGCCTGTCTTGCTGGGTAAAACCAAATCGTGTATTGATATTATTCCTTAATCTTACGTATGAACTCAATAGTTGGCTCTTTTCATCATTCGCCGTCTGTAATTGAGTCCTGACGTTAGCAAGTTCAGCTTTTTGGGTTGCAACTTGGATAATTACGAGGTCTAGCTGAGCTTCTGTAGCTGTAAGTTGTGTCTTGGTTACATCCAGTTGGGCTTTAGTATCCCCTAACTTAGCCTTTGTCGTATTCAGTTCCCCAGTCGTGATGGTTAGCTGCGCCTCGGTATTCGCTAGTCGTCCTCTTGTCGTATTCAGTTCCCCAGTCGTGATGGTTAGCTGCGCCTCGGTATTCGCTAGTCGTCCTCTTGTCGTATTCAATGAGCGCCATATATTTTCAGCAAGTACCGAAGAAATAACGAGTAATACCATCATTACTATAGAAGATATTTTCCATACATTGTTCATTCCCGACTCCTTAGAATAAGCATGGGTTTATTTTAGCATATTGTATTCACAAGTAGCCGTTCATCGCCGGTTAACCGTTAGCAAAAACAGAAAAACCCGAAATCCTTAAAAAATCGAGGGGCTTTTTAGCTCCAGAATTTGCCAGCCCGCACTGGATTCGAACCCACACCCTGGCGGCTAATCGCGGCCTATTTTGATTTCTTCTTGGCTTCGATGGCCTTGATTACCATCTGGGGAGTGATGGGGAAGTCCCTCATCCTCACGCCCACGGCATCATAGATGGCGTTGGCGATGGCCGCCGCCGGCGGTATGATGCTCTGCTCTCCCACTCCCTTTGCCCCGAAGGGGCCGGGGGTGTTTTCAGCCTGCGACTGGACGAGGATGCTATGAATGGGGGAAATGTCGATAGAAGAGGGAACGCCATATTTGAGAGGCGATGCGTTCATCACCTTGCCCTCTTTGAAGCCGAAGTTCTCGGTCAGGGTGTGGCCTATGGCCTGGGCTAAGCCGCCTTCTACCTGCCCTTCGGCGGCCATGGGATTGAGCGCCCTGCCCAGGTCATGGGCGGAGTAGAAGTCGATGACCTTCACCTGTCCCGTATTCCGGTCAACCTCCACCTCGGCCACCTGAGCGCCGAAGGTATAGGCGGTGGAAAAGTTGCCGTAGCCGGTCTCGTCCATGAGCACTGTCCTGCGCTCGTCAACGCCCAGCCCCTGGACAGGCTTGCCCCCTCTCTGGTATATCGCCAGCTCGGTGACCTCGGCGATGGTCAACACCCTATCGGGATTGCTCCTGATAAAAATCTTGCCGCCCCTGGCATCCAGGTCGGCTGGTTCAACTTCCATCTCCCTGGCGGCGATTTCAAAGAGTTGCCTTTTTACTTCCTCAGCCGCCAGCTTGACCGCGGTGCCACCGCTGATGGTCACCCGGTCGCCATCGGGCCCCAGGGTAAACGGGCTGATGTCAGTGTCCTGGGTATGGAAGACGACGTCCTCCGCTGAAATTCCCAGCACTTCAGCAGCTATCTGGGCATAGATAGTGCGCGACCCCTGCCCGTAGTCCGGCTCGCCGGTCATCAGGCAGACCTTGCCGCCATCCAGCATCCGGGCATTGCAGGCGGAACCGCCGAAGCCCGGCCCCATCCGGTAATCGGAGCAGAACATCCCGCATACCATCCCCATCCCTCGCCCCGGCGGCAGCTTGCCCTTTTTCTCCCGCCACCGGCTGGCCTCAGCCGCCTTCCGGATACACTCATCCAGGGCGCAGCTTTTTATATCCCAGCCGTGAGCGGTGACATCGCCGAGCCTGGTGGCATTCTTCAACCTCAGTTCCACCGGGTCTATGCCCAGCTTTTCGGCCAGTTCATCCAGGCTGGACTCAACGGCGAAGGTCATCTGGGGGACGCCAAAGCCGCGGTAGGCGCCAACGGGCATCTTGTTGGTGAAAACGGTACGTGAATCGGCCTTGATATTGCGCAGCCGGTACAGCGAGCCGGTCACAATGGAGGCAAAAATGGTTATGTCCGGCCCGTAGTCAATATAAGCCCCGTTGTCCCCGACCATCTCGATTTGCTTGGCCGTAAGCGTTCCGTCCTTCCTGGCCCCCAGCTTCAGCTTTATCCAGGAGCCGAGGCGGGGACGGCTGGCTTCAATATCTTCATCTCTAACATGGGCCATCTTGACCGGCTTTCCCGTCTTCATGGCCAGCAGGGCACAGATGGCATAGACTGGCATGAGCTTTATTTTGGCGCCAAAGGCCCCGCCGATATAGGTCTGGATGACCCTTATGTCGCTCTTGGACATATTCAAGACTCTGGCCAGGCTGATATGAAGCTGGAAGGGGTGCATGGAGGTAGTCCATAGCGTCAGCCTGCCGCCGGTGTAGTCAGCCAGGCAGGCAATCTTCTCCATGTAGGCCTGGTAGACGAAGGGCGTGGTGTAGGTATTTTCGACGATGCAGTCCGAGTCAGCGAACCCCCGGCCCACATCCCCTCTTTCATACTGGAAGGTCTCGATGACATTCCCCTTTATGGACACCTCGTGGACGAAGTACTCGCTTACGGGTGACAGGCGCGGCTTGATGGCCGGGGTACTGGGGTCGTGAATCCGGACTGAGTCTGGCTGCAACGCCTCCAGGGGGTCGAAGATGGCCGGCAATGGCTCATACTCCACCCGTATCAGTTCCAGCGCCTCTCCGGCGGTATCCGCATCAACAGCCGCTACCGCCGCCACCTCATCGCCGATGAAGCGGACTTTGGTGGTGCAGAATATCCGCCTGTCGGCATGGGGGCTATCGGTGCTGGGGGTATTCTTGCCAGTGAGCACCAGCTTTACGCCGCGCAGCCTCTCTGCCTGGCTGGTATCAATGCTGACGATGCGGGCATGAGGGTAGGGGCTTCTCAGCACCTTGCCATGGAGCATGCCAGGGAGTGATATATCGGTGCTGTATTCAGCCCTGCCGGTGAGCTTCACCAGAGAATCTTCTCTGGGCACCCTCTTGCCAACCACCGATAACTGCTCCATACGTAGCTCCTTTCCCGTGCCGTCCGCTTTTCGTGTCCTGGTTATAGCTAGGGCTTCACTTTTTGCTTTTGGCTTCGATAGCTCTCACGATTTTTTCGGGGGTGATGGGGAGGTCTTTCATTCTCACGCCGACGGCGTCATAGATAGCGTTGGCCAGGGCCGCCGCCGTGGGCATGATGGTCGGCTCTCCTGCTCCCTTAGCCCCGTAGGGGCCATTGGGGTCAATGGGCTCCACCAGGAACACCTTTATCGGCGGCGAATCCACCGAGTTTGGAATTCTGTATTCCATGAAGCTGGGGTTCATCACCTTGCCGCCGTCAAACTTCAGCCCCTCCAGCAGGCCGAAGCCCAGCCCCTGGACTATCTGGGACTCAGCCTGGCCCTCAGCCATGGTCGGGTTGATGGCCTTGCCCAGGTCATTGGCGGTGGCGAAATGCAGCACGCGCACTTGCCCGGTGTTAGGGTCAACTTCGACTTCGGCAATCTGGGCATTGAAGGTGTAGGAAGAGGAGATGTTCCCGGCAAATCCTTTATCCGGGTCGATGAAATCCGTCTTCCGCACATCGGTGCCCCTGCCCACAATTGGCGACCCCCTCTTGTCATAGACGGCCGCCTTGGCCACTTCCTCGAACAGCAAGTGCTTTTCGGGTGAGCCTTTGACGGATATCTTGCGGTTCTTAAGCTCCATGTCCTCCGGGCTGGCTTCCAGCATGTCAGCAGCCACTTCAAAAAGCTGCCTCCGGGCGTCAATCGCAGCCAGCCGCACCGCGTTGCCGCCGCTCACGGTGACCCTGTCTCCCCAGGGGCCGAGGGCATGGGGCGTAACGTCGGTATCGGTGCCGAAGAAGGTGACATCATCGAGAGACGAGCCTAGTTCTTCGGCGGCCATCTGACAGAACACGGTGAAGGCACCCTGCCCGTAGTCAATTTCACCTGAGCGCACGCTGATTTGGCCGTCCTCATCAATCTTGACGAAGGCGGTGGAGCCTCCGAACTCATATTCTTTGCAGTCGGAGACGAATATGCTGCAGGCCAGGCCCAGGCCGCGGTTGGGCTTCTTTTCCTTCCTCTTTTGATACCAGTGGCTATACGCAGCTACCTTCTGGATGCACTCTCTGAGGCCGCAGCTCTTGACGTCCCAGCCCAGCACGGTGACCTCGTCCTTATCTATGGCGTTTTTGAGGCGCAAATCTATGGGGTCCAGTCCAATTTTTTCAGCAATCATGTCCATCTGCGTCTCGCAGGCAAACAACGCCTGGGGCCCGCCGTAGCCCCGGAACTGGCCCATGGAAAGCTTGTTAGTGTAGACGGTCTTGCCGTCCATCCTGATGTTGGGGCACTTGTACAGGGACACAGGATAAGACATTCCCATCGCCATGATGCCGGCGCCCTCACCGGCATAGGCTCCGACATCGGCAATCGCCTTTATCTCCCTGGCGGTCAGAGTGCCGTCCTTTTTGACGCCGGTCTTTATCTCGATTATCATTGGCAGGCGAGGTCGCGTTGTAGAAAAGTCATCCTCTCTGCGGTTGACTACTCTGACCGGCCTGCCCGTCTTCCTGGACAGTAATGCGCAGATGGCATAAGGCCGGATTAAGGTAATCTTGGCGCCAAAGGCGCCGCCCACCACCGGCTGAATAACCCGGATTTTGCTTTCCTTCATGCCCAGCGCCCGGGCCGTTATGGTGCGGACGGTGTTCGGGTCCATGGAGGTTACCCAGATGGTGACCTTTCCCGAGGCATCCCAACTGGCCACACAGTCAGTCAGCTCCAGGTGGCACTGGTGGACGTGCTGCGTGCGGAATCGGTCCTCGAAGATGTAATCGGCCTCCTGAAAACCTTTGTTGATATCCCCCCTGGTGACTACGACACGCTTCTGGATGTTGGAATCGCCAAAGACCCTGGGGGCATCTTCTTTAAGGGCGTCCTCGGGCTCGAAGACAGCAGGCAGCTCCTCATACTCCACCCGTATCAGCTCCAGCGCCTCTTCAGCGATGTCCTCGTCTATAGCCGCCACCGCCGCTACCTCGTCGCCGACGTAGCGCACCTTGTCGAAGGCCAGCATCTGCTCGTCTTTAGCATCAACTATCCAGGAGACTCCGTAGCGGGTTTTCGGCGTATCCTCGGCAGTCACCACCGCCTTCACCCCGGGCAGCCGCTCCGCCCGGCTGGTATCAATGTTCAGAATCCTGGCATGGGCATACGGGCTTCCCAGAATCTTGCCGTGAAGCAGGCCCGGCAGATATACCTCGGTGCCGTAGACCGCCTTGCCGGTAATCTTCTCCAGGGCATCTACTCTGGGCAACCTCTTGCCAACAACCGACAGTTCAACCATTTCCCACGCTCCTTAGTTGTATTATCCGCCACTGCTCAGGCTGCTTTGGCCCCTTTCAGGATATCCTCCGGCATAACCGGAAGGTGGCGCAATCTTATGCCAGTACGGAATATTCTCCTGTCCGAGTAAGGGCTGTCCACGCTGGGCGTATTTCCGGCGGTGAGCACTGCCTTTACTCCCGGCAGCTTCTCGGCCTGGCTGGTATCAATGCTGACCACTCTGGCATGGGCGTGGGGGCTTCTGAGGAACTTGCCGTAGAGCATGCCGGGGAGCACCATGTCCCTGATGTACTTTGCCGCGCCGATTACCTTGGGCACGGAGTCCAGGTGCGGGATGCGCTTGCCGATGACTTCGAACTGCTCGCTCACGGCGTTACCTTCCAGTCCCGCTGCCTCTCTCAGCGACCGCCTGAATCGCCTCCACTATCTTGACGTAGCCGGTGCAGCGGCAGATGTTGCCGGCTATGGCCAGCCTCACCTCTGCCTCGGTGGGACGGGGGTTCTCATCCAGCAGCGCCTTGGCCGAAAGCAGCATCCCCGGCGTGCAGTAGCCGCACTGTACCGCCCCGTGCTCCCGGAATGCCTCCTGGAGCGGGTGCAGCTTCTCACCCCGCGCCAGGCCCTCTACAGTCAGGATGTCGCTGCCCTCCGCCTCTACCCCCAACATCAGGCAGGAGTACACCGGCTTGCCGTTCATGAGCACGGTGCATGCCCCGCATTCCCCCTGGTCGCAGGCCTCTTTGGTGCCTTTTAAGTTCAGCTTTTCCCGTATCACGTCCAGCAGCGTCTCCCGCGGCTCCACCTCTACCTCTACCGCTTCTCCGTTGATGGTGAAACCAACTCTGTGTTTCATTAGCTCCTCTCCTTTGTCTAGATGGCTCCGGCTGCCTTCATGGCCTGCTGTATGGCCCGCCCGACCATTACCGGCACTACCCGGCGCCGGTACCAGGCCAGGTCCCAGGTGTTGGATAGGTGGCGAACTGATTTGAGGGCTAGCTGCGACGCTTCCCCTACCAGCCCTTCATCCAGCTTTTTGCCCTGGAGTATTGCCTCCGCTTCAACCGCCCTGGTGGGCGTGGGCGAGACCCCTCCGATGACAATACGGGCATGCTGGCAGGCTTTGCCTTTCCCCAGGCCGATCACCGCGGCTACCCCCACGATGGGAAAGTCCACCGCCTTCCTCCAGCTCAGCTTGAGATAGGCACCGGCGGCGCCGGCAGGCAGCGGCGGCACCTCTACCCGGGTCACTACCTCGCCCGCTTCCAGCGTGTTGATGTTCCTGCCATCCCCGCCTTTGCGGTAGAAGTCTTCCAGCGGCATGGCCTTCTCTCCCTGCGGGCCGGCCACGGTGAGTTGCGCTCCCAGGGCAATCAGGGCCGGTACGGTGTCCGCCGAGCACACGGCAAAGCATACCTTGCCCCCTTTGGCTACGTGGCAGACATCTCCACCTGCCTTGTAGCATGTGGCGAAGGACTTCTTCCACCGGTAGGACTGGTTGAAGTAAGGACACCGCGAATCAAGGCAGATGTTGCCGCCGATGGTGCCCCGGCTGCGAAGCTGCACCGAGCCTACCTTTGATGCCGCCTCGGCCAGCATGCCGAATTTCCTCCTCACCACGGGAGAGGTCTCAATTCCCTTGAGCGTGGTCAGGCTCCCCAGCGTCAGCCCGCCGGCCCTGTTCTCCGTGATGCCGTCCAGTCCCGCTACCCCTTTGAGGTCCACCAGGTAAGCCGGCGTGTCAATCCTCTGCTTCATCCTGACGATGGCCTCGGTGCCGCCCGCCAGCAGCTTGGCTTCGCCCTTGTGCTTGGAGAGCAGGGAGCAGGCCTCTTTCACCGTCCCGGCTTTGACATACTCGAAGCTTTTCATGCAGTAGTCCTCCCTCGTCCTAAAATGCTATGGGGTGCTCACCAGCCAGACTATGGCTCACATACGCTGCTATATGTAACATAAATGCCGCTGATTTGTCAAGCTAGCCAGTGCGCGCTGCCAATG
>JACQON010000009.1 GCA_016202545.1 Chloroflexota bacterium
CCCGCCGAGCCGCCATGCTTGCCGATGTTGCCGGTCATGGCCTCCAGGGTGATGGCCATGCGGTGGAACTGCTCGCCGAAGGATGTCCGGCCCGGGGCATAGCCCTGGATGAGGGCAGCGGGCTTGGTGGTGGCGTAGCTCCTGGCGATATCTATGATTGAAGAGGCGGGTACGCCGGTGATAACTTCCGCCCACTGCGGTGTTTTGGTGGTGCCGTCACTTCTGCCCAGGATGTAGTCCTTGAAGAGGTCGAAGCCGGTGGTGTACTTATCCAGGTAGGCCCGGTCGTGGAGGTTTTCGGTGATGATGACGTAGGCCATGGCTGCCAGCATGGCGGCATCGGTGCCCGGCCTGATAGGTATCCACGGGGCGTTGAGGGACTTGGCGGTCTCGGTATGGATAGGGTCGATGCAGATGATATTGATGCCGGCTTTCCCGGCCCGGGAGAGGTAGTGGAAAGTGCCGGTGCCCTGGATGGTGTCCCTAGGGTTGCATCCCCACAGGATGATGAGGCGGGAGTTTAGCAGGTCATCCCTCTCATTGGCGTCCACCGGGAACTTCCAGAAGCCCTTGCCTGAGCCCAGGGTATGCCGGGAGGCGAACGCCAGGCCCTCAAAAGAGGTGACGCTCCACAGCTCCACGCATCCGCCGAACAGGTTAAACAGCCGCTCGCCGGGTCCGAAATACGTTCCATATAGCTGGCCAAGCTCTCCGCCGAGGGTGTTCAGCAGGAAGGCGGAGTTGCCGTGAGTGTTCTTAATCTGCTTCATCCTGGTGGCGATGGCGTCCAGGGCCTCATCCCAGGAGACACGCTCGAACTTGCCGTCGCCCTTTTCGCCGGTTCGTTTCAAGGGGTATTTCAGCCGGTCGGGGGAGCTAAATCTCTCGTGGTAGTAAAGCCCCCTGACGCAGGCTTTTAGCTCCGGGTCGGCCACGGTGGTCACTCTGGTGATTTGGCCGTCTTTGACGTGGACCTTGAGGACGCAGTTCCCACCGCAGTCATGAGGGCAGCCAGTGGAAATAACTTCAGCCATCTTAGCCTCCTTGAGCAGACCTTAGCCGCAATGATAGCAGAGTCGGCGCTGGCTTGACAAGGGGATGGGGGAAGGCTTTATTATAGAGAGGTTTTGTTTTATTATAAAGTGGGTTTGCTGTGAGCCGGTACAGGGTGTATTATTTTATGTTACAAGGAGGATGCCCCTGATGACGGAAGATGCATATATCTGTAGGTGCGAGGAGATTACCGGGGACGAGATTATGGCTGCTATCAGGCAGGGGGCGCGGAGCATTGATGCGGTGAAGAGGAGGACATCGGCCTGCATGGGGCTGTGTCAGGGCAGGTCTTGTGAGCGGCTCATCGTGCGCCTCATCAGTCAAGAAACGGGCTTGCCCATCCCTGACATTGCGCTGATGACGCGGCGTCCCCCGGTGAGGCCCATCCCCATTTCGGCTCTAGGAGGTGAACGTACCTAAATGGAGAAAGAGGCGGAAGTAGTAATCATCGGGGCGGGGATAGCCGGGCTTACCACGGCGTACTATCTGGCCCAACTGGGGAAAAAGGACGTGGTGGTGCTGGAGAAGCGGGAAATAGGCTGCATGGCGTCAGGGACAAATGCGGCGCTGGTATCGGCAGTATCCCCGGCTTACGGGACTGGCCCCGAGAGCGATTCCATGATAAAGATGGGGCTGTTCGCCAACGATGAGTACGAGCGATTTCATAACCAGTGGGGGTATGACCTGGAGTTCGAGAGGTGCGGAAGCCTGGTGCTGACCGAGACCGAAGAGCTATTCGAGAAAAGGAAGTCCTACGTTGACCTTCGCCATAAACAGGGGGTAACTTCCATCAGGTTGATACACCGGGACGAGCTTTTCGAGCTGGAGCCAAACTTGGCCCCCGACCTGTACGGAGCGGAGTTCCGCCCCTTTGCCGGGCATATCATGGTGATGTACTTCATGTGCGCCCTGGGTGACAAACTGAGGGAGTCAGGCATAAGAATTTATGAATACACCCCCGCCATAGCTATAAAGACGGAGGGAGGCCGGGTAAAATCCGTGGTCACTCCCCAGGGTGAGATAAAGGCGAAGTACGTGGTGAACGCCGCCGGTATTGCCGCGCCCTCCATAGGGGAAATGGTGGGGATAAAAATACCCATCGACCCCAACAGGGAGCAAATGCTGGTCACCGAGGAAATGCCCAGGATTATAAGTCATCCGCTTCTGAGCGCCAGCTACTTCACCGACCTTGATAGGACTGGAGGCGTCAACGAGACAAAAGCCTTCGCCTGCAATCCGCAAAAGAAGGGGAACATACTGCTGGTCGGAGTCAACGACTTCGTGGGCGAAGACCGCAGGATATCCCTCCGGGCCTTTTACGCCGTGCCCGAGCTTGCATCGCGGTATATCCCGATGCTGAAGACCCAGAACGTGCACATTATCAGGGGCTACGCCAATTTCTATGTCCACACCCCTGATTCCATGCCAATAATGGGGAAGGTTGACGGCCTGGAGGGCTTTATCATCGTCGGTGGCCTCTGCGATATTGGCATGACCCTCGGCGCCGGAGTGGGGAAGTGCATTGCCGAGTTGATTTACTATGGCGAGTCCTCCATCCCCATTCAGTATTTCAGTCTATCAAGGTTTAACTGACGCCGCCAGCCGGAGAAGGAGATAGCAAGCGGATGAAAGAGGAGAAGCGGGCAGAGCTGCGTAAGAAGGTGTTTGAGGCCTACATGCAGAAAACGCCCCGCTCCAGGCAGCTTTATGACCGGGCATGCCAGAGCTTGCTTGGCGGCGTCTCCGGTGGCGGGAGGTTCTATGACCCGTACCCCACCTATATGACGCACGGCAGGGGAAGCAAGACTTATGACGTTGATGGCAATGAGTACATAGACTGCCGTGGCAGCGCCGGCCCGCTGCTCCTGGGCCACTGCCATCCTGAGGTGATGGAGGCGGTGAAAAGGGAACTTGACCGGGGGCTGCTCCTGCAGAACCCTGAGCTGGTGGTTGAATGCGCCGAGCTGCTTCAAGAGATAGTGCCCTGCGCTGAAAAGGTAAGATTTATCAATACCGGCAGTGAGGCGATGCTGGCAGTGGTGAGGATTGCCAGAGGCCATACCAGGAAGAACAAAATCATCAAGTTCTACGGCCACTACCATGGGCAGGATGACCAGTTCCTGGTCGCCACGTCCAATATGAAGCCTGAGCCGACCTCGGCCGGCGTTCCCGCCGAGCACCTGGCAAACGTGGTGCTGCTGAAGTATAACGATATAGACGCGGTCAGGCGCAAGCTTGACGAGGACAAGGACATCGCCGCCGTGGTGCTGGACCCCCAGATGAACATGGGGGGCATATGGCCGCCTTCCGTCGAGTATATGCAGGAGCTGCGGAAGCTAACCCAGGAGCGCGGTGTGGTCCTGGTATTTGATGAGGTCATCACCGGCTTCAGGATGGCCCTTGGCGGCGCCCAGGAATACTATGGCGTAGTACCTGACCTGGCCGTGTACGCCAAAGGCCTGGCCGCAGGGGGAAAGCTGGCAGCCATTGCTGGAAAGGAGGCGGTTATGAATGCCGTCGGTGGCGGGCCTCTGGCGCGCCAGAAGGCGGTGTTCCAATCAGGCACTTATAATGATTGTACCGAAGGCCTGGCTGCGGCTATAGCCACCATGAAGGTGCTCAAGAAGCTGAACCAGCAGGGCGAATACCGGAGGTTCCACGGGCGGTGTGCCAGGCTTAAGGCGGGCGTTGAGCAGGCTTTCAGGCAGCGGGGAATAGGCGTTACCATGAACAACGGCTTTGGATTCCTCCGCTTGTGGCTTACTGACCTGCCGCCCAGCTTTGAGACCTACTGCGCCATAGAGCAGCCGTTGCTCTATCCGTTCCTGCTGAGCTTGCTGCCCGAGGGCGTCTTCATATTTCCTACCATTGCCAATTTTATCCTGTCCTTCGCCCATACCGATGAAGACATCGAGGCGATAATCAACGCCGTTGGTTCCAGCCTGGACAGGTATTACTTCAAGGAAGCGTGGTGAATCTAAGGACTGTTCAAAAGGGATGGAAAGCGTAAAATCTGAAGCTAAAATCGAAGCCTTTGAAAATCGAATGGCCTTAATCTTAAGAAAGGGGGTAACATGCGAATCTTAGACCACCCTATACTGGGGAAGCTTGAGCCGAGAAAGACGGTCAGGATAGAGGTGGACGGGAAGCCGATTGAAGCCCTGGAAGGTGAGCCGATAGCCGCAGCGCTGGTTGCTCACGGGATAAAGACATTCCGCTATACCAGGAGGTTCAATAAACCGAGGGGTATATTCTGCGCCATCGGGCAATGCACCGACTGCGTCATGGTGGTGAACGGGATTCCCAACACCCGGACGTGCATTACTACGGTAGAGGACGGCATGAAAGTGGAGACACAGCACGGGCTGGGAAGGAGACAGTGAGATGGAATGTGAATTTGCCGTAGTTGGCGCCGGGCCGGCCGGCTTGAGCGCGGCTATTGAAGCGGCTAAGGCCGGTGCCAGGACGGCGGTCATTGACGAGAATGCCAAGCCCGGAGGGCAACTGTTCAAGCAAATCCATAAGTTCTTCGGCGGCAAAGAGCACCGGGCAGGGACCCGGGGCATAGACATCGGCAACCGGCTGCTGGAGGAAGCCAGAAATGCCGGCGTTGAGGTAGTGCTGAACACCGCGGTGTGGGGTATATTCGATGACGGTAACGTGGTGTGCCTGTACAGCCGTGGCAAAGTGCAGGAGTTGCATGCCAAAAAGATACTGCTCGCCACCGGGGCATCAGAAAATCCCCTGTCCTTCCCCGGCCATACGCTGCCTGGAGTCCTGGGGGCGGGCGCTGCCCAGACCATGGTAAACCTGCACCGCGTATCGGTCGGCGAGAGGGTGCTGATGATAGGCTCGGGCAATGTGGGGCTGATAGTATCCTATCAGCTTATGCAGGCCGGAGCCACCGTGGTGGCGGTGGTGGAGGTCCTGCCCAAGATAGGCGGGTATGGAGTCCACGCCAGCAAGATAGCCCGCCTGGGTATTCCCATCCTCACCTCTCACACTGTGAAGGAGGTGCGTGGGCATGGCAAGGTGGAAGCGGCTACCGTGGCCAAGGTGGACTCGAAGTTCCAGACGATAGCCGGCACCGAGCGGGACTTTGACGTGGATACGGTGTGCATTGCCGTGGGGCTGAGCCCCCTGGCGGAGCTGGCCTGGATGTGCGGCTGTGATTTTATGTACATTCCCGAAATGGGAGGCTATGTCCCCGTCCATGACGAGAATATGGAGACCACTATTCCCGGGATATACGTTGCCGGCGATGCCGCCGGGATTGAGGAGGCGGCCACAGCCATGGTGGACGGCGCCTTGGCCGGGCTGGCCGTGGCTCAATCGCTGGGCCATCTGAGCCGGGAGAAATTCCAGGAGTTGAAGGCTGACAGGCTCAAGAGCGCTGAGGTTTTCAGGCAAAGGCGGTTTGAATTCAGGAAAGCAGCTAAGGTAAAATTAACGGGGAAGGAGAGGAGGGTGAGACAATGGCTGAAGGGTTAATAATTACTGGCGTGCTATCCAAAGAGGAGCTTTCCCGGCTGCCGGGAATGCCGTCTGAGGAAAGGTTAAAGGAGGGGGCGGTGGTGGTGATTGAGTGCGCTGAGGAGATTCCGTGTAACCCCTGTGAATCGGCCTGCCGTCAAGGGGCCATCATGATTGGGGAGAACATCAATGCCATACCCGCTTTGACCGGTGACCTGTGCACGGCCTGCGGGCTGTGTATTGCCGCCTGCCCCGGGCAGGCTATATTCATCGTTGACATGACCTATTCTGATACGGAAGCAGTGGTCCAGCTTCCCTATGAGTTTCTGCCGCTACCGGGGAGGGGGGCAACGGTGAAGTGCCTTAACCGGCAGGGTGAGGTGGTGTCATCGGGGAGGGTAGTCAAGGTGGTCAACCCGAAAAGCTACGACAGGACGCCGGTGGTGTGGGTAGCGGTTCCCAAAGAGCTTGCCATGGAAGTGAGGGCAATAAGGCTTTAGAGCCGCGCTCGCATTTTCGGCGTCAGAAGAACTTTCAAAAGGAGGCTTTTGGCAATGTACGGGTGGATGGGCAAGATACTGAGGGTAAATTTAAGCAGCGGCAAGATTTCGACTGAAGAGTTAGAGCCGAAGCTGGCCAGGGATTTTATCGGCGGGCTGGGACTGGGGGCCAAGTACCTCTACGACGAGATTGACCCGAACATAGACCCGCTTAGCCCGGACAACAAGCTGATACTCGCCACTGGACCGGCGACAGGTACCGGCGCTCAAGGTGCCACCAGATATGAAGCTGTCACCAAATCGCCTTTGACCGGGGCGGTCGCTGCGGCAAGCTCATCCGGTTTCTGGCCCTCCCAGTTCAAGTTCACTGGCCATGATGTGCTCATTATTGAGGGCAAAGCCAGGGAGCCGGTTTATCTCTGGATACAGGATGGCAAAGCCGAACTGAGGCCGGCGGCGAAGATTTGGGGCAGTACCGTGTCCCAAACTCAGGAAGCGGTCCGTGCTGAGACCGACCCCAAGGCCAGGGTTCTTTCCATCGGCCCGGCCGGCGAGAGGCTGGTGCGCTTTGCCTGTATCATGAATGACGAGGGTTGCGCCGCAGGGCGTTCCGGGGTGGGCGCCATAATGGGGTCAAAGAATCTAAAAGCGGTGGGGGTAAAGGGTTCTAAAAAGATAGTTGTAGCCGATGAGGCTAAGCTCAAAAAGGCGGCTGAAGATGGGCGGGCACTGCTGCCCAAGCCGTGGCTCTTTTCCCAGTATGGCACCCCCTTTGCGGTAACATTTGCCAACAATATCGGCGTATTTCCGACGCGGAACTGGCAAGCAAACGTGTTTGAAGGTGCTGACAAGCTCGGCAGCGAAGAGGTGCAAAAAGTCACTGTCAAGCATAGCTCCTGCTACCGCTGTTGGGTGGGTTGTGGCTTGATAACCAAGACCACTGACCCGAAATTTGCCGGCGAAGGTCATGGGCCGGAATATGAGGGAATAGGCAGCCTTGGCTCGGGTTGCGGAGTTGACAACGTAGCCGCGGTGATAAAGGCGTACCAGCTTTGTAATGAGCTGGGCATGGATGTAATAAGCTGCGGCTATACCATATCCTGCGCTATGGAGCTATCGGAAAGAGGATTCCTGCCTGAAAAAGACGCCGGCATAAGGCTAAGATTCGGTGATGCCGAAGCCATGGTCAGACTGGTTGAGCAGACGGCTTACCGAGAGGGCTTTGGCGACCTTATTGCCGAGGGCTCGTACAGGTTGGCGAAAAAGTACGGCCATCCTGAGCTTTCTATGTCGGTTAAAAAGCAGGAATGCCCGGCCTGGGACCCGCGTGGTCTGCAGGGCCTGGGGCTGGGCTATGCGGTGTCACCAACTGGCGCCTCGCATATGCGGAGCGAGATGGAGAATGCCGAGGGGCTGGGCATTGAGATACAGCTTATGGCGCGCCTTGGTTACGGGGGAAAGGTAGACAGGTTTGCTACCAACGGCAAGGCGGCCTACACCATGGTCATGGAAAATAACAAAGCCACCGTTGATTCCATGGGTATCTGCAGCCCTCTTTCCCCCTACCGTATCGGCTTAAATGCGATATATGAGCTGGAAGCGATTACCGGGGTTGACTACGGAGTTGAGGGGTGGATGAAGACCGGGGAGAGGATATGGAACGTAATGAGGCTATTCAATCTAAAGGCAGGGCTTACCGCTAAAGACGATACCCTGCCCAAGAGGTTGCTTGAAGAGCCGACGCTTGAAGGGCCATCAAAGGGCCATGTCGTTAAATTGGCCGAGATGCTGCCCGAGTACTATCGGCTGAGAGGCTGGGATAGCGAGGGCAGGCCGACTCCGGAGAAGCTGAAGGAACTGGGCCTGGCTTAGTGTCCCGGCGCGGCATGGGGGTCTCTTGACTTACATGCCGGAGAAGTAGTATAAAAGGTAATTCGTCGACTTCTTAAGAGGGGGAAGATATGGCAGACAAAGCCAGGGTTATTCTGTGCGGCCTGGGTGCTGTGGGGCGGGAAATCGCCAGGACGATAGTGGAGAAGCGCGATATGGAAATCGTGGCTGCCACCGATATCTCTGATAAGCTGGTAGGTAAGGACGTGGGGCAGGTCATCGGCATCGGCAGGGATATAGGCGTTACCATCTCCGGCAATGTCAGCAAGGTGGTGAAGACGGTGGACGCTGACGTGGTTATCCTGGCTACTACCAGCTATTTCAAGGACATATATGACGTCGCCAAGCAGGCCCTGGAGGCGGGTAAGAATGTGATGAGCCCCGGGGAGCAGGCGGGCTTCCCCTGGACGGATGCCCCGGACCTGGCCCGCCGGATTGATGATATCGCCAGAAAGAAAGGGGTTACCTTTGTCGGCACCGGCATGACACCCGGTTTCTTCATGGACTATCTTCCTATATCCTTGACCAGCGCCGTGAGAAGAGTGGACAGGATTATCATCCGCGGCGTGGCCAACTGGGGCGCGGTCTCAGCCTATGACTTCGAGCTGGCCGGCTTCGGCAAGACCATTGAGGAGTTCAATGAAGGGGTAGCCAAGGGACGGGTTGTCGGCCTGATGTGTCTGCGGGCGCTCATGGAGGAGACCGCCCAGTCCCTGGGCTGGAGCGTAGACGAATATAAAGAGGCCAAGAGAGGCATAATCTCAAAGTCGAGACGGGTGGCTGACCATGGAGTGGTAGAGCCGGGGACGGTATGCGGCTTTGAGCAGAATGCCCATGGCTTTTATCGGGGGAAAGAGGTCATTACCTACAACCGGATGTACTTCATCAATCCCACTCTTGAAGAGGACGGCGTTGAGGTCGGCTTCGTTTTCACCATTGAAGGGGAGCCGGGGTTGGAATGTTCCCTTAAAGGTGGCGTGGTGTCACACGTGGTGCTGTCGACGGCGGCGCGCATGGTAAACTCCATACCCCAGGTCATCACTGCCCCGCCGGGCTTGCTCTCGGTATACGAGTTGGCTTCATCACCCTGTCTGCCGTAGGTACATTTTGAATTTTGGGAGGGCAAAATGGCTGTGCTGATAGCTAAAGGAAAGGAACTGAATTCGCTTAAGCTGAGGCAGCTTGTTGATTCCGAAGGCGCTGAGTTCGAGGGGCTCGTGGTCTGTGATGTCTTTGAGAAGGCGAAAGACGCCACGGCCACCATAGGCAAAAACGTGGCCGGGAAAGGGGGGTGGACGGTTAAAGACTTTACTTATCTATATGACGAGTTTCAGTATATACTGAAGGGCACCGAGGAATTCGAAGTCGGCGGGAAGACCTTCGCGGCGCACGCGGGTGACATCGTCCATATCCAGAAGGGGACAACGATGACTCAGACTGCGAAACCAGGTTGTGAGCTTATCTTCCTGACCATCCCCGGTTTCAGGGCGGTCGGTTTTCATATTAAAGATTGAGTCCCAAAGTAGTTTCCGGGTGGGACAGGCGTAAACAGGGGGTGACTCTGCCCTGTGTAAATGAGATACGAGTCATATGTTTAGGGAGGTGTAAGGACTTATGGCAAACGGGTATACCGGGAAAGTGCTCAGGGTCAATCTGTCGACGGGGAAATCGTCGGTCGAGCCGCTAAACATGGACTGGGCCAGAAAATACCTTGGCTGTCAGGGTCTGGGAGTCAGGTATATGTTTGACGAGTTGGCTCCGGGCGTTGACCCCCTGGGGCCGGACAGCAAGATAGCCGTGTTTAATGGGCCGCTCACGGGTACTATTGCCCCCTGCTCTCCAAAATATACCATTATCTTTAAGGCCCCCTTGACCGGCATCATCTGTGATAGTACCGGCGGGGGATACTTCGGCGCCGAGCTTAAATATGCCGGCTATGATGGCATCATAATCGAGGGAAAGTCTCCCAAGCCGGTCTACGTGTTAATCAGGGACAGCCGGGTGGAGCTCCTGGACGCCGGTCGCATCTGGGGGAAGGATGTTTATACCACCACTGACATGCTGAAGGAGTGGTGGGGCGATGATGCCAAGGTAGTGGCTATCGGCCCGGCCGGCGAAAGGCTGGTGAGGTTTTCCTGCGTTGTCACCGAGTATGGTAAGGCCAATGCCAGGGGTGGTGGTGGGGCGGTGTTCGGCTCCAAGAACCTGAAGGCGATAGCGGTGAAGGGTACCGGCGCAGTCGAAGTGGCCGACCCCAAAGGGCTAATGGAGCTTTCTAAAAAGATAATAGCCGAAAACCTGGTTGGAAATCCCGACCAGGCGCAATGGTTCGCCTGGAAGGGTGGGGAGGGGACTATAGGCATAATGGATGGTGCCAATGAGTTTGGCTATTTGCCTACCAGGAACTTCAGGGAGGGGGCCTTTGAGGATAAAAAGAGCATTGACTCGGCACAGGTCAAGAAGATAGCCAAGAAAGCAAAGGCCTGTTTCTCCTGTCCCATGGGTTGTACTCACCATATTGAGCTGGATAGGGGCAAATATAAAGGGACAATGGTAGGCAGTTTTGAATACGAAAGCATAGCCATGCTCGGGTCTGATACCGGGATTAACGATTTGCTTGCCATCGCCAAGCTGAATGAGGTGTGCAACAACTACGGGATGGACACTATATCGGCTGGGAATACCATCGCCTGGGCCATGGACTGCTATGAGCGTGGCATCCTGACCAAGGAAGATACCGGCGGCCTGGAGCTCAATTTCGGCAATAGCGATGCCGCCGTCCAACTACTGGAGAAAATTGGCAAACGCGAGGGCCTCGGCAACATCCTGGCTGAAGGGACCGCCCGGGCCTCTCGCCAGATAGGCAAAGGCTCAGAGGAGTTTGCCATGCAGGTCAAGGGCATGGAGTTGCCTGCCTATGACCCGAGGGTAGCCATTGGCATGGGCCTCGCCTATGCCATCTGCCCGACGGGAGGAGACCACAGGCGGGCGCACCCCATGTTCGCTGCCCTGACCGGTGGCTGGTGGCTTGGAGCTGACCAGGTAAAGCTCGACCCGAGGCGGCCGGAGAACTTCGCCCAGGTGGTGGTAGCGCAGAACCACTGGCAGGCCTACCGCTTCAGCACCGGCCACTGCGACTTCGGCCTATTGGAGACAGCCTGGGGACTGCAAGACCTGGTCAGTGTTTGCACCGGCTGGCCGGAGACGGCTGACTGGCGGAAGATAGGCGAGAGGATTATAAACACCTATCGCATGTGCAGTGTCAGGGAAGGTATAAGCAGAAAGGATGATACGCTGCCCCCTATACTCTTCAAGAACAAGGTTGCCGGTCCGGCCAAGGATGCCATCATTGACCCCAAAGATTTCGAGTATATGCTGAATGATTACTACCGGATAAGGGGATGGGACAGCAACGGCAAGCCTAGCCTGAAGAAATTAAAGGAACTCGGCATTGAAGAGCTCGCTGAGAAGAGGAGGGGCTAAAATGGGCAAGACTATCCTGGTAAACGCAGATAAATGCACCGGCTGCAAGATGTGTGAGCTGGTGTGTTCCTTTCACCACGCTCAGACTTTCAAACCCTCGGCTTCGCGGGTGAAGGTCAAGGTGAATAGCAGAGAGGCGATATTCACGCCCCAGGTCTGCATGAACTGTGAAGTCTGCCCGCCCATAGAGGTGTGCCCGGTGTCGGCTGTGAGCACGGACGAAGAGACCGGGGTGGCGGTGATTGACCATGCCAAGTGTAACCTGTGCCGGGAGTGCATAGCAGCTTGCCCGTACAACGCCATCAGCTTTGAGGCGGGCGGCAATGAGGTAATCGTGTGCGACCGCTGCGGTGGCGACCCGGAATGCGTCAAAATTTGTTTTCCGGAGGCACTGGTCTGGGCTGAGGCCGAGGAACCGTCAGCGGTCTAAGGCCGGACGGGGATGTACCGGTTCGCAGATGAAAGTCGGTAGCTATAGAGGATTTCATCAGAAGGGAGGTGAGACGCTATCCCGAACTTATAGATTTACTTTGAAAGGCTTGAGACAATAGATTAACAATTGAGGAGGCATAGACACGATGCAGACCAAGATACTGGGCATTTGCGGCAGCCCGAGGCATGGAAACACGGAAATTGCGGTCAAGGAAGCGCTGGCCGGCGCCAAAGAGGTAAAGGGCTGCGTAACTGAATTCTACACCCTTGCCGGCAAGAAGCTTAACCCCTGCCTGGGCGATTTCAGGTGCGGGACTGACCCGGCGCGTTCTCCCGAGAACCCCTGTCCGACCTGGGGAATAGATGACGATATCGTCAAATTAGTGAAGCATATGGAGGAGTTTGACGGCTTCGTCATCGGCACCCCGGTCTATATCGGGACCATTACCGCTCAGCTAAAGATGCTCATTGACCGGGCCATCATGATGACCGAGGGCGGCGAGTTGGGTCCGGTCAATCTGCGGAACAAGGTCATGGGAGTGGTGGTGTCCGCATGGGATAGGAACGGTGGCCATGATTTCGCCATAGCCGATATCTGGCGCTGGGGAATACTCCACGATATGCCTGTGATTGGGGTAGGCCCGGTGCGCATAGACTGCAATAACTACTGGGCGGGGTGTGTAATCTCGGCCTATTCTGCTACCCACCCCGATGGAGGAAAAGGGCTTTGGTTCGGTGAGCCTAATTCGGAAGCAGAGCGGACGGGGGCTAAATTCGATAAGCAGGGATTAGCTCAATGCAGGAATGTCGGGCGGAGAGTAGCCGAGTTGTCAAAGGTGATACAGGCTGGCTTTAAGGCTCTGCCTGAAGGAGAGACGTACTGGCCGCTGGGCAAGGCTGGCGGATTCACCGGCACCGGCTGGGGGACCAAGGTAGCCTGACGGCGGGTTTTCCCAATCAACTCGCCGTGAAAGCATGTAGCCGGCGAGCCAGAGTGGGTTCGCCGGCTTGAGTGACTTGGTAAGACTGGCGAACGGTTTATCCGGGTGCCACGCAGGATTTTCTCCCTGAATCTGAGCTTAAATACCAGGGGGAGGTTTGTGTTTTGGTTCGGCCGGTACCCGGGGTAGAGTAGGGGTGGAAGAACAATGACTTACGCATGGGCTGACGCTATCCTGGAAGTTGACCTATCCCGCGGAAAAACTGAAAGAAGCCGGCTCGGGCTGGAGTCCTACCAGGGTTTTATCGGTGGCAAAGGCATCAACATCAAGCTGTTCTGGGATAGGGTTCCTCCTGAGGTTGAGCCTTTTTCCCCGGACAATTTGCTGATATTCACCGCCGGCGCTCTGAATGGCACCGCCGCTCCCAGCGCGAATCGGACAACTATCAGCTACAAGTCTCCTCTATCAAAGCTATTCTCCTCTTCAAGTTTAGGCGGGTTCTGGGCGCCGGAGCTGAAACACGCTGGCTATGACAGCGTGGTCGTTTCCGGCAAATCGCCCAGGCCGGTATACCTGTGGATAAACGACGACCATGTCGAGCTGCGCGATGCCAGCCGCCTCTGGGGGAAAGATATTCTGGAGACCCAGAGGCTTATCCGCGAGGAACTCAAGAATGAGCGGGTCCAGGTGCTATGCATTGGCGTGGCCGGCGAGAACAGGAACACCGCAGCCTCCATCCAGCACGGCATCGTGAATTGCGCCGGCCGCAGCGGTGCTGGCGCCGTCATGGGGGATAAGAACCTCAAGGCTGTCGCCGTTTACGGGACCAAAGATGTCAGCGTGGCCAGGCCGGCTGAGCTTATTCAACTGCGGGACTCGGTGCTGGAGAGGTCAGGGCCTCAGCGTGACTGGTGGCGAAAGTACCACGTGACCGGCGGGTTCTCTCAGGCGTTTGTTGACTGGGGGGTATTCGGCAATGTGCACCGTATGCCCGAAGGGGTGGGGTTTGAAAATATGGAGGCAGCCCATGCCGATTTCGCTGGCAGGCACTTGGTAAGGGAGCCGGCCTGCTACAACTGTCCCTTCAAGTGTCATGCCTTGCTTTCCGTTCCCGATGTCGGTGTTGTCGGCGTAAAGTGCACCGGCTGGTGGAGCTTCATGCTGGCCTGCAAGATACCGGACATCGCCTTCAGCCTGAAGTGCTATGACCGGTGCGTTAAGTACGGGCTCGACCACCTGTCCACGGCCAACCGGGTAGCTTTCGCCATAGACCTTTATCAGAACGGCATTTTGACTAAAGAGGATACTGACGGCCTGCACCTGGAGTATGGGAACCGGGAACTGGCCCTGGTGTTGGTGGAGAAGATGGCGCGGCGGGAAGGGATTGGGGATGTTCTGGCTGACGGAGTCTATGAAGCTGCCCGCAGAATAGGTCGGGGAGCGGAAAGATATACCAGTCACATCAAGAAGCTCGAGATAAAGTTTCATACCTATTACAATACTTATCTCGCCTTCACCACTGCCATCAGCGACCGCGCCGATACCCCCTGCGCCGGCTCGGCCCAGATGTCACCCGTCGGCATGAGGTGGGATATGGAGCCGCACCAGTACATAAAGGAAGGCTGGTGGCTTTTCCCGGAAGAGTGGGAACGGTATCTTTACCTTGACCATGCGGTTGACTATGAAGGAATTGCTGAGGTGGCTGCCTACGGCGAGGATGTCAAGACCCTCAGCGATTTGACCGGCATTTGCTGGAATGCCGCCGGGTTTGTCCCCTTCGTGGCGATAAAGCCCAATACACATGTCAGGCTGCTCTCTGCAGCCACCGGCATGGATATTGACCAGGCCGAGGCGTTCAAGCTGGCCAGGAAGACAAGGGCGCTCATCCAGGCCTACAATTCCAGGCTGGGGCTGAGGCGTAGGGATGACACCGTCCCGGAGAAGTTCTTCCAGAAAGAGGTGGTCGGCTACCAGAAGGAAAAGGGACTGGTGAGGTTAGACCACGGCAAGTTCGATGAGCAGCTTGACCGATATTACCGGCTGAAGGGCTGGAGCAGGGATGCTATCCCCACCGGGGAGGCCCTTGACGGGCTGGGGCTGGGCTACGTCAGGCATGACCTGGAGGACAGGGGGATACTATAAGGAGCGTTGCCTGGCAGACGGCCAGCGCTCCATGTCTGACGGGCAAAACCTGGAGGGAGGAGACAAAGCGCAATGGCCTATGGATGGGTGGGCGGCAGTCTGGAGATTGATTTATCGCAGGGGAAGGTTGAGAAGCAGCAGAATGACCCCGGATTGTATCAGGCATATCTGGGTGGCAAGGGTATCGGCACCAGGTTATTCCGGGATAAAGCCCCCCTTGAAGTTGACCCCTTTTCTCCGGAAAACCTGCTGATTTTCGCCACCGGCGTTCTCGTTGGTATTCCTACTCCCTCGGCCAGTTTCGGCACCGTCAGCTTCAAGTCTCCTCAGACCAACCTGCTGTCCTACTGCGCTATGGGCGGGTTCTGGGCGGCAGAGCTGAAGCATGCCGGCTATGACACGGTGATAGTCTCCGGCAAATCACCATCTCCAGTCTATATATGGATAGATGATGACCACGTCGAAATACGGGACGCCTCCCATCTGTGGGGGAAGAGCACCCCTGAGACCCAGGCGGCCATAAGGCAAGAGCTGGGAAACAACAGTGCCCAGGTCATCTGTATCGGCCCTGCCGGTGAAAACCGTCTCTTCATGGCCAGCATCGAGCATGGCGGCACCAACAGCGCCGGCCGGGCGGGGGTCGGCGCCGTCATGGGGGACAAAAACCTGAAGGCTATCGCCATTCATGGCACCAGGGATATTGACCTGGCCAGGCCCGCGGAGTTTGTCGAGCTGAGTGAGCAGGCTTTTAAGCGCTCGGAGACATTGCGAGACTGGGTGGCAATTAAGAACTGGTGCCATAACTATATGCAGGAGCATATGGACTGGGCGTTATACGGCAATGCCGATGACATGCCTGCCGGCAGCGGGTTTGAAAGGTATGGGGAAATCTGCCGGGAGTTTGTCGACCGTAGCCTGGCCAGAGAGCTATCCTGCTACAACTGTCCGGTCAAGTGCAAGAGCATGGTCTCCCTGGGCAACGGAAAGTATTATCCTGTGAAATGCCAGGCGTGGATGGCGTTCACTCTCGCCTGCAAAATACCGGACCTCGCCTTTGGCGTGAAATGCTTTGACCTGTGCGTGAAACAGGGGATGGACTACATCTCGACAGCGAGAACGCTTGCCTTTGCTATCGAGCTGTACCAGAAGGGCATCCTGACCCGTGAAGACACCGATGGGCTGCGCCTGGAGTATGGCAACGCGGAGGTGGCGCTCACCTTGATAGCAAAGATGGCCCGCCGGGAGGGGTTGGGAAATATCCTGGCCGATGGCACTAACCGGGCGGCCGGCATCATTGGCCGTGGCGCTGAAGAGCATGTCTATGTGGTGAAGAAGCTGGAACTGATGACTGATAGCGTCTATAATCCCTATTACGCCTTTGTCACTGCTACCAGTGACCGTGCCGACCTTCATTTTGGCACGGTGGCCCTGTCGCCGTCCTCCTGGCATCGGGAGCGGGATGCCTATATAGAGGAGGGCTGGTGGCTCTTCCCCCAAAGCTGGAGACAATATCTTGATGTCGACTATTCGGCTAATTATGCCGGGCTGGCCGAGATGACTGTCTACGGTGAGGATACCAAGACGTTTGTTGACCTGGCCGGCATATGCTGGTTCTGCACCGGGTTCTGGCCGTTTCCTTTCCTTAAGATTGGTGACATGGCCAGATTGGTCTCCTGTGCTACCGGCATGGAAGTTGATGAGGCTGAGGCGCGGAAAATAGCCAGCAGGACGAGGACCCTCATCCAGGCAAGCAACGTGAGGCTGGGGATGACGCGGAGGGATGATACCGTCCCGGAAAAGTTCTTCGCCGAGGAGCCAACGCAGCGCCAGAAGGAGCTAGAGCTGGTGAGACTGGACCGTGGCCAGTGGGATAAGCAGCTCGATAGGTACTATGAGTTGAGGGGCTGGAACAGCCAGGGTGTTCCCACCGCTGAGACACTGGATGAGCTGGGCCTGGACGATGTCAGGCAAGACCTGGAAGAAAGAGGAATCTTATAAGCTGCTGGCATCTCCGGCGAAATTTCATGGAGGAGGCAAGAATATGTCTTATGGCTGGGCGGGTAACAGCCTGGAAATTGACTTGTCCCAAGGGAAAATTGAGAAAAAGCAAAATGACACTAAATTGTATGAAGCTTTTCTCGGCGGCAAGGGTATTGGTTCTAAGATATTGTGGGACAGAGTCCCCCCTCAAGTTGAAGCCTTCTCATCCGATAATCTATTAATACTAGCGACCGGCGTCCTAACCGGTACTCCTGTCCCTAGTGGTAGTCATGGCTGCATTTGCTTCAAATCTCCTCAGACAGGTCTTATCTCTTACTCCAATATGGGTGGATTCTGGGCGGTAGAATTAAAAAGTGCTGGCTATGATACCGTGGTTATCTCCGGGAAAGCCTCGTCTCCGGTATATCTATGGATAAATAACGATGAGATTGAGATACGCGATGCCTCCCATCTGCGCGGCAAAGATACCATCGAAACCGCCAGAATTATTAAAGGGGAACTAAATAACGGTAGAGTCCAAGTAATTTGTATTGGCCCTGCAGGCGAGAATAAAGTGCACATAGCCAGCATTGAACACCCTATGACTGGTGACAGCGCTGCTCGGACGGGGCCGGGCGCCGTCATGGGAGACAAGAATCTAAAAGCCATAGCCATTCATGGAACAAAGGATATCAATATTGCCAGGTCTCCTGAGTTCATGGAGCTATGCGAGGTGGTCTTTCAGAAATCAGGGCAACTAAGGGAGTCACTGGAGCCTGAAGGCTGGTGTGCGATGATGATGGCAGGCTGGGATACTGCCTTTTTTGGCAATGCAGATGATAAACAGCCTCCTCAGCCAGAGTTTGAAGACTATGAAAAGAAGAACCTCGATTTTCTTAAGAAGTACCTGGTTAGAGAGACGGGTTGCTACAATTGCACGGTGAGATGCCAGGCATGGCTCCATCTGCCTGAAGCCACTTATTACTATCCAAGATGCGAGTCATTTGCCTTTTCACTCGGATGCAAGATACCGGACCTGGTCTTTAGCCTGAAGTGTTGCAACTTATGTGTCAGATACGGGTTGGATATAGTCTCAACCGCAAGGACTATTGCCTTTGCTATAGACCTTTATCAGCAAGGTATTTTGACCAGTGAAGAAGTTGACGGAATGCGCCTTGAGCATGGAAACGCTGAGGTAGCTTTTACGCTAATTGAGAAAATAGCACAACGCAAAGGGTTCGGGGATATCTTAGCCAACGGAACTTACCAGGCAGCCCGTGTTATTGGGAAAGGCGCGGAGAAACATACCCATCTGGTAAAAAAACAGGATATTTCCCCGGACTTTTTCATACTCAGCCCTGGCAGCGCCCTATCGCTGGCGACCAATGACAGATTAGACTCACACTCGATGATAACATCGGCTATATCCCCCGATATGTGGGCGCTGCCGCGAGACGCCTATATCAAAGGAGGCTGGTGGCTTTATCCGGCAGAATACGAAAAATACCTTACTGACGACTATTTGGCTAGTTACAATGGAATTGCTGAGCTAACTTACTACGGAGAAAACGTAAAAATCATCACCGATTTGGCTGGGCTTTGCTGGTGGTGGACAGGATTTCTGAATTATACGGCCATAAAAGCCGATACAATAATCTCTCTAATCAGCCATGCCACCGGAATGGACATTGACGAGGCCAAAGCGATTAGTATAGCCAGCAGGACAAGAGCGCTAATGCGGGCTAACGATGTAAGGTTATGGCTGAGAAAAAAAGATGATATCGCACCAGAGATATTATTTGACCGGGAGCCAACCCGGCGCCAGCAGCAACTGGGCTTTACGAAGCTTGACCGCGACAAGTTCAGTGGTCAGCTTGAAAAGTATTATGAGTTGAGGGGATGGAACAGCCAGGGTGTTCCCACCGCTGAGACACTGGATGAGCTGGGCCTGGACGACGTCAGGCAAGACCTGGAAGAAAGAGGCTTTTACAAAGATGAGTAGATGCAACATCTATCGGGCCGGGTGATGGCGCATTTTGCATCTGGTGCCGGGTTTGAAGTATAATATTACTATCTCCAGACGACGCCGGTTTCATTGATGCGGATTGCCGGGTATCAGTAATGGCGGTATTCCCCTGTTACGGGACTTGAAAAGGAGGTAGGGGAAATGGCTTACGGATGGATGGGCAGTGGCCTGGAAGTGGACCTTACCGCAGGGACGGTAGAGAAAAAGTCGGCTGACCCCAAGCTATATGAGAGCTACCTCGGTGGCAAAGGCATCAATATCAAGCTGTTCTGGGACAGGGTCTCCCCTGAAGTCGAGCCTTTTTCCCCGGAAAACCTGCTGATTATTAGCGCCGGTCTCCTTACCGGCACCCCGGCTCCGGCCGGCAATCATGGCTGTATCAGCTACAAATCGCCGCTGACCAAGTTTTTTGCCAGCTCCAGTATCGGTGGGTTCTGGCCAGCCGAACTGAGGCACGCTGGCTATGATACGGTGGTCTTTTCCGGGAAATCACCACGTCCGGTATATCTGTGGATAAACAACGACCAGGCGGAGCTGCGCGATGCCGCCCATCTGTGGGGGAAGGATACCAAGGAAACCCAGAGCCTTATTCAAAAGGAACTGAAGAACGATAAGGTACAGGTGCTGTGCATCGGTTCTGCCGGGGAGAACATGAATACTGCGGCTACCATCCAGCATGGGTCAACACACAGCGCCAGCCGGGGTGGACCGGGGGCCATCATGGGAGATAAAAACCTGAAGGCTGTCGCTGTTTTTGGAACAAAGGACGTGAGCATTGCCAGGCCTGCCGAGTTTATGAAATTCTGTGACATCATCATGGAGAAGTCGGAATCGCTGAGGAACTACTACTCCAAGAAGACGCACCGCACCGGCGAGTTCGCTCAGGAGTTTATGAACTGGGGCGTATTTGGCAATGTGGACAAGATGCCGGCCGATTTTGAACACATAGAAGCGCGCCAGACCGAGTTCGTCAGCAAGTACCTGGTGAGGGAGCCGGCGTGCTATAACTGTCCGTTTAAGTGCCTGGCCACGATTGCCCATCCTGATGTAGGCCCCGTCACCTTGAAGTGCACCTCGTGGTGGAGCTTTATGTGCGCCAGCAAGCTACTGGACCTGGACTTCAGCGTAAGATGTCTGGATATGTGCTTTAGATACGGGCTGGACCACCTGTCAGCGGCAAACCGCATTGCCTTTGCCATCGCCCTTTATCAGAACGGCATTTTGACGAAAGAAGACACTGACGGCCTTGTTCTTGAGTACGGGAACCCGGAAGTGGCCTACGCGCTGATTGAGAAAATGGCCCGGCGGGAAGGTATTGGAGACATCCTGGCCGACAGCGTTGCTGAGGCTGCCCGCCGCATCGGCAAGGGCGCTGAAAAGTATGCCTTTCATATTAAGAACCTGGAGATAAAGTTCCACTCCTATTTTAGCCCTTATTTCGCCTTTACCACCGCCATCGGTGACCGGGCGGACACCAACTGCGCCGGCACCGGTTCCATGACCCCTGAAGGTATAAGCTTTGGCATGCCGATACATGAGTACGTGCAGAGGGGCTTTTCTCCCTTCCCGGATGATTGGGAGAAGTTCCTTTATGTTGACTATTCGGTCAACTACGAAGGTCTGGCCGAGGTGGCTTACTACGGTGAGAACTTGAAAACCCTGACCGATTTGCTCGGTATCTGCTGGAATCCATCAGGGTTCTGGCCATTCACCGCCATCAAGCTCGATTCGATGCTGGGCCTGTTATCGAGCGCCACCGGGACGGACTTTGATGAAGCGCAGGCATTTAAGATAGCCGCAAGGGTGAGGGGCCTTATCCAGGCCTACAATGTCAGGCTGGGGTTGCGGAGAAAGGACGATACCGTCCCGGAGAAGTTCTTCCAGCAGGAAGTGGTCGGCTATCAGAAGAAGAAGGGATTGAAGAAGCTGGACCACGATAAGTTCGAGGAGCAACTGGACAAGCACTACCAGATGAAGGGCTGGAATAACGACGCCATTCCCACCGCTGAGACGTTGGATAAGCTGGGCTTAAGCTATGTCAGGCAAGACCTGGAGAAAAGGGGGATTCTATGAAGATAAAGACCATCAGGATTGATGCCAGCAAGTGCACCGGCTGCCGGGCGTGCGAGATGATATGTTCCGCCTTTCATGCCGAGCAAAAGTACAGCATTGCCAATCCCAAGCGGGCGCGGATAAATGTATTCAAGGATGAAGAGAACGATGTTTACGTTCCGGTGCTGGCCGGGCCGTATACCGATGTTGAGTGTCTGGGCCGCAATACGGTGACCATAAATGACAAAGAGTACGGCGAGTGCTCTTTTTGCCGTGCCTCCTGTCCCACTCGTGTATTGTTCAAAGAACCTGATGCTCCTGAGATTGCGCTGAAGTGCGACATGTGCGGTGATGAGCCGCTGCCGATGTGCGTCAAGTGGTGTATGGCCGGCGCCCTGACCTACGTTGAAAGGGAAGAAGCCTCTTAAGACAGATGGGACTCTAGGGCCACCCTCTTTGTCTTCCGTTTAAGTGGGAATCCGGCCAGTTTGCAGGTGCGGTGTCCTCTCATTATGCCGCGGGGCAGGTTGCTTCCTCAGCCACCCTTTGCCATGGTGCTGGGAAGCCAGGTGACCAGCCAGGGGAAAGCAGTCAACAAGACGATGGCGACCAGCATACACACCAGGAATGGCACCATGCCGGCAAAAATGTCCTGAAGTTTACCTCCGGCAATGCCGTGGATGACGAAAACGTTGATGCCCACCGGAGGGGTAATCATGCCAGCTTCGATTAGTATGGTGAGCAGTATGCCGAACCAGACAGGGTCAAAGCCGAGCCCTGCAGTGACCAGTGGGAACACCACGGGCAGGGTGATGAGCATGGCTGAGAACCCGTCCATAAAGCAGCCCAGGATAAGATATATGAGACATACGCCGGCCCAGATAATGTAAGGGCCGACGCCCAAGCCGAGCAACACCTCCATCAGGGCGGCGGGAAACTTGACCATGGATAGTGCATTGCTGATGGTATTGGCTCCCACCAGGATAAAGAGAATAAATGAAGTAGTACGCAGGGTTGACAGCGATGACTCCCACAATACGCGGAGGTTCAGCTTTCTCAAAATGGCGCTCGCTGCCAGAGCAACCACACACGCCACGGCTGCGGCCTCGGTAGGAGTCATCAGCCCGCCGTAAATGCTGCCCATAATTACCAGGATGAATATGCCCATAGGCCAGATATCCTTTATAGCCATGAACGCCCTGGGGAAATAGCCCCAGGACAGCTTTTCACGCTCGGGGAACATCTGGGGTCTGGCCAAACTCGTGACGGCGATGGTGGCCATGAACAACCCGGCCAGGAGGACGCCGGGGATAACCCCGGCGATGAACAGCTCCGGAACTGAGACTTGCTGAAATGCCCCGTAGACTATCATCAGGACTGAGGGAGGGATGAGAATACCCAGAGTGCCGCCGGCAGCCAGGGAGCCGGTGACGACTTTGCGGTCATATCCCATCTCTATTTGGTGGCCGATGGCCACGGTGCCGATGGTAGCGGCGGTAGCCACGCTGGAGCCGGAGACAGCGGCAAAGATGCTGCAGGCGGCGATATTGCTCTGAACCAGGCCACCGGGTATGATGCTGGTCCACCTGGACACCCCGTGGTAAAGGCGCTCGCTAAGGCCGCTTTTGAGGATTAGCTCGCCGGCGAAGACGAAAAAGGGGATGGCGGTTAGGGTGAAGCTGTTGACGGTATTGTATAGTATCGGGGCTACCAGTGCCTGCATCCCGCCGGCGAAGAAGGCCAGACTTATGATGCCTACCGTTGCCAAAGCAAAAGCGATGGGTATGCCGGTGGCTATCATGAGGAACAGCAAGCCGAAAACAATGCCACCGATTGTCAGCGGAGAAAATTCCACCTGTTAGCTCCTGTAAATGGCTTTCTAGAGCCCTTCAACCTCGGCTTCGCCGGCTTCTTTCATGACCTCTTTCTTCGCCAGTGCCCTTGAAACTGACGCTATATGGAGCGCAACGACTACAGCAAAAAGTCCCAAACCCAGGGGGAGGATAAGGTACGGTATCCAGAGGGGGGTATTAGCCGCGGTGTTGGAAATGGTGTGCCGTGTCCAGGCGGGGAGCCACCAGTCCGCGATGGTCGCCCTCATCATAAACCCCAGTACGCCAAGGGCGATGACGGAGGTGGCCACATCCAGCGATGCCCTGGCCTTTGCCGGAAGGCGGCCGATGGCCGCGGTTACCCTGATATGTCCCCCTGTCTTAAGGGTATAGGCCAGCGGGAAGTAGGTGAATAGCACCAGAAAATATCCGATGTACTCTTCCACGAACAGCCATTGAAGGCCCAGCCAGCGGCGGCCAATAACATAGGCCAGTATCAGAAAAGTCCCGCCAACCAGGGCTATCGTTGGGATGGCCACCGATGCGGTTATTATCTTGTCCACTATCTTGGTGACTAAGCTCATGTCGCAAAGCCCAGGTAAGCGCAGCTAATTGTCGGAGGTTATGTGGCGGCTGCAAGCTATGCTGGTTGTGAGGCACGGCTTGCAGCCGCTTGGCAGACCAATAGTATCAGGAGGCTGGCGATAGGACTACGGCAGCTTCCACTTGGCGGATATGCTATCTATTAAGTCCAAAGCACGTTGCCCATCGGGTCCGGCTTTTTTCAGCCAGTCGGTAAGGAGGTTTTTCTTAGCATAGTCCGCTGTCTCCTTTCTGAAAGCCGGGTCCGCCGCCACTACGGTGAGCAAGCCTCGCTGTACCATGTCTCTTATGGCATCGTTATTGGCCGACCAGTAGCCATAGCCAATCTTCCACGCCCACTCGTCGGCGACTTTAAGAACAATGTCTCTCAGCTCCGGCGGTAGCTCGGCCAGTGCCTTATTGTTGGCTATTACCCCTTCGGTATTGTAGCCGGTGCCAAATAGGGTCGAGTAGTTGACGTTTTTATATAGCTTCGAGTCGCGGATGGCGACGAGCATGGTATTTAGCCCGTCTAAGGCGCCGGTAGCCAGCGCTGACGGTACCTCCGCAAAGTCCATAGTTACCCCCACGCCGCCAAGATACTCAACTAACTTTCCAATCTCGGCGCTGGAAACCCTTATCCTTTTCCCGGCAAAGGCGTTCCGGCTGGTGGCCGGGGCGCGGGCAGTGAATTCCATGGCCGGGGACATATAGCTCTGTATAAAGGAGGTGCCGAACTGGTTGCCCAGGATGTTAGCGAAAAACTCCTTGTCCAGGGCCTTCTCGATTTCGTAGATATTAGCGAAATCTGGCGGGTCGGGGATTATCAGCGGCATAGAGGTCATGCCTAGGAGCGGGTTCTGGCCCATCACAAATGTCCCCACGAATAGTCCCAGCTCAGCCTGGCGGGTAGATACAGCGTTGAGTATCTCAAACATCTTGAAGGGGTGCTCACCGGCGAAATAGACCTTTACCTTAATCTGACCGTTGGTGGCCTTCTCCAGAGCCTTAACGAACTCTGCCGTATTCCAGCTTACCCAGTTGGCGGAGCCGAAGGCGTCAAAGTACTTCCACTCGTACACCTTAGCCGGCGCTGGTGTCGGCGTTGGCGTTGGTGCTGGTGCTGGTGCTGCTACTGTAACTGTCACTGTTGGTGCCGGAGCTGGCGCTGATGTTGGGGCTTTGGCGCAGGCTGCGGCCAGGGGCAGCGCTGCCAGCGCCAGAATCAGACCAAGAATAACTAGTTTTCGCTTCATTTTTCCTTCCTCTCCTTGTGTAGCCTTTGATAAACCCGGAACGCTCCGGTCAGCCGTGGTCACCATCAGTGTCTCATGCCGCCACCCCCCCTCTATATTGTCTTATCCCTCACCGAGAGCAGGTCTTGTCCCTAAAAGTATGGTTGGAACTATACCATCTTGGTCAAGGGGTTGTCAAGTAGGCATCGGTTTTGACGCAGGTGGTGTGGCTGCTGTTGGGATGGAAACAAAGATTAGGTGAGGTATGGGCCGGGTGATAATAACAAAAACCATCCCTCCCGCTGTTGGGGAGCGAGACAAAATGAGGCGAGCTGTCTTCGGGAGAAAGAAACCTGTAGCCAGAGCTTACTTCCGGGCTCAGTGAAGTTTAAGCCTCGATACCTGGGGGCAGTGTTTCTGGACCAGGCAGATGGGCGTGGGCAAGCCGGTTATTATTTTCTTGGCTTGACCTTGCTGTAGCAGTCGCTGCAGTATACCGGTCTGCCTTCACGTGGTTCGAAGGGCACCTGGGTTTCCTTGCCACACTGGGCGCATACCGCCGGATACATCGGCCGTTGCTGGAAGCCGGAGCCGCTATCACCGGAACGTTCTGTCCTCCTTGCTTGGCGGCAAGGGGGACAACGCTTGGGTTCATTGGTGTAACCTCTAGCGGCGAAGCGCTCCTGTTCTTCCGCGGTGAAAGCGAAAGTTTCACCGCAATCTACACACTGGATTTGCTTGTCCTCAAAGGCCATGAATGACCTCCTTTACTAGACTGGTTGGTTAAGTCGGTCACCCATAGCCTTTTGGATTCAGCAGGGGATAACCTGACTAAAACAACCGTTAACATATTATACATTAAGGTTGTCGTTTTGCAAAGCCATATCAGCGGCTGCGCTTGAGTCTGCCGTACTTTACCGTCATGTGGTCATGTGTTATAATATTTTTTACGCTGAGCAGCAATTGAGGAAGGGATGAGCTTGGGCGGCAATCCGATTAAGTTTGGCACCGATGGCTGGCGGGGTATCATCGCCCGCGAGTTCACTTTCGATAACGTCCGTGTCTGCGCTCAAGGCGTAGCCGACTATCTCCTGGAGGCCAAGCTGGCCGGAAAGGGGATAGTGGTTGGCTATGATACCCGCTTTGCCTCCGAACACTTTGCCGCCGCTTCTGCCGAGGTGATTGCCGGCAACGGAATAAAGGTGTACCTCTGTTCCAGGGCTGCGCCAACGCCGGTGGTGAGCTTCGCCACCTTAGACCGTGGTGCTGGTGGGGCTATCGTCATAACCGCCAGTCACAACCCGGGCATGTGGAACGGCTTTAAGTACAAGTCCGAGCATGCCTCAAGCGCCTCAGGGGAAATTACAGCACGGATAGAAAAGTATATTTCCCGTACCCTGGCTAGCGGGAAAATCAAGCATATGCTGCTGGCTGGGGCCCTGGAGCGAGGAATGGTGCAGCACTTTGACCCGACTCCTTCTTACCTGGAGCATATAAGCAAGCTTGTGGACCTGGCTGAGCTGCGCCGGTCAGGGCTGAAAATAGTAATTGACTCCATGTACGGGGCCGGGGCTGGCTACTTCAGGACGCTGCTGGGAAAGGGCATGGAAATATCCGAGCTAAATGGCAAGCGTAACCCGCTGTTCCCGGGAATTCAGCCGGAGCCGATTGCCGCCAACCTGGCCAAGCTTTCGGCCACGGTGAGAAGGCAGCGGGCGGCGGTGGGGCTGGCCACCGATGGCGACGCTGACCGTGTTGGCGTCGTTGATGAGAAGGGAACGTTTTTGACTCCGCTCCAGGTCTTCAGCCTGCTCTGCCTCTATCTGCTGGAGGTGCGCAGGCAGCGAGGCGCCCTGGTCAAGACGATAGCCACCAGCAGCATGGTCTACCCGCTCGGCGAGATGTTCAAGGTGCCGGTCTATGAGACGCCGGTCGGCTTTAAGTACGTCGCCCCGATAATGATGGCCGAGAATGCGCTTATAGGCGGTGAAGAAAGCGGCGGCTATGGCTTCAGAGGACATATACCGGAGCGCGATGGCATTCTCGCCGGCCTGTATTTCCTGGACCTCATGGTGAAGACGGGCAAGACGCCTTCGCAACTGGTGGACTACCTTTACGGCAAGGTCGGCCCTCATCATTTCAAGCGGCTGGACGTTGAATTCCCCGAGGGTGAGCGCGAGGCAATAATTGAGCGCGTCAGGAGCAGCCTTCCCCGTTCCATAGACGGCGTCAAGGTAGCCAGGGTGGACCCGACTGATGGGTTCAGGTTCATTCTGGCTGATACCACCTGGCTGCTTATCAGGTTCTCCGGGACTGAGCCGGTGCTCCGCATCTACAGCGAGAGCGATAGCCTGGCCCGTGTAGATAGACTCCTTGAGGCAGGCAAGAAGCTGGCTGGAGTTTAGGGAAGTTATCCGATTGGGCGTGACAGGGCAGCACCTTTCCCATATGTGATTCGGAAGGTTGAAATCCTCCTTAGTCCCCCCTGCCTTCGCCGAAGCGGCTACGCGCAGGCAGGCTTTTTCAAAGGGGGAGACCTGAGGTGGTATTAAACAGACTCAATTCCTTTCACTTGCCGGTATGCACACCGGTGCCGTGAATCATAGATTAAGGAGGCAAGGTTGGAAGGCGACATCAGTTTGGATGACCCACAGGTACTCAAGCAGTACGACCAGGAAGGTATGCTCGACCGTATTCACGAGATGCCGTGGCAGTGCCAACAGGCGTGGCAGATGGCCATGGATTTCAGCCTGCCCCGGGGGTATTCCGGGGTGGACAAAGTGGTTATCCTGGGGATAGGCGGCTCAGCCATCGGCGGCGACCTGGCGGCCAGCCTGGCAGCCCCGGAGGCAAAGGTGCCCATCGTCGTCTATCGAGGCTATAGCCCGCCGCTCATTGTTGATGAGCGTACCCTGGTCATTGCCTCCAGCTATTCCGGCATGACCGAAGAGACGCTGTCCGCCTTTGAGAAAACGCTGGCGACCAAGGCTAAAAAGCTGGCCATTACCACCGGCGGCAGGCTGAAGGCAATGGCTGAGGAAAATAAAATTCCCGTTTTCAGCTTTGACTATCAGGCCAAACCCCGTGCCGCGCTGGGCTTCAGCTTTCTGCCCATCCTCTGTTTTCTGCAGAGGCTCGGCCTGGTCAGCGATAAGTCGGCTGACGTGGCCGAGGCCATCAAGGTGCTGGAGGCGCTGTCAGAGAAGATAGACGAGACCGTGCCTTCGTCCGGCAACCCGGCCAAGCAACTGGCGAAGAAGCTAGCTGGCCGCCTGGCCGTGGTGTATGGCGCTGAGGTACTGGCTGAGGTGGCCCATCGCTGGAAGACACAGCTTAACGAGAATAGCAAGGCGTGGGCCTTTCACGAGGTTCTTCCTGAGCTTAATCACAATGCCGTGGTCGGCTACCGGTTCCCCGCCGAGCTAACGGCCAGGACGATGGTGGTGCTGCTTCATTCGGCGGCGCTGCCGCACCGCATCGAGCTTCGCTACCGGGTAACCCGCCAGCTACTGGAGCAGGCCGGAGTCGCCTATCAGGTCGTGGAGGCAGCAGGCACCAGCCCGCTGGCGCAGATGATGAGCCTGATACTCTTCGGCGACTACGTCAGCTACTACCTGGCCATCCTGTACAGGACTGACCCCTCGCCGGTAAAGGTCATTGATTACCTGAAGGAGCAACTGGCGAAGGAATAGAGAAACGCGATAGCATGTCATTTAGCCGCCTTCCCGGCGGGAAGGGCATAAAAGAGAGAGGGGGCGTACGCCCCCTCTCTAAAATTACCTCCCTTTTTAGCCTGATAGGATACCAGACAAAAGCCTTACGCCAGTTACCGCTTGGTATATTGAGGTGCTTTGCGGGCGCGGCGCAGGCCGGGCTTCTTTCTTTCCTTGATGCGCGGGTCGCGGGTGAGCAGACCGTTCTGCCGCAGGACAGGCTTGAGGCTCTCGCTGGTGCTTACCAGGGCGCGGGCGATAGCCAGGGACATGGCGTCGGCCCAGCCGGATATACCGCCGCCGGTGACTTTGGCCGTGACGCTGAACTTGCCCATGTTCTCGGTGACCAGCAGGGGCTGCAGGACTTTCCGGCGGTGCTCGTAGCGTGAGAATAGCTGTTCATAGGGGACGCCGTTTACAACGATGGCCCCGTCGCCGGGTAACAGCTTCACCTGGGCTATTGCCGTCTTGCGTCTGCCTGTTCCGTGATGGTAGCTCTGTTTAGCCAAATCTTACTCCTCTGCCGCTTTCTTGGCGCTGGCCTCCATCCGGCCGGGGAGGGCTGGAATGCTCCCAGCATATACCTTGAGCTTCTTCAGCATCCTGGCCCCCAGGCCGTTGTGAGGCAGCATGCCCTTGACCGCATGCTCAATGACGCGTGCGGGATTGACTTTCATCAGTTGCTCCAGGGTGATGCTCTTCAGTCCGCCGGGATACCCTGAGTGCCGGTAATACGTCTTCTGCTCGGCCTTGTTGCCGGTGACACGCACCTTGTCAGCGTTGATGATGGTGACGTAATCCCCGGTATCCAGATTACGGCTGAATATCGGCTTGTGCTTGCCCATGAGCAACTTGGCTACCTGGGTGACAAGCTTGCCCAGTACCTGGTCTGTGGCATCAATGATATGTCTCTGGCGCACAATCTCAGAAGCCTTGACGCTATACGTTTTCATCTTCACTCCCGAAGGGCACTTCATAATCTACGTGCATCAGGCATAAGCCGCAGGCGGGTGCCGTTGGGCCGGCCAGCCCTGGCTGCTTTGCCTTAATTATATCGCAAAACTGGGCAACCTTCATCCTGCCCAGGCCGACCCTTATCAGGGCGCCCACGGTATTGCGCACCTGGTGGCGCAGGAAGGAGTTGGCCACCATGTTGAAAATGGCCAGCTCGCCGTGTTTCTCGACCTGTGCCCGGTACACGGTGCGTACCGGACGCCTTATTTCTGTCTCCATGCCGGTGGCGAAGGAGCTGAAGTCATGCTCGCCGACGAGGGCGCGGCACGCCTCATTCATGGCTTCGGTGTCCAGACGGTTGCTGACGTGGTGGACAAATCCTTTCTTGAGCGGCGACCGGACCCTGCGGTTGAGTATGAAGTAGCTGTACTCCCGCCTTATGGCATCACTCCTGACGTTGAAAGAGCTGTCCACCCTGTGGGCGGCCCTGACCGCGATATCCCCGGGCAGATAGTAGTTAAGCCCGCTCACGAACGTCCGCGGAGGCAGGGGCGACTCAGTCAGAAAGCTGACCACCTGTCCCCTGGCGTGGACGCCGGCATCAGTCCGGCTGGCCGCTATCACCCGCGTTCTCTTTCCGGTGAGCTTCCACAGCGCTGTTTCCATCTCTCCCTGTACGGTGGCCACGTCAGCCTGTAGCTGAAAGCCGAGGTAGCGCGTGCCATCATATTCAATGATTAATACTATCTTGTTGGTTGCCTGGCTTTCTCTGGTCATGGACCGTAAGAAGCAAGGCTATTTCACCAGTTCAAGCTGTACCATCTCCGCTCCGTCGCCCGGCCGGGGTCCCAGCTTGATAATGCGGGTATATCCCCCGGGACGCTCTGCGTACCTCGGCGCAAGCTCAGCAAACACCTTGTCAGCCACCTTGTTGTCCATCATGAAGGAGAACGCCTGGCGCTGGGCGTGAAGTCCGCCCTTCTTCCCCAGCGTAATCATCTTCTCGGCGAAGCTGCGCACTTCTTTGGCCTTGGCCTCGGTGGTAACCACTTTTTCATGGTTCAGCAGGTCGGTTACCATGTTGCGGTACATGCTCATCCGGTGTGAGGTGGAACCGCATAGCTTTCTGCCGGATACTTTATGCCTCATGCTGTGTCTCCTCCTCGGCGCTGGGGGTAAGCGATAGACCGAGGGCGCTGAGGCGCTCCTCCACTTCCCGTCTGGACTTCTGGCCGAAGTTGCGCAGCGTCATCAGCTTCTGCTCGCCTTCGCTTATCAGTTCTCCCACCGTGGTGATATGGCTGCGCCTCAAGCAGTTCAGGGTGCGCACTGACAGGTTGAGTTCCTCGATGGGCATGTTGTATTTCTCCGGGGGAATGGACAGGCGAATGGACTCCTTCACCTTCTCCACCTTGGAAGCTTTGGCGTATTCGATGAACGGGGAGAACTGCTCCGTCAGCAAACTGGCGCTGCGGCTTATGGCGTCTTCGGGTGATATCGTGCCATCTGTCCACACCTCCAGGCTCAGCCGCTCCTGGCTGGTTTCCCTGCCCACGTGCACCGGTTCAATGGTGTAGTTGACCTTGCGTACGGGAGAGAAGATGGCATCTACCGGGATAACACCTATTGGCAGATTGTTGCCGGACATGGCTTCCCTGTAGCCTTGTCCCAGCTCGACGTCGAACTCCACATAGAGCCTGGCCTCGGGTGAGTCCAGAGTGGCCAGGTGAAGCTCGGGATTGATGATTTCGAAGTCGGCGGATGGCTTGATGGCAGCAGCGGATACCGCTCCCTCCCCTTCCGCCTCCAGGATGAGCTTCCCCGGCCGGTCGGAAATGGGCTTCAACCTCAGCATTTTAACGTTGAGCAGGAACTCGATGGTGTCCTCCTTGACGTGAGGGATGACGGAGAATTCGTGCTGGGCCCCATCAATCTTGACCTGCGTCACCGCTGCCCCGGTAAGATGGCCAAGCAGCATCCGCCGCATGGCGTTGCCCATGGTGATGCCGGACCCCTTCTCTAGTGGCTCGACCACGAAGCGCCCGTAGTTGTCTCTGCGTTCAGCGCTGGTAATATTGGGTATGGGTAGGTTAGACAAGGTAACCTCCGTATAGTTACTTATCGCGAATAGTACTCGACTACGCTCTTAGTATCAAACTTAACGCCGCCAATCTCCTCAGGGGTGGGCAAGGTCAGGACTTGGCCGGCCAGTGTCTCTTTGTTCAGGCTCAGCCAGTTCGGCACAATCTTGCCTTCGATGGCAGCAAGGGCTTGCTGATAATAGCTGGACCGGGTGCTTTGCGGTCTCCAGCCGATGGTATCCCCCTCCTTGACCAGATAAGAGGGTATATCGGTCTTCCGGCCATTGACCGTGATATGCCCGTGCCGCACCAACTGACGGGCCTGGGCCCGGGAGTCGGCAAAGCCCAGCCGGAACACTGCGCTGTCAAGCCGTCTCTCCAGCAGCACCAGCAGGGTGTCTCCGGTGACGCCGGCCTGTCTTGCGGCCTGGGTGAAAATACGATGGAACTGCCTCTCCAGGATTCCGTAGTTCCAGCGAACTTTCTGCTTCGCTCTAAGCTGAAGGCCGCGGTCAGAAAGTCGGCGGCGCTGGCTAGCGGCCTGGCCCGGCGGCTTGCTTCTTTTATCAACAGCGCACTTGGGGGTATAGCATCTGCCCCCCTTAATGAATAGCTTCTCGCCGCTTCGACGGCATAGCCGGCAAACTGGTCCTGTATACCTAGCCATTTTCGCTTATTATACTCTCCTTCTCTTCGGGGGACGGCAACCGTCGTGCGGGATAGGGGTGACATCCCTGATGCTGGTAATGTATAGGCCGGCGCCCTGGAGAGCACGGATAGCCGCTTCACGCCCACTGCCCGGGCCCTTAACATAAACCTCCACCTGGTGCAGTCCGTATTCTGAGGCTTTCTGCACCGCATTGCGGGCGGCGAGCTGAGCGGCATACGGCGTGCCTTTACGGGAGCCTTTAAATCCAGCCGTCCCTGAGCTTCCCCAGGTGAGAGCATTGCCCTGCGGGTCGGTCAGGGTTATCATGGTATTGTTAAAAGTCGAATGTATATAGGCCCTGCCTACAGGGATGCTCCTGTGTTCCCGCTTCTTCCCCCGGCGTTTTTTCTGTGCCATTCTTCTGCCCTCCTGCTCTTACCTGTAAGCCGTTTTACTTCTTGGTCATACCGCGTCTCTGTCCTCGTCCGGGCACCGTCTGCCGGGCGCCGCGCTTGGTGCGGGCATTGGTCCGCGTTCGCTGTCCTCTGGCCGGCAGGCTCTGACGGTGCCTGATGCCGCGGTAGCTGCCAATCTCAATCAGGCGCTTGATGCTGAGGTTGAGCTCTTTTCTGAGCTCGCCCTCAACTGTGTAGCGGTGGTCTATGACATCGCGGAGGCGGTTGACCTCCTCCTCGGTAAGGTCGCCTGCCTTGGTGCCAGAGTCTATTCTGGTTTGCTCCAGGATTTCCCGCGCCAGTGCCGGTCCGATGCCGTAAATGTATCTGAGTGAAATCTCAATCCGCTTATCTTTGGGTATGTCTACTCCAGCTATGCGTGGCATTGTACCTCCTCTCTGTCACAGGCTATCCTTGCCTCTGCTTATGCTTGGGGTTGGAACAGATAACCCTGACCACCCCTCGCCGCTTTATCACCTTGCATTTGTCACATCTGACCTTAACTGAAGCCTTGACCTTCATGACCTGTCTCTGCCACTCCTTACTTAAGCCGATAGGTAATTCTTCCCCGGCTGAGGTCGTACGGTGAAAGCTCTATCAGCACTTTGTCGCCGGGCAAGACCTTGATATAGTGTAGCCTTATCTTGCCTGAGATGTGAGCCAGTACCTTGTGCCCATTAGGTAGCACCACCCGGAACATGCCGTTGGGCAAGGCTTCCTCCACTGTTCCCTCGACCTCAATAGCATCCTTTTTAGGCATAAACTCCTTCTTTTAGACTGGTGAGGACCTCCGCTTCATCATCGGTAATGGCAATAGTGTGTTCAAAGTGGGCGGAGAGGCTTCCATCAGCGGTGAGCACTGTCCACCGGTCATCGGCAATGCGGGTGTGCCAGCCACCGCTATTCACCATGGGCTCAAGGGCCAGGGCCATTCCTTTCTTCAGCACCGGACCGGTACCCGGCGTCCCCACGTTGGGTACCTGGGGTTCCTCATGCATCTCCCGGCCAATGCCATGCCCGGTGTATTCACGTACCACTGAGTACCCCCTGGACTCGGCGTAGTCCTGAATGGCGGCGGAAACGTCCCCCAGCCGTGCTTTGGACCGGGCGGCAGCGATTCCAGCCTTCAGGGCGGCTTCAGTGGTCTCGATAAGACGTCTGGCCTCCGGGCTGATGCTGCCTACGCCCACGGTGACGGCGGCATCACCCTGGAAGCCCATGAACACCGTCCCCAGGTCTAGAGATACGATATCGCCTTCATTCAGCACCCGTTCCCCGGGGATGCCGTGCACTATCTCGTCATTTACCGAGACACAGAGGTGGGCCGGAAAACCACGATACCCCTTAAAGGAGGGCTTTCCTCCCAGCCTTTCCAGTTCTCTGGCAGCGATAACATCCAGCTCCCTGGTCTTTATCCCGGGCTTCGCTTGCTTGCTCAGTATCTCCAGCACTATGGCCACAATCCTGCCTGCCTGCCGCATGATGTCAATTTCCCGGTCAGATTTGATAATTATGCCCATTTCTGCCTCACGGGGACGGACTTCTCTCCGGCAATGGCAGCGATTAGCCTTTCGGTCACCTCTGCTACTTCTCCCTCACCGTCTATCTCCACCAGCTTGTTGGAGCGGCTATAATAGTCAATAAGCGGGGTGGTCTCCGCGAAGTAGACCTGCAGCCGTCTTTTAACCGCCTCGGCGGTATCATCCGATCGCTGGTACAGCTCGCCACCGCACCTGTCACATCTGCCCTGAATTTTGGGCGGCGCATCGGTGATGTGATAAGGCGTCTGGCACTTATGGCAGCTCCAGCGGCCGCTGAGCCGTCTCACCAGCTCTTTCTCTGAAACATTGATATACATCACCTTATCTATGGCTTTTCCCTGCCCGGCCAGGGCCTTATCCAGGGCCTCAGCCTGTTTCCGGTTCCTGGGGAAACCATCGAACACCACCCTCGATTTCAGGTCGGGGGCCGATATTCTCTCCAGTACCATCCGTATGGTTATCTCATCGGGCACTAACGTCCCTTTCTCCATATATGATTTCGCCTGCAATCCCAGCGCTGTCCCTTGCTCCAGGGCCTGGCGGAACAGGTCGCCGGTGGCAAGGTGCACCAGGTTCAATTGCCGGGCTGCGTTGGCGGCCTGTGTTCCTTTTCCGGCTCCCGGAGCACCCAAAAAAATAATATACACCTTTTACCCTATTTGATAAAGCCTTCGTAGCGCCGCATTACCAGCTGCGCCTCCAGTTGCTTCATTGTGTCCAGGGCAACGCCGACCATGATAAGGAGCCCCAGGCTGGAAAGCTGGATTACCTCGATGTTGGTAATCTCACGGGCGAGGAACGGCATTATGGCCACCATCGCCAGGAACAGGGCGCCCGCCCAGGTAATGCGCTTTATCACTCCATCAAGGTAGGCCTTGGTATGGGCCCCCGGGCGGATTCCGGGAATAAATCCGCCCTGCCGCTGCAAAACGCCGGGCAGGTCCTGCTGCTGGAAGACTATCATGGTGTAAAAGAAAGTGAAGCCGATTGCCAGCAGGAAATAGAGTCCCCAGTAGACCAGTCCCGTAGGCAGCGTGGCATTAGGATTAAACAAGTCCATAATACGATTGGCGAAATTAGGCTCGCCGGCACTGGCGAAGTAGCTGGCGATTATCCCGGGAAAGATGACCAGTGACATGGCGAAGATGAGGGGTATCATCCCTGCCGTATTTACCCGCAGCGGGATATGGGTTGAGCCCGCCTGCCGGTACATCCGGCCGCCGCGAAAGACGCTGCGGGCATACTGCACCGGTATGCGCCGGTGTGCCTCGGTGAAGTGGACTATGAGCACCATGGTGGCCAGAGCGATAAGTATGTAGACCGCCAGGCCGCCGAAGTTGGCCCTGGCCAGAAAGCCCTGGCCGAGCATCTCAGGCAGGCCGGCCACGATGCCGCCGAAGATTATTATGGAAATGCCATTGCCAATGCCGTATTCGGTGATAAGCTCGCCTATCCAGACCAGGAACATCGTGCCAGCCACCATTGACAGTATCATACTGGCCAGGGGCACGGCGCTGATGCTGCCGATGACGCTCTGGCTCTGGAGAAAGACTATCTGGCCGTAGCCCTGCAGGGCCGCCATGGGCACCGTCAGCCAGTGGGTGATGCGGTTTATCTTGTGTCTTCCCGCCTCCCCCTCCTGTGATATGGCCTGAAGCCGGGGAATAACCGGCACCATCAGCATCATGATGATTGACGCTGTGATGTAGGGATAAACTCCCATCGCCGCCACGCTCAGCCTCCTCATCGCCCCGCCGCTGAAGAGGTCGAGCATGCCCAGCAGCGCGTTCCTCTGGAACAGCTCCTGAAGCGCGTTCAGGTCAACCCCGGGAAGGGGCACATGGGCGATGAAGCGGAAGACTATCAGGATGCCGATGGTGATGAAAATCCGGCGCCTCAGGTCAGGCATGCGGAAGGCGTCAACCATCGCCTGGAGAAGTCGCGGTCTAGTTGTCCTTGGCTGCATACCCCATCTCCTCCGCGCTGCCTCCGGCTGCCTCAATCTTGGCTCTAGCTGCTTGTGAGAACTTGTTTGCCTTTACCGCCAGGGGGCGGTCAAGGTCGCCGTTGCCCAGAATCTTGACCGGGCGCCCCAGGGTTTTCACTATCCCCGCCTCTGCCAGCTTCTCCGGCGTCACTTCGGTCCCGGACGGGAAGGCGTTGAGCATGCCAACGTTGACGGCGCTGTATTCCGTCCGGAAGATATTGGTGAAGCCGCGCTTTTCCGGCAGGCGTTTGATAAGGGGCAATTGCCCGCCTTCAAATCCGGGGCGCATTTTGTAGCCGGAACGCGCCTTGTGGCCCTTGCAGCCTCGCCCGGAAAAGCTGCCGTGCCCGCTGCCGTTCCCTCGTCCTACCCGCTTCACCTGCTTTTTCGAGCCTGGAGCAGGTGATAGCTCATGCTGCATCACTTTTCCGTCTCCTTTTTTCCTCTTCCACCCTGACCAGATGTTTCACCTTGCTGAGCATACCCCGAATCGAGAGTGAGTCAGCGTGGACGACGCTCTGGTTCAGCCTGTGAAAGCCGAGCGCCTTCAATGTTCTCTTCTGGTCTTCGGCGTAGCCGATACCGCTCTTGACCCAGGTGATACGTAGCTTAGCCACCGGCGGGCACCTCCGCGGCTTTGGAGATTCCCTTGCGTTTGGCTACTTCCTCCGCGGGGTTCTTGAGCCGGCTCAGGGCGAGCACCGTGGCCCTGGCCACATTGATGCGGTTGGAGCTACGCAGGGATTTAGTTAAGACATCCTTGACCCCGGCTGCCTCGAGCACGGCTCGCACGCTGCCACCGGCGATGATGCCTATGCCTGGCGCTGCCGGTTTGAGCAATACTTCGGCTGCCCCGTATTTGGCCTTTATCTCGTGAGGGATGGTGCTGCCCTTCATCGGCACTTTGACCAGGTTCTTTTTGGCGACGGCGCCTCCCTTGCTGATGGCTGCGGGCACCTCATTGGCTTTGCCCAGGCCGACGCCCACCCAGCCGTTGCCATCGCCGGTTACCACCAGGGCGCTGAACCTCAGCCGCTTGCCCCCTTTTACCACCTTGGCCACGCGGTTAATATAGAGCAGCTTGTCCGTCAGCGCCAGTTCTGTTGGCTCTATCATGCTTACCTCTTCAGAATTTTAATCCCGCTTGCCGGGCGGCTTCGGCCAGGGCTTTTACCCGTCCGTGGTACTTGTACCCGCCGCGGTCGAAGACTACCTGGCTTATCCCCTTGGCCAGCGCCCGCCTGGCTATCAGGGAGCCGACGAGCTCAGACATGGCCGTCTTGGGCTTTCCTGAGCCATCAGCCTTTATCTCCGCATCAAGGGTGGATGCCGAGGCCAGGGTATGTCCCTGGGAGTCGTCGATAATCTGCGCATAGATACAGTTCAGGCTGCGGAAGACGCACAGGCGGGGCCTGGCGGCGGTGCCTTTTACCTTGCCCCTGACCCGCCGGTGTCTTCTCAGCCGGGCTACCCGTGGTTCTGTCTTTGCCATCATTATTTACCTATAGCCTTACCTGCTTTGCCTGGCTTGAGCCGCACCGTCTCGCCGGAGTACCTGATGCCTTTCCCCTTGTACTTGTCAGGGGGGCGGACGGCCCGGATATAGGCTGCCATTTGCCCCACTACTTCCTTGTCAATCCCGCTGACCTTAATGCGGTTGGCCCCCTCTACGTCGAGAGATACGCCAGGCAGGGGAGCTACTTCGACCGGGTGCGAGTACCCACAATAGATTTTCAGCTTGTCCCCGGTCTTCTCCGCCCGGTAGCCTACGCCGACTAGCTCAAGGTATCTTTCAAAGCCTTTGCTGACTCCCTCCACCATGTTAGCCAGGAGGGTCCGGGTCAGTCCGTGGAGTGAGCGGTGTAGTTTGTCATCGCCAGGGCGCGATACTATGAGGTTGTTGTCCTGGAGGGCGATGGACATATCATGGTGGAAGCGGCGCTGAAGCTCACCCTTGGGCCCGCTTACAGTGACGCCGTTCTCCTTGATTGCCACCACCACCCCTGGCGGCATGGGTATAGGAGCTTTCCCTACTCTAGACATAGCTATCACCCTGATACTTTACCATATATAACATAGCAGTTCGCCACCGACTCCCTGTCGCCTGGCTTGTTGGCCGGTCAGCACTCCCCTGGGCGTGGATATGAAGGCGACGCCCAGGCCGCCATAGACGCGCGGGATTTCTTTTTGCCCGACATATACCCTGAGGCCAGGCTTGCTTATTCGCTCCAGCCCGGAGATGGCCGGCTGGTCTTTCCCGAGGTATTTGATGCGTATCTTAATCATCCGGTGCGTCTTGTCCTTGACCACCTCGTAGTCCTCGATAAAGCCCTCCTCTTTGAGCAGCCGGGCAACAGCCAGCTTCATCCTTGAGGCTGGCACCAGCACCGAGTCGTGCTTCACCATAATGGCATTGCGTATCCTGGTCAGCATGTCGGCTATCGGGTCTAAAACAGCCACCTTATCCCCCTAAAATCTATTCTATGGCTTACCAGCTTGATTTTCTTACCCCGGGAAGCTGGCCGGCAAGTGCCAACCCGCGGAAGCAGATGCGGCATAGGCCGAACTTGCGGAGATATGCCCGCGGCCGGCCGCACCGGTGGCACCGGTTATGTTGCTGTACTCTGTACCTGGCAAGGCGCTGCGACTTTACAATTTTTGACTTCTTGGCCATCTGTACCCTTCTTCACTCATGGGCAAACGGCATGCCCAGCAGTCCCAGCAGGTGCCTGGCTTCTTCATCGGCCTTGGCGGTAGTGCCAACCGTGATTTCCAGCCCCCGCGTCTTGTCAACCTTGTCGTATTCTATCTCGGGGAAGATAACCTGTTCCTTGAGGCCCAGGGTATAGGCACCTCTGCCATCGAAGGAATCCCGTGGGATGCCCTGAAACTCACGCACGCGGGGGAGGGTGGTGTTTATCAGCCGGTCAAGAAAGCTATACATTCTCTCCCCGCGCAGGGTAACTTTCATCCCGATGGGCATACCCGCTCTCAGCTTGAAAGCGGCGATGGACTTCTTGGCACGGGTGGTTACCGGGTGTTGTCCTGATATAGTGGCCAGGTCCGCCTCGGCTGCTTCCAGGGCTTTGGGATTCTGGGTCGCCTCGCCCAGGCCGATGTTAAGCACAATCTTTTCCAGGCGGGGCACCTGCATTACGTTCTTATAGCCGTACTGCTCCATCATGGCAGGGACAACCTCTTTGACGTACTTTTCTTTCAGCCGTGACATCTAGTCAATCACCTCTTGACAGGAGCGACAAATCCGCACTTTCCTCCCGTCCCCCAGCAAGCGGGAGCCGACACGGGTTGGGCGGTTGCATTTGTTGCACAGCAACATGACTTTCGATTCGTGAACCGGCGCCTCCAACTCTATTATGCCCGCCTGCCTGGCCCCTCTCTTGGCCCGGGAGTGTCTCTTGACAAAGTTAATTCCCTCGATGGTTACCTTGTCATCTTTGGGATAGGCAAAGCGCACCTTGCCTTTCTTTCCCTTGTCCTTGCCTCTGGTAACCAGCACCGTGTCGTCTTTTCTTATCTTCATAATAAGTTCACCGTAAATGCTCAGAAATCAGACCGCGCGTTGGCTGCTTACGCCGCTTTTGCCCTCCCTTGCCTGGCTCTCCCCCTTTATGCTTATTACCACAGTTTCAAGGGGAATATCCTTGCCGCTCCTGGTCAAGGCCTCTCTGGCGATATGCGCCAGGCCGTAGCAGCAGGGGACTTCCATATGGATAACCTGTAAACTTCTGATATCTGAATCCTTCAGTATCCGGGTCAGCTTGTCCATATAGGCATCAATGTCATCGAGCTTGGGGCAGCCGATGGCGATGGCCTTTCCTTCCAGGAGGTCGGCATGGAAATTGGCGTAGGTGAAAGGGACACAATCGGCGACCAGTGCCAAATCCGCATTTCGGAAATAGGGAGCCTGTGACGGGACCAAGCGGAGCTTTATTGGCCACTGGCGGAGCCCGGAGCTGGCCCTCGGGCCTGGCGCTGTTTCCCTCTTTTCCTCCCAGTGCAGTACCTGCGCCGAGGGACAGAAGGCAGCATGAGAATGATGTCGGGGAAGCTGCTGGGCATGTGCTCTCAGATGGGCCAGGTGTTTCTCCAGAAGCTCAGGCGCTGTTTCGCTGATGTGGGTGATTACCCCCTCTTCATCATATTCATCGGTCTCTTTCTCCTCGATGACGAGCGCTTCCTGTGGACAGTCACCGAGACAGGCACCGAGTCCATCGCAGAAGCTCTCCTTGACCAGCTTCGCTTTCCCGTCAACTATCTGGAGGGCTCCCTCAGGACAGGAGGTGATGCATAGCCCGCATCCATCGCATTTTTCTTCATCAATCGTGATAGTTTGTCTTCTAACCTTAGCCATCAACTCAACCACCTTTGCCTACAGGACCTCCGGTGCCAGAGATATAATCTTGGTGAAGTTCTTATCCCTGAGTTCCCTGGCCACCGGCCCGAAGATGCGAGTCCCCTTGGGATTGTTCCTTTCACCCAGAATCACGGCAGCGTTTTCATCAAACCTGATATAGGAACCGTCAGGACGCCGGTATGGCTTGGCAGTTCTAACGATGACCGCCCTGACCACGTCTCCCTTCTTCACCATTGCCTCCGGGATGGCCCGTTTGACTGAAGCCACGATGATATCCCCTATGCGGGCGTACCTCCTGCCGCTGCCGCCCAGTACGTTGATGCACATAATCTGGCGGGCGCCGGTGTTATCGGCTGCCTTTAGTCGGGTATAACTCTGGATCATATCATCTATCCTCTAGGGCTTCAGGCTATCTCAGCGGGTTTGACCTCTACCGCCTCTGCCTTAGTTATTATCTCGGCTACTCTCCAGCGCTTGTCCTTGGAAAGCGGGCGGGTCTCCACAATCCTCACCCTATTTCCCGGTTTGCATTCGTTCTTTTCATCATGGGCCTTATACCTGGTCGTTTTTCTGAGCACTTTTCTATACAGCGGATGGCGCTCGGCCCTCTCCACAGCCACGATTACCGTCTTGTCCATCTTATTGCTGACCACGCGGCCAATTCTGGTCTTACGCTTTTCCTGCGTCACTTATGCTTAGCTCCCTCTCCCTGATTATGGTTTTCAGCCTGGCGATGTGTCTCTTGACCCGGGGAATTTCGCGGTGGTTCACCAGCTGCTTGGTGGCCAGGCGAAAGCGGAGGTCTTGAAGCTGCTGGTAGGCTGCCTCCAGTTGCTTGGCCAGTTCCTCCTCGCTCAAAGCCCGAATCTCAACCGTTCTCAACTTAAGCCGCCCCCTCGCTGGCAACAGGGCTGCCAGCGGTGCTGGTTTCTCTCACTATTATCTTGGTGGCTATGGGGAGCTTGAAGTCGGCGAGGCGCAGCGCCTCTCTCGCCAGTTGCTCCTCCACGCCCTGGACTTCAAATAGCATCCTCCCCGGCTTGACAACGGCCGCCCAGTGGTCAACGGGGCCCTTGCCACCACCCATCCTGGTCTCCGCCGGCTTCTTGGTAATCGGTTTGTCGGGGAAAACGCGGACCCAGATTTGCCCTCCACGGCGGAGATGGTGGGTAATAGCCCGCCGGGCGGCTTCAATTTGCCGGCTGGTGAGCCAGGCCGCTTCCTGGGCCTGGAGGCCGAAGTCGCCGAAAGCCAGGGTATTCCCGGCCATGGCTTTGCCCTTACGGCGTCCCCGGTGAGTTTTACGGTATTTAACTCGCTTCGGTTGTAGCATCCCTCTCCTCTGCTGAGGTCGGCGGCGCTGGCTCTGTGGCCTTGGCCGGTTTCGTTCGTCGCTTGGCCGGGGCGCTCGGCTTCCTCTCGGTTAGCTGGGCTGCCTCTGGCTCTGTGGCCTTGGCCGGTTTCGTTCGTCGCTTGGCCGGGGCGCTCGGCTTCTTCTCGGTTAGCTGGGCTGCCTCCGGCTCTGTGGCCTTGGCCGGTTTCGTTCTCCGCCTGGCCGGGGCGCTCGGCTTCTTCTCAGTTACCTGGGCTGCCTCTGGCTCTGTGGCCTTGGCCGGTTTCGTTCTCCGCCTGGCCGGAGTGCTCGGCTTCTTCTCGGTTACCTGGGCTGCCTCCGGTTGAGCGGGCTTTTCCTCAGTGATTTGGGTGGCCGCAGCCTGGACGGCTGTTCTCTCCGTTTCTGTGGCAGGTGCGGCTTCGCCTGGCTCGGCGGCTGCCACTTCGGCAGGGGCGCCCTCTGGCGTCTTGGCTTCAGGGAGGATATCGCCCTTATATATCCAGACCTCCACGCCGATTCGCCCCAGGGGGGTACGCGCCTCGGTCATGCCGAAATCGATGTCAGCCCGCAGCGTTTGCAGTGGCAACTGGCCATCATGAATGGTCTGGCGGCGGGCTATCTCGGCACCGCCCAGCCTGCCGGAGCACCTGACCTTTATTCCCTTGGCCCCGGCCTGTCTGGTGCGGAAAATCGCCTGTTTTATCGCCCGCCGGTAGGCGATGCGTTGCTCAAGTTGCTGGGCGACGGTTCTGGCCACCAGATAAGCGTCGAGCTCGGGCTGCTGAATCTCCACAATATTCAGTTGAATCCTCTTACCGATAAGGCCTTCAAGGTGGTTCCTCATCTCATCAACCCGCTGTCCGCCCCGCCCGATGACCACGCCGGGACGGGCAGTGTGAATGGTGACGGTCACCTTATTTGCCTGGCGTTCAATTTCCACCCGGGAGATGCCGGCATCGCCATATCCTGATTGAATGCCATGCCTGATCTTGAGGTCTTCACTTAAGAATTCGGCATAGCTCTTATCATCGGCGTACCATCTTGATTGCCAGTCCCTTATGACGCCAAGTCTAAATCCGGTAGGATGAACTTTATGTCCCATTAAGCCCCCTGTTCAGAGACAACGACCGTAATGTGGCTGGAACGCTTGAGGATAGGGCTGGCACGCCCCCGGGACCGCGCCCGAAATCTCTTCAACGAGCGCGCACCATCGGCAAAGATGCTGACTATCTTAAGTTCTGCCGGCGATATCTGGTAGTTGTTCTCGGCGTTGGCCGCCGCTGATTTTATTGCCTTGGCCACGACCAGCGCCGTTGGCGTTGGGGTGAACTTGAGCAGGGCGAGCGCTTCTTCCACCTTCTTCCCCCTGACCATGTCCACCAGCAGACGCACCTTCCTCGGTGATATTCCAGTGTCTTTGGCTACTGCTCTTACTTCCATCATGCTACCCCGTCTTTACCTGGTTGGATTCAGAAGCTCCTTACGCTGCCTTGGCCTCGCTGGCCTTTTCCGTCTTGGCCTCGCTGGCCTTTTCCGTCTCGGCCTCACCGGCCTTTTCCACCTTGGCCTCGCTGACCTTTTCCGTCTTGGCAAACTGTCTTCTCAAGCTCCGCGTTGGCGCGAACTCGCCCAGCTTGTGCCCCACCATGTTCTCGGTGATGAGGATAGGTACATGCCTTCGCCCGTCATGTACGGCGATGGTAAGCCCTATCATCTCAGGCAGTATGGTGGAATAGCGCGCCCAGGTCTTTATCACCGCCTTTTGCCCTGAGCGGCCAAGCGTTTCTATCTTCTTCATCAGTTTGGCATCAACCGCCGGCCCTTTCTTGGTAGACCGTGACATCTTTTCTATTTCCTCCGCGTGATAATCAGCTTGTCCGAGGGCTTATGTCCCCGGGTCTTATGGCCCAGGGCCGGCTTGCCCCACAGTGTTTTGGGACCGGGCATGCCTATCGGGCTTCTACCCTCGCCCCCGCCGTGAGGATGGTCACGGGGGCTCATCGCCGAGCCTCTGACCGTCGGCCGGCGGCCCAGCCATCGGCTTCGCCCCGCCTTGCCCAGGCTGATATTCTGGTGGTCAACGTTGCCCACCTGCCCGATGGTGGCCGAGCATTCCGCCCGGATACGGCGCATCTCACCGGATGGCAGCCGCACCAGGGCGTATTCGCCTTCCTTTCCCATCAGCTGGGCTGCCGCCCCGGCGCTGCGCACCAGTTGGCCGCCTTTTCCCTTCTGTAGCTCGATGTTGTGCACCATGGTGCCTGATGGCATCAGCTTAAGCGGCAGGGTATTCCCCGGCTTTACTTCGGCGTCAGGCCCTGACATTATGGTATCTCCCACCTTGATTTCCAGGGCGGCCAGGATATAGCGCTTTTCTCCGTCCGCATAGTGGAGAAGGGCGATATTTGCCGAGCGGTTGGGGTCATATTCAATGGCTGCCACCTTGCCCGGGATGCCAATTTTGTCCCGCTTGAAGTCGATAATGCGCAGCCTTCGCTTCGCCCCGCCACCGCGGTGGCGCACCGTTATTTTCCCCTGATTATTACGTCCTGCCCTCTTCTTAAGCGGCAGGAGCAGCGATTTTTCCGGCTCAGCCCTGGTTATTTCCTCAAAGGTGGAGCCAGTCATGCTTCGCCTGCCGGGAGAAGTTGGACGGTATACTTTTAGTGCCACTCAATGCCTCCTCGGATGTCAAACCCCTTCAAACAGTTCTATCTTGTCCCCGGGCTTGAGGGTGACCAGCGCCTTTTTCCAGGATTGCGTTGACGTCTGCCGTCTGCCTATCCTCTTCCTCTTGCCGGGGACGGTCATCACATTGACCGCGGCCACCTTGACCTTGAACGATTTTTCTACCGCCTCCTTGACCTGGTGCTTATTGGCATCCGCGGCTATCTCGAAGGCGTATTTCCCCGCCGCCTGAAGCGTGGTATTCTTTTCAGTTATCAGTGGTCGGCGCAATACCTGGGTCAGGTGCATCGCTCCTCCTTTGAGATGAGGTCTTCCCCCACAGCTCTTCCGCCTTGCGCACCGCCGGTTCAGTCATGACCAGCCTCTTGTGGGAAAGAAGGTCGCCCACGTTCAGTATACTGGCCGGAAGCGTCTTAATTCTGGGCAGGTTACGTGCCGATTTGATTACGTTTTCCTGCGGCCCAGCGGTGACGACCAGGGCTGATGAATTCGCCCCCAGCGTCGTCAGGATTTTCTTCATTTCGCCGGTATCGGGCTCGTTCATCTCCAGTCCTTCTATTATCACCAGGTCGCCATCTCTTGCCTTGGCTGATAGGGTGCATCTCAACGCCAGCCGGCGCATCTTCTTGGGCATTGCCTGGCGGTAGCTTCTTGGCTTGGGCCCGAAGATAATGCCACCTCCCCGGCGCAGCGGCGACTTGATGCTGCCGGCCCTTGCACGGCCAGTATGTTTCTGGGCATAAAGTTTCCGTGTGCTGCCGGCTACCTCACCCCTGGTCTTGGTGGATGCAGTTCCCTGGCGGGCATTGGCCTGCTGCCTGACCATGGTCTGGTGCACCACCGCCCCGTTAAACGGCACCCCGAAAACCAGGTCGCTTACCTCAATACGCTTAATCACCTCTCCGGAGAGGCTGTAAACCGGAAGTTCCACTTTTTACTTCCCCTTGCTAGATTTCTTTATCAATAGCAGCCCGTGGTTGCCTCCGGGCACTGCTCCCTTAACCAGTAGCAGGTTGCGCTCGGAGTTGGCCTCAATCACCTCAAGATTGCGCGCCGTTACCCGCTGGTTTCCCATGTGGCCGGCCATGCGCAGTCCTTTTAGCACCCTGCCTGGCGAGGTAGTGGCGCCTATTGACCCCGGGGCGCGGTGCCGGTCCGACTGTCCGTGTGTTTTTGGCCCGCCGCGGAAATGATAGCGCTTGACTCCTCCGGCAAATCCCTTGCCCTTTGATATCCCGGTGACATCAACCAGGTCACCGGCCTTGAACAGGCTGACATCAACCTTCTGCCCGACTTCGATGTCCTGGGTTTCATCCACCCTGAACTCTCGAAGGTACTTTAGCTGCCCCAGCTCCTTGAGGTGTCCCCGCTGCGGTGATTTTAGCCGTTTGGTCTCCTCAAATCCAAGCTGGACGGCGCTGTATCCTTCCCTGGCTACATCTTTGACCTGAGTCACGGTGCACGGCCCGGCCTCGATGGCGGTTACCGCTTCGGCCCTGCCGTCATCCCTGAACACCTGGGTCATACCCAGCTTTTTGCCTATAAGTTCCTGAATCATGTTCTTCCCGACTATATCTTAATATCTATGCTGACCCCCGAGGGCAGGTTAAGCCCGGTCAGAGCGTCTATGGTCTTGGAAGTCGTCTCCACGATGTCAATAAGGCGCTTATGAGTCCGTATCTCAAACTGCTCCTGAGAGTCCTTATCTATAAACGAAGAGCGGATAACGCAGAATTTCTGGATTTCGGTCGGCAGTGGCACTGGGCCGACAACCGTCGCCCCGGTGCGCTCTACCGCCTCCACAATCCGCTGGGCGGACTGGTCGAGCACCTTATGGTCGAAGCTCTTCAGTTTAATGCGAATCTTTTGCTTGGGCATAAGGAAACCTCATCTCGCTGCGGTCTTGGCCTGGTGCTCTACCAGCTCACCAGGGACCTCTCGATACTGATAAAATTCCATGGAATAGGTGCCTCTCCCCTGCGTCAATGACCGCAGGGTGGTAGCGTAGCCGAAAGTCTCCGCCAGAGGTATAAGACAGCGAATAATGCACATACCGGCATATTCTGATTCTATGCTCTCGATGTGTCCTCTGCGCGAGGTGAGGTCACCTATTATATCTCCCATAAACTGGCCGGGAATCACTACTTCCAGCCTCATCACCGGCTCCAGCAATATGGGCTTGGCTTTGGCGATAGCGCTTTTTACTGCCATGGAGCCCGCCATCTTGAAGGCCAGGTCTGAGGAGTCAACCTCGTGATAGCTGCCATCGTAAAGGATTACCTTGATGTCAATCACGGGGTAACCACTGAGCACGCCGGCCTGCATGGCCTCCCTGACGCCGTTTCCCGTTGCCGTGATGAACGGCTTGGGGATTGCGCCGCCTTTAACCTGGTCAACGAACTGGAAGCCGCCGCCCTGCTCCAGGGGGACGACCTCCAGAAAGACGTGGCCATACTGGCCGTGTCCCCCGGACTGCCGGATGAACTTACCCTCGGCCTTGGCTGGGATGGTGATGGTCTCTCGGTAGGCAACTCGCGGCCTGCCCACATTTGCCCCCACCTTAAATTCAGCGAGCAGCCGGTTGACCAGGACATCGAGGTGAAGCTCGCCCATACCGGAGATGACCGTTTGTCCGGTCTCATCGTTGTACTGTACTCTAAAGGTGGGGTCCTCGTCAGCCAGCTTGTTCAGAGCGTCCACCATCTTGTCCTGGTCGATTTTGGTCCTGGGCTCAATGGCTACCGACAGCACCGGTTCCGGGAAGCGGATTGATTCCAGAATAAGCGGTTGAGAGGAGTCGCACAGGGTGTCGCCGGTAAAGGTGTTCTTAAGCCCTATCGCAGCTACGATGTCTCCGGTATTTGCCTCATCTATTTCCTCACGCCGGTTGGCGTGCATCACCAGCAGCCGCCCGATGCGTTCCTTTAACTCGCGGCTGGAGTTGAACGCCTGCGTTCCAGCTTTCATCTTGCCTGAGTACATCCGGAGGTAGACCAGCCTGCCGACAAAGGGGTCAGAGACCACTTTAAACGCCAGGGCTGAAAACTGCGCCTCGTCGCTGACCTCGCGGATGACCTCCTTCCCTGTCTTGGTGTCGATGCCGGCTACCGGTGGCACGTCCAACGGGGAAGGCAGATAGTCTACGATGGCGTCCAGCAGCGGCTGGATGCCTTTGTTTTTCATGGCGCTGCCACAGAGGACGGGCACTATCTGGTTGGCCAGTGTCGCTTTCCTCAGTGCCAGCTTCAGCTCCGGAGCAGCGATGTCCTTGCCTTCGAGATAAGCTATCATGATGGCCTCATCATGTTCAGCCAGCTTTTCGATAAGCTCCTGGCGACATTGAGCGTATTTTGCCTGCTCTGACCCGGGGATGGCTGTCTCTATCGGCTCCGAGCCAGGCACGCCGTCAAAGCGCCATGCCTTGCCCGCCACAATATCGATGACGCCCTCAAATGAGTCCTCGTTGCCCAGGGGCAATTGTATGGGTACAGCTCTGGCTTTCAGCCGCTCCTCAATCATGCTAACGCAGCGGGTGAAATTAGCGCCGACCCGGTCCATCTTATTGATAAAGGAGATTCTGGGCACTTTGTACCTATCGGCCTGGTGCCATACCGTCTCTGATTGAGCTTCCACCCCGCCCACGGCATCGAAAACTACAACTCCGCCGTCGAGCACCCTGAGGCTTCGCTCGACCTCGGCGGTGAAGTCCACATGTCCCGGGGTATCGATAATATTGATGCGGTGCTCCCTCCAGGAACAGGTGGTAGCGGCGGCAGTGATAGTAATGCCGCGCTGTTTTTCCTGCTCCATCCAGTCCATTGTTGCCGTGCCTTCGTCCACCTCGCCGACCTTATAGGTGCTGCCGGTGTAAAATAATATTCTCTCGGTGACGGTGGTCTTACCGGCATCGATGTGAGCTATAATACCTATGTTGCGTACCCGCTCTAGCGGGAAGCTCCTGGACATATTTTTGCCCTCTATCCTGGTGGCTGTTGGTTTGTGCTTTTCAGCCAGAGCATCTGAAGTAGTAATGGATAGCCCCCTTATTACCATTTGTAGTGAGCGAAGGCCCTGTTGGCCTCAGCCATCTTATGAGTATCTTCGCGCTTCTTAACGCTGGCCCCCTGCCCATTGGCAGCATCGCTGAGCTCAGCGGCCAGTTTCTCTATCATGGACTTGCCTGCCCTGGTCCGCGCTGATTTTGCTATCCAGCGCATGGCTATGGATAGGCCGCGGTCAGGCGCCACCTCGACTGGTACCTGGTAGGTAGCCCCGCCAACGCGGCGCGGCTTGACCTCGAGCAGGGGCGTGGCATTTCTTATCGCCTGTTCCAGTATCGCCACCGGCTCTTTTTTGTCCCGTTCCGCCACCAGCCCCATAGCGCCGTAAATTATCTTTTCCACCGTACTCTTTTTGCCTCGCATCATAAGTCTGTTAATCAACTTAGCTACGGTGGTGCTGTTGTACTTAGCGTCAGGCGCTATTTCTCTTTTTTCAGGTCGGCCTCGCCTGGCCATGTTTTCCTCCCCGTTTAGGCGCTCTCTGCCGCGGTTTCCTTGGGCCGTTTGGCTCCGTATCTGCTGCGGCCTTGGCGGCGCTTGACCACGCCACTGGTATCCAGCGTTCCCCGGATGATGTGGTAACGTACACCTGGCAAGTCCTTTACCCGCCCGCCGCGAAGCAGGACCACCGAGTGCTCCTGTAGCTCGTGCCCTTCCCCGGGGATATAGGCGGTTACCTCCATGCCGTTGGTCAGCCTCACTCTGGCTATCTTGCGCAGCGCCGAGTTGGGCTTCTTCGGGGTCATGGTCTTGACCTGAAGGCAAACTCCCCGCTTCTGCGGCGAGCTCTTTCCATGCGCTCTCCTGCCGGTCAGGGCATTGTAGCTAAAAGACAGCGCCGGCGTCTTGGTCTTCTTGGTGAGCCTCTGTCTCCCCTTCCTTACCAGTTGATTTATGGTTGGCAAGTCTTATTCTCCTGTCTTATACAATGCTAATGGATGAGCCCAGGCTCATCCATTCAAACCCCTAGGGTGGGCCGACTCTTGATGGTCAGCCCATCGACTATCGGTTGAACTACCAGACGCTAAATATGAAGTTTATCATATCTAACATGGCCTGTCAATAATTGCGCGGGTGATTGTTTACCAACCCGATGGGAGGCTAAACCGGTGTGGTAAGCCTGGCAGGCGAGCTTGGCGGCATCTCCTGTTGCCCGGCTTTTAAGCCCGACAGTTCCTGAAGAAGGTCAGAGCACAGCTCACCCGGCAGCCGTGGGGAACGCTGGTTGATAAGGTTGATGTGTAGCGGCGTGATGGAGATATTGCCGTGCCTTATTGCCCATACATCAGTCCGGTCATCTTTGCTCGGGTTTATACTCAGGCGTACCAGCTTGTAGTAGGCCTGCCTGCCATCATGCTCTTCGACCACCGTATCGGAGTGGCTCTGCCTGGCCAGCCGGGTAATCCTTACCCCTTGGACCTGTGTCAGGGGCAGGTCGGGCAGGTTTATATTCAGGAAGACCTTTGACGGCAAGCTGCCGGAAGCCAGCTTTCTGGCCAGCAGTGCCGCCAGCCTGGCGGCGCCGTCGAGGTAGACGCTGTCCGCCGAGTCCACCGAGATGGCGAAGGCTGTCACGCCGCTCAAGTATGCCTGGACGGCGGCGCCCACTGTCCCTGAGACGAGCACATCATTTCCCAGGTTGGCCCCGTGATTTATGCCTGAGATAACCAGGTCTATCCTGCTCTTCACCAGTTTGCCCAGGGCAATGATGGCACAATCACTGGGAGTGCCCTCCACGGCGTAGGTCTCCACTCCGGGCACCAGCGGAGTCACCGCTTTGGCGGTTATTGGGTCGTGGAGGGTGATGGCGGTGCCCACTCCGCTCCGCTGTTTTTCCGGGGCCACCACTATCACCCGGGCAATAGCGGCCAGCTCCCTGACCAGCGTCCATAGCCCGCTGGCGTATATGCCGTCGTCATTGGTCACCAGTATCGTCATGGGGATTTCCTTTTTTGTAGTTTATCACGGCCGGGCCGATAGCGGCAAATGGCCTGGCTCGCCTGGTTTATGATAAGATTCTGATTGGTACAGTGGTGATGTCTATGCGGACCTCCGATTTCGACTATTTGATGGCTCCGGAGCTTATCGCCCAGTCCCCGGCGGAGCCCAGGTGTAATTCCCGGCTCATGGTATTGGACCGCGGCAGCGGGGCGATAACGCACCGCCGGTTTTTTGAGATAGCGGACTATTTATGCCCCGGCGATGTCCTGGTGTTCAATGATACCCGCGTCATCCCGGCGCGGCTGAGCGGCAGGAAGGTCGGCACTGGTGGCAGGGTGGAGATGCTGCTTTTGCGCCGCCTCGGTGTCGGCACCTGGGAGACGCTGGTCAGGCCGGGCAAGCGGGTGAGGATTGGCGCCAGGATAGAGATTGCCAACGGCCGTGGGACTGCCGTGGTAGCTGAAGTGACCGCACTGGGGAAGGATGGCATCAGGGAGCTCACCTTCTCCGATGAACGGCCGCTGGCCGGGTTGGGGAAGGTGCCGCTGCCGCCATACATCCATCTGCCCCTGGCCGACCCGGAGCGTTACCAGACGGTCTATAGCCGGGTCAATGGCAGTGTGGCCGCCCCTACCGCCGGCCTGCATTTCACCCCTGAGATGCTCGGCAGCATAGAACAGAAGGGGGTGCGCTGCCTTTTTGTCACCCTTCACATCGGGCTGGATACCTTCCGCCCGGTAGATGTTGATAATCCCGCTGAGCATCCCATCCACAGGGAGTATGGAGTGTTAAGCCGCGAGGTGGCTGGCGAGCTATCTCAGGCTAAAGCTGAGGGGCGGAGGGTCATCTGCGTTGGCACCACCACGGTAAGGCTGCTGGAGCAGGCGGCCCGGGCAAACGGCTCGCTTCAGCCTTTCGAGGGATGGGCCAGCCTCTTCATCCTGCCCGGCTACCGGTTCGGCGTGGCGGATGCGCTGGTCACCAATTTTCACCTGCCCAGGTCAACGCTGCTGATGCTGGTCAGCGCCTTTGCCGGCAAAGGTTTGATTGACCGGGCCTATCAGGAAGCCATCGCCTCAGGCTACCGCTTTTATAGCTTTGGCGATGCTATGCTGATAATATGATATAAATGTGGGGGGGGGCTTCTTGTACCGGCTGGTTGATACCCATGCTCATCTGGAAGAGGTAGGAGACCTGGAGCAGGCGCTGGCTGAGGCCAGGGCGGCGGGCGTTATCGCCGTAATTGCCGTGGGCTCCAACCGCGAGTCCAACCAGAAGGTCCTGGCTCTGGCCCGCGCCCATAAAGGCCTGGTCTATCCCGCTTTAGGGCTGCATCCGTGGAACCTGGGCGGCGCCGATATAGAGCGGGAGTTGGAGTTCATTGAGGCCCACATACATGAAGCTGTGGCTGTCGGCGAGATAGGGCTGGACTATGATAAGAGGGTGAGGGCGCTGGCGGACAAGGACTTGCAGATGAGGGTGCTGGAGCGGTTGCTGGGTATAGCCAGGAAGCATGGAAAGCCGGTGAGCGTGCATTCCCGATATGCCTGGCGGGACGCTTTCAGCCTGGTTGACCGGTCGCAGGTGGAGAGGGCGGCGTTCCACTGGTATACGGGCACATCGGGCGTGCTGCGAGACATAATCGAGCGGGGCTATTTTATCTCGGCTAACCCGGCCGTCGAATATCACGATGAGCACAGACGGGCGGTCAGGGAAGCCCCGCTGGAGAGGTTGCTCCTGGAAACGGACTCGCCGGTAGTCTACGGGCGGGGGACCGATTTTGAGTATCAGTCAAGGCCGGCCCACGTACTAAGGGTGCTGGCTGCTGTGGCCGGACTGAAGGGCATGGACGAGGCTCGCATTGCCGAAGCCACCACTAATAACGCCGCGAATCTTTTTGGCTTATAGGCAGGCTGTTCGGCAACCTATCTCGCAGTATAGTAATAGTAAAAGCAGACCGACTTCCCTTTCTGCTTCGAAAAAGCAATCACAACGCTTTATTTATACCGTGGAGGCGCGGGCTCTGCTGAATCTAGCGGCATTGGTGCCGGCAATACGGCCGTAGACGGCAGAGAAGGTCAGCATGCACGTGGTTACCTGGTAGTTGCCCTTATAGAAGGTGGCCCCTCCTTCGGTAGTATGGTAACGCCCAAAGAACATCCCTCCCGCCATTTCGCCGGCGGCGTAGAGCCCGGGGATAGGGATGTCATCTCTATCTAAAACCTGGGCATCGGGGTTTATCTCGGGACCTCCCATGGTGCAGTTAAGGCCACAATAAACGGGATATATGGCATAAAAGGGAGGCGTCTCTATCTTCATCGCCAGGTCTCTTTTGGGCACATCCAGACTTAAGGCTTTCCCGTCTTTGACCGTGCTGTTGAACTCGGCGATAGTCTTTCCTAGCTCGTCATAAGGGGCATCAATGATTGTGGCCAATTCTTCGATAGAAGCGGCTTTCATTATTATTCCCTCTGGTTTGTAGTTCGCAACTTCCCCGGGTTCTATCATCCTGATTCGTTCATCAAAGATAATGGAAATCGCCTGTCCCGGCTGCTTCAGTATCGAGTTGGCCACTATATCGCTGGTATCAACCTCGTCCATGAACCTTCTGCCGAGCTTATTAACAAAGATACAATAGTGGGCAAGCACTTGAAGCTCGCGAAGCGGCCCCTGCATTCCGGTCGAGCCGGGGACCCAGGATTTATCAATGTTGCGGGGATGAATTTGGTCCATATTTATCAGCTTGGCGCCAACCTTTTGGGCCATGAGATGGCCGTCTCCGGTGGAAAATGGTGAGCCGGTTAGCCTTATGTCATAGGCAAAGTCAGCGCCGATGTATTTGTGGAGCATCTCTTGATTAGCCTGAAAGCCGCCGGTGGCCAGTATGACAGCTTTGGCAGCAAAGTCCTTGATTCCATCCGCAGTCCTGGCCCTGATGCCCGTTATTCTCCCTGCCGGGTCAGTAAGGAGTTTCTCAGCCCTGGAGTTGAACAGAATCCTGCAGTTTTTCTTGATGGCTATGGAGAGCAATTGTTTGTTGGCGCCGCTGCCGGCTCCCCTGGCCAGTAACCACGGCTGCAAACTATCAGCATAGCCGGGGATACCCCGCCTGGCAAGCTTCATTCCCATCTTCTTCAGCCACTCGATGGTGCTGTCAATATTCTGCACGCAGGTACTCACCAGTTCAGGGCTACAGTGGCCCCCGGTTATCTCTATTGCCTGCCGAACCTTTTCCTCAATGGAAAGCCTGCGGGCATCAGGATTGACTTCACGCTCCATGGCGATATCAAAGCCACCGCCTGAGCGGGAGGTATTGGTATCGCTGATATCGGTCGCCTTCTCAAGCACAGTGGTTGTCGCCCCGGCTTCAGCCGCCGCAATGGCTGCTACCAGCCCGGCACACCCGGCCCCCACCACTATCACATCCTGTTTTTCTTCGGGAATCTGCCCCCCGTATTGCATTTCAGCGTATACCTCCAAAGGGGTTGCCTGGGCAGTAGTCAGTCGGCCGAACTGCGGCAAATGCTTTTTGAAAGCGGACGTGTTTACCTCGGGGCCGACGTATACCACGCCCTCGAGGGGACAATACCTCTCGCAGTTATAACAGAGGACACAGTCGGCACGATTCACAATATAGGCTTTCTTTCCCTTGCCCTCTCCTCTCAGCTCTATCACGTTCCTGCGGCAGCCAAGCACGCAGATTCCACAGCCGTTGCACTTTTCCGTAATCTTTTCGAGCATTTATCCTCTCCGGGACAGAATATTTATTCTTCTTTGATACCGGTGCTATGGCAGGCCAGGGCTAACTATCCCCGTGCGCTGCCGGCGGCTCAGCGCAACGCCTAGCAAAAAAGCTGCCAGAGCGACTGCGATAAGTGGCCAGCTTTGCGAGGTGAAAATTAAAGCCAGTAGTGATAGTACCAGGCTCGTGCCAAACAGCGCCTTTTCGGCCAGACCAAGTGTCGCCAGACAGAAGTTGGACATGAGGAAAGACAGGCATACTGTAATCAGCAGGGCAATTATAAATTGCACTACTATCGTTGGTATGGAAAGCCCGTCCAGCAATAATATTACCGCCGGCGCATAGACGAAGAAGAAGGGCAGAAAGAAGGTGACAAAGCAGGCCTTTAAGCCTTCCCAGGCGGTACCCCAGAAAGTACCCCCGGCTATCCTTTGGGCCACAATTATACCGTAGCCGATGGGTGGAGTGACATTGGCAGCAACGGCGTAAACAAAAACGAAGAGATGCGCGGCAAGTACAGGAACACCCAGGCTTACTATGGCCGGAGCCAGCACCACTGCTGTCAGGATATACGCCGTGATTGTCGGCAGTCCCGTGCCCAGGATAAGGCAGAACAGGGCGGTAAATAATAAAAGGATGAACAGATTGCCGCCGCTTAGTTTGAGCAGGAAGTTGCCCAGAAAATAACCTAAGCCTGACATCTCCAATATCGCGGTCAGCGCTCCCAGCAGGCCCGTGATAATGGCCATGTCACAGGCGTTTACTGTGCCTACAACCAGCCTGTCTTTAGCCTGTCGCCAGCTTATCCTGGCCCCTTTTCTGGCAAAGCCAGAAATGAGACCGGTAGCGATGATAGCTATTATCGTCCAGAAAGAGACGAACATCAGGGAATACCCTTTTACCAGGAGGAGGATTAGCACCACAAAGGGAAGTAGAAAGTTGGGGGCGTCAACCAGTAGTTCTTTGCCGCTGACCTTCATTGGCGGCAGAGGAGTGAAGCCGTGTTTCATGGCTTGAAGCTGAATATATAAAAAGACGCCGAAGAAATAGAAAAAGGCGGGAATGTAGGCATGGTAGGTTAGCTTGACATAAGGTATGCCGATAAACTCGGCCAGGATGAAGGCGGTCACGCCCATTATTGGCGGCATAATCTGCCCGCCGTTCGAGGCGGCTTCTTCAATGCCGCCGGCTTGCTCGGGGGTGTAACCCCGCTCTTTCATCATCGGTATGGTAAAAGAACCAACCACGGCGATATTGGCGGCGGTGACGCCGGTCACCATACCGACCAGGGAGCTGGTAATCACGCATAGCGCTGCCGGACCACTGGCTAACTTGGTACTGGCATACAGCCCGATTTTCTCAATGAATCTCAACCCGCCAAAGGCCTGCAAAAAGGCACCGAGGAGCATGAACAGCCACATGTAGTTAGCCACGAAGCCGAGCAGGTCACCGTATACCCCCTGCTCAGAAACAATATCGGCCGCTGTCCAGGCAAGCAGGCGCAGGAACGATACCTGTGGTGGCTGGATATCCTCGGGGAGGATATGAGGCCCAATAATTACATAGAGAAAAGCGAGCAGCACTACCACACCGAAGACCTTCCCGTACCGCCACCACGTCAATAAAAAGCAGAAGAACAGGGCGATAGCCCCGGCTACCATTGCCTGGGGAAGTGGCAGATACTGGGTCGTCACCGATTGGGGGAATATTATAAAAAGCTGCGCCGTAATTCCGATGCCGACTACCAGAAATAAAAGCAGGAGATAGCGTCTCAGTCTTGAAGCCACGGTTTTCAGCCTTGGCACGGCAACGAGCATGGCGAGGAATATCACCGTGAAGCTAAAGCCGAGGTGGACGATACGGTGCACCGCCGGGTCATACAGGAAAAGCTGGGTGTAAAGGAGCTGGTAAACAATCATGGCCATAACCACGATTATTAACCAGCTCTCAATGCGTGTCAGCCAGCGAAGGTACTTCATAGACTAAAGGTCCTTTGCCATCAAGAGGGATGACCCTCTTTCGCCATTGCGGTGTCTATGCTATCATGAACAGCTTGCTGGGCCGACCTGTACCGGCGACAGCGCCCGGTCAAATAAGGGACTAAGTTATTCGGCGGCCGAAGATGCCTTCCAGTCCTACCCTTTTCACCTCTTTGGTTATCTCCTTCTCCGTTTCCCGGTAGACGCCAAGGTGCTTCATGGTGTTGTTGTCCGTTTGAGGAGACTTCTTAAGTCCTTCCTCGGTGGTCATCAGTCTGCCTATGTAATCGATGAAGGCGCCGTTTATCAGAGTTTTGGGTAGTTCCAGACAACTCTTTCCTTTCGCCTTCATCACCGCGTTGTAGCCAGCCAAATCAGCGGTGGCCGCCACATCAAGCAGGAATAGAGCGTTCCCGGCCTTTGCCCCGGCACAGAAGGCGTTATCGACTCCCTCCACCTCCATCGAGTTTTTCCTGTGAGCGATGGTCAGCCCGAACACCAGATGCCCTTTAAGACCGCCGGACGGTTGAGCAATAGAAGCATACTCCAGGCCAGGGAAACGCCTTAAGAGCGGACCATAGCGCGGCGACCCCTGAGCGGTCACTTTAACATACCCGCCAACATCCAGAAGAAGCACGTTGTGTGCCAGAACGTCCTGGGACATAACCGGTATTGAATATGAGGCTGCTTTCATAGCCCTGTCCATGTTGGGTTCGACGCCTGGAGGCACCGGCAGGAACACGTGGCCTTTCTGCTTAAGTTCCTCCTGGTACTTTTCGTCCAGGCTGGCTATGGGTATCAGCAGTGAAGTACCGATTACGCCCGGTTTTCCATAAGCGTTCAACTCGGGGAAGGTCTTCACTTTGTGGTCAATCAGGCCTTTTGGATTACCAAAGACGGGACATCTCAGAATGCAGGCAACACACCCGTAGCCGAACTCGTTGCAGCCCTTAATACCTGTGGCTGTGCCACTGGCATCAATAAAGACATCGCCATCTATCGCTGTGCCATCCTGCAATACTGCGGCGCCTATGCTGTTTCCGGACGCTTTAATATCGGTGACGGTTCGGGACAGGAGCACCTCGATGCCGTTTTCCTTGAGGACTCTCTGCAGCCTGGCATCCAGCCTGGTCACGTTGTATAGCATGGCCCTATCGAAGCCAGGCGTCGTTATGTCTTGGTGAGTCGCAATGGGGAAAAGCACGTCATAATAGAGGCTGCCTCCGCCAAGAGCTTTCTCCTCGGCCAAAGCGCGGAAAGCTCCCGAGCCAACCAGCCCGATACCGGCAACCATGCCAATACCGCCCAGCATGTCTGTTCTCTCAATCAGAACAACTTTATCCGCGCCCGCTTTCCTGGCTACCATGGCGGCGCTAAAGCCAGCAACCCCACCGCCGACGACTACAATTTTCATGCTTCCTTCCTCCACGATGCTATTTCATGCCACAAATACTAACAGGTATTTGATACTCGGCCTGCTGCTAATATGCTCCTTCCCACAGGAGAGCACTGGAAAACTAGTGTACTGTCAGGTTAATTGCTGAACCTGCTGCTTCAGCATACATCGCCACTTACCGACGACCTCATCCCCTTTTCACTCTGACGATTCACTCTGACGATAATCGGAACGAGTAATCGGAACGAGTGTCCCCTTCAGGGTGAACCCCTTCTCTTGCTCAGGAGAAGGGGAAGAGTTCTAGAGAGGGGGCGTAGCCCCCTCTCTTTTAACTTAACTCCCCCTTGCCTTTACAGCGCTGCGCTAGAGACCCTTGACCCCTATATCCCTATAGAACTTCAGGGCTCCGGGATGGTACCATTCTTCGATGTCTGCCTTGGTTTTCCAGGGTCCCAATTCCACAAATCCCGGCACAATGCCGGCACCCTGGGCATGGAAGCCGGCGAAATCGCCTTTCTTCGCCCTCTCATATAATACCCGGGCGATTTCATAAGCTACGTTATTGGGCATGTCGGGGGTGGCTGCCCAGAAGAGAGGCAGAAGCCAGACATAAATGGTATCTGGTTGCGTCTCGCCCAGAGCTTTGGGTGGAACCTGGAGGGCCAGAATCGGTTTCCATGCCACTCGGCCTGCCAGCCCTACCTCAATGGTCTCCTTGCCCCAATCGGGGAAGTAAAGAGCACCTTTTACCTTGGCCTGTTCCAGAGCGGTACCCAGTTTGATTGTGCTTGGCGGGATGTAGGTAAGGTCGGCGTAGGCTATGTCAACGGCCCCATCCATAAGGGCTTGAGCAGCGGCGCCCATGCCGGTAGCGGTGAGCTTTATCTGGTCCTTAACACCAGCCAGCTCCAGTGGTACGATGAAGTTCTCCTGCCAGCCGGCTACAGCCCGGGGGCCGGCTACGGAATGACCGGCGAAATCTTTTAATGTCTTTATGTCCTTATTATAGGTAGCCCATAGATAAGGAATGCTTTGTATCATGCCGAGAAACTTCGGGTTAAGACCATCCGGTTTTCCGAAAGCGGTGATGGTGCCTGTCTCCATGATTCCTATCGAGACAGCCTTCTTGGCCGGTTCTTCCTTGATAATCTTGAGGTAGTCAGCGGTTCCGCCTGTTGTCAACACCGAGGATTTAAGTACTTCCGAGTCCTCGTTGATAAACCCGCTTAGCGCATAAGATAGGACAGTAAACACGTCACCTGGCCTGCCAGCGATGAACTGTACTCTGGTTTTCTCTGCTGGCTTAGTAGGAGTTGGAGGTGCTGTCACTGTAACTGTTGGCGCTGGTTTGGGCGTTGGTGCTGGCGCTGTCACCGTGACTGTTGGTGCCGGCGCAGGCGTTGGCGCTGGTTGGGCACAACCATAGCTGCCTAAAAGCAAGCCTGCCGTCATTAGACAAACAGCTGATATGTATATCTTTTTCACTATTGTTCACTCCTTTCCTTAAAACTGGGCCGGTCTCCACCAGAACGTCTTTATCACATCAACCTTTCACCCCCTGTTACCTTAATCACCGGGCTATCCCTCGCCTGAAGCCGTCCGCTCTACTTTTTCTTGTAGAGGCTCTTATCCATTTTCGATTTCAAACCGTCCTTGGCCAGTTCGGCTTCAAAAATCCTCCGTATCTCAGGGTCTTCGTCGTAGTATTCGATTATGTTGCGCCGGTCGAGATATTGCCAATCATTGTTAAATCTGTATTTGTTGCCGCACCAGCGTAAAGCCATATGGATGTATGTCTCCGTACCGGTGGCGAAGTGCATATGCCACCAGTTCTCAGGGGGTGAGATTACGGAGCCCTTGTGCCAGTCGCACCTTATCCTTTGCTCCGGTGCCCGGTCAGGCCACATCAGGGAGTAGCCCTTGCCACTGAGCATGATAATATGGGCGCCGCCATCATGGCGGTGGGCCTTCATGTAAGTTCCCGGCTCAAATTCGCCAATATGGAGCTCCATGGTGTTATCGCTCAGCACCATGTGGATTATCTTGCCGCCTTTCCACATCTGTTCCAGTCCGATAATCTCAGATGGGCGGAGCGCATCCAGCACATTCTGGAACAGGTTTCTTTCCCATATCGCTGGGATGGCTGATTGAATGATTTTGCCGCGGTCATCTACAAGCTGGATAATCCTGCCCTCGCTGGTGAAATAATCGCTCTGCCCGGAATATCTATCTTTGAACGCAAAATCGTTATTGAAGATGAAGTCTGAATTGTGAAACAGGTTCATGAATACCGGGGCGCCGGTTACGGCCAGGAACCTGGCCGCTTTATCCGACTGCTTATTGGTAAGTTCATGCCATGAGTTCAAAGGTGGCGAAAACAGGCTGCCTTCCTGCCACTGGAAGGTTTGCCTGTCGCCATCTTCGTTCCAGGCAGCGGCTGACCCCTTGCCTGAAACTACGTAGATTAGCTCTTCGAACAGGTGCTTTTCAGGGTTGAGGCTCTTGCCTGGCGGTATCTCGCACACGTAGGCCCCGGTCAGATTGTCGGAGCCAACCAGGTCAATATAGGCGCCCCTGCCGCCTATCCTTGGCCATGGCTTTAAGGGGACCGTCATCACGTCATCTATGGAGTATCCTTCGATTATGGGAATGCCTTCTCCTCTTATCCATGTCTTGTACGGGTTCGACTGCGCAACTTTGACCAGCTTTGGCATGTTTCTCCTTTCTCTGCTATTAGTGCCATCAATAATTAGTTATATGAGCATTATGCATGGGCATTATAATCAGGGTTTAAACCGATGTCAATAGCTTTGCAGGCTTTGCTGACAAGCAGCCTGGCTTATGGTTGTATATAGCCATTCTTGCAGGTGAAACCAGGGGGCTCCGGAACGCTCCAGTCAATGATGGTCAGCCTTCATGCTTTTATATCGCCATCCCTTTCGTGTCGTCCCATTGCTCACTGAATAGAGGCCATCGGCGTGTGCAAACGCGAACTCAAGTCCGCAGGAGTAGGTAATGTGCCTCTTAACTAGAGGCTGTTAAGACCCCTTTTGCGCCTGGACGCGGGCCGAGTTATAGGGGAAGGCGCCGGCAGGTGAAGGTTTGTCCTCAATCAGGGTATTGGCGCAGCCGCCGTGGTCCACGCCGTTCTTATCGGGGTCGTACCAGGCGCCCTGGTATACGGCTACCACGCCGGGCATGATTCTATCGGTGACCCTGGCCTTTATCAGGATGGTGCCGACATCGTTGAACATGGTGATGGTGTCGCCGGTCTTGATATTGCGCTCCCTGGCATCTCCGGGGTTGAGCCATGCCTCATGGATGTACAGGTTTCTCAGGGATGGCACCATGTTGAAGACCGCATGCGAGCGATATTTATGGTGCGGTGTTATCAGTTGCAGTGGGTATTTCTCTGCCTCTGAGCCGCCGACATCGTCGGGGATATACTGGGGGATGGGGGGTATGTAGCTGCCATACTGGGAGCTTTTGAAGTCCATGGTGGCCAGGGTCTGAGAGTAGATTTCAATCTTGCCCGAAGGGGTAGGGAAGGGGTTGTTTTGAGGGTCTTCAATCTGCTCCTTGAAGGCGACCCAGGGTTCGTCGAGCTTAAACTTATGATAACCGTCTTTCTTAAGCTGGTCATAGTCCAGGGGCAGTTCAGACTCCTGGACGAAGCTTCTCAGCCACTCCTCCTCGGTTTTGGTGTTATAGTCGGGGATGCCCAATCTCTTAGATAGCGCGGTTAATATGTCCAGGTCTGATTTGCACTCGTACACGGGCTCGACTACTTTATTGCTGAATATAACGTAGCGCCCGAACAACCAGGGGTGATAGATATCGTTCCTCTCGAAGTGGGTGGTGATGGGGAGGACGAAGTCGGCGAACCTGGCGGTGGGGGTCATGAACTGCTCGTGGACGACGAGGAAATCCAGCTTCTTGAGCGCCCGGACGCCCTTATTGGTATTCTCAAGCTGGTTTAGCGGGTTGGTTCCCAGGACATACATCATCTTAATATCGCCAGGGTAGCCGCCGGCCTTGCCACGCAGGATGCACTCCGCCCACTTGTCTCTCTTGATGGACAGGTTGAGCGGGTTTTCGCCGGTGGGGAAGGTGCCGAGGTGGACGGGGAAGCCGATAGTGTTGCCCGCCGAGCCGCCATGCTTGCCGATGTTGCCGGTCATGGCCTCCAGGGTGATGGCCATGCGGTGGAACTGCTCGCCGAAGGATGTCCGGCCCGGGGCATAGCCCTGGATGAGGGCAGCGGGCTTGGTGGTGGCGTAGCTC
>JACQON010000013.1 GCA_016202545.1 Chloroflexota bacterium
CTCGAAGCTTTTCATGCAGTAGTCCTCCCTCGTCCTAAAATGCTATGGGGTGCTCACCAGCCAGACTATGGCTCACATACGCTGCTATATGTAACATAAATGCCGCTGATTTGTCAAGCTAGCCAGTGCGCGCTGCCAATGCTATACTATACAAGTTGCCAGGAGAGCATAGTTGGTGCTATTTTAAGTACTACCATGAGCTAAAGTATCTTTTGCTACCAAGACCGGAAGCCATCGAGGGAGTCTTCCGAAGGAAAGAGCGGTTTGAAAGCGAGCCGGTGAGCAGAGCTTCCCGGGATGAAATAACGGCCAAAAGGGGGCAAAGTGAGCCAAGAATTCGAGGTCATCGGCAAGCGTATCCCACACCTGGACTCCGTGCCCAAGGTCATCGGCGCGGCAAAGTACATCAGGGACATGGTGCTCCCCGGCATGCTCTACGGCAAGTTCCTCAGAAGCCCCCACGCCCACGCCAGAGTAGTCAGCATTGATACCAGCCAGGCCGAGAAGCTGCCGGGAGTAAAGCTGGTACTGACCCCGGACGACGTTATGCGGGAAACCCACCCCATCGGGCTTACCTTTCCCAAGCACCAGTATTGCCTGCATTCAGAGGTCAGGTACGTGGGTGACGAGGTGGCGGCGGTCGCCGCCGTGGATGAGGAGACCGCTGAAGAGGCGGTGAATCTCATCAAGGTGGAGTATGAGGAGCTGCCCGCCGTCCTTGACCCCGAAGAGGCGATGGCACCTGGCGCTCCGCAGCTACACGAAGAGCCGGGGAATATCCGCGAGCCGAAGCGGGTCCGCATCGGCAATATCGAGGATGGCTTCAGGCAGGCCGACCATATAGTCAAGGCCAGGTTTCGAACGTCCAGACAGGCACACGTGTGCCTCGACGCGCATGGATGCATTTCCAGCTATGACCCGGCTACGGGAAAGCTCACCCACTGGTCGCCGGCGCAGTCTATCCTGTTCACCCGCCTTGATATTGCTGAAGCCCTGGGAATACCCGCCAGCAGGGTCAGGGTTATCACGCCGGCCATAGGGGGAGGCTTCGGCAGCAAGGCGGGCACCTTCACGCACGATGTCGCCGCCGCCCTGATGTCCAGGCGGCTGGGCAGGCCGGTGAAGTTCGTCCTCAGCCGCGAAGAGGAGTTCCTGGCCAGCAGGACCCGCACCCCCTTCATCATCGAGGCAGAGGCGGGGCTGAAAAAAGACGGCACCATCACCGCCTGGCGAGAGAAGATGGTACTGGACTCAGGCGCTTACGCCGATATGGCCCCGTGGGTAGCCAAGATAAGCCTGGGCCTCATCGCAGGGCCGTACAAGATACCCAATGTATGGGTCGACTGTTACCCGGTGTACACCAACAAATCCATCAGCGGGGCATTCCGCGGCTTCGGGAATGAAGCCGTAAGCCTGGCCAGGGAAGCACTGCTGGACATCGCCGCAGGGCAGATGGGGATAGACCCGCTGGAAATAAGGCTGAAAAATATCATTAAAGCCGAGGACATCCCTTTTACCACCTCAGCCGGCCTGGTAATCCGTAGCTGCGGCATGGAGGAATGTCTGAAGAAAGCGGCCGGGGCTATCGGCTGGGACAAGAAGAGAAAACCCCATAGCGGCGTCGGCCTGGCCTGCATGGTCGGCTGGAGCGGAGAAAAGTCGGCCTTCGATGTGGACTTCAGCTCCGCCCAGGTGGAGATAGCGGCTGACGGCTCGGTTATCGTACGCACCGGCAATTCAAATATCGGCCAGGGCTTGTATACCACGCTGGCCCAGATTGCCGCTGAGGAGTTAGGCGTACCTCTGGAAATGGTTGCCGTTGTCGGTGGTGACACCGAAGGCACGCCGCCCGAGCTGGGATGCTGGGCCAGTCGGTCGGCGGTGACAACGGGAAGCGCGGTGAAAAGAGCCGCCTCCGAGGCCAGGGAGAAGCTCCTCAGGGTCGCCGGAAACATGCTCGAGGTTGACCCCCAGGACCTGATGGCCAGGCGGGGCAACATCCACGTCAAGGACATGAGCCGGTCATTGAGCGTCGCTGAAGTGGCCGGCGCGGCATATTTTACCAGCATGGATGGTGACGCCGGGCCGGTGGTTGGCCGTGGTGTGTGGGCGAGCCAGACAAAGCCTCAAAACGATGATGGTTACGGGCATTTCACCTCGGTCTATGTCTTTGCCGCCCATGCCGCCGAAGTTGAGGTAGACCCCGAGACGGGACTGGTGAAGGTCACCAGGTATGTAACTGCCCATGATTGCGGCCGGGCGCTGAACGTGAGCACAGTGGAAGGACAGCTTCAGGGTGGGGCAAGCCAGGGGATTGGCCTGGGGCTATTCGAAGACGATACCCATGACAAGACCACCGGTCAGCCGCTTAATCCGTCAATCATGAGCGATAAAGTGCCCACTGCCGTAGACCTTCCCGATATAGAACCTATCCTGGTTGAGACCGTTGACCCCCTTACCCCGTTTGGCCAGAAAGGCGTGGGTGACGTGGCGCTGCACTGCGTGGCGGCCACCATTGCCAATGCCGTCCATAGCGCCACCGGGATAAGCATCACCGACCTGCCCATAACACCGGCCAAAATCCTGCGGGCGCTGAAAGAGAAGAATCAGGGCGAGATATGAAGCTGGACTATTTGTGAACGCGCGCGGCGCTGATTTGACTTGAGACTATCCCTGTTATAAAATCATGTGGGCAGCCCATAGCGGCTCCCCATACCTGGCTTTGCCTCAGAGTTCGAGCGCAGAAACAGAGAAAGCTGAGCCGCTTGGGCACGGAGGCGTAGTGAAACTTCAAATAAAAGTCCCCCTGCTGGTAATCATCATTCTGCTTGTCATTGGCACTATCTTCGGCGGGATGATGGTCTATTTTCAGAGAAAAGCCAGCGTAGACCAGTTCCAGCACATGGCTATGACCCTATCTGGAGCGGTGCAGGGCTCTCTGGAGCAGGGAATGCTGAGCGGTGAACGTAAGCAGACCCAAGAAGCCATGCTACGAATCAAGCAAGAGGAAATGGTCAGCGAGATAGTCCTGTTCTCGCCCACGGGCATGGTCGCTGCTTCAGGCGAGGAATCGCAGGTGGGCAGAATAGACACCGATGAAGCAATCCGGCTGACATTGCAATCGGGTGAAGTCTCCATGCAGACAGCTAGGCAGAACGGCAGAAGCGAACTGTGGGTTATCACCCCTGTGTTCAATAAGCCGGAATGCCAGATTTGCCACATGCCCCAAAACCGGGTACTGGGGGCGATAAAGGTTGGCCTGGATGCCACCCCTGTGGACGAGCAAGCAAGGCAGCAGACCCTGTTCATCGGCATCCTGGGAGGACTGACCTTCGTCATCATCGGCGGCGGCCTTGCCTTTGCCCTCAACCGGACCATCCTGAGTCCGCTGTCCAGGCTGACTGAATCGGCGCAGAGACTTTCCTACGGCGACTACTCGGCCAGGGCCAAGGGCGACGGGAATGGCGATGAAATCGGCATGCTGGCCCAGACCTTCAACAAGATGGCCGAGAGCGTAGAGCTGCGCACCGGAGAGCTGGAGCTCTCCCGCCAGCAACTGGCGGAACTGAACATAGACCTGGAGAATAAGGTGGAGCAGAGGACCAATGAGCTATCGGCGCTGAATGCCATCATTACCACCATAAGCCAGTCCCTCGACCTTCACAAGATAATAAATGACGCCCTGAGCAAGATTTTAGCAGTAATGGGCATAGAGGCGGGCATGATACACTTGCTGGATGAGAAAGTCGGCTATCTGGTCTGCCTGGCTCACAGGGGTTTAGCACCGGAGTATGCCCGTGAAATCACGAGGCTAAAGCTAGGACAAGGAGTGGCCGGGAAGGCGGCCCAGTCAGGGGAGCCGGTTCTGGTTAATGACGTTGAGGCTAGCCCTGAAGCTATCGTGATGATAGGGGAACGGGGCAAATTCCGTGGCTATATCGGCCTGCCGGTAAAGTTGCAGAACCGGGTGATAGGGGTGCTGGCCCTGGCCAGCTACATTCCTGACCGCTTTGAACCACAGACGTTGCATTTGCTCTCGGCGATGGGAGACGCCTTAGGTATCGGTGTGGAGAACGCCAGAAAGGCGCAAAGACTGGAGGAGGCAAACAAAATCCGGGAGCAACTGCTGGGAAAGCTCATCTCGGCGCAGGAGGAGGAGCGGCGGCGGATAGCCCGCGAGCTTCACGACGAGGCCAGCCAGTCCATGGCGGCCCTAGCCATCAACCTGGGCTCCATCGCGGAAACTCTGCCGGCGAGATACCGTGACGTCACACAACGGCTGGAGACTCTCAAAGAGCAGGCGATTCGCACCGCCGGCGGCATACGCGACCTGGCCCTGGAGCTGCGCCCGAGCGCGCTGGACGAGCTGGGACTGCCCCTGGCCATAGACTGGTATGTCAAGGACCGCCTGGTAAAACGCGGCCTTGACGTTAAAGTAGAGGTCTCCGGTCCCAAGGCTAAGCTGCCACCATACACTGAGACCATGCTGTTCCGGGTGATACAGGAGGCGCTGACCAACGTGGTCAAGCACGCCCAGGCCAGCAATGTCAGTGTACAGCTACAGATAGGCACCTCGAAGGTCATCGTCCAGGTGGAGGACAATGGAAAGGGCTTTGACTCCGAGGCAGCCTTGAGCAGAGACAGCGCCCGGCGCAGCCTCGGCCTTCACGGAATGGCGGAGAGAGTCGCCCTCCTGGGCGGGACGCTAGCTATCAGGTCGCAGCCAGGGCAGGGAACCTGCGTCCGCGTGGAAGTGCCCCTGGCGAAAGAGGAAGCCGATGGATAAAATCAGGGTTTTCCTGGCCGATGACCATATTATCATGAGGGAAGGCATTCGCTCGCTGCTACAGAAATACCCGGACATCGATGTTATTGGCGAGGCCGGTGACGGAGAGGAGGCGGTGACCAATGTCATACAGTCGGTGCCAGATGTGGTGCTGATGGATATAACCATGCCGGTGATAAACGGGCTAGAAGCTACCCGCCGAATAAAAGAAAAGAGCCCCCAAATCAAGGTGCTGATACTGACCATGCACGACACTGCCCAGTACCTGTCGCAGATGCTTCAGGCGGGGGCTTCAGGGTACGTGGTAAAGACCACCGCCACCAGCGAACTAGTAGCGGCGATAAGGGCAGTCCACAAAGGCGATGTATACCTCTACCCTTCCATCGCGCGAATGCTGGTCGAGGACTACCTGAAGAGGGCAACCTCCGGACAGGCAAAGATAAGCTACGAGGGCTTAACCAAGCGCGAAAGGCAGATATTGACGCTTATCGCCGAGGACAAGAAGAACAAGGATATCGCCGACATGCTGGGCATAAGCGTGAGGACGGTTCAGGCCCACCGCACCAACCTCATGGACAAGCTCGGTGCCCACGACCGGACCGAACTGGTCAAATTTGCCCTCCGAAAGGGGCTAATAGAGCTGTAACCACTGTGTAGCGGCAGGCAGGTCGATACCTGATTGCAGAAATAGGCACCATTGTGACAGGTCGCGTGTTGACAAGAGACCCTGCGTTTCGCTCAGGGTGACAAACCACATTAGTGACATTCTGAGCCGAAGCCCTGAGCGCAGCGAAGGGACAGCGAAGGGGCAGCGAAGAATGTTGTTACACTGATTCAGGCAATCGCATACTAGTATCAAGATGCTATCCCACAGGGATAGCATCTTTTTGTTTTATTCCTGTCGGGTGCGCCGGCACGTATCCCGACATAACCTTGGGAATAGCATCTTCGCTCTATTAAAAAAGTACAACAAATGACTTATGCTAAAAATAGTGAGAGGTCAGAAGAGGCGAAAGAGGCTGCAGAGGAGAAGCGAAAGGAGGCACAAAAGATGAGAGTGCACTACGGTGGGCAGTTGGCGGTAGGGGGCGTTTATCTGAACCGCAGCACCGGGGAGCTTATCCGCCCCAATGCCAGGACGTGGCACCTGCCCGGGGACAGCACGGCCAAATACCTCAAAGTGCCCGCGGTGCTGGCGGTGATAGCCGGTCCCCTGGCCGGCCTGGCGTTCATATTCTTCCTGCCTTTCATCGGCCTGGCCGGGGCTGCCATCTTCCTGGCATACAGGGCGGCATACGGGTTGCGGCTCGTCTGGGACAGGGCATCGCTGGTTTTCGCCAGCCGGAAGTCCCAGTAGCGCCAGCCCGCCAGCGTGGCCGTGGGCTTTCCGACCAATTGGCGGTGACATCTTGCCGGGCTGGAGGTCTTACGCATGAAGAGTGCCAACCTATGGATAATAATCGGGGGGATAGCCGTGGCGGCAGCCGTGGCCTGGTTTTCAGCGGCACAGGCCGCCCCGGGGGCGCCCCAGGTGCCACACGGCGTAGCCGGCCAGGAGAAGTGCCTGACCTGCCACGGTTCCCAGGGCGTAAGGCCGGTGCCCTCAGGTCATGCCGCCTTTGACGAAAAGTCCTGTCTCGGCTGTCACTCCCCTTCCGCCGCCGCTCCGCCGGCCGCTTCACCACAGCAGGACTGCCTGGGCTGCCATGTCCAGCCTAGCCTCAGCATGACTCTCGCCAGCGGGGAGACGCTTCCGCTCGTCGTTAACCGTAAAGCATTCGCCACTTCCATCCACGGGGACAAATTATCATGCACCGGTTGTCATAGCTCTATCTCGGCATACCCGCATCCCGAAAGCGAGATTCCCAGCCGCCGCGACTACCGCGTCGCCCAGTATGAGCTATGTCAAAACTGCCATTTTGATAACTATACCAGGATGCTGGACAGCGCCCATTACCAGTTGCTGGCCGGCGGCGATGCGCGCGCCCCCGTCTGCGCCGACTGTCACGGGGCGCATTACGTGACCCCACCCTCCCAGCCCAGGACTGAGGTCTCCCGCACCTGCTCGGCGTGCCACCAGGATGTCTACAGCGAGTATGCGGCGAGCGTACACGGAAGGGCAATATCAGGGGAAAACGGCGGTGATGTGCCGGTGTGCACCGATTGCCATACCGCCCATTCTATTGAAAGCCCGCTGACAGCCGCCTTCCGCCTTCAGTCCGTGAAGCTCTGCAGCGACTGCCACGGCGACAAGGAGCTGATGCAGAAGTACGGTCTCTCGACCAATGTGGTCAAGTCCTACCTCGAAGACTTCCACGGGAAAAGCGTGGCCTTGGTTGGCAAACAGAGCAAGGAAATCTGGGCCGAGGCTGCGGTATGCACTGACTGCCACGGCGTTCACGATATTCAGGCCGTGGATGACCCTGACTCGCCGGTGCTCAAGGCCAACCTGGCCAGCACCTGCAGCAAGTGTCATCCCGGTGCCACGGCAAACTTCCCCGGGGCATGGCTGTCTCACTATGAGCCCGGCATGGATAAAGCCACGCTGGTATTCCTGGTCCGATGGTTCTACCGGGTGCTCATCCCGTTCATTCTGGCCGGTCTCCTGGTGCATATCGGGCTCGGCCTGTGGCGGGCGCTAAAACACGATTAGAAGCGGAGGTTACAATGGCGGCTAACTTCATAAGGTTCAATCTGAGCCAGCGGGTACAGCATATTATACTGATGGTCATCTTCACCGCGCTGGCCGTAACCGGCCTTGCCCAGAGGTTCCACACCGCCGGTTGGGCGGAGTGGGTAATCATGGGCCTGGGTGGAATTGAACAGACCAGGTTGATTCACCGCATCTTCGGACTGCTGTTCACTTTGAGCATCGTCTACCACTTCAGCGAGGTGGCCATCTCCTTTTTCGTGCACCGCTCCAGGTTGTCTATGATACCCACGCTCAGCGATTTTCGCGCCGTGGCCATCGCGGTCAAGCATGGCTTCGGCTTCACTGACAGGCGCCCGCAGTTCGGCCGTTTTGACTACAGCCAGAAGTTTGAGTACTGGGGGCTCATCTTCGGCAGCCTGGTGCTGACGGTCACCGGCTTTGTCCTGGCCTTTCCTGTCACTTTTACCAGGCTCCTGCCCGGCCAGGTAGTGGCCGCTTCGGTGGAGTTCCACGGTTACGAGGCGACGCTGGCAGTGCTCACCATCATCGTCTGGCACTTCTACGATGTGTTTTTCAAGCCCGGCGTTTTCCCCGTTGATACCAGCATCCACACCGGGAAAATATCGGAGAAGAGGATGCTCGAGGAACATCCCCTGGAATACGCCGAGATGGTTGCTGAAGCTCTCGGTGAGGCAGACGCGCTGCCGGCGGAGCAATGCCAGCCGGAACCCGCCGAGCATGAGATACAATCGCCGGATACCCCTGAAAGCATCGAATCGCCGGCAGCTATACCTGATGCGGCTGCTGCGCGGGAGACACAGTCACCTCATGCCTGTGAGAAGGCGACGTGATTTCTGTCAGCGTGTGGAAAAGGAAATCGAGGACTTGAAGCCCGCCTGACCAACCTGTTTCCGCTTCTCAGGCGACCTTTTCGTACTTGAGGCAGAACACCGGGCAGACCTCGACGCACTGGGGCTCCCCGCCGCACAGGTCGCACTTGAGCATCTTGTCGGCGCCTTCCACATACCAGACGGCGTTATAGGGACAGGCCCTCTCACAGGCCCGGCAATTGTTGCAGTACTCGGGGTCGATGATTACCGCCCCGGTCTTCTCATCCCGGTACATGGCACCAGCGACTTTGCACACCGCCATGCATGGCGCCAGCCCAGGGCACTGCCGGCATATCGTCCTCTCCACGGTAGGGTCGTCAGTTTCATGCAGCATCCACTCCAGCTCGGTGGGATTTATGACTATGCGGGACAGGACAGTATTTGCCGAACCCTCGTGGAAGTGGGAGCAAAAATTCATGCAGGTCTCGCAGGCAGTGCAATCGGTGGCAAATTTGTTCTCCGAGACCACGCCCATAGTAGGAGTTACCCTCCAGATATTCTTCACCCGGATTTTCGACTCCACAGGTTGAAAGCCGCAGCTTGCGCAGACGGTGGCCCCTTTGGAAAGTTCCTTGCCGCACTTTTGACAGAACATGTCCCCTCCTTACGTCATTTCACTGCTCGGCTGTCACGGTCACAGCGGCGGCCCTTGCCAGCGAGGATAGGGCGCATTGGCCTCCAGCTCGTCAGCGACATGGCCCAGCCCGAGTTCTTCCAGCTTGGCCCTGGCGGGAATGCCGGTGTTGACGTCCCAGCCCCTCGCCCGATAATAGTCTTCAAGGTATTCCCTCATGCTTTTACCGGTGACCTCACCGACGGCCAGATAGTCAAACTCGATGTGCTGGTCCGCTTCCGGCAAGCCATCAGCTTCCTTGCTAGCTCCCTGTCTCACGCTGATGGCTCTTTCCACATTGGTGATTCTTTCTCCGCACTCATATATTTGTTCGGCGGCCCACTCCCTGCCGGTGAGGGCAGATAAGACCCTGGCGCGCCCCTCGGCTAACGGGTCGTCCTCAACCTCGGTTAGAATGGACTCGTTGCCGCCGATGCCTCCTGCCGGGAGAGCGCACCGTCCAATACTGTCAAGGACGGCTTTGTTGCTTTCCTCCCAGACCATCCATATCCCCTTTCCCTTAACCCCCGGCTCAGTTGGGGATGAAAGCTGCGGGTACTTTTTAACCAGGTGTTTATAGATGGCCTCTTTGCTTTCCGGCGGCAAGAAAACGGCAAAGGATGTCCCCAGGTGGTCCGTGCCGCGCGGGCTGGTCATAAACGCCAGCCCAGGGGTGTATTTTCTGCCATAGGCCCCGTGCCGGTAGGGATATGCGCCGGGAATTTTCCTGGCCATATTATACGGGCCTTCAGCCAGCATATTGCCGAAGCCCTCCCTGAAAGCGGTCATATGCGTCAGCTTAATTATCGTCTCATGGTCTCCGGCCTTGAGCTCTATGCCGCCGGTATCTTCCTTGGTGATGATTCCCCTCTCGTAAAGCTCCAGGGCAAAGGCCATGGCGCCTGGCATCATCTTGCCGCACATACCATACTCGTTAACCAGCTGGTGGAACTTCACCATGGAACCGGAGTCGGCGTTGCCCATGCCCATGGTCATATAGTCGGTGCTGCCGAAGCGCAGGGCGGTCGTCCGTGTCCCGGCATAGGGACCGGCGAAGACCTCCCACAGGAAGGTGCAGTGCTCCAGGCAGTTGGTGCAGCCAGCGTGATAGGCAACGGCATACTTTTCCTGGAGGGTGGACGCCCGAATCTGGTCTAATTGCTCCGGAGTAAGATGCCTGTTGTCGGCCCCGTAGCCAACAAAGTTCGGCAGCAGGTCGTATAGCATTAGAGTTCCATACTGCCTGTAGTTGGCTTTAGAAAAATAGTAGCCTGGTTTTTCCTCGGCCTTTTTTATTCTTTCCACCTCTCGCTTGGCCAGCCGGTAGAACTCGTCAGGGTCAGCTATCACTACCTTCTTGGTCCCGGTGGCCGCAATCGCCTTGAGGTTTTTTGACCCCCAGACCGCACCGGAACCGCCGTGGGCGGAGAAGGAGCCGTCCACCATAGTAGAGGCAGTCCTGACCAGGTTCTCCCCCGCCTGCCCGATGCAGCATGCCCTGGTATCCCGGCCATACTTCTGCCTGAGTAGTTTCTCAGTCTGGATGGTGTTCTTTCCCCACAGGTCACCGGCGTCCAGGAGCTGGGCGCCATCGTCATTGATGAAGATGTAGACGGGCTTGGGCGCTTTCCCGGTAACGACGATATGGTCATAGCCGGCTGCCTTCAGCCTCGATGGAAACCAGCCACCAGAATTGCCAAACCCGTATATGCCATTTAGAGCCGATATACAGCCGACGTTTATCCTCCCGCATTCCGGGAAAACGGTGCCGGTAAGGAGGCCGGCCCCCAGGCTTAAAACATTTTCAGGACTAAGCGGGTCAATGTTTGGCTTGACCATCTCCCAAAGGAACTTGGCGTCAAACCCCCTGGAGCCGATGAAGTCATAAGCCAGGTCATCGGTCAGCGGCTCTTCAACTATTTTCCCGCGGGTGAGGTCTACCCTCAGTATCTTGCCTGCCCAACCGCCTCTGACACGTGAGCCACCCATCTTTGCCCTCCTTTCGCCTTTATGCTGTAATTATAGCACACGGGTTCTGTTTAAAAAAATCACTGTTATGACAATAGTTGTAGTCCAAATAGCGAAGATACTCCCCTGATAGCAGGATACCGCCGCTATCGTCCCGTGCGATTATGGGATTTGTTCCCATTTGAAGTATATTGAATATTGACTTTTTTACCCGGCAGTAACTAAAATCAGCTAAACTGAATTGTAAGCCAGTGTCATCAAGCGAAATTCATAAGGAGGTAAGCGATGGGCAAGTGCATCACGAGATTTATATCAGATGCAGATGTTAAGAAAATGAGAACCGAGGCGATAAATATCCTGGAGGAAGTGGGGGTAAAGGTCAGCCATGAGGGTGCCAAACAGATGCTGGAAAAGGCCGGCGCCAAAGTGGACTATCAGACGGATTTGGTGAAAATTCCCGGCGAGCTCTCGGAAGAATGCCTGAGAAGACTCCCCGGAAAGGTCGTCCTGGGTGGGCGCCAGCCAGATAAGGACGTGGTACTGGAACCCGGCAATGAAAGGGTGTATAACCGCGGCATGAGCGGCGGCGAGTACTACATTGACCTGCAAGATGGGAAATATAGAAAAGCCGTCCTCTCTGACGTGAAAGACTGGGCAATAGCCACCGACGGCACAAAGGGCATAGATATCTGCTGCATGCCCTACTACTATGACCCCGGCCTGAATGTAAGCGTAAGGGATGTGCATGGCTTCGAGATACTCCTGGAAAATACCACCAAGCCCATCGAGTTACAGCCCTACGGCAAGAAGAACATAGAATATATGATAGAAATGTGCCTGGCAGAGTACGGAAGCAAAAAGGAGTTTAAAAAGAGACCGCGATTCATGTGCATGATAGGCCCTGTTTCCCCTCTGCACTGGCACGGGAATAGCGTTGATATGCTGCTTCTGGCAGGTCAATACGGGATACCAGTTGAACCAGACCCCATGCCGATTGCCGGGGCCGGCGGGCCTGTCACCATCCTGGGTAATACGTTACTGTCGCTGGCTGAACACCTGTCGGCGGTGGTCATCAGTGAACTAGCTAACCCGGGTGCGCCGGTGATTTTCGCCCCGCGGCCAGTAGCCATGAACATGGCCACCGGCCAGGTGATTGAGGCCTCCGTAGAAGTAGCGATGATTTCAGCCATCCAAACGCAGGTAGCCAGAGAGGGATTTGGATGGCCAACGGATATGTATGCTTTTGTCAGCGACTCCCCCGTTACTGACGGGCAGTCGATAATAGACAGGTGCTTCAACGCCACCTTCTGCGCGTTTGCCGGGGCAGATATCTTGACCGGCTGGGGTTGCCTTGAAGCTTCCATCACGCTGGACATCGTGCAACTGGCGATAGATAGCGAGATTGCCGATATGACAGCCAGAGCCCTGAAAGGCGTCGAGGTAAACGACGACACGCTGGGGCTGGAAGCGATAAGGAGAGTGGGGGCCGGCACGGGAAACACCTTCCTGACTGACCCGCATACCATTAAATACTTCAAGACCGAGTACCGTAAGCCCCAGATTCTCACCTATGCCAGGAGAAAAGCCTGGGAAGCGGAGGGGCGAAAGGACCTGTATGAGAGGGCCAAGGAAAAAGTAAAGCGCCTGCTCAGTGAGCATAAGCCCGCACCCGCGGACGCAGCCCTGGTAAAAGAATGGAGGGAGATTACGGAAAGGGCGGAAAAGGAAATAGTGAGAATGTCGACGGTTTAGAAGGGAAAGGCATGCCCATCTGCGACAAAACGAAGCCTCAGAAAAGAGAGGACAAAAACGGGGAGGTAAGACAACATGGCTTCTATCTTCGAAGAGATTGCGGACGCTGTGGTTAAAGCCGAGTCCGAGGCAAAGGTAAGGGGGCTCACGCAAAAGGCGCTCGATGAAGGGCATCCGGTGAAAAAGATACTGGAAGATGGCCTGGTGAAGGGGATGAATGAGATTGGGGAGAGGTGGAAACAAGGTGACGCTTTCATTCCCGAGGTCTTACTTTCGGCGGAGATGATGCGCGCCGGCATTGATGTAGTCAAGGAGCTAATCATCAGGGACGGCATCAAGCCGCTGGGCAAAGTCGTTATCGGGACAGTGCAGGGGGATGTCCACAGCATTGGGAAATCTCTGGTCGGCATGATGCTACAAAGCTCTGGATTTGAGGTGCAGGACCTGGGAGTTGACGTTACCGTAGGGAAATTCGTTGAAGTCGTTAAAGCCCAAAAACCTGACTTGCTTGCCCTGTCGGCCTTGCTTACCACCACCATGCCAGCGATGGAAGATACAATTAAAGCGGTAAAGAAAGAGGGGTTAAAAATAAAGACCATAATCGGCGGTTCCCCGACCAGCCAGGTCTATGCCACTAGCATAGGGGCAGATGGCTACGCGTCTGACGCAGTCTCAGCGGTGGACAAGGTCAAAGAGCTGCTTGACCTGCCCCCTGAAATCAGGTTCCTCTAGAGGCGGACAGTGGCGAGCAGCGGTTATGCTGGCTGGAGGGCATAGCTGGACTCGATGGTATTCATAATTCAAACAGCCATTACCCCGAAAATAGAAGTTCCGTGTGCTGGGATATTATCGACCGATTTCAAACGGGCGCCCATCTCCCTGCCCTCTTCCCAGTGGGAAGAGGGAGTTAAGTAAAAGAGAGGGGCGAAGCCCCTATCTTTAAATCTCTTCCCCCTCTCCTTGCCAAGGAGAGGGGGATTAAGGGGATGAGGTCGGTACGAATATAGGAGAACCGCAGTATTTTCATATAATCAATGACGGCAGAGGCCGAATGGCCTCGGAACGTGAAAGGGGGTGGCCGGAATGAGAATATTAGTGCTTGGTGGATTCGGGGTTATGGGTGCGTCAACTTGTCGCGACCTCATCAAGGGCTCCAATGTTGAGAAAGTTATTATTGCTGGTAGGAATATCCGCATGGAACGATTACACAAGTCTGTTCAGGAAAGTAGCAAGGTATCCACCCAGGTGGTTGATGTCGATGACCATGCGGCAGTTGTCAAATTGATTAAAGGGAATGATGTAGTTGTTAACTGCACCGGTCCATATCATAAATATGGTATTCCCATTATGAAAGCTGCCATAGAGGCTGGTGTTGACTATCTCGACATGATGGATGATTATGACACAACCATTGCTGCCTTTGACCTGGACAAGCCAGCGAAAGAGGCGGGGCTATCCCTCTGCATTGGCTTTGGAAGTAGTCCCGGCTTCGGCAATATAGTGGCGAGATATGCCGTTGACAAGCTGGACCAGGTTGATGAGATTCGCCTGCTGTGGGGACTGGCCTTAAATGACCCGTATGGCCCGGGTGTAATGTCTCATTTGTTCCATGCTCTTCGGGGTAATGTCCCGCAATTTCTGGATGGGAAATTGGTAGATGTTCCAGGCGGTTCCGGCGGTGAAGAGATCGTGGATTTCATGGAACCGTATGGCAAATGCCCGGTTTACTACCTGGGTCATCCTGAGCCAATAACCATGCCTCGCTATTTCAAGGGAATAAAGACCGTGGTTAATAAAGGATGCTGCCTACCGCTATGGGTAAACGACCTAATCTTTGACTTAATGAAACGCGGTCTTGCTGACCGAGAACCCATAACCATAGATGGCACCTCAATAATGCCTGAGGACTTTATAGTACAAGTCATGCAAACAGGAGCTACCTTCAGGACACAGGTGGAAAAGTATACCACGGCACCACTGGCCGTCGTTGTGAAAGGCAGAGAGGGGAATAAGGCGGTAACTTACGTCTATGAGTCGGCAGGGCGGATGGCGCCAGGAACGGCTATCCCGGCTTCAATTTGTGCCCAGATGCTGGGTAGAGGCGAAATCAAGGAGAAAGGCGTTTTACCGCCAGAAGCTTGCATCGACCCTAAGGTGTTCCTCAGAAGATTTGCTGAAAGAGGATTCAGGCTTTTCGAACGAAAAACGATTACAGGAGAGGCCCAAATCTAGTCAAGAGGAGCAGAAAGAGGCCAGCAGACCCGGATTTCATATTCAAACCTCGTTCTGGAACTGTTATCATTCTACTCAGTTTGCTTTCCCCAGTCTTGTAGCTTATATTTCATGACCTTACCAGAAACGTTTCGAGGTAGAGGCTCATAAGCAAACAGGAAGTATTTTGGTATCTTATAGGTAGCCAATCTACTTCTACAGAAACCGGTTAACTCTTCCTCAGCCATAACCTCGCCCTCCTTCAGTCTAACAAAGGCTTTGCCAACCTCACCCCATTTCCCCTCGGAGTCCTGAATGCCACAGACAGCCGCTTCGGCCACCTTTGGATGGCTGGAGATGATATTTTCAACTTCAGCGGGATACACATTTAACCCACCGCTTATAAATAGCTCTTTTTTTCTACCGACAATATACAAAAACCCATCACTATCATACTGAGCTAAGTCACCGGTATAAAACCAGCCCTCCCTCAGAGTTTCCCGAGTTTTTTCGTCATCTTTGTAATAGCCCTGCATTGATGCAGCGCTTTTTACAATCAGTTCGCCCGTTTCACCCGGAGCTACTGTTTTCCCTTCGTTATCAACCACCTTAACCTCGTAGATAAGACCAGCCTTACCACACGACCCCCTTCTCTCCATCTCAAACTTGGGGTCCAATATGGCAACTTTACTCCCACACTCTGTTGCTCCATAGACCTGCGAGAGACCAATGGAGGGAAAAAGCTGGCAAAACTTCTTAATGACATCAACTGGTACAGGTGCACCACCCGTTTCAATCCACCGCAAGGAGCTAATATCATGCTTCTTTATATCTGGATACTCGACAAGCCGCTTCAGCACTGTCGGAACCATTAAACACATTGTGGCCTTCTCTTTTTCCACTAGCTCCAACACATTCCCTATGTCCAGATGCCCACTCGGCCTTAATATAACCTTGCCTCCTAGCATCAGCGCAGGAAGTACAAAATCCATCCACCCTGCAAACCAGCAGAATTCCAGCAATTGAAGATAAGCATCCTGAGCGGTCATCTTACAATCAATGATTTGATGAATATTATTCCATAGTACGCTTCCGTGCGTATGAATGGCTCCCCTTGGAAAACCTGTAGTTCCTGAAGTAAAGTAAATTGCAAAAGGGTCCTCCAGTCCCACCTGCACCAACGGTTCAGTCTCAACGCCATCCTCCAAGAGTCTTCTAAAGTCGATATACCCCCTATTTTCGCCAGCGCCAACACGGATACATTCTTTCACCAAGTTCAGGTTAGCCCTAATATCCTCAACCACCGGAATTAAGCTATCCTGCACGATAACATAACTTACCTCCGAATTAGCAAGGATATACTCAACCTCTGGCGCTTTAAACAGGATGTTAACCGGGACCAAGATAGCACCAATTTTGGCTAAGGCGAAATACGTAAATACCCACTCGCTGCAATTTCTCAGGAAAACAGCCACCTTATCTTTCTTTTTCACACCTAGCTCCGTCAGCGAATTGGCAACTCTATTAACCATCTTATTCAGTTGAGCATAGCTGTACCTCTCATCCTGGTAGACTAGGGCCACCGAATTCGGGTCTACTGGTAGACCCTCCTTCTGACTAAACCTTCTTAAGATAAAACCTACATCATTCATCCTGACCCCCGATACTAGAGTGTTACAAGCTCAATTAGCATTCCACCATATGAGCCAAACCCATGAACCAGTTTAATTGAGAGAAGCTTAGAGGTCAACAAAAAGTCCAAGAAGCTATTGACAAGTATAAAGTGCTAAAATTGCAGGCGTCCTTTCCTTATCATGAACTCTTCAGCTCATCAGGGTTCGCAGCGCACGTTCTATCCCTGAGCACCCGCCTCAGCACCTTGCCTACCGGCGTCTTGGGTATCTCGCTGATGAACTCGACTTCCCGTATCTTCTTGTAAGGGGCCACTCTCTGCTCACAAAACTTCACCAGCTCTCCGCCGGTCAGGACACAGCCTTCCTTTAGCACCACGTACGCCTTGGGCACCTCGCCAGCCAGCGCATCCGGCCTGCCCACTACGGCGCATTCTCTGACGGCAGGGTGTTCATACAGCACGGCTTCGATTTCAGCCGGAGCGATGGTATAGCCTTTGTACTTGATGGTCTCTTTCTTGCGGCCGACGATACGGAAGTAGCCTTCCTCGTCCATCACGGCCAGGTCGCCAGTGTACAGCCAGCCGTTCCTGAGCGTCTGGCTGGTCTCTTCGGGCCGGCCGAGGTATCCTTTCATGACCTGAGGCCCCCTGATGGCCAGTTCGCCTACCTTGCCTGGCGGCAGCTCGGTCTCGCCCGCGTCTTCGTCCACAATCCGGGCGTCTGTGTCCATGATGGGTATGCCGATGCTCCCCGGCTTGACCCGCCGGGGCGGAGAGTTGTGAGTCTCAGGTCCGGCCTCGGTCAGGCCATAGCCCAGGACCATCTTGACGCCGGTCAGTTGCTCCCACCTTTGCTTGATTTCAGGAGCGATGGGCATGGCCCCCGTCTTGACATATCTCAAGCTTGACAGGTCATACCTGGTGATGGCCGGGCTGTTCACCAGCATGATGTACATGGATGCCGCGCCGTATAAGACGGTAGCCCTCTCCTTTTCAATGGTGCCCAGCAATCCCTCGGCGTCGAAGCCGGGCAGGATGATTACCCTGGCGCCGCTGTAAACGGGCGAGTTGATGCAGGCGCAGCCCGCCCAGGCATGGGAGAAGGAAAGCAGGCCGATGACTATATCCCGGCTGCTCCATTTGAACCAGGAGGCATTTTGTATGGCATTGACCGCCAGGTTATAGTGGGTCAGCATCGCCCCTTTGGGTAGCCCGGTGGTGCCGCCGGTGTAGGTGATAGCCGCCAGGTCTTCCCCGGGCTTCAGCCCCGGCTCAGGCTGGCTGGCCGGGCAGCCGGCCAGGATTTCCCCCAGCGAAACGGCACCGTCAGTACCCGCGGCATCGGCCAGGATTACGACCTTGAGCCCGGTCTCACTCCTGAGCTCCCTGACCAGGGGATAGGAATCAAGACCGGCTATGATAGCAGCCACCTGGCAATCATTGAGCTGGTGCTTCAGCTCCTTCCCCCGGTACAGCCAACTGGCCGTGGTGACGGTGGCCCCGGCTTTCAGGATGCCGTAGTACCCGATGACGAACTCCAGGCAATTGGGCAGGAAAAGCATCACCCGGTCGCCTTTTTTTATCCCAAGCTGGCGGAGGCCGGTGGCCAGCCGGCTAGACTGGTCATCAAGCTCGCCAAAGCTGAGCGCCCGTCCCTGGCAGCCGAAGGCGATGTTGTCCGGATATTTTCTGGCCGTGTTTGACAGAAGCTCGAACAGGGGGAGCTCCGGATAGTCTATGTGTCGCGGGACGCCCTCCGGCCAGAACCTGAACCACGGCCTATCTGGTAAGATGGTCACTTTTCCCTCTCTCACGCAACCGGCGGCTTTTAGAAAAAGGGTAGCACCTGCTTCGGGCGGGTGTCAACCTCACCGGTTTGGGGAGATTGTTTACCAACACTCTGTCATTGCGAGGGCGAAGCCCGAAGCAATCTCAAGCGATACTCCCTGTGCCTGGTCGGAGATTGCTTCGCGGAGCCTGTCCTGAACGCCATGAGATTCTTCGCTTCGCTCAGAATGACAGGAAGTGAAGGGCTCGCAATGACATATGGAGTTATCTACGATGTGGTTATTAAACACCCTGGTTTTATCAGATTTGTCTTCTATGCTATAGTAGTTATATAGTCAATAGAACCACCATCACGGAAAGGAGAGAGCACTATGGCGTCCGAGAATTTTTCCCAGGAAGAGCTTATCGAAAGGCTGCTGGATATAAGGGCCAGGGATATTATCACTTTGACCAAGCTCCTTGTCTCCCAGGTGGGCAAGGAAAAGGCCAAGGAGCTTATCAGAAAGGCGCGCTGGGCGAGCTGGAGCGCGATGGGGAAAAAGGCAGCTGAGAGAGAAGGGCATCCGGAGGACCTGGATGGCTATATCGAGGCTTACTTCGTCAAGGAGCTAGGCGGCATGCCCTGGGTGCCGCCAACGGTGTGGGACGAGCGGACGGAGCACCGGGCAGTCACTACCTATCGCGCGCCCTGTATCGGCAGGTCAATCGCCAAGTTTGCCGATGAGGAGATGAAGGAGCTGGGCATAGCCTACTGCGTCCAGGACCTGGCCTGGGCCAAGGGCTTCAACCCGGATATAAAGATGAAGATGACCAAGACCTACTGCGCCGGGGATGATTGCTGCCAGTTCGTGATTGAACTATAGGTCTTCAGGGAGCGGATAGGTTCCGGTGGGCTTCGCGGACTTCAAATCCGTCGGGGGGCATGAAAAATGTCTTCGGTGGGTTCGACTCCCATACGCTCCCGCCAGACTCTCCTAACCTCTTCTGCCTAATCATAGGGATGCAGTCTACTTTCATGACAGCTTGAAGTTTTATAAAACTCCGCTTGACTGAAATCAAACTACATCGTCTTCTTTTTTTCAAAAAGTAAGAAATGATAGAAACCAGTCTGGTAAACTGGGTGGGGAGATGACAAGCAGGTTACCTGGTATGTATGAAGATGCCAACCATCTTTCTCATAGTCTTCTATTATTGGGGTAACTCCAGTGATTTCTGCAGGGTAACCAACTTTGTGGTCGCCTCTCGTCATAACACATTTGTATTCTTTCAATTTCTTCTACCTCCATTATTAATTATTCAGCTTTCAGGACAGCTTGAAGTTCTATAGGGCACCGCCGGGTTAGTTAACACCAATTAAGGAAAATAAACAGACCGAAGATAATGGTTGCTAGTCCATATAGCCAAATGTAAAGCGTCCGAACGTAAAAAGGGTTATATAAAGGTGAGAGTTCTTGCTCAAACGGAATATAGTTTTTCAGCTGCTCTTTGTTTTTCTCTCCAGTCAACTCGCCTACAAGCCATAATGCCCTTCGTCTGTGGTCATAAGCGGTTTTTCTTGTCCGCCAACAAAGAAAAAGCCCCATTAGAGAAAGAATGGTCAAGAACAAGAAGACGAAAATATGCCGTTCCTCATTATTATGTGTAGTAGCTACAAAAGCGATTACGGCAACGACTAGTAAAGCATAAAAATTCGTGAAAGAAAGCCGTAAATTCTCTATGTGTCTTATCTGTTCCCAATTCTGACGAAACGCTTCCAACTTTGTTTGGTCTACAATATTGCTATTCATGTAGTCACATCTCCTTTTCCCCATCCTTTTTGTTTCTATGTTTATTTCACGTGTAGTGACGACAGTATAGTGACTTCATACGGTGTTGTCAAAATTGTGTAAACGAAGTGGGCTTGGGCGGGGAAAGGTAATAGCGGGTTATTGTTCGGTGCCCATGAAATTTTCAATTCTTGAGCCTAACTCAACAACCGATTATAAACGGCGCTAATCGGGCAAGGGAGTCTGGTAATAGTCGCTTAACACAGCACCCGCCGTAACCACACGTTGGCTTACCCCTCTTCAATCTCTCGCAGCCGGGCGTCACTGATGCCGAAGTGGTGGGCAATCTCGTGCCTCAGCGTCTTCTTTATCACGGCGTAGACTTCGTCGGCGTTACGGCACCTGGCCTCGATAGGCTTTTGAAAGATGGTTATTTTGTCTGGCAGTATCATCCCGTAATGGCTGCCTCGCCTGGTTTGAGGGACTCCCTCATAAAGCCCGAGCAGTGTCTTCCCCCGTCCCAGTCCCGTTCTCTTAAGCTCAGACGGGGTCGGCTCCTCTCTGACAACGACATCGGCATTTTCCAGCCTGGTCAGAAATTCCTCGGGCAAGTCCTCAACCGCCCTGGCAACTAACCGGGCGAACTCTTCCTGGTTCATGGCATCAATGCAGCATCCATTCGTTATCCCTTATCCGGTTTTTCTCGCAGCTTTTCTATTTCCTCGGCGGCGACCTGTGCCGCTAGCCCACAGACCGCAGGACAACCGGAATCGCTGTGCCCGCCGGCGTCAACGAAAGCCTGGTATTCCGCCTTATTCGCCAGGTCGAAGTGTCTGCCGTAAATCATCTCCTGGATATGCCAGCACAGATTGTCCCGCAAATCCTTCTTTAAGCCAAACCGCTTCTTCAACTCTTCCCTGAACCTGGCGCTGACTCTTACGGCAGCGTCCATGGCCGCCTTATTAGCCCCGGTGTCCTCGATGCTTGCCCGCCCCATTTCCAGCCCTAATGCCGAAAGGGCGCCCACGATGGCTCCGCAGGTCTCTCCCTGCCGGGCAATCCCGCCGGAAAGCACGCTGGCGGCCTTGAACGAGTCTTTATTGCCAATCCCGAACTCTTCCTGAAGAGCGCCCAGGACGCACTGCGCGCATCCCCCGTAATCCCTCTCATACCGGTGAGCTTTTTCCTTAGCCCTGTCTATCCGCTCCATGCTTTGCATTCTACCATCCCCTCACTTTCTATTGACGATTTTCTCCTCATTCAAAATGCCTAGTACAGCACCCGCTCATCTCCCACGCGGCGGGTGATTTTCTTGCCGTCCAGGTGCTCCAGGAACGCCTGGGCATACTTCCGGCTGGTGTTGAACAGGTCCCGCACTTCGGCCAGGGTTATCCTGCCCCGCGCCTTGATATGCTCCGTGACCTTTTCCGCCATCTCGTCATAAGCCGAGGCTGAGAAGACCACGCTGTCGCTCACCTTCACCACCTGGCGCCGCTCGATGAGCAGGTTGAGCAAATCAGGCCCGGGGATGAGGTCGGCAGGCGGAGCGTAGGGGCTTTGACGCAGGGAGTCGAGGAAAGCGTCCATGCTCGCCTGCTGCGCCGGTGTAAGCTGCACCCGGTGGGACGGCAGGCGAACGGCCATACCCTGCTCAACCAGTACGCCTTTATCAATTAGCTTCTGGAGCACGGCCGGGGCATATGTCCCCAGCTTCAGCTTGCTGCGTACCTCCTCCCTGGGCATGCCGGCGCGGGCCGGGAACTTCTGATGGTAGTCCCCCACCAGGCTGGCAGCCCGCTGGCACAGTTTCCGCCAGCCGGACCCGGTCAGCAGCAGGCCCTGCGCGCCTTCACCTACCATTGCTTCGACTTTGCTCAGTACAAGCACCACTTTCCCCTGCCGGACAAGGGCTTCCACCAGCGACTGGAGTTGAGCGGCGGGAAGATTGCTCTCAGCCGACAGCGCCGATAGCTCTACCGGCTGCTTCGCCTCCAGCAAGGTCAGAATCACCTGCTCGGGGGTGCCCTCTTCCTTGACCTTGAGGCTCTCAATGACCGCCGTGTGGAGGCGGCGCAGCCGCCTGGCGTGGGCCTCGACTACCCTGCCGCCACCCAGCGTCTCTGTGGACGAGCGGATAATAAAATGGTCGCCGTTGACCACGGCCACGGGCTTACCCAGTAATAACTGCGCCCAGGTGACTCCTCCCGGCTGAAGCTCGTTTCCCTCCAGCAGACGGACCCTGGCCGCAGCCTCATCCGCCCCGGCGTAGAAGTTGACGGTGGTATTATGCCGTAGCGTGCGGCGGGCAATCGAACGGAGCCTGGCCGTCACCAGGGTAGTCGGCGCCAGCCAGCCGGGCGAGGCGAGCACATCACCGCGCCGCAACTGGGCAGTGGCGACGCCCACCAGGTTGGCAGCCACCCGGCTTCCCGGCGTGGCAGTATCGATGCGGGACTTGTGCACCTGCAACCCCCGCAGCCGCGCCGTCAGCCCGGCAGGGACAATCTCCACCGTCTGCCCCACCGTCAGTGAGCCATCTACCAGCGTGCCGGTCACTACCGTACCAGCGCCGGCGATGGTGAACACCCGGTCTATGGCCAGCCGTGGCCGCCCCAGGTCGCTCTTCGGCTGTAGAGTGGCGAGAAGTGCATCGATGGCCGAGACCAGCCCGGGCAGGCCCTCGCCGGTCACCGCCGAGACAGCCAGGACCGGCGCGCCGGACAGGGCGGTCCGGGAAACCAGCCCGTCTACCTCCGTCCTGACCAGGTCCAACCACTCGTCATCCACCAGGTCTGTCTTGGTGATGACCACGACCCCCTTTTGCAGCTCCAGCAAGTCCAGGATGGCCAGGTGCTCCCTGGTCTGCGGCATCACCCCTTCGTTGGCGGCAACCACCAGCAGGGCCAGGTCAACGCCTCCCACACCGGCCAGCATGTTCTTGATAAAGCGCTCATGTCCGGGGACATCAACAATTCCCACCTCCCGCCCGCTGGGAAGCCTCAGCCAGGCGAAGCCCAGGTCTATGGTCATCCCCCGCTCCTTCTCCTCGCGGAGACGGTCAGGGTCTATGCCGGTCAAAGCACGCACCAGGGCTGATTTTCCGTGGTCGGTGTGGCCGGCAGTGCCCACGACAAACATGCTGCCTCCCATAAGTGGCGCTGAGATTGTTTCTGTTAAGCGCTCTCAGCGGTGTCGTTGCTGTCAGACGGATTCCAGTCCGGTCCCGATTCGGGAAAGGGCTTCAAGCACAATCCGGTCGTCCTCGGGGAGGACGGAGCGGGGGTCGAGAAGCAGCATGTTGCCGCTGACCCGTCCGATGATGGGAAATTCGCCGGAGACCAGCCTTTGGTTCACAAGCTGGGTGGCGTTCTTTCCCTTTTTGCCCGCCTGGCCGATGGCGACCAGCTTTGTCGGCAGGACAGCGCCCGGCAGGCTGCCGCCGCCGACCATGGTCTCCCCGTCAATCACACTGGCCAGTTCGCCGCCAGCCTCGGCCCAGCTCCTGGCCCGGCGGTCGATTTCCGCCAGCGGCGCTGATATCATCCGCCACACCGGTATCTTGCTTATCGCCTCGCCCTTGAGATAGTGAATCAAGGTGGCCGCCAGGCCGGCCAGCCTCGCCTTATCAATCCTCACCACGCGCGCCAGGGAATGGTTTTTCAGCCGGTCAACAAGCTCCTTGCTGCCCACGACAACCCCCGCCTGGGGGCCGCCCAGGAGCTTATCGCCGGAGGCAAAGACCAGCCCGGCACCGGCAGCGACGCTCTCCTGGAGCATCGGCTCCGGGTCAAGCCCGTAAGCGGTGGTATCCAGAAGACAGCCGCTGCCCAGGTCGTCAAGTACCGGCAGCCCGTACCGCCTGCCCAGTGCCACCAACTCGGCCAGGCTGACCTGCTGGGTGAAGCCTATCAGCTTGAAGTTGCTGGCATGGACACGCATCAGCGCCGCCGTCCTGGGAGTGATGGCCTGCTCATAGTCGGAAACATAGGTGTAGTTGGCGGTGCCCACCTCCACCAGCCTGGCCCCGCTCTGGCGCATCACATCAGGGATGCGGAAGCCCCCACCGATTTCTACAGCCTGGCCCCTGGAGACGATTACCTCCCGCTTCTTGGCCAGCGCCGCCAGGGCCAGCAGCAGAGCGGAGGCATTGTTATTTACCGCCAGGGCCGCCTCAGCCCCGGTCAACTGGCACAAGCCCAGCTCAACGTGAGCCTGGCGGGTGCCCCTGGCCCGGCTATCAACCTCCATCTCCAGGTTGCAGTAGCCGCTGGCGACGGCAGCCATGGCCGCGGTGGCCTCCTTGCTGAGCGGGGCACGGCCCAGGTTGGTATGGAGTATCACCCCGGTGGCATTTATCACCGGCCGCAGGCTGGAAGTAAACAGGGCATACACCTGTGCGCGCACGGACTCCACTATGTTATCCATTGACGGACAGGGCTGACCAGCGGCTATGGAACGACGCTGGCGTTCAAGGTGCTGCCTCACCACGTCTACCAGAAGGGTGCGCGGATAGGTATCTTCGAGTCGCTTCAGGCGCTCGTCGGAGACGACCCTGTCCACGCTGGGAAGATGACGAAGCTCGCTAGTCATAGTATCCTGGATATTCTAACATGCGCCGCTCATTTTCAAAAGCTGCCCTGTGCAGTGTCCAGGGCTTTGCTTTCCACTAGCAGTATTGCTACAATGAAGGCGAAGCTGGCATCCAGCTTTAGTATACGGAGGAGCCATGAGAAAAGAGGCAAATCCTCGCCTGACCGAGTTGGTGCGCGGGGCCGGCTGAGCTTCCAAGATGGGTCCGGGTGACCTGAACCAAGCTCTATGTGACCTGCCTGAGATGTCAGACCCCAACCTTATCCTGGGCCTGGCAAGCCCTGACGATGCCGGCGTGTATAAATTGACCGATGACCTGGCCATCATCCAGACCATCGATTACTTCACGCCCATCGTTGATGACCCGTACGACTTCGGTCAGATTGCCGCCGCCAATTCCCTCAGCGATGTCTACGCCAAGGGCGGCAGACCGCTTACGGCGATGAACGTGGTCTGTTTCCCCACCAAGACCCTGGACATCTCGGTGCTGAAGACCATCCTCAGGGGCGGCGTGGACAAGATGATGGAGGCGGGGGTACTGCTGGTAGGAGGGCACAGCGTGGATGACGTTGAGCTCAAATATGGCCTTTCCGTCACCGGCGTCATACACCCCGACCGGCTGGTGACCAGCGCCGGGGCCAGGCCGGGGGACAAACTGATACTGACCAAGCCTCTGGGGACCGGCATTATCAGCACCGCCTTAAAGGGAGGCGCAGCCGATGGCGGACTGGTGGCCAAAATCACCAGGTATATGGCCACCTTAAACAAGAAAGCCTCGGAGCTAATGCAGGAGGTGGGGGTCAACGCCTGCACTGACGTCACCGGCTTCGGTCTCCTCGGCCATGCCGCCCAGCTTGCCGAAAACAGCCGGGCGAGCATGGAGCTCCGCTTTTCGTCAGTCCCTTACTTCCCCGAAGTGGCCGAGTTCTCCCGGAGAGGGCTATGCCCGGCCGGGCTGTCACGGAACAAGGATTTTTACTCCCCCAGAGTAAGGTTTGCCGTTGACCTCCCGGAGCACCTGCGAGATACCCTGTTTGACCCACAGACTTCCGGCGGACTGCTTATCAGCGTGGCTGCGGCCAAAGCCGACCTCCTACTCAGCAAGCTGCGCCAGGCGGGGATAGCCGATGCCGCCATCATTGGGGAGATAGGCAGCCAGCCTGCGGGCGCCATTACCGTAACGTAGGATAAGCGGCTATCCCCGTATTTCCACCATTATCTAGGCCACCGCACTCAGGGCTTGACAACTGAAGACCTCCTGTGGTTTAATAATATAGACGCCCGGGCGGAAGACTACTGCAGGAGGTGTGATATGAAGCTTCAGGCAGTATTGGGGGTGTGGCAGGTTGATAGTTGACGCCCTGCGATGTGCAGGGCACCCCGAGACTCGAACCTGGCTCGTGAAGATGTAGAAGGGGCAGTCTTAGGGAATGAAAAAGGCCCACTACTCCGGTAGTGATTACCGATAGTGAGCCGGGTCGAGAAGGTAAGTTAAAGAGAGCACCTGACAAGGTGCTCTCTTCTTGTTTGGCCGTTTAATCGCCGCCGGGCCAGCCTGAGGACAGTACGCCTAGGAGCGCGTCAGGCAAATAGAAATGCTATCGGATATCATCGTCACCTTGCGAGTTGGCTAAGGCGAGAACGCCCATCCCCTTCAGGGTGAACCCTTCAGAGCGAGCCTTCAGGACGAGCCCTTCTGGGTGAACCCCTGACCCCCTTCCCGACGGGAAGGGGGAATTAAGTGAATCCGCAAATAGGAGTATGTGCGCAAAGGTTGGTTCTAAAGTACACGTATTAGCCTGACAGGGCACTAGCCGAACTTATGGCTGACTCCATAGCCACCCTTGGGAAAGCGCCACTCAATGTTCAGGTGAGGGCAGGCGATGCGGCAGGAGCCGCACTCCAGACACCCCTCATGACGGACGCTGATGCGGTCCACTTCCAGGCGATAGACATTCCCCGGGCACAGGTACAGGCAGGACTGTTGGAGGCATTTCTTAAGGCAGATTTCGCCGTCGATTATCCGCAAATGGCTTTCCTCATCCACTTTGAAACGGTCTAAGAACAGCTTGTCTTCTATCTTTACCGTCATTTTACTGCCCTCCATCCCTGCCACAAAAGGCGAGCCAGCCTGAAGATGGACATCTTTTCGCCGCGGAAATTCTGCATTATCAATTTCTGCTTCTGCTTCTTGCCGACGCCGTTGACGGTGAGCATCTCCCTGGCGGCAAAGGAGGCGGCACGGGGCATCTCGTTGAATAGCTCTTTATGGTGGTGCATGAACCTGCCGAACCTCCGATATTTCTTCATATCCTTGAGGACGTAGGACTCGGCCAGCCTCTCGCCATACCTGGATAGAGCCTTCCTGGAGCAGTCATCCCGCCCAAGCGCTTCGATGATGGTCTCGGCAGCCATGCGGCCAGAAGCCATGGCCAGGTTGTTCCCCTCCCGGTGCAGGGCGTTGAACAGCATGGCTGAATCTCCGGCAATGAGATAGCCATCCCCGCAAAGCCGGGGGATAGCGTCATAGCCTCCCTCCGCCAGCCAGTGGGCGATGTATTCCAGTGACTTACCGCCGGAGATGAGCGGGGCTACCATGGGATGCTGCTTAAACTCCTCTATCAGCTCATAGGGCTTGATTTTAGTTGCGGCAAAATCGGCCAGGTTGGCCCCCACGGACAGGGACAGCGAATTGCGGTTGGTGTAGAGGGCGGCTACGCCGTCCATCCCGCCGGTAACTCCGCCCATTATCTCGGCGGTGACCCCGTCTATGCCGGAGACGCCGAAACGCTGCTCAATAACGGCAGCGGGCAAGTCGATGAGCTCTTTAACTGCCAGGGCCACCTGTTCCGGCTTAGGCTCAAGGCGGAAGCCGGTACGGACAGCCAGGGGCGAATTGACGCCGTCGGCCAGAAGGGTAATCCTGGCCCGGACCTCGCCTTCCGCCCTGCCAGTAGCCACCCCGGTCACGGCGCCACGGCTGTCTCTGAGCAGGTCAACTACCACGGTAGCGGGGACAACCAGCGCCCCTTTCTTCTGCGCCTGCTCAGCGTACCAGCGGTCGAATTTGGCCCTGAGCACGGTGAAGGCATTGTGTTTTCTCTCGGTGCCAAGGGCAGCATCTCGATAGCCGACGCTGAAACCGCTATCCCGGGAAAGGTACCATATCCTGGACTCGATGATGTTGCGCTCGATGGGGCATTTGCGCTCAGCGAAGTCAGGGAGTATCCGGGCCAGGTCATAGCCGTAGAGCACGGCACCGGACAGGTTCTTAGCCCCGGGATATTCCCCCCGCTCAAAAACGATGGTCTTTACGCCAGCATCGGCGAGGATACAGGCGGCAGATATGCCAGCAGGCCCGGCGCCAACTATAGCGACATCGAAGGCCGCCTTCATCCCTGCCGTACCCTTTCCTTTATCCTGGCTTCAAGTCCCTTGATGAGCTCAGGCACGACTTGCAGATAGTCGCCGATGAGGGCGTAATCAGCGATTTGAACCATGGGGGCGTGACGGTCGGTATTGATGGCGATTATCCTTTCCGAAGTCTGCATTCCCACCAGGTGCTGCACCGCGCCGGATACTCCGACGCCGATGTATAGCTTGGGCGCTACCGTCTTCCCCGTCTGGCCCACCTGGCGCATATAGGGAAGAAGGCCGGACTCAACCACCGCCCGAGAGCAGCCGACAGCCCCCCCCAGCAGGTGGGCAAGTTCCTCCAGCATAGGCAGGTGCCTGGAGTTACAAGCGCCTCTGCCCACTACCACCAGCACCGAAGCCTTGGTGATATCCACCCCGCCTAGCTCCAGCTTTCGGGGGATAAACTCAAGCACCCGGGGGAGTTCATCCCGGGGAGGCTGGAAGTCGAGAAGGCGAATCTCACCTCGCCGCTCAGGGTCTTTCTTGGGCATCTTCATCACCCTGGGCCTTACCGTGCTCATCTGCGGCCGGTAGTTCCGGCAGAGGATGGTAGCCATGATATTGCCGCCGAAGGTGGGGCGGGTCATCAACAGCAACTTCTCCTCATCATCTATGTCCAGCCCGGTGCAATCAGCGGTCAGCCCGGTCTTCAGGTAAGTGGCGGCAATGCTGGCCAGGTCTCTCCCCAGCGGAGTCGCCCCCAGCAGCACTATCGCCGGCTTGACCTGCTGGCACAGGCTGGTCAATGCCTTGCCATAGACCTTTGACAGGTATATTTCAAGGACGGGGTTGTCCATCATGTAAACTATATCGCATCCGTAGGCGATAGCCTCTTTGGCTATCGGCTCAATGCCCTTTCCCAGAAGGAGCCCTATGACCTGGGTGTCCAGCTTGGCGGCGAGCTCCCTGGCCTTGCCTACCAGCTCCCAGGCTACGTCAGCCCCTTTGCCCTGGTGGACCTCGATAAAGACCGCCACGCCGCGGTATTCGTCAATAGGCTGCGGCCCTTTCTCGGCCTCAACCTTCTTTTTCCTCACCTTTTCAAAAAGGATGGAGTTGGCGGGGCAGACATCAACGCATTTTCCGCAGCCAACGCACTTGTCGGGGTCGATTATGGCCACCCCGCCTTCCATGCGCATGGCACCTTTGACCGGGCATTCCCCGATGCATAGCTGACAGCCAATACATTTATCGGGGATTATCTCGGCAATTTCCCTGCCTTTGCTGTTCTTCGGCATGGTTATCCCTGACCGTTGCTGAATAGTTCATTTAGCAACTCCGTCTCCTTACCGAAGAAGGTATCGAAGAAGCTGCTAATAGCCTGCTCTTTGTTCTCGGTGCTGTCAAAGACCAGGCCCCCACCCCGCTTCGGCGGAGTGAATATTTGCTTTACCATGGTGGGCGAGCCTTTCAAGCCGAACATTTCAGGCTGCCCGCCCAGGTCGGCGGCCGTCCAGGCCTTGACCTCCTGCGTCAAAGAGCGCACCAGCTCGGGGAGAGACGCATATCGCGGGGCCGCCAGTTCCAGCTCAGCGGTCAGCAGCACGGGCAATCTGCCCTCGATTATCTCGCTGCCGCCCTCGACCTCCCGCCTGACCCTGATGGTCTTTTTCTCCAGGTCTACGCCGATAATCTCAGAGACGTAGGTGAACTGGTTGAAACCCAGGCGGGTGGCTGTGCCCGGCCCGGTCTGGGCAGTATCCCCGTCAATGGCCTGTTTGCCGAACAGGACAACATCTACCGGCTCGGTCTGGGCAACCTTGGCTATGGCCAGCGACAGGGTGGCGCTGGTGGAGAGGGTATCAGCGCCGGCAAAGGCGCGGTCAGTGAGCAGGATAACCTCGTGAGCCCCCAGGGACAAACACTCCCGCAGGGCCGATTCAGCCTGCGGCGGCCCCATGGAGATGACGGTCACCTTCCCGCCATACTTCTCCGCCAGACGAACGGCGGCCTCAACAGCCACCACGTCATAGGGGTTGCAGATTGACTCAACCCCGGCACGGATGAGGGTGTTGGTCTCCGGGTCAATCTTGACCTGCGCCGTGTCCGGCACCTGTTTGACGCAGCAGATAATATGCATTTGTTACCCGGTACTCCCCTGTCAATCGCACGTTGACTGGCTCAACAGCGACCACCCAAGAACATATCTCGCCGCAGGAAGCTCAGGTGACTTACAGAGATTAACCAATCTGGCCGTGCATATTTTACCCGATGCCGAGCAATTATGCAAGTCTTGGCGTCTCAGGTCCTTTTAGCCATGCTCTGTCTGAGGATATCCCAGTAGGCGCCTCGGGCACCCTGCTCAATCAGCCGGCCCAGCGCTTCATCACCGGCGTAGTTGTAGCTCCCCTTCTCAGACGGCCGGGATAGTACCAGGAACCTGGGGTCATCGCCGACGAGCCGGTCTATCAGGGCGGTGGCATCATCACCCAGAGCGGGAGACAGGTAGAAAAGCGGCTCACCCGGGGCCTGGCTGACTGCCGGGTATAGTCCGTCCCTGACGGCGCCGCTGACCACGGCCTCTTCAAGCGGGGTGTGCGGGTATACCCTCACCCCGGCGGCGATTCCCACCAGGGGGACATCCATCTCCCTGACCTTTTCTACGGTCGCCCGCAGCGTCCCGGGTGTTTCTCCGGGAGCACCTGCCAGCAGGTCAAATATATAGTTGAGTCCTTGACGGCGGAGAACGGCGACAAGCCGGGCAACATCAGCGACCAAGTAGGACTTGCCCAGCCGACGTAGCTGCTCGTCGCAAAGGGAATCAACGCCGAAATTTATGCCGGCGCAGCCTGCCGCCTTCATCAGGCCGTCCAGCTCCCGGTCAAAGGGAACCGGCGAGCAGTAGCAATACCACCTCACCCTATCCTTCAAGCCAGCGCCGATTATGGCCTGGCAGACTTCCCTGGCATGGCCAACGGGGAGGTTGAACTCGCTATCGCACAGGTGGAACCAGGAGACGCCCTGGTCAACCAGGTCTTGAAGCTCATGGACCACCATTTGCGGCGGCCTCAAGCGCATCCTGTTTCCCCTGGCTACAGGGTCGGCGCAGAAGATACACCCCTGGGAGCAGCCCCGCTTGGTCTCTACGCCCACCATGGCCCCGGCTTGCTCATATCTCCTGTTGTCGAACAGGCGGCGGCGCGGCGCAGGCAAGCGCCGGAGGTCAACATCCGCCCTGGGGTTGCGGACTACCTTTTCACCCCGCCGGTAGACCAGGCCGGGCAAGCCGGTGATAGCCTCGCCCCCGGCCAGCGCCCTGGCCAGGGACGCCAGCGCTTCTTCGCCATCGCCTTCGATGCCAGCCTCGGCTCCGGTGGCCAGGAGCACAGCCTCAGGCATGGTGGAAAAGCCGCCGCCGCCGAGGAACACCGGCGCAGCGGTCAGCTTTTTAAGCTCGGAGACAACACTGCTGACCCAGGGTAGGAAGGACTTCCGGGAAATGAAGGAGCAATCGTCAGTGTTGCGGACGCCCACTCCGACTGCCAGCGGCTCATCGCTTCCAAGCTGCTTTCGCAGCGAGGCCTTCCAGTCAGCCTCAAAGGACAGGTCCAGCACCTGCACCGGTATGCCGGCGTCGATAAGCGCCTGGCCGACATACTCCAGGCCGACCGGACTCACTGGCGGCCGGACGACGTTGGTGTTAACCAGTAATATAACCTGCGACATACCCTGCTAGCCAAAACCCGGGCAACCTGACTCATTATAGCCCTGGTCGCTTATCCGGACAAGCGAAAAACACCTTGAAGAATAGGTATTGACTTTAGGGGCTGAACATGGTACAAAGGTGAATATTGCAACAGGAGGTAGGTAATATGAAAGGGAAACTGGTAATAGCCGGCTTGCTCGTATCACTGCTGACGCTGTCGCTCATGGCCTGCGCCAAGGCGCCGACGCCAGCCCCTACACCAGTTCCAACACCGGCCCCCACGCCAACACTGACACCACCTCCAGCACCAGTGGAGTGGAAGGGGTTAAGGCCATGGGCTTTGGAAACTGCTGATGTTTTCGTCTACAGGGAACTCATCAAGCGGGTCAATGAGCGTTCGGCAGGACGCCTGGTAATAAAGGACCTCGGCGGCTCCGAGGTAATCTCTTCAACGGCGCAATTCGCCCCTCTTAAGACAGGGTTAGTTGACCTGCTGCTCACCTCCACCGGTTACATAGCCGATAAATACCCCGAGGGCAACGCCATGATGTACGGATTCGGGGCTACCCCGGACAAGTTGCGCGCCGGCGGAGTATATGCCAAGCTCGACGAGATAGCGCTCAAGGAACACGGCGTGCGCCTCCTGGGCATCGGGGCCTGGTATAGCGCCCATGTATGGTTGACCAAGCCTATTAATGGACTTGCTGACCTGAAGACGATGAAAATGAGAAGCCATCCTGCCTATGACCCGCTTCTCAAAGGGCTGGGCGTCCCCACCGTTACTATATCCTTCGGCGAGGTCTATACCGCCTTGGAGCGCGGGGTGATTGATGGCATGGCATGGTCTGGAGGGATTAGCGAGTACGGCTTACAGAAGGTGTTAAAATACCGCATTGACCCGCCATTCTGGAGAGCTGGATGGGTTCCTATAATGGTGAATGCCAAGAGCCTGGATGCGCTGCCGGCAGACCTACAAAAGCTAGTCATTGATACCATGCTAGAGATTGAGAAGGACATTACTAAAACATTTGACGACATCTTCACCAAGATGGAAGCTCCGGCCCTCAAGGAGGCAGGTATACGGACGGCACAACTGAGCCAGGCCGACTGGCTGGAGACACAGCGCATCGCCTGGGAAAAGGGACTGCCAGAAACCTTGGCTAAGGTCAGCCCGGCGTACGGGCAGGAGCTGATAAAGCTGCTGAGCCGGTTCTACCCACCCAAGGAAGCCTATCCAGAGGTGCCGGTGCTCGACTGATTCAGGTGCCGGAATACACCCTTTGCAGAAGCTCACGCCGTTTCAACGATAACGGGGCTGGTATTATAGAGAGGGGGCTGCGCCCCCTCTCTATAATCCTATCGCTTTTCCTCCTCAGGAGAAGTGATAAATGGAATGAGGCCGCCAGCAAGCGCGTTGAAGCAGTAATAAACCTGGCAATATGCTAGGCCATCTTAAAGGCATTTGTTATGTTAAGCCGCCTTTTCGACAGGGTCTTGTTTGCTTCGGCCGTGGTCGCTGCAGCTCTGGTCGTCTACATGGCAGTGACCACTGATTTCGATGTAATCATGCGGTACTTCTTCCGCCGGCCTACCCGGTGGGCGGTCGACTTCAGCGAATACGCCCTTCTCTATGTGACCTTCCTGGGGGCCGCCTGGGTGCTGGCAAGGGAAGGACATGTCAAGATTGACATCGTGTTGAACGCGCTGTCATCGAGAAGCCAGCAGTTACTGAACATCATCACCTCGTTGTTGGGGGCTGGAGCCTGTGGGATATTCTTCTGGCTCGGTCTGGAGGTAACCTGGGAGGTATACGAAGCCGGGGATATCCTGTGGAAATCGACCATCATCCCCAAGTGGCCGGTCTGGATGGTGATGCCGGCTGGCAGCTTGCTGCTCACGATCCAGTTCCTCAGGCGGACATGGTACTACGTCCGCGGGCACGATATGCCCTGAGGCAATTCAGGTAAACCGGAGCGGTACTGGTGAGAGTCCGCCAGCGCCGGCATTTCGGGCAGAGGAGAGAAAACGTAGACATGGAGTGGTGGGCCATATTGCTCATCATCGCCGGCCTGTTGCTGGCCTTCTTTGCGTCCGGCATTCCGGTAGCGTTTGCTTTCCTCGGGCTCAACATCATCGGCTTCGCCGTCTGGGCGGGCGGCCTCAGGGGGCTGGAGCTCCTGGTGCCCAGCGCCTATGACAGCGTCGCCACCTTCACCTGGGTAGCCGTACCGCTATTCATCTTCATGGGCCAGATGCTGTTCCAGACCGGGCTGGGCAGATTGCTGATAGACCAGTCGGCAAAGTGGGTCGGCGGAATACCGGGTAGCCTGAGCCTGGTGGCCATTGGCTCTGGTACTTTGTTCGCCATGATGAGCGGTTCCGGCATAAGCGGGGTCGCTCTATTCGGGTCAACCCTGGCCCCGGAAATGAGTCTCAGGGGGTACAGCAAGCAGATGATTTATGGCCCTCTTCTGGCGGCTGGCGGACTGGCCGTGATTATCCCCCCGAGCACCTTAGCTGTAATCGTAGCTACTTTGTCTGTGCAGTCAGTAGGAGACCTCTTGATTGGCGGAGTCATCCCAGGGTTTATCCTGGCCGGTTTCTACGTGGCCTATATCCTGGTACGGGGACATCTCCAGCCACACCTATGCCCTACCTTTGCCCCACCCCACATCACCTGGGGTGACAGGATAAAGGCGCTGGCATTGATAGCTCCGCTCGGCAGCATTATCTTTTTGGTACTCGGACTCATCTTTCTGGGCGTAGCCACCCCTTCTGAAGCGGCAGCGCTGGGAGCCACAGGCACCCTCGTCCTGGCGGCGGCCTACCGCCGATTGACCTGGCAAGCGATAAAAGAGACGCTGTGGGCCACGACTACGGTGACGGTTATGGTCTTCGTGATTCTGCTGTCAGCCACCGCCTTTGGCCAGCTACTGGCCTACACAGGCGTATCGCGGGAGCTTAGCACCCTGGTCACCAGCCTGCCCGTCCCGCCTATTGTCATCATTATCGCTATACAGATAACACTGGTCATCATGGGGATGTTTATGGAATCCGTGCCCATGGTGATGATAACCATTCCTATTTTCTTTCCTATAGTCCGGGCGCTGGGGTTTGACCCGGTATGGTTCGGCGTCCTGATGGTAGTCAATATGGAGCTGGCAGCTATGTCGCCTCCCTTCGGGCTGTACCTGTTCACGCTGAAGGGAGTCCTCCCAGATGCCACCATGGCCGATATCTACCGGGCGGTTGTCCCCATGTGCCTGATAGTCCTGGTACTGGTCATCGCCCTGCTTATCTTTCCGTCGCTGGTCACCTGGCTGCCCGGGCTGATGCTGAAATAGTAGCATTGAGGCGATACCTGAATACCCCCGGCACCATTACAGGAAACAAAATCCTGAGTGAAAGCAGGCTTACTGCGCCCTAGATATACGGCGGCAATCAGGGCACCTGCCTGGAGGCGTCCAGTCGGGGTCGATAGAGGGGAAGACTCCCATCTGATGCAACAGGATGACCAAGACGCAGGGAGGAAGCCCGACCACATTCAGATAACATCCGACCACATCAACTACGGGATGGAAATCGGCGTCCTGGATGCCGTAGGCCCCTGCCTTGTCCCACGGGCTGCCTGAGGCGATATAGTCCGCAATCTCCTCATCGCTGTACTGGCGCATACGCACCCGGCTAACGCGGTAGCCGGTAAGCTCCTCTCCGGTGGCGGCGTTTACCAGGGCCAGCCCGGTAACCACGCGGTGCTCCTTGCCCCTCAGCCGGCGCAGAACATCAAAGGCTTCCTCCTCCGAGGAAGGCTTCCCCAGTAGCTCGTCTCCGTCAGCCACGATAGTATCGGCGCCTATCACCATGCCCCGATGCAGCCCACCAGCCGCCGCCCTGGCTTTATGCCGGGCCCGCTCCTGTGCGATGGCCGCCGGGTCGCCGGAAGCAGGCAGGGGTTCTTCCACTTCAGACGGCACCACCTGGAAGCTAAGCCCGAGCGTGGCCATAATCTCCCGCCGCCTGGGTGATTGCGATGCCAGGAAAAGCCGCTGGCGCGCCCGGAAGGACTGCTCCCTCTCCGTGCTATATACAAGGGCGGCCACGCATTCCACGTGATGGGTCTGGGGGAAAAGGTCAACCGGCGTCACCTCTTCCAGAACGAACGGGCCATGGCACAGCACCTTCAGGTCACGGGCCAGGGTATTCGGGTCGCAAGAGACATAGGCTATCCGCCGCGGCGGGTGCATGAGTAGTGCCTGGAGAGCCTGCGGCTGGCATCCGGAACGCGGCGGGTCGAGGACCAGGGCATCCGGCGGCCGGGTCAGGGAACCGAGCAGTTTCTCCGCCTCTCCGTGGACTATCTTCACATCAGTTAGCCCCTGCACGTTGACCTCGGCGTCCTCGATGGCTGAAGCAGATACCTCGATGGCCAGCACGTTTCGGGCGTAGGCGGATAGCAGGACGCTGAAGGTGCCCACGCCAGCATAGGCATCTACCAATAGCTCCTCCCCGGTCAGGGCGAGGCACTGGCGTACTACCTCCGCCATCCGCTCTGCCTGGGCCGTATTCACCTGGAAGAAGGACGGCGACGAGATGCGGAAGCGCTTGCCCCACAGGGCTTCGTGATAGTATCCTTGCCCTGACGCCAGGGCCACTCCGGCTGACTTAAGGGCAGGCTGAATCAGCCAATCGCCGGTATTCGTCCCGTAGCGGATGGAGAGCTGCGTGGTCTCACCGCAATGCCCCTGTAGCCGGGAGAGGGCCTGGTTTATCCACGGGTGCATGAGCAAGCACCGGTCAATGCGGACAAAGCGGCGGGTCTGGCGGTTAACGAAACCCAGGCTGCCTTCAGGGCCTACGGTGAAGCGGGCATGGTTGCGGTAGCCGAACACCTGGGACGCTGGCACCGCCGCTGCCACCGGCGCATCCGCCATGCCGCCTTCTCTTGCCAGGGCCTGCCGGACTACTTCCCGCTTCAGCTCCAGTTGCCGCCGGTAGCTTATATGCTGCCACTGACAGCCGGTGCACGGGCCGAAATAAGGGCAGGGCGCTTCCACCCGGTGGGGAGAGCCGACCGTAGCCGTCACCACCCGCGCCGCAATGTGTCCCCGGTGCCGCCGCACTATCTCGGCCAGCACCTCCTCCCCGGGGATGCCCCCGAACACAAACGCCTCCTGGCCATCATACCGGGCCAGGGCTTCGCCAAGCTGCCCCATGCCGGTGAGCTTCAAACAAAGCTCCAGTTTCCCCTCGGAATCGCCCATGGTGAGGCCCTCCCCGGTTTCCTCCACAGTCATGCCTGCCTGCGGGCCGAACCGCCCTTCGGCGGGCAGGCCTGGGCTGACTTACGAATCGGCCTCAGAAGCAGGGCCAGGATAACGCTCATGGCGCTGATTACCGCGGTAATTACGAACATAAGCTGATAACCGCTGGTGACATCGAATATGTAGCCGGCCAGGGCCGGGCCGACAGATTCGCCCACCAGGCCGATAAAGGTGGCGAACCCCAGGATGGCACCGTGCGCCTTCAGGCCGAATATTTCTGCCACCGTCAGCGTCCCCAACGCCCACAGGCCGCCGTAGGCAAAGCCGAAAAGAACGCCGAACAAGTAAAACATCCAGGCGCTATCAGCCACCAGCAGCCACAGCGAAGCCATGACCACCAGGGTGCCGACAATGGCCAGGGCTACCCTGGCGCCAATCCTATCAACTGCGCTGCCCATGGTTATCCCGCCCACGATGCCGAGCATGCCGACGACTATCAGTATCCTGGCAGCGCTAGCCGCCGGGACTCCCACCCCGGTAGCATGGATGACAACGTGCACCAGGGTGGAGGAGTAGGACATGAACAGAGAGACAAGCACGGCGATGAACATCCATAGCTGCCTGGTGCGGACTGCTTCCGGAAAAGAAAGGCCGCTAAGCTGCAAACTCACGTTTTCTTCTTTTACCTCACTCCCGCCGTAAGGCGATAGCCCCATCTGTCCCGGGTCACGCCTCAGAAGCTGGGCGAGCACCACTACCAGCACCACGGTGATGACGCCGATAATGACATACGAGTTACGCCAGCCATAGGCGGACAGAAGCCACATGGCTGGTGCGGGTATGACCACCAGGCCCATGCTGGAGCCGGCGCTGACGATGCCCACCGCCAGCCCTCTCCTCCTGGCAAACCACCTGGCAACTGTGGAGTTGACCGCAATATAGCCGCTCATGCCTATGCCCAGCAGCACCCCGTAAAAGAGATATAGCTGCCAGATAGCGGCAATCTGTGCCGTCAGTACGTAGCCCAGGCCAAGGGCAAGGCCGCAGATGGTAGCGATTATCCTCGGGCCAACCCGGTCGTTCAGCCGCCCCATGACCGCACATACCGGCGCGGTGACCAGGAGATAGAGGGAGAAGGCGCCTGAGGTAGCCGCCCGCGTCCAGTCGAATTCGGACAGCATCGCCTCGAAGAAGACGGGAAAGGTGCCCCACATGCCCCAGGCCAGCAGTTGAAAAAGAAAGGCCGCCAAAACTATGACATAGCCATAGAAAAACCTGGGCCTGGATTCAATCAGAGGAACACCTCGCTGGCGCTTCAAAATAGGCTCCGCCTGCGGCTCTGTCAAAGGCACAAAGCCGCGGCTATCCCATGGTAAATGGTGGCGCACAATAAATCAAATCAAGCCTGGGCTACCAAGGGTGTTTAATAGATATATGACGGATAACTACATGTGTCATTGCTACGAAAATACGCGTTCCGCGTGCTTAGACATTATCGGCTGACTTCAGGTGGGCGCCCATCTCCCTACCCTCTTCCCAGTGGGAAGAGGGAGTTAAGTAAAAGAGAGGGGCTTCGCCCCTCTCTAAATCTCTTCCCCTTCTCCTGAGCAGGAGAAGGGGTTCACCCTGAAGGCTCACCCTGAAGGGGATAAAGGGGATGATGTCGGTACGAATGCGGGAAAACCCTATTTTCATCCTTTGTGGTGCTGGTTGTCCAGCATGACAGATTACGAGCGTAGCGAAGCAATGATAGAGTAAATGACAGAGTGTTGATAAGCAATCTCGACCACTCATTGAATTTTTCACCTTTAAGCTGGCCCAGCCATGCCGGCAAATATGCTAAAATAGAGGCCTGGACAGGAGGTAAGCTGCCATGAAGGAAGAGCAGACTGAAACGTTTAGGCACCGCCTGATACGGACAACGAGAAGGCATTTCCTGGCCGGAATCCTGGTGGCTGTACCGTTAGGTGCAGCTATTGCCATCCTGGTCTGGCTTTTCACCACTATTGACAACCTCCTCCAGCCGGCGATTCAAGCTGTCCTGGGGCGCAAGATAATCGGGCTGGGATTTGTCGTTACCGCAGCACTGGTCTACCTGATAGGCGTCATCGCTGACAACTACTTTGGCCGCAGGATTCTCCGTTTCCTCGAATCGCTGGCGGGCAGTATACCAGTGTTCCGGCAGCTCTATTTCAGCTTCAAGCAGGTGATGGAGAAACTATCTGGCGGCGGACTGGGAAAAGCTGCCTTCAGAGAGGTAGTGCTGGTGGAGTTTCCCAGGCAGGGGATGAGGGCTCTGGCCTTTGTCACCAATGAGCTTATCGATGAGTCAGGGAAGAAGGTGTTCGCCATCTATGTGCCCACGGCACCACTGCCCACGTCAGGTTTCTTTGGGATGGTCAGCGAGGACATGATTACCCGTACCAGCCTGTCAGTCGACGAAGCCATGAGGATGGTCATATCCAGCGGTATGGTATCGCCCGCTAAAATAGAGGCCAGGGAGAAGCCAGAGTCCCAACCGCCAGCCGCTCCAGGCTGACACGCTTCGGCTACGTGTCTATGCTGACCATCCCTTTGCGCATGGCGTACTTGATAAGCTCGGTGCGGTTGTGGATGTCCAGCTTCTCCATTATCTTTGTCCGGTGGCCCAGCACCGTCTTCAAGCTGATAAAGAGCATATCGGCAATTTCCTGGCTGGTATGACCCTCTGCAATCAGCTTGAGTATCTCCCTTTCCCTATCGGTCATGCGGTCGAAGGGCTCCTCCTTGACCTGGCGCAGGTAGTCCTCAATCAGTATGGTGGTTGCAGAGGGGTAGAGAAAAGAGTCGCCGCGGTATACCGAGCGTATGGCTGTCATCAGTTCCGAGCCCAATGCTCTCTTGGGTATATAGCCGGCAGCGCCGGCCTTGACCGCCGATAGTACGTACTCCCTGCTATCGTGCTGGGTCAGCACCAGTACCTTAATTTCCGGGTTTTTCTTGGTGATGCGGCGGGTAGCTTCCAGACCATCTATCCCGGGCATGGCTATATCCATGACTATGACATCAGGGGTAAGCTCTCGCGCTTTCTCGATGGCCTCTTTCCCCTCTGATGCCTCGCCGGCTATCTCAATGTCCTCACAGACGGCAACCAAAGCGCGAATGCCGTCCCGCATCAGAGCATGGTCATCCACTACCAGCACCCTTATCTTATCCATGGGGCACCTCACAATTCCTAGACCTTTCTTGCCTTGAGCGCCTCCTTGAGCGATTCTATCTGCCGTCGCAGCTCCCTCTGCCTTCCCAGCAGGAGGAGCACATAGCCGAACACCGCCGCCCAGACAGCGGCAAAGGCAGCCAGCATGTAGGGTGCATTTTCCATCTTCATCTCCTTAACTATCTGAATTATAAACTCAGCTATATGTTTTCTTCAATCTGGCTATCTCGATTTCATCGTTCCTCATCGACACTCGCTGCACCAGGAGAAGGCAGTATAAAGCAGTGAAGGCGATAATGCTGACGATAAGGGTCAGCAGCATGGCAGGGTCTATACCACCCTGGAAGATTATCATCGGCGGATGCATGCCGCGCCACAACGTGGTGGACATCCCGATAATGGGCACATCAATGAAGCCCACGATGCCCACCACCGCGGCAAAGGCGGCTCCCCGGGACTCCTCGGCGGCGAAAGCCCGCACCATGAAATAGGCAAGGTAGATAAGCCACAACACCAGGGTGGCCGTCAGCCGGGGCTCCCATGTCCACCATACTCCCCACACCGGACGAGCCCAGATAGAGCCAACGATGAGAGCCAGGCTGGTAAAGAGGACACCCAGCTCGGCCGAAGACAGGGCTATGACGTCCCAGCTCCTGCTCCTGCTCTTCAGATAGAGGATGCTGCACACGAATATGACCAGAAAAGCCAGTATGGCCAGCCAGCCCATGGGCACCATGAGGTAAAAGTTCCTCTGTATCACCCCCATTTCCCTCTCGGTGGGCACGTAGATGAACACCAGGTACAGAGCCGCCATGAACAGGACGAAGGTCAACCCGAGCAGCCCGGTTTTGAGCGCGTGGTTCTTGTCCATGCTTCACCTCTATTCTTCGATGACGAAGGGAAAGACTAAAAATGAGACCGCCAGGAAGATGACGTTAAAAGCGGCTATTATCTGAAGCCAGGAAGACAGGTCGGCCCAGGCTTTGCCGGAAAGGGCCAGCCCTGAGGACTCGACGGCGCCGATGATTATGGGGACGACAATGGGCAGGAAAAGGATGGGCAGCACCATCTCGCGCGCTCTGGTATTGACCGCCAGGGCAGAGAACAGGGTGCCCACGGCGACAAAACCCACCGTGGTCAGGATGGTGATGACTATAATCTGGAGTGACAGCACCGGCAGATTGAAAAGGAAAGCGAATATGGGCAACGCTACGGCCTCGATGACCAGCATGAACAGCAGGCTGGCCAGCATCTTGCCGACATAGATAGCCCCGCGGCTTACCGGACAGACCATCAACCCCTCCAGGCAACCTTGCTCCTTCTCCGGGATGAAGGCGCGGTTCAGACTCAGCACCCCGGCAAAGGCGAAGGTCACCCACAGCAGGCCGGGGGCAATCGCCGTCACCACCTCCTGCCTGGTGCCAAAGGCGAAATTGAAGACCACTATCACCAGAAGGGCAAACACCAGCACTGAAGAGACGACCTCCCTGGTGCGCACCTCAGACAGGGCGTCCTTCCAGGTGATGGCTAGAACTTTGCGCCAGAATCCCATTCCCCGCCTGCAGCGTAGTCCTGATAAGCCTGTTTTAGCTCGGCCAGGCTTAAAGCTTGCTTCGCCTTCTGGTAAACAATCTGTCCCTTCGCCAGTATCAGCAGGCGCTCGCCCAGCTCGAAGCCCCGCTCCAGGTTATGGGTGGTAAGCACAATGCTGGGCTCCGTCCCACCCTCTGCCTCCAGTGCCCGCCACACCATGGGGACGGCTTGCGGGTCCAGTCCGGTCTCCGGCTCATCCAACAGTATGATGGCCGGCTTGTGCAGCAGGCAGCGAGCAATGGACAGCCTCTGCTGCATGCCGCGCGAGAGAGTGCCCACACGGTCATGGAGGCGGGAGGTCATTCCCACCATGGCTACCACATCATGAATCCGCTCCCTGGCTTTGGGCACGTCATACATACGGCTGTAGAACTGGAGGTTCTCATAGGCGGTGAGGTTACCGTACAGGTAAGTATGGTGAGTAACTACCCCGATGCGGTATCGCGCCTCCTCGGCATGGCTCTTGAGGTCAAGCCCGCCAATCATGACCCTGCCGGATGACGGGTTCAGTATGGTGGACAACACCTTAATCAAGGTGGTCTTCCCCGCCCCGTTAGGGCCGAAGATGACGACACGCTCCCCGCGCCTTACCTCAAGGTCTACCCCCCGCAAAGCAAAATGGTCGCCAAAGGACCTGATAAGCCCCTGCGTCTGTATCGCCCAGCCCGGGGAAGCATGACTGGATTCTCCATTATCCGTCACTTCCGGCCTTTTCTTGACCTCCGTACCTGCTCAACCAGTTGCGCCTTTTTCTCCGTCCGCAGTCTCCTGTAGACATCCTCCTGGATTTTGCCACCTTCAAAGTCATCGTCTAACTGAGCAAGCTCAACCAGTAGCTCCTGCCTGGCCCGGCCGGGACGGCTGACTGCTCTGGCCGGCTGCGGCCTTCTCTTCGTCCGGTAGACAAAGGCAAATCCGCCGCCGAGCACTGCCAGCGCCACCACCAGCCACGGTAGAACCGCGCCCTCTTTCGGAGCGTCAGGCAGGTTGGATAGCCGGATATTTACGGCAGCGCCACGGGCGAGGTCCTTGCCCGATAGGCGGCTAAAAAAAGTGCCTTCGATGTTCACCGGCTCCGCCGCGGTCATCTGGTCGCTGACGACGCCGGTGGCATCACCCTGGACTATCACGTCATAAGAGAGCGTGGGGTAACTCATGCTCCGGGAAAGCGAGTATGTCCCTGATTTATAGCTGACGCGGTAGGAATAAAGCAGCTCTTTCATTCCGGGCACTATCGCCATGGTATCGGCAAAGCCACCGTCGCTGTTGACAACGCAGCACTCCATCAGGCTGCCGGAATACTGAAGCTCAGTTGCCCCGCCGGGCAGTGGCAGTTCCATGGTCTTTCTCCTCCCCACGGCGGTAATCTCACCTGTCCCGATATAGGTCCGGTCGCTCTCATTGGCAATCAGGTAATATTCGATGATTTCAAGGCTGCCCGCCTCAACGTATACCACGGTGTGTGCCTGTGCCACCTTGATAGCGGCATCGTCGGTGGTAGAATCGTATACCGTCATCTCGGTAGACTTGCTGGTCTCCCCTGCGCCGAAGCTGACTCGCTTGCCAATGTACTCCGCCTCCTGGTAGGTGAGGTTCACCTCATAGCTATAGGTCGGCCCGGTGGCCAGGCCATCGAAGACGAAGTTGCCCTCGGCATCCGTAGTAGCGGTAGCCGAGCCTGCCTCGGCATCATTGAGGTAGGTCTTGAGAGTCACCTCCAGGCTGGCGACGCTGCTGCCGCCCTCGGTGCCGTTGATTATGCGGCCTTCAACGGCGCCGTTTTCCGGCTCAGCCGCCAGAACCGGCACCGATAGTCCCAGGACAAGAAACGCCATTATACAGGCGATACGCTTGGTCAACTGGACTCCTCCTCTTTGAGACGCGCTCCGCAGTAAGCGCAGAAACGGTCGCTCTCCCGACGCTTCTCCCCGCATTGAGGACAAAATCGCTCTTTGCCCTCCTTGCCCCGGCGCAACTCTTGAATACTCTTCTCTATCTCATCCTCGACAACGGCGCTCCTGGCCGGCCCCTCCGTGCCTTTCAGGGCAGGAATGGCCTTGCTCAGGCGCAGCTTTCGGATGCTCTTTTCTATATCATCTTCTACTTCGGCGCTATCGGCACTTTTGGCCAGGCTATCCATCTCTTTGAGGACGGAGATGGCCTTTTTCTTGTACCTTGTCTCCAGGTCCTGGTAGTCCTCCGTGGTCAGGATTCCCGACTGGAAATCGAACTCCAACTCCTTGAGCATGGAGTAGGCGGTGTGCCGCTTTGACTGCAGCTCACGCGTTCTGTCATCCTCCGCTGATTCCAGTGCCACCGCCGGCTTTCTCTTGAAGAAGGGATAGATGACAAAGGCAAAGGCCAGCGCCGCCAGCAGCAGGGCGACAAAGACCGTCATCTGAATCCCTCCTCGGCGAACTCTTTCAGTTCCTTTTCCAGCAGGCGCTGGTATTCCTCGTCCCCTTCCCCGCTGTCAACCGCCACGGTCGTCTCCAGCTCCCTGCCCCGGGCAACCCATTTCTTAAGGACGAGGTAGATTATGGCTCCTCCCGCCAGTATGGCGGCGAAGGGCGCAATCCAGGCAGTCAGGTTGAAGCCCTGCTTGGGCGGAGAGGCCAATACCTGCTCCCCGTATTGGGCCACGAAGAACTGGATAATCTGCTCCGCCGAATCTCCCCGGTCCAGCCTCTGCGCAATCACGGTGGTCATGGTATCCCGCACCATGCATTCGCCATGGACGCAGTTGCTCAGCAACGAGTTACACCCGCACTGACAGATAAGCTGCTTGGCTATTTCATCAACTGTGGCGGCATAGGCCACTGCTCCCGTAGCCAGCACCAAAATGACGCTCACAACCAGGACGACCAAAAGCTTGCTCAGCCTTGCCTTCATCTTCCCTCACCCCCTTGTGTTTTTGGAGCCACCGGCTTCCGCCGCTCCGGCCAGAAGGCGAGCAGCCCCCCTATGACCAGGACTATACCCCCAAGCCACATCCAGTTGACCAGCGGATTGACCAGCACCTTAAAGGCGGTGGTGCCGTCTGCATCCCAGCCAACCAGGATGACGTATAAGTCTTCGACAAGAGTGGAGCGAATGGCGACCTCGGTCACCGGCTGGTCAAAGTTGCGGTGAAAGTATTTTTCCGGGGCCAACCTGCCCAGGGGCTCGCCTGAGTTAGATACGGACAGGGTGGCGGTCACCACTTGCCGGCTCTGCGTTTCGTAGTTGTCCATGCCCTCATAGGTGAGAATGTAGTTGTTGATGGTCATGGTCTCACCGGGCTTCAGCGAAGCCTCCTTCTCCACATTATAGACCGAGGAGGCGACCACACCGATGGCGAACAGGATGATGCCAATATGGACGATATAGCCGCCGTAGCGCGGTCTGTTGCTGGTAATCAGTCCCCAGAAGGCCTTGAAATAGTTCTCTGCCCTCATCCGGTGGCGGGCACTGGTGCCGCGGAACCACTCATAAAAGATGGTAGCCAGGACAAAGCCGCATATGGGAAACGCAGCCAGGGCATACCACTCCCTTATCCCCACGGCAAAGAGGACCACGGCCAGGGCCAGTGCCCCTACCAGCGGCCAGAGAAAGTTGCGCACCAGGTTGGTGGCTGATGTCCGCCGCCAGCCGATAAGAGTGCAAATCCCGGCCAGGAGAATGAGCGCCAGGAAGATAGGGCTGTTCACCTGGTTGAAAAAGGGCGGCCCCACGCTTATTTTGACACCGCGGACCGCTTCAGAGAGCACCGGGAAGAAAGTCCCCACCAGGATGGCGAAGGTGGCGCCGACCAGAAGCAGGTTGTTGAGCAGGAAGGTGCTTTCCCTGGAGAGAAGGGACTCCATCTCTGTCTCTCCTCTTAGCTCTTCACTGCGGTAATAGAGCAAGCCCAGCGAGCTGAACAGGACGGCGCCGATAAAGCTCAGGAACAGGGTGCCCAGCAGCGGCGACTCGGCGAAGGTGTGCACCGAAGACAGCACGCCGCTCCGGGTGAGGAAAGTGCCCAGTATCGCCAGTGTGAAAGTAAGAATTATCAGCACCATATTCCAGACTTTGAGCATCCCCCGCCTTCGCTGCATCATGATGGAGTGAAGGAAGGCGGTGGCCACCAGCCAGGGCATAAAGCTGGCGTTTTCCACCGGGTCCCAGGCCCAGTAGCCCCCCCAGCCCAGCTCCACGTAGGCCCACCAGGCGCCGAAGAGGTTGCCCAGCGCCAGAGACAGCCACGCCAGCAGCGTCCATCTGCGTACGGCTACTATCCATTCATCGCCGAGCCTCCTGGTCCACAGGGCGGCTATGGCGAAAGCGAAGGGGACGGTGAAGCCAACATAGCCTGCCAGCAAAAAGGGCGGATGGAAGAACATCCCCGGGTTCTCCAGCAGTGGGTTGAGGCCCCTGCCCTCGGCGGGGACAAAAGACAGCAACTGGAAGGGGTTAGCCACGAACAGCAGCAGGAACAGGAAGAAGGCCTGGGTAGCCATAACCACGCTGGCGGCGTAGGGCACCAACTCCTTGCCGATGTCCCGCCTGTGAAGCACAATTACCGCGGCGACAATAGAGAGAATCCAGGCCCAGAACAGCAACGAGCCGTCGTTACCCGCCCACAGCGCGCTGAGGAGATAGTTTAAGGGCATGTCGCTGCTGGTGTATGTCGCTACGTACTCTACCTGGAAATTATGCGTGACTATGGCGTAAACCAGGGCGATTACCGATATGGAAACCAGGCCGCAAACGGCAACAAGGCTGTTTCGAGCGCTCTCAACCAGCGCTGAACGCCCGCGCCTCACCCCGATGGGAAAGGCAACAACCGAATAAACGGCAGCTATCAGTGCCAGGAACAGAGCGGCGTAGCCTATTTCTACCATAAACTAGTTTAAACTACTTTCCCGGACGGCCTCATTCCGCAGGCTCATATCTGGACGGGCATTTGGCCAGGACGGTGCTGGCATAGAAAATCCCTGATGAGTCGAGATAGCCCTCGGCGACAACCTCGCTGTCTTCCTTGAAGGTATCAGGGACGACTCCCCGGTAAACCACGGGAAATCCCTGCCCGCTATCGGCATCAATCACGCTGAAGCGGAGTAAAGTACCCTGCTCTTCCCGCTCCACCGAGCCGGGCGCGACCTTGCCGTTCACCCGTATGTTCTCCCCGTAGACTGAGCTTCCCAGCGCCGATAGCTCACTGACGGTATAATAGTAAGTCGCCGCACCCGTGAAGCCATTATAGAGCAGGAAACCCAGGGCAAGAGCCACTACCAGCCCGCCAATCAAGAACTGCTTCCTCTTCAGCACCCTTCACCCCCGGCCGGAACTTGTATCACACATCACCTAGCAAAGGCTACCTCGCGCCGCTGCTGAACTCCATATCATCAAGCTGTCTTATGACAGGCCTGGCACATTTCACTGGTGCGGCCAGCATGGTCAGCCGGGTACGGCTTAATTCCGCTTGCCCCATGGCACAGAAGACAATCAGCACGCCCCTCCAGAGTATGAGGTATTATCGGCGGCGCCCCCGGCGTTGGAGTGACCGTGGCAGTTGGTGTAGGCGTCGGCGTGGGAGTTGATGTAGGCGTTGGTGTTGGCGTTGGTGTGGGAGCCGGGGTCGGTGACGGAGCGGCGCAGGCCGCCGCCAGTGGCACCAGAACCAGCAGTGTCGCTACCATCAATAGTACCACTTTAGTCTTCATGTGCTCACCTCCTAAGCTATTATAGTTAAAGTTGCTGCCCATTCCTTAGAGCGGACCTAGGAGATGCTTAGCCCTTCATTATAATAGCGCATCAGCCCGCCCGTTGGCAACGAAGAAGCTGGGAATACTCCCAGCTTCTTTACCCGAACATCAAGCACCGCTCGACTTCGATTTTCGGCATCTCCTTTACCGGGGCGGCCGTTTCCGGCCGCCCCCCAGCCTGGCGGGATTCTAAGCCCGCCAGGCAAAATGACCTGTTGGACTATTTTAAGGCATTGATAGAGGCATCCAGCACGCTCCAGATGAAGTTGGGATTATGAACGCCCTCGCTGCCGTCGCCGTGAATCAGGAAGTAGTTCCATCCCACCTTTACCAGCGGGTCACCAAGGGCAATCACCTTGTTGGTCCCATCGGTAGTGATATCAGCCAGTTGCACCTCTGCCTTGCTCATGGAGACGGAGTGAGCGGCCTCACCCGCCGGGCTATAGGTGAAGGTCACCGGGGACTTGAACTTGATGAGGAATCCCTGCTGTCCGTGAGGTTCTGTAGGCTCAATGGAAGCGATGTCGGACTTGGTCACGGTGACGTTGGCGCTCTTCACATCATACTCCTTGCCCTGGTACTGGTGTGGCGTGTAGTCGTTGAGCTGGAATTGGTCGCCCAGCTTGCTAAGTAAGTAGCCAGCCATCTTCTCCCCCAGCTCGTGGAGCTTGGCCTCCGTGCTTTCCTGAAGCGAGCCGCCGGTGAAGACGCCGTGGCAACTGGAGCATATCTCCAGGCTGGCTTCAAAGGTATGGTTAGGACCGCCAAGCTGTTGGCCGCCCTCTGCCGGTGGCAGCGTCAACTCCACATGGCAGGTTACGCAGCTATCCCCGATGAAAGAGTGCGGAGAACGGGCGCCTACGCTGACAAAGTAGGCATTCTCACCCATGAGCACATCGCCCTGGGCCGCCGTGTGCGGCGCTGAGTAGCTGGCAGGGGTGCCCGTGGAATCGTTGCGGGCGCCGTTCCTGGTGTTGTGACAGGTGATGCACAGCGCCCCGCGGCCGACGCCTACCGCCTTGAACCCGGCGGGTAGCATGGCTGTATCACCCTTGATGGCTGCGCTTGCGGTATCATGACAGGTTGCGCAATTTTGAGGCTGCACTTTATCCACGGTAAGGCCAAGCGCTTTCAGTTCGTCAACAGTGGCATTGCCCTTGGCCCCCTGGATTTGCTTGGTGAGGTCGCCCTGCTTTAGCCAGGCCAGGAAGCCCTGCCCGGAGTGGCAGCGCCCACAGTGAGCGGCGGTAGCGCCGCGGTTCTCCACGGTGGCTTCCAGTACTGCCAGGTCAATATTGGCATGCCCGCTCTCTTTCCACTGACTGTTTATCTGGTCCACGGTTGGCTTTGCTGGAACCGGTGGCTGAAGAGGCTTGCCCTCAGGTCCGGGAGGCCCCTGCAGGCCGGGAGCACCAGCCGGACCTACTTGACCTTGCGGACCCTGGCAGGCCGTCATAAATCCCACCAGGAATAGCGCTCCTACCACCGCAGGCACTAAATACCACCTCAAGCTTCTCTTTGGCATATCGCCCTCCTTTCTACAAAGACCAGCTCAACGTAGCGGGCGCAAAACCATGCTCCGCCCGTGACACGAATCATAGTTTCTAAATAGGTCGCATACATACTAGTAATTATATAGCTACACATAACTACTATGTATTATACCATAATTATGCTTGGCATAGTTGGGGGTATTTCTACCTATTTTTGCGTCGGAAACAGCCCTGTTTGTTCCAGCGCAAAGTAGTGGCACAGGTTGCAGCTGACGTCAATTGGCTGGCCCTTCTGCTCGCCGGCGGTGGCCGCCAGCTTGCCGTGGCACCTGAAGCAGCCCGGCGCTTCCTGGTGACCTATATTGATGGGGTAGCTCTTCCAGGTCACCTTCATTTCAGGGAAGGTGGTAAGGCGGGCCACCTCCTTCAGCTCCAGTACCATCTGGGCGATTGTTTGAGCTTTTTCCTCGTACACCTGGGGGTAATTGGCGCGGTAAAAGTCTCCTATCGCCTTCACCCTGTCAGAAGCCTGGTCCAGGCTGGCGCTGGGTGGGTCCAGAGCTTTCATGGACTCCCTCTTGATAAAGGGAAGGCTTTTATCTATCTTGCCCTGGGCCAGGGCCGTGTCAACCAGCTCTGCCGGAGAGCGGAAGATGTGGGTGGCCCGGTTGTGGCAGTCTATGCAGTCCATAAGCCGTTTCTCCGCGGCCACGCGCTCAGGAGTGACCTCGTCAGCCTTCTGGGGGTCGACATATTCCACCAGTTCACCACCAGTGTTCTCAACACCGACCCAGCCAATCTCCTGGCGCTTGCTGTCCAGCGCCAAGTACCACACCTGGGCGGCGATATGCCAGTGGATATCCCGGGCTACCTCAGACTCCCCACCACCCACCCGGAGCACCCGGACATCTATCTTTTCAGTGTTCGTCTCGTCAGGGGCGTAGCTGGTGTGGACACGGACAAGGTCACCGGCAAATTTCTCCGGCCGATGGCATTGCTCACAGGTCTCCCGGGCCGGGCGCAGGTTTTCCACCGGGGTCGGGATGGGACGGCTATAGGAATCGGAAATGGTGGCGAAGATGAGAGGCACACCGGCGAGCTTGGACTTTACCAGGTAATCAGCCCCCGGGCCAACATGGCATTCGGTGCAGCGCACTCGAGAGTGAGGAGATGCCTGATAGGCGGTATATTCAGGGTACATCACCTGGTGACACAGGCGGCCGCAGAAGGCGGTGGAGTCGGTGAACTCCACCAGCTGATAGCTGCCGATGACCAGCAGTATTATTGATATTGCCCCGGCCAGCATGAGGAACAGCAGCTTGTCGCGGTGTCGCCGGCGTTGTTCCCGTGGCTCCATTGTATCCTCCTACTCCACCCTCAGTATGGCCAGCATGAAGATTACCCCGCCAACGACGAACAAGACCGGCACCATGGAAAAGTTAATAACGCCAAAAAGGGGATATTTTTCAGGGAGGCCAGAGTAGATATTGAATAAGACCAGCGCCACCACCAGCACGAACAGTATGCCGGCAGTCCTGGTCAGCCAGTCATCGAAAATCTCCTTCAGGTATTTCATTCACTCCTCCTTGTCCTGCGTGGCCGGGAACATCTCCTCATACTCCAGGGGATGGTCCCGCCGGTACCGTTCACCGGACACTTTCCCGGTGAAGATAGACTTGTTAAGAGGGAATATTCCCGGAGAAAAGTGGTTGAAGAATATGTGCACCATGAAAATCCAGACCAGCGCCAGCATGGCTTCATCGCTGTGGGCTATCAAAGCCGTCGGAACGACCCACCCGGGCAGCACTCTGGTGACCAGGACGGGGTACATCAGAATAAAGCCTGAGCCAGCCATGACAGGCATTCCCCAGAAAATGGCCCAGTAGTCAAACTTCTCTCTCCAGTTGAAGCGGTGCCACTTCGGTGGCTCCTTTATCAGCCCGAAGAAGTAGGCTATCTCCTGGAACAGCTTCACCACGTCATCGCCGCTGGGGACCATCCTTACCGGGAAAGGCTTTTTGAGGATGAGGATGGTATAGAGAAGATAACCCAGGTGATAGAGGCAAACTACGACGATAGCCCAGGCGGCAACACGGTGGATGGAGCGGGTGACTTCAACTCCTCCCCATACCCCCACCCACCACTGGCTTATTGCCGACTCAGGGAACTTGAGGGGCAGACCGGTAACTACCAGCAGGATGAAGGTCACCATCAGCCCGGCATGCTGTATTACCTGATGGACGTCAAAACGGACGATTTGCCCTTCCGCCGTTCTAGCTGCCGTTACAGGGACGCTTTCGGTCACTGCCGCCATGGCTATTCCCTCCACCTGTTTATGGAAAACCTGACTATGGCAGCCACCACTACGATGGCGCCAAAGGAGAGCACCGCAGTAAGCAGCGTGGTAAAAAGTATCTCGGTATAGTGTGCCACCGGGATGTTCCGGGGAGAAGCCTCCTTGTGCCCGAGGAAGCCGCTGGCGAACTCCACCCCACCGCCAGGGTGACATTGCTCACAGGTCCTGGCCAGGTTCTCCACGCCGGCCACCGGAGACGCGGGGTCGCTCGCCCTCTTTATATCATGAGTGCCGTGGCAGTTGGCGCAGGTGGCCTTGTCCAACTGGGTTATCTCATAGGTGCCCAGTTGTATCGCCTTGCCATGGAAGCTACGCATGTATGACTCGTAGACCTTCTCCACGATGCCGTAGCTGGCCATCAGCCTTACATCGCCATGACAGTTGCCGCAGGTCTGGGCGATGTTCTTCTTGTAGGCGGGAGAGCTATATTCCAGCACACGGATGACGCTGTGGGGGCTTCTCTCCGAGCTGTGGCAGTCAACGCAGGTAGCTACATCGGTGTTGCCCTGGACTAGCTGCTGACCGTGGACGCTCTCCAGGTGCAGCTTATACTGGTACTGGTGGCAACTACCGCACTTTTCCGCCAGGGACAGCTTGGTCAGGGGCGTCTCGACTTTGTGCGGCTCAGCGGTATGGCAGGTGGTGCAGTCTATAAACCGGTGAGCGGCGGTGTTTACTGCTTCCTCGCTGACATACAGGGATATCTTTCTGCCGTCCTCAGTGGTCTTGGTGAGCTGCTGATTGCCGTGGCATGACAGGCAGTCGTTTTCATCAAGGGCGTAAGACCTGAGAGAAAAGACCAAAAGGAATACAATTATCCCCAGCCCCACCACCGAAATCAGCAGCAGTTTCTTCGCCCTTGCTCCGGCCATTTTCATCACCATTCGTCCGTCTCTATCTTTCGTCAGCGAACTGGCGCCGAGCTATGCCGATAACTGCTATAATTTTAAGGTTAGACTGCGCTCAGTTATTCAATACCCTGGCACATCCACGGGCAAAGGGAACGTTGCACGGTCCAAATACTCCCGGCTTACTGCGGGTAGGGAAGTGGTCAAACTCTGTCAGGGCAAACATCAGCCTGACGATGCTGGAGATAAGCGGCAGGGCAGTTTTTATACTCAAACTATTATTAGTCTATCATATCTACTACTGCCTTTGTAATAATATCTTCTCCCTATTAAATTCCTAAAAACTACCTGTTTTCCTGCAAATAACACCCTGTTACCCATGTTGTATCTCGTTTTCCTTGAAGCCCTCGTATTCTCCTCAGTGCGGTGAGAAATAGGTGATGAGTAAGAGATTGTTTACCAAACAGCCATTGCGAACGTAGCGAAGCAATCTCCGACCAGGCACAGAGGAGCGCTTGAGATTGCTTCGGGCTCTCGCCCTCGGGACTTCGGCGTGAGCTCAGTCGAACGCTGAACTCGGGCCTCGGACTGAAGCTCGGTCTGAAGGCTGAAGCCCTCGCCATGACAGATTATTGATAGACAATCTCTATGGTTAACCCGCTTGTCCCACCTGGCTCTGGCTTGCTATAATTGGGATGGATTTAAACCGAGCGTATACAAATGGTCAAGTCTGAGAATGATAAAGCCGGCTCAAAATTGCCCTATCGCCGCATAGTGGCCAAATTCGGCACCAGCTTGCTCACCGGCGGCAGTGCCCATCTGGATGAAGCCATGATGTCACGCCTGGTCGCCCAGGCGGCACAGCTCCACCAGCAGGAGCGGGAGGTAGTCATCGTCTCCTCAGGAGCCATCGCCCTGGGCATAGATAAGCTGGGGCTGACCCGTAAGCTCAAGGGTATCCCCTTCAAGCAGGTCATGGCCGCGGTTGGGCAGAACCGCCTGATGCAGACCTATGAGCAACTGTTCAGCCGATACAATATCCCCGTGGCCCAAGCCCTGCTTACCAAGGCCGACCTCTCTGACCGTGCCGGCTACCTTAATGCCCGCAACACCCTTCTGGCCCTGCTCGAACTGCGGGTGGTCTGCATCGTCAACGAAAACGATGTGGTGGCCGTGGACGAGCTGGATGGGGCCAGGTTCGGTGATAATGATAACCTCTCCGCCATGGTGGCCAACCTGATTGACGCTGACCTGCTGATGATTCTGACCGATGCCGCCGGGCTATGCACCGCCGACCCACACTGCAATCCTGATGCCCGCCTCATCACGCAGGTGGAAAGGATAGACTCGGATATTGAGTGCCTGGCGACCGGTGCATCGAGCAAGCTGGGGACGGGGGGCATGGTCACCAAGATAGAAGCCGCCAGGCTGGCCACTGCCTCCGGGGTGACGGTGGTCATCGCCGATGGCAAAGACAAGGACGTAATTCTGAGGCTGGCCAGCGGTGAGGCGGTAGGCACACGTTTCCTGCCCGCCGCCAGCAAGCTGGAAAGCCGCAAGCGCTGGATGCTCAGCGACCTTTGTACCAGGGGGAAGCTGGTGGTAGACGCCGGGGCTGCCCTGGCCCTGCAAACGCACCATCGGAGCCTGCTGGCGGCCGGCATCAGGCAGGTCGAGGGCGACTTCCAGCGGGGCGACGTCGTCAGCATCTGCGACCCGGATGGAGTCCGCATTGCCTGCGGCATAACCAACTACGCCTCCGGGGATATTGACGCCATCAAATCCATGCACTCGGGAAAGATAAGTTCCGTGCTCGGACATGATTACGGTTCTGAGATAGTGCACCGAAATAACCTTGTGGTCTTTTAAGGAGGGGCAAAAGTGAGTCCAGTCAAACTTTACCGGCTCGACGGTCAATTTATCGTCACCGTCAACTGCCAGTTCCACGACCTGTCAGATGCCGGATGGTGGGGTGAGATGGTGCCCACGGAATACAAGGCCTTCAGCGAGAATGACGTCTATGTTCTTGAACTACCGGATGGACGGAGGGGCAGGTGCTCCCTGAGGAAACTGGTCAACCGGGCGGTGAACGGCGTCCCTCCGCTTTACCACTACAATTTCAGGGGACATGCGCCGTTCAAATAAAGAACCCGCCAGCAAGCTGGAGGATATCCAGCGGAGAATTCTATGAAACTTGCAATTGAAGAACTGGAAGCTAAGGCCCGGGCAGCCAAAGCGGCGTCCCGCCGCCTGGCATACCTGTCAACTGAAGTCAAAAACAGAGCCCTGAGTTACATTGCCGATGACCTGCTGGCGAAAAGGGATGATATACTGGCAGCCAACAAGATTGACTATGATAGAGGTGAGGCCTCAGGCATGGGCACGGCTATGCTCGACCGGCTGATGCTGTCGGTGGAGCGCCTTGAGGCTATGGCCCACGATGTGCGGACGGTGGCTGCCCTGCCCGACCCGGTGGGTGAAGTCTTCGATATGCGCACCCTGCCCAATGGCCTGCTCATCGGCAGGAAGCGAGTGCCCCTGGGCGTAATCGGGGCTATCTACGAAAGCCGGCCCAACGTCACCATAGACATCTCCGGCCTGTGCCTGAAATCGGGCAACGCCGTAATCCTGCGGGGCGGCAAGGAAGCCATTAGCTCCAATACCGCCCTGGCCAGAGTGGTCCAGGAGGCCGTGACCAGGGCTGGAGTGCCTGAAGGGGCAGTCCAGCTTATCGAGAATACCGACCGTGCCCTGGTCAACCACTTGCTCAAACTGCGCCAGTTCATCGACCTGATGATTCCCCGCGGCGGCGCTGACCTGATAAAATTCGTCTCCGAGAATGCCGCCATGCCGGTGGTCACCGGCGGCATCGGGGTATGCCATACCTACGTTGACAGGAACGCCGACATAGACAAGGCGGTGGCCATAGCCTTCAATGCCAAGGTACAACGCCCCACGGTATGCAATGCCCTGGATACGCTATTGGTCCACGCTGACATCGCTGAGCGTTACCTGCCGCGGATAGCCGCCGAGTGGGCCAGGGCAGGGGTAGAGATGCACTGCGATAAGCGCGCCCTGGCTGTCCTCGGTTTGAAGCCAGGTTTGAAGGTTATACCGGCCACCGATGCCGACTGGGGTAAGGAGTTCCTGGCGCTGGTGGCAGCGGTCAAAGTGGTGGACTCCCTGGACGAGGCGCTCCAGCACATCGAGCGCTATGGCTCCGGGCACTCCGAGGCCATCGTCACCGAAGACTACCAGGCGGCGATGCGCTTCTTAAACGAGGTGGATGCCGCCTGCGTCTACGCCAATGCCAGCACCCGGTTCACCGATGGCGGTCAATTTGGCCTGGGCGCCGAGGTGGGCATTAGCACCCAGAAACTTCATGCCCGTGGCCCGCTGGGGCTAACGGAACTGACCACCTACAAGTGGATTATCCTGGGCAGCGGGCAGGTGCGCCCTTAGCCCTTTAAGACAGCCTGCTGGATTTGAAGTAGCTGCCTGATGCCCTTCTCAGCCAGAGACAGAACGGAATCAATGGTCTCCCTGGAGAAAGGCTTGCCCTCAGCCGTCCCCTGGACTTCGACAAACTCGCCTTCTGAGGTCATCACCACATTGAAGTCAACGGCAGCATTGAAGTCTTCATCGTAGCACAGGTCGAGCAGCATCTGGCTGTGAACGATGCCCACGCTGGTGGCAGCCACTGCCGTCCTCAACGGTACTGATGCCAGCACCCCTATGTTTGCCAGGGCCTCCAGGGCTCGGCGCAGCGCCACATAGGCGCCGGTAATGGCCGCCGTCCTGGTGCCGCCATCTGCCTGAAGCACATCGCAGTCCACAATCAACGTCCTCTCTCCCAGCTTGGCAAGGTCAGCCACCGCCCGCAGCGCCCGCCCGATGAGTCGCTGAATTTCCTGGTTCCTGCCGGCGACCCTGCCCAGGGTGGAAGCACGCGGAGTGCGGGTTACGGTGGCCCGGGGCAGCATGGCATACTCAGCCGTAATCCAGCCGGTGCCGCTTCCCCTGAGAAAAGCAGGCACCCTGTCCTCCACGCTGACCGAGCACAACACCCTGGTCTTTCCCATCTCTATCAGCGCCGAACCCTCGGCAAAATCCAGGCATCCCGGTGTTATCTTCACCGGCCGCAGCTCATCCCAGGAGCGGCCATCAGTCCTCTTCATACTGTCTTCCCTCTTCGCCTGCCGTATATGCCAGAGTATAGCACTGAGAGATGCTGCTGGCAATCTGGCCTGGCAAGCGGCACCGGGGATTATGTCAATGCGGCCTCTTGCATAACCCTGCTAAAAACCCTAAGATTTATGTGGGCAAGACGCGCAATACAAATCAAGAGCCGGCGAATTCGACCGGGAACGAATGTTACCGCAGGAGAAAGCTATGACACTCAGCGAGATATACCAAAAGGGGGCCGAGATTCTGGAAAACAAGAATCTCGGTTTTTACTTACGAGGCGTGGAAACTGAATATGTCATGAAACATAATGAGGAAATTTTCAGAGAGTACAGGTTTGTTCAGAGCGCGATAGACTCGATTGAAGCCACCACCGAAACCAGGCTGCTCGATGTGACCCTTCAGGTCCCGATAGTCATGTCCTCCATTACTGCGCCTATCCCCCGCATCCAGCGCGATGGGCTGCTGAAGATTGCCACGGCTTTGAAAGAGACAGGCTCTATGATGTGGACAGGTACGCCCATTCCCTCCAACCTCAGGGAACTGGTGGAAGTCGGCGTGCCGCTGGTGCAAACTGTCAAACCTTACACCGATAGAAGCAAGGTCATGAAAATGCTATCGCAAGCCGAGGCTGCCGGCGCTACCTGGGTGGGGATAGAGGTCGATGCCGGCCAGGGAACCAAAATACTGGACCGGCAGATGGCGAAGGACTGTTCGCCCATGTCAGTGAGCGAACTTAAAGAGTTGAAGCATAAGATAAGCAGGCCTCTGGTCTTAAAGGGAATCCTGAGTCCCCGGGACGCAGAGAAGGCCTTAGAAGCAGGCGCCGATGTAATAGTGGTGTCCAACCACGGCGCCCATACTATCGACTATCTTCCCCATCCCCTGGAGGTATTGGAGGAAATTGCAAAGGTAATAGCAAATCAAATCCCCATAATCATAGACGGAGGATTCCGGCGGGGGACTGACGTTTTGAAGGGACTGGCGTTCGGGGCACAAGCGATAGGAGTGGGCAGGCCAATACTTTATGGCCTGGCGGCAGACGGTGAAGAAGGAGTAAAAAAAGTCATAGCTGAAATGGCAGGGGAACTAAAGAGAGCCATGACCATGACCGGAGTCAAAGACCCCGCCAGCGCCCACAGGGGAATTATCTTGTAGCCTGACCCGGCAAGAAGAAACCCGCCCATTACTTCTACAAGTTTACTCTAAGGCAGTCAGGTATTCCTTCAGCCAGGCCAGGGCAGCCGAAGCGGCGCTGAGCTTGTTCTGCTCCCGGCTTCCCTGGAACTGATGCCGGCGGCTCCAGGTCCCGGCCTGGTGTGACAGCCCGATATAGAACAGCCCCACCGGCTTGTCCGGCGTGCCCCCGGAAGGTCCGGCGATGCCGGTATCGGCCAGGCATATATCCACCCCCAGCACCCTCCTGCCCCCCTGCGCCATCTCCTCAGCCACCTGGGGGCTTACCACGCCGTAGCGGTCTATGGTATCCGCCTTTACGCCGACCACTTTCACTTTGACCTCGCTGCTATAGGCGGTGATGGCACCCTTATAGTAGGCCGAGCCGCCAGGGACGTCGGTTATCAGGTGGGATATCAGCCCGCCGGTGGCGGACTCAACCACCCCCAGGGTCAGGCCCTTCTGCCGAAGCAGGCCAACTATCTCTTGCTCCAGGCTGACCATGTCACCTCCCTGCTATATGAACCCCTTCATCAGGGCGTACAGTGCCTCTGGCTGCATTTGGCTGCCATCGGCAGCGAGCTGCTTCATTGCCCGCTCCACCATATCACGCCTGCGTGAGTCAGACATGTCATCCAGGTAGGTATAGATGCCCATCCTCCTGCCGACCGTGAAACCGAGCCTTTCTCCGGCAGGCAGCGATTGAAACCTGTCTATAACCGCCAGCATCTTCTCCTTGTCCCCGGGCAGCCTGCCTTCGACTTCCTGCAGCAGGTTAGTTATATGGTCGCTGACATAGTTTGAGCGACACTCCAGGCGCTCGATGAGCAGCCTTTCCTCGCCCACGATTCCCTCGTCGGTGGCCCGGACAAAGCGGCCGCCTTCGACTTCTTCATGAAGGGGCATCCTCTCGTTTACGGTCAGCGTCCTGACCCTGATAAAATCGGGGTTTATTTCATTGAGTACCCTGGCGGTCTCAACGGCGTGCTCTCGCCACATCGCCTGTCCACCCAGGCCCAGCAGGACATACTCACAGAGCGAGATGCCCGATTCCACCACCTTCCTGCCCGCTTCTATATGCTCGGCTGCGGTAACCCCCTTGTCCATCAACTCAAGCAGGGGGTCATAGCCAGACTCCAGCCCGATATGCAGGCGGGAAAGGCCGGCCCGGCGCAGCGCCTCCATCTCCTCCAGCGTCTTTCTGGCCGCTGTCTTCGACCGGGCATAGCAGGTCACCCGTTTGACGCCGGGGAAGGTCTCCTTGAGAAACCTGAGCACCTCAACAAGGTCGGCGGTCTTCATAATCAGGCTGTTAGCATCCTGGAGAAAAGCGCTCTCGCCGCCAGCGTGCATCCACAGGGCTACATTGTTAAAAGCGTGGTCTGGCGGATTAGCCAGCACGGCAAGGGCCGCTTCCCTCACCCTCCCGCCAAAGCCCAGCTTCCAGGAAAGCTCTTTTATCTCGGCTTCGATAGCCTCAGCAGCTTCGATGTCCTTCTTTATCTCGTCCACCGACCTCAACTGGAACTTTTCGCCTTTGTAGGTGGGGCAGAACTTGCACCGGTTCCACGGGCAGTTTCTGGTGGTCCGGATAAGCAGAGAATAGGCCTCGCTGGGGGGTCTTATCGGTCCCAGTTCAAACGAATCTGTCACTTGTAACCAAAGACATAACTGTTGATAAACTCGAAGTTGCTCTTTACCTCTTCGGCCCCGCTCACGATTCCCATGTGGCCGGGAAGGAGATAATCAATGTCCATCTCTGATAGCGCTGTCAACGACTGCTTGAGCTTGTCAGCGTCCCCGCCGGGGATATCGGTCCGACCTGCGTTCCGGTCAAAGACGACATCCCCGCTGACCAGCGCCTTTTCCTTATCCAAATAGTAACAGATGCTATCAGGAGAGTGCCCCGGGGATGGCACCAGCCCAAGCTCAATGTCGCCAGCGCTCAGCTTATCGCCGTCCAGGTAGCCGTCCGGCTTGAATGGCACCGGCGGCAGCCCGAAGAAGCTTGATACCTGAACGCCGCTTACATCGTAGAACTTCTCCTGCAGCCGGTGGGACAGGATTTTTGCCCCGGAGAGCTCTTTGAAGGCCTGGTCCCCCCAGCAGTGGTCGCCGTGGAGATGGGTATTGATGATAATGCTGATGTCTTTCGGGGCGATGCCGTCTTTACTCATGTCCGCGACCAGCTCCGGCAAGAACTGGGGGGAACCCGGGTCTATGATTATGCCCACCCTGTCCTTGATAACGTAGGTATTGCAGTCCAGCGCCCCCTTCTCCGGGTAAAGGTACAGACCGTCTTTTAGCCTCATGCTCTCTCTTCGCTGTCAGGACTGGACTTTGCGCCTTTTGATTATACCGTAACTACAGGCTAAAATAAAGCAAAAGAGAGGGAGGTCGTTTATTATACGGAAACTGTCATTGCAAGGCGGAGCCGAAGCAATCTCATTCTTCATACTCTACAGATTGCTTCGCCGCCTACGGCTGGCTCGCAATGACAACCACCCATCCAATGCTAAACGACCTCAGAGAGGCTTACCCCGTAAAAACCTGAAGGGATTGGAGAGTGGTTGATTTTGAAGACAGGAAGCACCCGCCGATGAGGTTGCGCGCCCATCATCTTTGCTGCTCCAGGTTCTGGGAAGAGCCGGCTGAAGAGCGCGGACCGGCCTTCAAGCGGGCCAGAGACGACATAAGGCAGGCGCTGCTGTCACGGCCTGAAGCCATGATAGTGGCCGTCGAAGGCGCTGACGAGCTGTGCCAGGCATGCCCTCTGTGCGTGGGCGGGCGCTGCGCCAGCCCACGCGGGGATGAAGACCGGGTCAGGAAATGGGACGCCATACTGCTCAAGGAGCTGGGACTGCCCGCCGGCACTTGCCTGGCTTCTGGCAGGTGGCGGGAGCTGATTGAGCGAAAGACGCCCTTTAAGCTGTGCCAGAGATGCCAGTGGAAGAAAGTGTGCAGCGTTGGCGCCATCCTGCTATAGCCGATGTGGAGAGGCTATGACCGAGACCAAAATTTCGCTGCGCGTCTATCCCAATGCCGCCAGGAATGAGGTGGTCGGCGTCGTTGATGGGGTATTTCGGGTAAGGGTGGCAGCGCCGCCGGTCAGAGGCAAGGCTAACAGGGAGTTACTCGCCTTCCTCAGCCGGGCGCTGGGCATACGTAAAGGCGCATTGACCATCGTCACCGGTCACACCAGCCGGAACAAGGTCATCACCGTTGACGGCCTGAGCCAGCCAGAGGTCATAGAGCGGCTGCTTTCCTCCTCCGGAGACGCCACAGGATAAATCCAAGCAGGCTGCCCCATATCGGGACAAAGATGCCCACCCAGATGGCCACGGTGACCAGCCATTGGCCCAGGACGGTTATCCCGCGGACGGCTGACTTGAATGTTTCGGTAGCGCTCCAGCCGCCCAGCGGCCTGGCGGTGGTCACCGGTTCCAGGGAAACGGTTATCTGGGACAGCGCCGTGGTCCGCTCCAGATACTGCATTCGGCCTTTGATTTGCTCTATTTCAGCCCTCACCCGCGACAGGGCGTCATAAATCATCAGCAGCTCCTCTACCTTCTCGGCCTTCCCCAGAATGGCCAGGTACTGGGCCTCGGTGGCCTCGGCATTCTTCAGCCGGGCCTGAAGGTCAACATACTCCTCGGTGACATCCTGGCTGCTGGTGCTCTCCGATTTCACCCTGGTCGCCAGCTTTCTCATCTCAGCCAGCGCCGTCTCAAATCGCTCGTTGGGTACGCGTATTGAAATCCATCCCCTCCTCTCTTCTCCCTCGCCGAAAATCTGCGATGATACCACGTAGCCTTCAAGCCTCTCTGCCACCCCGGCAACCTCATCCCGGGCTTTAACCACGTCATTGACCTCCAGCAACATATCACCGGTGCGGACTATCAGGCGGTCCTGCGCCACCGAGGGCATCACCATGCCGCCTGCCTGGTCCACAATCACCCCCCGCCCCGGCGGCGCTGGCTCCGGCGCTATTGTTATCTTTGGCGCCGGGTATGGTGTTGGCATTGGTGCCGGCGCTGGCACTGGCCCCGGCGACGGTGTTGGCGCCTTAGCACAGGCGACCGGCACCAGCAGCAGCCCCACCAGCGCCAGCACCAGTATCAACTTTTTCATCAGACGGCCTCCTCTTTTCTCGCTAAAGTACAGTATGAGGTTGTTCCAATACAGTATAACGCTGGCGGGAGCGAAAGGATAGGCGAATCCCCTATTATTCCCCAACTTTCAGCCACAGCCTTTCGCCGTCGGTGATGAATTCTATCGTGCCTTGCAGGTCAGTCCGGTAGATATTTTCATCACCTACCTTCAGCCGCAGGCGCTCCATCACATCATCGCGAGGATGGCCAAAGGGGTTATCCGCACCCACTGATATGACAGCTATCTGAGGACTCACCACGTCCAGGAACCCGGCGGCGGTGGAGGTATCCGAGCCGTGGTGGGCGACCTTAAGCACGGTGCTGTCCAGGGCGGCACGCCGGGCGATAAGCTCAAGCTCCGCCGGCCAGCCTATATCGGCGGTGAGCAGGAAGCTGACCCTGCCGGCGCTCACGCGCAGTACCACTGCATTATTATCGATGTCGGACTCGGTATCCTTGAGACGCGGCGCTTGAGGGTTAAGCACCTCTATCCCCACGCCCTCACTCAGGGCAATGCTCTGTCCGGCCCGGGCTACGGTGGAGTCGATGCCCTTCTCTTTGATAATGCTGAACCACTCGCCATAGGCTGACGACTCATACTTCAAATCGGGGTAAAGCACCTGCGTGACACGATACCGCCGCAAGACCTCCACCAACCCAGTTAAATGGTCACTATGGGGATGAGTCAATATCACCAGTTCGATAGTCCTGTCCCAGAAAGGCATCTTGCTGCCCAGTCCCAGGCCTATCGCCTGCGGGCTGGGCCCGCCATCGACCAGGACTTGCTGATGTCCCCTGGAGATAAGGATGGCATCACCCTGGCCGACATCGAGGAAGCTCACGCGAAGCCTGCCATCGGGCATGGTGATGGCGGCAGATAACGCTAGAATAGCCGCCAGCAGCAGCGGCGGGATGACCCACTTCCTGGGCGCTCTGGAGACAAAGGCGGCGGTCTTATCTATCCCCGCCTTCAAAGCTCTGATGCCCGGCGTGCCCTGACGCCAGCGGCTGCCGAGCCACAGAAGCGCAGCCAGGGCAGAGTAGTAGCCCAGCAGCAGTGGAGTGCCCACCGAGCCAACTTCAACGAAGGATAGCGGAACGGCAGCGAAGCCGTTGACCACCCAGAGCAGGTATGACAAGAAAAGCCAGGCCATCCACGCCGCCACCTGGGCCACGGGCAATGCCACCAGCCCGATGCCGCCAGCCAAAGCCCCGGTGACGATGATGCCCGGCAGCGCAGGCAGGGCAAAGAAGTTGGCCGGTAGGCCAACCAGAGAGACGATGCCGAAGTAATGGGCAACCACCGGCCAGACGGCGATAATTGCCGCCAGGGTGACGCTGAGGCTATTGGCGACGACATCGGCCATGGATGCTGCCGCTCCTTCCTCGCCCAGAACGGCAGCCACCGCCCTCTTGCCGCCAGCCTGCAAAGGGGGATAGACCAGCACCAGCCCGGCCATGGCCAGAAAGCTCAACTGAAAGGAGGCCGTCCACATCACCTGAGGGCTGACGGCCACCATCGCCGCGGCAGCGAAGGCCAGAGCGGGGAGGGCACTGCGCTGCCTGCCCAGAAGCTCGGCAGCGAGGAACAGGCTGGCCATAATCGCTCCCCTGACCACTGGCGGCTGCATTCCGCTGAGCAGGACATAAAACCAGATGCCACTCATGGCCAGCCAGACGTACAGGTAATGCCTCCGGCCGAAGAGCCATATCCCCATGCCGAGCAGCACGCCGGCCACGACGCCGAGGTGGAGGCCGGATATAGCCAGCAGATGGGCGGTGCCGGCGCGGGAGAAACTGTCTTTTACCGCCGGCGGAATATCGCCCCGGATGCCCAGGATGATGCCCTGCGCCAGCGCCGCCTGCGGCTCAGGCAGGATGCTGGCCAAGCTCCGGGACAACCCATCCCTCAATGAGTAAACCCACTCCAGTGGCTTGAGGCCTTTCCCCCTGTCCACAACTTCAACCCGGGGATAGCTCATAATGAAGCGGACCCCCTGGCTCGCCAGGTAAGCGTGGTAATCAGAATCGGCTAGCTGAAGCGCTTCAAGCTTTCCCGTCGCCAGGAGCACGTCACCGTAGCTGTAAGTGGGATACCGGGGCACGAACAGCAGCGCCGCCCCCGACGCTTCCTGCCACTCCCCACCCACTCCTACCTCTTCGACCTCAAGGCGCAGGCGGACGACCTTATCGCCGACCTCAGGGGCGGCGCCGACCACGCCTCTGAGCTGCACCTCATGGCCGTTGTAGAAGCTCGGCCAGCTATTGTCGCCAGGAGGCGAGCTGTGCTGAACGCGGAGGGCACCGCCGAAGAAGGCCAGCAAGCACAGGCCGGTCAGGATTGCCACCTTCCGGTATTTTGCGGTGAAGAACAGGGCAAACAGGGGCGCCAGCCCGACAAGGGCGAAGAACCAGGGGAAGCTGAACTTTGACCCGAAGAAAATTCCGGCCACCCAGGCGCAACTCAAATAGATGAGGGGCACTCTTTCATCCTGACATTAGTCAGCTACAGTGACCAGGTCTTCGATTTCTTCGTAGATACTGGCTCCTATCCCCTCCACCTTGAGCAGGTCGCTGACGCTCCTGAAGCCCCCGTTCCGGCGACGGTAGTCTATGATAGCCCGTGCCCTGACCTCGCCAATTCCAGGCAGGGCCTGAAGCAGCCAGGCTTCAGCCTGGTTAATATCCACCTTTTGCGGCCCCGCTTCCTCCGGCCCGTGGAGAAGGCGAAGCTCAAGGCGAGAATGGTCGCTAACGTCGCCACGCGCCGCCTGAATTAGAGCCTCGACGGTATCCCCGGCTTCCAGGGGATAGCGGCCAGGACTACCTACGTCACCGATGACCCATATCTCGCCGCGCAGTTCCGGCGCCGGGGCTGCGGAAATCTCAACCGGCCGGCCCTGGCGGTAGCCTGCCCAGGCCACAACTACGCCAGCCACGGTGACTCCGATGAGGAAAGCGATAACCGCCACCCAGAGCTTGTCCAGTTTGCCTGCCATCATACAACGACTTACCTGTCGAGACCAGGGTATAACTCAAACGGATAACAAACCCCAGTTTGGGAGTTTGATTAAGCCCCTCTCAGCGCAATCCGGAGCTCCGCCTCTTTCTCGTGAGGGGTAAGAGCTATTATCCGGTCCCCCGCCTTGAGCGCAGCGTTGGGCGTAGGCATACGGTACTTGTCATTAGCGCCGATAATCAGGATGAGCCTGGCCTCAGGGGGCACCGAAAGCTGCTTTATCGGCTTGCCCACTGTAGCCAGCTCGGGGGTAATCTTTACTTCCACAACCGCCAGCCTCTCTCCTTCGATGGCCATAAGATGTGTCAGCGGATGCGTGGGCACCTCTTCTTCTATATGCTCAAGGATGATATTGGTAGTGCTTATAGCAACATCCACCCCCAGCTTCTTGAACAGGGCTTCATTTTTAGGGTTTCTAATACGAGCGATAGTGCGGCGCACATTGAACTTGTACTTGGCTACCTGGCAGGCAATCAGGTTATCCTCATCATCACCGGTCACGGCCATCAGCATGTCCGCCCGGCCGGTGCCTATTTCAGCCAGCATAGTCGCCTCACAGCCATCGCCGCGGACACAAATGCTCCCAAGCTCTTCATTGATGGCTGTGCATACGGCAGCGTTCTTTTCCACAACGACGACCTCATGACCCTCGTCCAAGAGGGCTTTGGTCAGATAGTAACCCACCCTGCCGCCACCAACGATGACTATGTACATGGTTACACCTTACCCAGCAATTTTTCCTTTAGCATGTCGGCAAAGACGACAGTCGGGCAGATGCTCTCCAGCCCCAGGGCCTGGTAAAGCTCCTGGCGCAGGGGGTCATAAATACGGCAGACCACCCTGGGGACATTGAAGATGTACTTGGCAATCTGGGCTGCCATGATATTACGGTTATCTCCCTGGGTCACCACCACGAAGGCGTCGGCCGTCTCTATGCCAGCCCGCTTAAGCGCTTCCTGGTCAATGCCGTTCCCCAGTTGAGCGGTGCCGCCGAAGGTGGGCGACAACCTGCGGAAGCTGTAGGCATCGTTGTCCAGGATGGTGACCTCATGACCCTCGGCATCCAGAAGCCCGGCCAGGTGGGCGCCGACTCGACCACAGCCAACAATTATCACTTTCATAGCCACAAACCTCAGCTACTCCCTATGCTGATGATACAGGATAACGCTACAGGGGGCATTTTTCAATACATAGGGCACCACATTGCCCAGGCTGAACTGCCCAAACCGCTGCTTATAAGTCACAGCCATCAGAATCAGGTCAACTCCTCGCTCTACCGCCTCGTCAACGATAGTCGGCCCGGCTTCACGGGACTGAAGCAGGTCAGTCTCCATCTCATAGTCCTGGTCCTCAGCCACCGTCTCCACATGGTCGAGTATCTCTTCGGCCTTTTTAATTTCAGACTCAATCGCAGCATCAACGGGCAAGGTCCGTGTGACGGCAATGACGTACACCGCCCATATTTTGCCCTTTTCCTTCCTGGCCAGGCGGCAAGCCAGCCTCACGGCTTCGTCATCAGCCGGACTACCAGCTACGGGCACCAGAATTCTATGAAATTCCATATTGGTCTCCGAGGCAAATAGCATATTATAGTCCTATCAGCAGAAACCTACAATACCCCCGGCAGAAATTCAATCCGGGAGTTGCCCGGCTATTTTGACGTTTCTTCTTGCCGGGGCAGGTGAGCCAATGGCAGTTGCGCCTTTCGCCGGTAGAAGTAGTAAATGGTCAGCCCGGCGAGCATCCAGACAAGCCCCGCCCAACGGCTGTAAGGTTGTGTTACCAGCACGATAAACCAGATTACGGTCAGGGCCACCGAACCGAGTACGGCGGTCAGCGGCAGCTCGCGTCCCCTGACTTTAATGTTCCAGCCAAGCTTGAACAAGCGTGGCAGTTCCGGCTTGGTCACCCTCAAGCTGATGATGGAGGCATGGGCAAGAATAAAGGCCAGAAGAGAACCGAAGGCATACAGGGCCCCCAGATTCCTAAAGGCGTCCACAGCAAAGAAGCCGGGGATTAAGATTATCACCCCGACAATGCTGAACAGCGTTATAGCCACGTAGGGCGTCTTGAAGCGGGGATGCACCCGGCTAAGAGCTGAAGGCTGTAGCTTGTGGCTTGCCAGCGAGTAGGTAAGCCTGGAGATGCCGATAAGCCCGGCGTTGGTGGCTATAAGCAGGATAGTCCCGGCCAGTATAGCCACCAGGGGCTTGAGGATAATGGCAGCCAGTGCCAGAGGCAGGCTGGCGGCGATGCCCGCCACCGGGTCACGCGACCACTCAGAGGCAAGCTCCTGGGGCGACATGGCTGACAGGGATACCAGCGAAATACCGGCAAAGATAACCAGCACCGCCACTATCATCAGAACCAGCGCTTGAGGCACTTTTTTCTCCGGCTGCCTGGTCTCCTCCGCCATTTGGGACATGGTCTCAATCCCGGTATAGGCTATCGCGGCCAGGGCTATGCCCAGGACCAGGTTCTCCGTGGACGGCCAGTTATCAAAAATGCGGTGAAACAGGAGCGACGGGTTGAATAGCAAGATAAAGCCGATGACCACCAGTGACACCTGAGTAGCGATATCTATTATGGCCGCTCCTACGTTCAGTATCGAGGTTTCCTTTACGCCGATGATATTTAGAACGGCAAGAACGAGGATAATAACCATTGACGCCGCCGTGCCCAGCACAGGGGACTCTTTAAGCGGCTCCCAGAAAAAGCCGAGATAGGAAGGGATAGTGAAGGCTGATATCGAGATGGTGACAATATAGCTCAGCATCAGCGCCCAGCCGGCAATGAAACCGACCAGGTCGTTGAAGCCGTGGCGGGCAAAACTGGCTGAGCCGCCAGCTTCAGGGAACATGGCTGTGCCCTCAGCATAGGTGAGAGCGGTGAATATGAACAGGATGCCGGCCACGCCGAGCGCTATCGGGGTAGCGCCCATGGCCACCACGGCGACAATGCCCAGCGCATAGTATATTGAGGAGCCGACGTTGCCATAGCCAGCGCTGAACAGGGCGGCCACGCCCAGCACCCGCCTCAACCGGTAACGCCTGACCCGGGGCGGGCGGAAGACCTTGTCGCCGGGTTTGGGTCGCCAGCCAGTGTCCATGTTTACCTTATTACTTTACAACCGAAGCATTTTAGGCGCTCGACCACTCGTTGTCAACTGTGGGGGTCGTGAACTTGATAATGAAGCGGTGCTGCCAGGCGGCCGGCATGTGCCGGTCAGCCTACAAAGCTATCTCCCGGGGAGCAACCCGGCATTTCTCGGCAGTTATGATAGCCTCAATCTGAGCCACCGCCCGGTCAATCTCGTCCTGCTGGTTCACCACCATGTAGTCGAACAGGGATAGCTGCTGTATCTCCTTTGCGGCGGTGCCTACGCGCAAGGCCAGGCCGCCGAGCGATTCAGTGCGGCGCCGCTCCAGCCTGGTGACCAGCTCTTCCATTGACGGAGGCATGACGAATATGAATACCGCTTGAGGCGCAATCTTCTTTAAGGTGGCTGCCCCCTGCGTATCAACCTTCACTATGACATCCCGGCCGGCCTCCAGCGCCTGCTTCACCGGCAGCCGCGGCACGCCGTACCAGTGCTCATAGACCTTCGCCCACTCAAGAAGCTCCCCCCGTTCCACCATCCCTTGAAACCTATCTGCGGCCACGAAATGGTAGTGTATGGCGTTCCTTTCGCCTGGACGCCGAGGGCGCGTAGTTACCGTGGTGATATACTCAAGGGGAGAGCCTGACTCTTTCAACCTGCTCAGAATGCTGTCTTTGCCCGCACCTGACGGGCCGGAAAGGATTATCAGCAGCGGCCTTGCCCGCGGCGGCAGGCCGGGAGTTTTACGGCTCGTCTTTGTCATCTCTCTGCTCTGGTCTTGGCGTAGAAGTATCACGGCCCGCTTGTAGCCTGCCGCTGATGGTCTCCGGAGCCAGAGCCGCCAGAATAATATGCCCGCTATCGGTAAAGATAACCGCCTTAGTCCTTCTACCGCTGGTCATGTCAATCACCAGACCTTTGTTCCGGCATTCCTGGACAATACGCTTGGTCGGCGCTGAGTTGGGCGAGGCTATGGCGATAACCCTGTTCATAGCCAGTATGTTGGCAAAACCAATGTGAATCAGCTCTGTTATCATTGTTCTCCCCCTGGAAGATTGTCTCCGGGACACATTATTTCAGCAAGACCTTTATCTGGACCCTCAATTCTAATATCTTATACCTTCCACGACCGGCGGGCAAGTGCCGAAAACGATGTTGTTTACCAGCACTTTGTCATTGCGAGGGCTTCAGCCTTCAGGCCGAGCTTCAGTCCGAGGCCCGAGTTCAGCGTTCGACTGAGCTCACGCCGAAGTCCCGAGGGCGAGAGCCCGAAGCAATCTCAAACGATACTCTATACATAGTCGGAGATTGCTTCGCGGAGCCTGTCCTGAACGCCATGAGATTCTTCGCTTCGCTCAGAATGACAGGAAGTGAAGGGCTCGCAATGACATATGGAGTTATCTGCCATGTAGTTATTAAGCACCCTCGAAAACTTGAATGCGGGCTGCGCTGAATGATAAACTATGACAGCGTGGTTGAATCCCAGGCCCAACTGTAAGGTAGTATACCACAAAGGGGTCCGCAAGGGTATCGCCCATCGCCTTCAGAGCGCAGTGCTCCAGCCCGCCCCGGCCAGTTTTCAACGCACCCGGGCTGCCGGCAGAGAGGGTAAATGAGTCACCTCGACGACATACTATATAACGTCACCAAGCCCGCCCGTTATACCGGCGGCGAATGGAACAGCGTAGTAAAGGACTGGGACAGCACTCCCATCAGGGTTGTCCTTGCCTACCCTGACATATATGAGATAGGCATGTCCAACCTGGCCCTGCCCATCCTGTATGAGTTGCTCAACAGCCGGGCGGATGTCCTCGCCGAGAGGGTATACGCCCCGTGGACGGACATGGCGGCACAGCTTAGCTCCAGGGGCATCCCCCTCTTCAGCCTCGAATCCAGGCGCCCGCTGAAAGAGTTCGATGTCATCGGTTTCTCACTGGGCTACGAACTCACCTATACCAATGTCCTCAACATGCTGCACCTGGCCGGGATACCGGTCCTGGCCGCGGAAAGGGACGATTCCCATCCGCTGGTGATAGCCGGCGGCGGCTGCGTTTTCAACCCGGAACCCATGGCCGATTTTATTGATTGTTTCGTCGTTGGTGACGGTGAAGAGGCGATTCTGGAGCTTCTTGATTGCTTACGTCATTGGAAGAGCTCGGCCACCCCCAAGAAACAGCTGCTGTACCAGGTGGCCGCCATTCCCGGCGTCTACGTGCCCAGCCTGTACCAGGTTGAATACCATGCCGACGGCCTGCCTAAAAGCATAGCGCCCGCGGCGGCGCCGGCCAGTCCCACCATCAAGCAGCGGATAGTGGCCACCCTGCCTCCTCCACCAACCAGGCCGGTAGTCCCTTACATCGAAGTCGTCCATGACCGGGGTGCGATAGAGATTCAGCGCGGCTGTAGCCGCGGCTGCCGCTTCTGCCAGGCAGGGATAATATACCGTCCGGTACGTGAGCGTCCTCACCAGGAGGTGATAGAAGCAGTGGGAGAGCTTATCGCCAACTGCGGCTACAACGAGGTCTCCCTCCTCTCGCTCAGCACCAGCGACTACGCTGACATCGATACCCTGGTGGCCAGCCTGTCCCATCGCTACCCCGATGTCATGCTGTCACTGCCCAGCCTGCGCAGCGACAAGTTCTCCGTCAGGCTGCTGGACTCCCTTCCCCGTCACAGCGGGTCAGGTCTCACCTTTGCCCCGGAGACGGGAAGCCAGAGGCTCCGCCCGGTCATCAATAAGAATATCTCTGAAGATGACCTCCTGGAGGCGGCGGCCACCGCCCTTGAGCGGGGCTGGAACAACCTCAAGCTCTATTTCATGCTCGGCTTGCCCACTGAGACCGCTGATGACGTGATGGAAATCATCAGGCTGGTGGAGAAGGTCCGCTCATCAGGCATAAAGTCGCCGGGAAGAAGACTTCAGATAAAGGTCAACGTGTCCACCTTTGTGCCCAAGCCGCATACCCCGTTCCAGTGGGCGGCCCAGGAAAGCCAGGAGCATCTGGTCTCCAAGGTTGAACTCCTCAAGCAAGGACTGCGCCGCAAGGGGGCCCGGCTATCGTGGCAGGAGCCCGGGGTCAGCCTCCTGGAGGCGGTATTATCACGGGGGGACCGGCGGCTGGGTAAGGTCATCTACCGCGCCTGGCAGCTTGGCTCGGCCCTTGACGCCTGGAGCGAACAATTTAAGCCAGAAAACTGGCGTCGCGCCTTTGACGACGCCGGGCTTGACCCCGGCTTCTACGCCCACCGGCAGCGCTCTCTGGACGAACTGCTGCCCTGGTCCCACATCGATACCGGGGTAGGCACCGCCTTTCTCAAGCGGGAATACCAGCGCGCCATCAGCGGCAGAGAGACTTCAGACTGCCGCCGCGACGCCTGCAACGCCTGCGGACTGGAGCGCTTGCAGCCAGCTTGCCAGCAAAAGCTAAACAGGTCTAAGGTCGGTTGACCAAACATGGAAAACAAAGCCATTGTCATAATCGACTACGGCGCCGGAAACCTGCGCAGCGTGGCCAATGCCATCATCAAGCTGGGCTACCAGCCAAAGGTGACCGGCCGGGCGGAGGAGGTACTGGAAGCGGCGGCGGTCATCCTGCCCGGCGTTGGCGCCGCCGGCGACACCATGCGCAACCTGACCGAATCAGGAATGTCCCGGGCCATCCTCCAGCTAGTCGCCGAAGGACGCCCGCTGTTCGCCGTCTGCATGGGGATGCAGGTGCTGCTCTCCGGAAGCGAGGAAGGCGGCTGGCACCAGTGCCTGGGAATAGTCCCGGGAAGGGTCAAGAGGCTGCCGCCGACGCTCAAGACCCCCCACATGGGCTGGAACCAGGTAAAGCAGAGAATGGCACATCCCATCTTCGATGGCATACCGGATGAGGCCAACTTCTATTTCGTTCACAGCTACTATCCTGAGCCGGACGACCCATCGGTGGTGGCCGGGACCACGGACTACGGCGTATCCATATGCAGCGCCCTGGCCAAAGGCAACCTGGTGGCCACCCAGTTTCACCCGGAAAAAAGCGGCGAGTGCGGCCTGAAGATGTATGCCAACTTCCTGAGGATGGCGCTGGGCGAGAGATAGGCTAAAGGAATTGCTGCCATGCTGACCAAGAGGATTATTCCCTGCCTTGATATGACCGGGGGGCGGGTGGTCAAGGGCACCAGCTTCACCAACCTGCGCGATGCCGGCGACCCCGTGGAGCTGGCCGCCTTCTATTACCGGGAGAGCGCTGATGAGCTGGTGTTCCTGGATATCGGCGCCACCCCCGAGGGGCGTGATACCATGGTGGAGATAGTCGAGCGCGTCTCGGAGCAGGTCTTCATACCGCTCACCGTCGGCGGAGGGCTGCGCAGCAGCGCCGATATGAGACACATGCTTGAGGCGGGAGCGGATAAGATAGCCATCAACACCGCCGCCGTGCTCCACCCCGGTCTGGTCAGGGAAGGGGCAGAGAGGTTCGGCTCCCAGTGCATCGTGGTCGCCATCGATGCCAGGCAGACGGGAAAGGGCGACCAGCCGGCGTGGGAAGTGCTGACCCACGGGGGACGGAAGCCGACCGGCATAGACGCCGTCGAGTGGGCAAAGCAGGCAGTTGCCCTGGGCTGCGGGGAACTGCTGCTGACCAGCTGGGATGCCGATGGCCATCGCGCCGGCTATGACCTGGAGCTGACCCGCCGCATCAGTGAAGCGGTGACGGTGCCGGTCATCGCCAGCGGCGGCGCTGGCAACCTGGAGCACCTGTACCAGGCGCTGATGGCTGGTAAAGCTGACGCCGTCCTGGCCGCCAGCATCTTCCACTACCGGACCTACTCCATCCGTGAAGCCAAAGAGTACCTGGCCGAAAGGGGTATCCCGATAAGAAAGTGACCGCTCCGGCTGCGGCCGGACGGTCAGGCCAGCTCACCGCCTTCCACCAGGATAGTATGTCCGGTGACATGGCTGGAAGCCTCGGAGGCCAGAAACAGGGCTACGCTGGCAATCTGCTCCGGCTCGGCTATGTGCCCCAGCGGTATTATCGTCTCACGCTGCTTAAGGGCCTCCGGGTCGCCGGTGAGGTACTCTATCAGTTCCGTCCTGACCAGGCCGGGGCTGATGGCATTGACCCGTATATGATATGAGGCCAGCTCCCTGGCCAGCACCCGTGTCATCATAACTACACCCGCCTTGGCGATGGAGTAAACGCCGCGCCCGGGAACCGGCCGGTGGGCCAGGCTGGAGGCAATATTGATGATATTGCCCCGTTTTTGCTCAACCATCTTCTTTCCCACCGCCTGACAGCAAAAATAGTAGCCCTTGAGGTGGGTGTTAAAGGTCAGCTCCCAGTCATCCTCGCTGAGCTCCAGCAAGGGGGCGACGATGAAATTGCCAGCGTTATTGACCAGGATATCAATGTGGCCGAACTCATCGGCCGCGCGGCGCGCCAGGTTATCAACATCAGCCCGCCGGGTGATGTCAGCCTGAACGGCCAGGCAGCGCCGCCCCAAACGGTGAATTTCGTCGGCCACGGCCTGGAGCCGCCCGTCTTCTATCCCGCGACTGCATATCACCAGGTCCGCCCCGGCACCAGCAAAGGCCAGGGAGATAGCCCGGCCGATTCCCTTCTTGCCGCCGGTGACAATGGCCGTCTTGCCCGCCAGAGAAAAAAGCGAGTCGCCCATGTTGCACCTCTCAGCAGATTTCTGTCAGCACCCCTTCTTCTCCACGCCATCAAAGCACGCCATGGCCACCACCTTGTCGCCGGGGTCGAGCCTCATCAGCCTCACCCCGCGAGTGCGAGTGCTCCGGCGCTGGACCGGAATGCCTTCCTTACGCTCCTTGCCCTTTACCGGGACGCGGTTGACAATCCCCTTGGCTGATATGAGAATCACCTGGTAAGAAGAGGAGACCACCCTGGCCGCAGCCACCTCCCCCGTCTTTTCGTCGACACGGAAAGCTTTGCCCCCGCCGCCGCCGCGGTGCTGTCGCGGGTAATCGCCGGCGGCGCAGAGTTTGCCATACCCGGCCTCGGTAACCACCAGGACAAAGGCATCGGGATAGGCGACTATATCCATGCTGGCCATCTGGTCGCCCTCTGCCAGATGAATGCCGCGCACCCCACCGCTAGCCCTGAGGCTGGGCCTGAGCTCCGATACGCTAAACCTGACTGCCCGCCCCTTTTGAGTCAGCAGTATGACGTCATCCCGGTCGGTGACCAGGTAAGCTGCCACCAGCTCGTCCTGCTCCTCCAGTTTCATAGCGATAAGGCCGCTGCTGCGCACCGAGGCGAATCTCTCCACCGCCGTTTTCTTTACCTCACCCCGGCGGGTTGCCATCAGCAGGTAAGAGCCAGGCACATAAGCGCTCAGGGCCACCATAGCCGTAATCCGCTCCCCCTCGGCAATGGGGAACAGGTTGACCGCCGCCACCCCTTTGGCAGTACGGGAAGTATCAGACGGGACTTCATGGCATTTGATGCGGAACACCTTACCCCGGTTGGTGAAGAAAAGCAGGTTATCATGGGTATCGGCTACCACCAGATGCCTGACGGCATCCGCTTCCCTGGTGACCATGCCGATAATGCCCTTGCCGCCGCGGTGCTGCACCCGGTAGCTGCGGCAAGGCACCCTCTTGACAAATCCACGCTGGCTGAGCGTCACCACCACCTGCTCATGAGGGATGAGGTCCTCCTCAGCAAGCTCTACGGCCCCTTCCGCGCTTATCTCGCTGCGGCGCGGGTCGCCATACTTGGACTTGAGCGCCTGTACTTCTTCCTTCACCAGGAGGAGTATCTTCCTGGGGTTGGCCAGCAGGTCTTCCAGGTATGCGATGGTCTTTATCACCTCGGCGTATTCATCAAGTATCTTTTGTCGCTCCAGGCTGGCCAGCCTGCGTAGCTGCATGTCAAGGATGGCCTGAGCCTGAATCTGAGACAGGCCAAAGTTGCTCATAAGGCTGCGGCGGGCTGCCTCAGCAGTATCGGCTTTCCTGATGGCGGCAATCACCTCATCTATGCGGTCAAGGGCAACCTTCAGCCCCTCCAGGATATGTGCCCTGTCCCTGGCCACTTTCAGCTCAAACCGGGAGCGCCGGGTGATGACCACGTGGCGGAAATCTACATAATGCTGAAGCGCCTCTTTGATGCTGAGCACCCTGGGCTGACCGTCAACCAGGGCCAGCATATTAATGAAGAACGCCGACTGCATGGCGGTGTACTTGTACAGGGCGTTCAGCACCTGCCTCGGTTCGGCCTCTCTCCTCAACTCGATGACGATGCGCATGCCGTGGCGGTCAGACTCATCGCGCAACTCGCTGATGTCCCTTATTCTCTTGTCCTTGGCCAGCTCGGCTATCCTCTCCACCAGGGCCGCCTTGTTGGTCTGGTAGGGAAGCTCGGTGACTACTATCTGGCGGCGCCCGGTGCCGGGGATGTCCACGACATTAGCCCTGGCCCGGACGGTAACCTTACCGTGCCCGGTGGCGTAGGCGTTCTTTATTCCATCCTGCCCCAGGATAATGCCGGCGGTGGGGAAATCAGGCCCCTTGACGAACTGCATGATGTCATCAACCGTGGCCGCCGGGTTATCAACCAGGTAGCTGATAGCGTCACACACCTCACCCAGGTTATGAGGAGGGATGTTGGTGGCCATCCCCACCGCGATTCCCGAGCTGCCGTTGACCAGCAAGTTAGGCAACCTGGTGGGAAGCACCACCGGCTCCTTGAGGCTATCATCGAAGTTGGGCATGAAGTCCACGGTGCCCTTATCGATGTCAACCAGCATCTGCTCGGCGATTGCTGTCAGCCGTGCCTCGGTGTAGCGCATGGCCGCTGGCGGGTCATTGTCCATGCTGCCAAAATTGCCCTGTCCGTCAATCAGGACATATCGCATGGAGAAATCCTGCGCCATGCGCACCATGGCCTCGTAGACCGAAGCGTCGCCATGGGGATGGTATTTGCCCAGCACCTCACCGACGATGCGGGCGCTCTTCTTATGCGAGACGTTATGAGTTAGCCCCAACTCATTCACGGCGTAAAGGATGCGCCGCTGCACCGGCTTCAGCCCGTCCCGCACATCGGGTAGGGCACGCGAAACGATAACGCTCATGGCGTAGTCAAGGTAGGAGCTCTTCAGCTCATCTTCTATGTTTACCGGCCTGACATTACCCAAAACCATGCTCATCCACACTCCCTACTCAACATAATCTCCCTCATCTTCAACCTCGGCAGGCTCCTCAAGGAATACCTCCTCCCCGCTATCAACCAGGTTGTAGCCGGGGCCGCCGACAAATTCTTCCTCTCGCTCCACCTCATGCCGTAACATCCTGTCGCCAACGTCAGGTGCGACAGCCTCTGGCGTCTTTGGCGGGAAGGAAAGCCGCCCCGCCTGGCTGGGGTGCTGGTATACTTCCCTGATAATAACCCTCATCCTGTCTTCCGCCGAGCTGATGACAGCGGCGGAATACCTGTTGCCACCCTCCATCAGCTTAATCAGGTACAGAGCGTGTTTGGAATCAACCTGCCCCAGGTATTCCCCATGCCCGTTCTCCAGCACCAGACTAGGCCCAGCTATCTTCAAATAGACGGTGTCGCCGGCTACCATCCTGGCCAGGACTTCAGGAGGCGCCAGCCGGTAAAGATTGACCACCCCGGCCTTGCCTATTTCCTCAATGAAATGCTGCGGGTTCACCCGGTTAGACTCAGACTCCAGGGTAGCTACACTCTCCTTCAACAGGGACAGGCGCCGCAGGTTCTTCTCGGCGATGGTGTTATATGGGTCGAGCTCCAAAGCCCGGCTATAAGCCTGTTTCGCTTGCGGGTAATCTCCAAGCTCCGTATGGGCCCTGCCCAGGCGGTTATAGGCATCAACATCGTTGGGGAAGCTTTCTATCAAGCTCTTATTGACGTCGATAGCTTCCCGCCACCGCCCCTGCATGGCCAAGGCTATCGCCTGCCTGGTCCGTTGCCGCTTTAATCTGGCTTGTTCCTCTTCTTGGAATGGCATTCCCTGCTCCTTGCATGGCCCAACTATCATTTGACTTTATATTATACTCAAGCCAAAGCAGTTAAACAAGTTTCCGCAGGAAAGACAGGCATTACGCATCAAAGACCTTTTGACCTTTGGGGAACATCTTTATGACGTAACTGCACCACTTTCGGCAGCCTCTACTACAAGTAAATGTGCGATATTGACAAAGACTGAAGAGGGGTGTACTATTCTGTCACTACCGATTTGTCCGAAGGCAACAGGACTGCCACGGTAATAGCCGATGATAATTGCTCTATATAGGACGTGATAAGTCCGAACTAACAATAAGAGGAGGCTAGCAGGATGAACTATGACGAGTTCTCTGGGCTTATGAAATACAGGAGGAGCATACGAAAATTTAAACCAGACCCCATCCCCGATGAATATATCACCAAAATCTTGGACGCATCTCGCTATGCCATGTCAGGGGCTAACGCTCAACCGTGGGAGTTCATCGTAGTGAAGAACCGCGACACCATAAAAAGACTCAACAGCGTCTGGCTGGAATTCGACCACGATTTGGCCTGGTCTCTGGAGCTGCAGCGCATCCCGAAGTACAGGCACCCGGCGTATAATCTGCCCGATGAAGAGGAGGATAGGACCAAGCAAATGCTGGCGGAGTGGGGAGACGCCCCAGTATGCATATGCGTAATCGAGGACCCCAGAAAGCAGTTCGGCTCGGTGCTTGCGGCGCGGTCGAATCTTTGCTCCCACAGTCAGAACGTGTTTGCCACCACCATGGGCCACCTGTCCATGGCCATGCACCTGGCTGTAGCCTCGCTAGGGCTCGGTTCACAGAGAGTAGACATTCTGGTCCAGGAGCCTTACAGGCAGATTTTGAAGTACCCTGAGCCGCTATCTTTGAACGTTATCGTGCCCGTGGGATATAGAGCTTATGAGCCGGGCGCTCCGCATCGCCTGCCACTGAAAAACCTGGTGCACCATGAAGAATACGATATGAGCAAGTACATACGCGGCGCAGCCTTTCTGAAATACCTGGATAGTATCCGGGCGCTGGGAAAGCCAGGATACCGGGTGGTGCTGGGCGAGGGGAAGGGCTGAAAATTATCGATTGCGCCAAACAACGCTAAGGGGGTGAAAAGCCAAAATAAGAAGAATGGTGGAATTCTGAACGTTGGAGCATAAACTGCCAAAAGGAGGGATAGATGTTGACTAAACGTTGCACCAAAAGGACGCTCACCATGGCGGCAGTTGGCCTTCTATCGCTGGGCCTGTTACTCGCTGCTTGTGCTCCCGCGCCGGCGCCAACGGTAACAGCTCCAGCACCAACGGTAACAGTTCCAGGACCAACAGTCACCGCCCCAGCGCCGACAGTAACAGCGCCAGCACCTACGGTCACGGTGACAGCACCAGCACCGACGCCGGCGGCGGCGACAATAATGATAGCCGGCAATAGACCTGAGGGCGGAGACTTTGCCCTGGCGCAGGGACTGGCTACCTTTATCAATAGCGACTCGAAATTCCTCAAGGCCTACGTGCTGGCCACCGGCGGAATGACTGACAGCCAGCAACTATTTGTGCGGGACCAGGGGCTGAGGACCACCGGCATCGTAAATTCCGTCGACCTCTACAATATGGCAGGGGAATTCAAGCTCTGGGGGGTAAATGGATGGGAACCGAGAATCATCGGGGCGTTCTTCCAGTGGAGCTACATATGGGTAACCTATGACGGAAACATAAAGACCATGAAAGACTTCAAGGGCAAAACGATTGGAGTGGGAAGGGAGTCAAGTACTACCTGGCCGGTAGAAAAGGCCATCCTGGAAGCAGAAGGGGTACTTGCTGACGTCAAGCTCCAGCATGGAGGCATCGGTGGCCTGGTTACGGCCCTTATGGACGGAAAGGTAGCCGTGGCTGACGTGATATTCGATTATATCTATCCCAATACGTACAGCCGGGGGGCCTTTCTGGAGCAACTGGCCACCAGAGGAGACTTATACTTTCCCGGTGCTACTCTTGATAGTATGACCAAGGCGGCTAAAGCACTGGGCGCGGCGCCTTTTGCCTTTAAGATTCCTGCCCTGGCTCTTGGCCCAACTCAGACCGAGCCGGTATATCAGCTTGCCTGGCTTACCTGGTGGATGGCCGATAAGACGATGGATGAGGCTACAGTTTATGAAATAACCAGGGTAATGTGGGCCAATCTTGACAAATTCAAGAACTTCCACGTGGCGGGAAACGGCATGGTGCCGGATTTTGTGGTTATGTCAACATGGCCAGCGGGAGAGCGTGAGAAATGGTATCATCCCGGTGCCTTGAAGTTCTACAAAGAGAAAGGGATTGAGCTGAAGACCAGGGTAGGGAACTAATCTCCGACGGCGGGATAGGCTCCACTATGTAATTCGAGGAAATAGATTAAGTAGCGGGGCTAATTGAGCCCCGCTACGCCATAGTTAGCTTAGAGATGGCAACCTCTGACCGGTGGCAAAAGCTCATATCCATTAGCGTGGTAGCGGCGGCGGCGGCGATGATTATCTATCAGCTGCTGTATATGCAGGCCTACCTGTGGGAGCTTCAAAAACACCGGGTCATCCATCTCGGCTTTGCCCTCCTAATATTGAACCTGGTAAGCCTCCGCCGCAGCCGGCGTGGCTGGCCGTTTAAACTATCGCTACTGGCGGCTGGCGTAGGGGTTACGCTTTATTTCACGCTTCAATACCAAACTCTGGCAAAGCTGGAAGCTTTTGTTCCTGACACGGCGATAGTGCTCGGCATTGTCGCCGCGCTCCTGGTCTCCATAGCCACCTGGCAGCAATTCGGAGCAGCCTTCCCGATACTGGCTGCTATCAGCGTCGGCTACATGTTCTTCGGGCGCTATGTTCCCGGTCCGCTCAGCGCGCCGCCGGTGCCATTTCAACACGTGCTGACCTGGATAGGCGGGAATGTGGCCGGCGAGTCGGGAGTATATGGCTCCATCCTGAGCCTATCGGCTAATTATCTGTTCCTGTTTATCGTTTTCGGCTCCTTTTTACAGGCCTTCGGCGGATTGAAGTTTATCCGCGCCGCGGGCAACATAGTGTCCTCTAAGCTGCGCAGCGGGCCAGCCGCCCTGTCCGTAATTACCAGCGCCTTACTGGGGACGATGACCGGCAGCACCGTAGCCAATATCACCATCACCGGCTCCTTCACCATACCCATGATGAAGTCGGCTGGCTTTAAACCGGAACAGGCCGGTGCCATTGAAGCGGCGGCGTCAAATGGCGGGCAAATATTGCCGCCAGTAATGGGCGCTGCCGCTTTCATAATGGCTGGCTTTACTGGCATACCGTATATCAGCATAGTCAAGGCCGCGGCGGTACCGGCGCTCATCTATTTCGGCCTTGTCCTGCTGTATGTGCAATTGCAAGCAGGCAGGATGGGCCTCCAGACTACGCCAGCCAGGGTGGATATTAAGGAGTTGCTGTTTGACGCTCCTGTTTTTCTTGTCCCCCTTGCTGTTTTGATGGTGCTATTAGTAAAGGGCTATTCCCTGATGTTCACCGGATTTTGGGCTGTGCTATCCTGCGTAATCGTCGGACTGCTGAGCAGCATAAGAGGGAAAGCCATCTTGAAGTGGAACTGGCGGGAAACCAGGGACACCATTGTTGATGGCACTCACATGGCCTGCAGCATGGCCGTAGTCTGCGGCTTGCTCGGCCTGGTAGTGACCGGCATACAAATGACCGGACTGGCGGTGGTGCTGGGGCAGGTGCTGGTAGACATAGCCGGCGGGAGCCTGCCCTTGCTCCTGGTTTTTACTGCGGTGGTAGCGCTGGTTTTGGGGATGGGGCTGCCTACAGCGGTGGCGTACATCCTAACCGCCGTAGTGCTATCACCAGCCCTGATAAAGCTGGGAGTGCCTCCGCTTGCGGCCCACCTCTTCCCCCTGTTTTTTGCCGTGTATTGCCATCTCACGCCACCGGTAGCGGTAGGCGCCCTGGTCGCCAGCAGGATGGCCGGGGCCAGGTACTGGCTGACATGCGGGGAAGCCCTTAAAGCGGCCTTTGTCGGTCTGCTGATACCGGTATGGTTCATATATGGCCCCGGAATAAACCTGAGATTCGATGGCGGCGTTCTCATGGGAATGGCGCAAATTCTATCTATAGTTCTAATGGCCGTAAGCCTCCAGATGATATTGATGAGGTGGTGCGCCACGGCGGTCAAGCCATATGAAATAGCCTTGCTCTCCATGAGCGTGATATTGCCCTTGTTTTTCGTTTTCAGTCCCGCGCCGAGTTACTTGTTCATCGTGACGGGTGCTGTATCCCTGGCGGCAGCGGTTTCCCTTAACCGCCGGCGTTCCGTGAAAGAACAGCGGCTGGCAATCGGCTGACAGCCTCTACCCGCCCAGCACGGCGGAGACTTGACAAGAGCGGGCGAACACCTTAAAGTGTGCATGATTAGCTGCAGCGCCTTTGCGCACCAGGACCTTATCAAAAAATCAAGGAGGAGGGTTATCGCAATGCCATTCAAAGACCTGAGGGAGTTCATCGCCCGCCTGGAGAAGGAGGGCCAGATTCAGCGTATCAAGGAGGAGGTGGACTGGAACCTGGAGGCCGGGGCTATCATCCGCTGGGCCAACGAGAAAGGACTGCCGGCTCCTTTTTTTGAGAAGATAAAGGATTACCCGGACGGCTACCGGATATTCGGCTCTCCTCTGGGAACCCAGAAACGCCTGGCAATCGCCATGGACATGGACCCCAACGCCTCGGTCAAGGAGATGCAGGAGGAATACCTCAAGAGAAAGCAGAAGCCGATAAAGCCGGCCCTGGTAAAGGACGCTCCGTGCAAGGAGAACATCTACCTTGGAGATAAAGTGGACCTGCTCAAGCTGCCGGTGCCTTTCCAGCACCTGTGCGACGGTGGCCGCTATCTTGGCACGTGGCATGCCACCATCAACAAGGACCCGGACACCGGCTGGGCCAACTGGGGGATGTACCGCCACATGCTGCAGAACAGGAACACCCTGGGCATTGAGGCAGGCCCCTATACCGACTTTGGCAAGATACATGCGCAAAAGTACCTCGCCAGGAATAAGGCCATGGAGGTGGCCATCTCAATAGGCCCCGAGCCGATTTCGACTTTCATCGCGGCAAGCTGCCAACCATACGGGGTATCCGAGGTTGACATCGTCGGGGGGATACGGGGCGAGCCGCTGAAAATAGTGAAGTGCGAGACCGTCGACCTGGAAGTTCCCGCCACTTCCGAGATAGTTATCGAGGGTGAAATCAGGCCCGGCGATGAAATGGAGGAAGGGCCATTCGCCGAGTTCACCGGCTATATGGTAACCTTGCGATGCCCGCGGCCGGTAATCCGGGTTAAAGCCATCACCTACAGGAATAGCCCCATCCTCACCATGACCTGCATGGGCATGCCCGTGATTGACGATAATGTCTTGAACGAGGTAAGCCTGGCAGCCGACCTCAAAGAGGTGCTGCTGACGCGGGGCTTGCCGGTCACTGGCGTCTCCCTGTTCAAGGAAGTATGCTGGACTCTGGCCGTGGTAGCGGTGAAAGTGCCCTACGCCAACGTGGCCTCGGATATAGCTCACGTCCTCTGGGCATCCAGGGCCGGCTTTGCCCTGACCTATATCATCATCGTCGAAGATGACGTAGACCCGTTCAACATGGGAGAGGTATTCCACGCGCTGGCGACCAAGTGCCACCCGTATAAGGGGATTGTCAGGCTGGAACACGCCACCGCGTTATCCTACGAGCCGTGGGCAGACCACCATGAGCGCCAGTACCGCATTGGCGCCAGGACGTATTTTGACTGCACCTGGCCGCTGGACTGGGGCCCGGCCGATATGCCGATAAAGGCCTCCTTCAACAACCCGAAGGTGTATCCTCCGGAGGTGCAAGAGAAGGCCCTGGCCAAGTGGCACAAGTACGGCTACTAGCGCCATGCCGTGTAAATCCCTCTCATGATATCCTACCAGGGAAGGGGAACCCTTCGTTCCCTGTCCGGGCTCACGTATATCGCTTTCTCAGGGCAGTCCGTTTCGCAAATCAGGCACAACTGGCAGTCGCTCAGGTGGGCGATGTACGCCTTGTCGATTTCCTCGTCCATCCTGATGACATCCATAGGGCAGTGGTCAACGCATATCCGGCACCCGGTGCATAGCTGCTGGTCAATCTTCCTTATTCCCACTTGACCCCCCTCCTTCCGGCAACCTCGAATATGGGGCACAGGTATTTCTCCATCCTGGGCTTGATTTTGTATTTATCTATGGGTATGTCCTCCGTCCACAGCTTCATCTTCCCATTTTCCTGCCGCAGCATCGTCCACTTGAGCCAGTCCACATTGTCGGTATAGGGATAGTCCTCCCGCAGGAACAGGTTGCGGCTCTCCGTTCTCATCAGGCGCGACCTCAAATACATCTCGGCGATGAGGACGCTGGTGCGCGTCTCGTTAGCTATCCTCAGGTAGTGAGGAGTAGGAGCATACAGCAGGGGGACCTCTTCATCTCTTATCCTTTCCAGTTCCGCTATCGCCTTTTCCAGCCTGTCGCCCCGCGCGACGATGGTGACTTCAGGACGGAGGAGCACTTCGTTGACGCCGATGATGATGTGGTCTGGCTGTATGCCGTCCTTTCTCTCAATCGGCGCAAAGGTGAACTTCCTCAGCTCTTCTACCTGGCGCTGGTCTATCCCCGGCTCCGGCGCCTCCCTGGCGTATGCAACGGCAGACCCGGCTGCCCTGGTCCCGGAAACGGCCGCCCCCGGAAGGGCTGCCGGCCCTACCCGGCTCTGCGCCATTGAATCGCCACAGCAGTAGAGGCCGGGAAGCGATGTCTCGCAGTCCAGGTTGACTATGATTCCACCGCCCTCGGCGTAAACGCCGGTAAAGAAGGGGGTATATTCCATCTTTTTCACGAACTTATCCCCGGCGACAATGCCTGCCCTTTCCAGCCTCAACATGGCGTGGGGCACCACTACCTTGAGCTTTCTGACATGTTCAGGAGTGAAGTGCGTCATATCCAGGTACACCGGTCCTCTGCCCGCTCTTACCTCCATCGCCATGGCGCCGGCCACAGTGCCCAGGGAGGCATGCTCTCCAAGCTGAGGCTCATACTCCTTCATGAACTCTTCCCCCGAAGCATTTACGAAGCGCCCGCCCAGACCGATAAACATGTTCATCCCCTGGGTATCGCAGTCGCTGGGACATACGTACATGACCTCCGACTCGGCAAACCGGCCCAGCCTGGCCCCGGCCCGGTATGCCATGGCAAAGGCTTCCCCGGTCTGGACATGGCTGCCGACCTGCCTCGCCTTGAACATGCAGCCACCCATGGCCAGTATGGTAGCCCTGGCCCTGAAGACCTGGAGCTCGCCGGTCCTGGCGTTAAAGCCGACAGCGCCCACCACCCTTGCTCCCGGCTCCCCCCGCTCGGTCAGCAGCCCGGTGGCCATGCTGTAGCCGACCACCTTTACGCCGCTCTTGATGACTTTTCTGGCCATGGCCTCCATCAGTTGGGGGCCGTGGAACATGGCCGCCATGCCGAAGCCGCTTCTCATAAGCTTGCGCTCGAACTTCCCGTCCGAAGTCTTCTCCCACTCAACCCCGTACTTCTCCATGTCTATGGCTCTTTGATATGACTCCTCCAGGTCAACATCGAGCCACTCCGGGTCGAATAGCCCGGCGCCGTAATCATCAGTAAGGGCCGCCCGCCGGTAAAGCTCGTTCCAGTCATCATCCGGAGTGGCCATGGCATACATCCCGGCGGCTTGCGCCGCCTCACTGTCCTTGCCTATCTTGCCCTTGGATACCAGCGTTACCTTGCCGGCGCCAGCCTCCCTGGCCTTTATGGCAGCAAAGGCCCCGGCCAGTCCGCCGCCCAAAATAAGGATTTCGCTTTCCATCGCTTCTACCGCCATATCCGGCCTCCTCAGGGTAAGAATCGCTCGTAGTGCTCTTCACATATCATTCATCATCGGGTTGCGCCTTGTCAAATCGCCGTGGGCCGTGGTCACCCACTCCTGATGTTTCACTGCCAGGCTGGAGTCTGCTATACTTAGCACCAAGGCCTTAGTTGGCGGCAACGAGCGTCGCCATGCGGAGCGGGCCGGGAGGCTTCAATATCAACCGGGACACCAAACCGACCTTTTTTTATGGCTACGTTGTCACTGCCGCTGCCTCCGGCATCTGGCTGATAGGCTGGGGAGCGTATACTACCTTCGGCGTTTTCTTTAAGCCGCTGATAACCGAGTTCGGCTGGACGCGGGCCGAGACGGCGCTGGCTTATTCGCTATCCCTCCTTGTCCAGGGCACTCTGGGCATCTTCATGGGATGGCTGACTGACCGGCTCGGGCCGAGGAAGGTGGTGCTGGTCTTTAGCCCCTTTGTAGGGCTAGCCTATCTGCTCATGTCACAGCTCAGTGCCTCATGGCAGCTTCAGCTATACTTCGGGCTGGTGGCAGCCATCGGCTTCAGCGCTATTACCGTCCCACCTATGGTCGCCGTCACCAGGTGGTTTATCAAAAAGCAAGGTCTGATGATAGGCATTGCTCAGGCGGGGTCAGGCATAGGCGGCCTGGTCTTCGCCCCGCTGGCCGGGTGGCTGATACTGGCCAATGGCTGGCGCTTCGCCTTCATAATGCTGGGCATCGTCACGCTGGCCGGTCTTATGCTATCAGGCGCATTCCTGCGGCGTGACCCACGAGAGGTAGGCCAACTGCCCGATGGAGCCACTGACCCGCTGCCGCTGGAGACAGATAGCCAGAGTTTGAGCTTGCCGGCAGCCAGGTTCTCCCTACGGCAAGCGGCGGCTACGGCGCAATTCTGGATGATAGCCGGAATTTATTTCAGCTTCGGCTTCCTCAGAGATACCATAATGCTGCATATCGCAGCGCATGTCCAGGACCTGGGGTTCTCACTGGCCGATGGCGCCAACGTCCTGGCGGTCATCACCGGGGCCAGCATTTTCGGCAGGATTGTCATCGGCCGCATGGCTGACGTCATGGGCAACAGGCCAGCCTGTATCGCCAGCTATATGATGACCACCCTGATACTGGCCTGGGCCCTGGTCACCCACAGCCTGTGGGGGCTGTATCTCTTCGCCCTCGTCTTTGGCTTTGGCTGGGGAGCTATGGCCGTGCTGAGGTTTGCCGTGACGGTTGAGGCTTTCGGCCCGCTCTCTCTGGGCCTGGTCATAGGGGTCCTGATGGTGGCCGAAGCCAGTGCCGCCGCCTTCAGCTCATACATTGCCGGCTATCTTTTTGACGCCGTCGGCAACTACAGCCCCGCTTTCTGGATTAGCATAGCCGTTTCTGCCATGGGCACGGTATTTGCCTGGAAGAACAGAATGCGGAGGTAAGACGCCATGTGATAGGACGGGATAACACCGCTTCACGGCTTGACAGGTATGCAGGGGTTGATGGTATCTTGAATAACAATAAACTGAAAGGGGGAAATAGACTATGCCGTACAAGGACTTGCGGGAGTTCATGGCCCTGCTGGAGAAGAAAGGCCTTCTGACCAGGGTCAAGGCCGAGGTTGACCCGGCCTGGGAGATAAACGGCGTCACCAGGAAGCTGCAACTGGCGGGCGGCCCCACCGTTCTCTTCGAAAAGGTCAAAGGTCATAAAGTGCCGGTAATCTGCGGGGTAATCGCCACGCCAAGACACCTGGCGCTGGCCCTGGACATGGACACCGAGGATGAGCGGCAGATAACCGAGGAGTGGGTGAAAAGGATTGACCACCCCATACCTCCCAGGCTGGTCAAGACCGGCCCATGCAAGGAAAACGTCCTCACCGGTGATAAGGCCGACCTCAATGCCGTCTTCCCGCCGATAATCTGGCACAAGGGCGACGGCGGCCCATTCATCGGCACACTGGGCTTGCAGGTGACCAGGGACCCGGAGACAGGATGCCAGAATACCGGCATCTACCGGATGGGGGTCAAGACGAAGAACGAGACTGGCCTGCTAATTACACCCTTTCAGCACGGCGGGCAGCACGTGGTGAAGTGGGGGCGGATGCATCCCGGCAAGCCCATGCCGGTAGCGGTAGCCATCGGCACCGAACCTTGCTACCTGCTGGCAGCGGGGGCCAAGTTCCATCACCCGCCCGCCGAGGATGCCTATGTTGGCGCGCTGAGGAAGGAGCCACTGGAGCTGGTCAAGTGCGAGACCTGCGACCTGGAGGTGCCGGCCACGTCCGAAATCATACTGGAGGGGGAAGTTTATCCCGATGAGCTAAAGCCCGATGGCCCCTTCGGCGAATACACCGGCTTCCTGGGCGCAGCGCAAAACTTCAACGTCTTCCACCTCAAGGCTATCACCCACCGGAACAACCACATATTCCAGGGTACAAGAGAGGGAGCGCCCAAGGGTAAGGGGTGGGTGGAAAGCGGCCTTATCTGGATAAAGGGAGAGGAGTACCACCTGTACAAGGAGCTTAAGAAGGTCAACGGGGTAGTGGATGTCTGCATCCCGATGTGGTGCAGCGGTTACCACGCCATCGTCTCTCTGAGGACGATGAAGCAGGGACACCCCTTCCAGATAATGCAGAAGGTGTGGGCTGATGACACCGTTGGCACCATCATCAGGCATATCATCGTGGTAGACGAAGGCGTAGACGTCAGGAACCCGCAAGAGGTGGAATGGGCCGTGGCTAACCTGGTCCAGGGGGACAGGGATATAATAGTTATCCCGCGGTGTCCCGATGAGGTACTGGACAGCTCCTTACCCTACTCCAAACGCTACTTGGGAGCCAAAGTAGGGATAGACGCCACCATGCCCGTCTACGATTACCACGCGGAAGGGACGGAACCGCCGCCTCAATGCGATGACCCTGACATGGTAGCCAGGGTGGAAACCCAGTGGCAGAAGTACGGCATAAAGCTATGACCCGGGACTGCCTCAGGCCGGACAGTGAGCGGTGGGGGCGGGAATTGCCCATACACGCCCCACCCCCCATACCGCC
>JACQON010000011.1 GCA_016202545.1 Chloroflexota bacterium
CTCGAAGCTTTTCATGCAGTAGTCCTCCCTCGTCCTAAAATGCTATGGGGTGCTCACCAGCCAGACTATGGCTCACATACGCTGCTATATGTAACATAAATGCCGCTGATTTGTCAAGCTAGCCAGTGCGCGCTGCCAATGATAGGAATAACACCAAAGACAAGTCCGACAATGACCACGGCAAACATGGAAAGAAGAAGCGTTAAATCTGCGAAGTTACGCACGGCTTGAATTAATGCCTCGACCATCGTCTGCCCTTAGCCTCGAACGACCCCCGGTGACACCCTCGGAGAAAACTCCGAGAGCATCACCGATAGGGTACTATACCCCTCTTCACTATCAACCAGGGATGGTAGCACCTCGCTGTCAGCGCACATACTTGTCAATCAGCGCTTCTGACTTGGCCAGGTCTTCCGGTGATATCTTCATGATAAGGCCTATTTCTTTGGCCAGGTCTGCGCCCTTGACGAACCCCGTCCATTCTGGCCAGACCCGCTTCATCTGCGTCACGAAGCCTGCATCGGCAAAAATCTTTTCGAAGGAGCCGCGCAGGAATTCCAGCCTGTCCGGGGGCATGTCAGGCGGGGCGAAAAAGTGATAGACCGTCCTCAGGTAGGAGACGATATCCAGTATCCTCTGGTTGTCCGGGGAGACCTGCACCACTTTAGCAATCGGGGGCGCTTGCGGGAAAGCAACATCGGACTCGTTGTCCACCACCAGCAGAGCTGGCTTGAAATAGCCTTTGCCGACTTCGCGCTTGGTGGTGGTACTTGAGTAGACTAGGCCGTCTATCTCTTTCCTGCCCGCCGCCAGTGACAGCTCGGTGGTGCCGCCATAGCCGGGGATAATGCGGGCGTCCTTCAGGCCCAGGAGCTCAATGGCCAGCGCGCTGGCCACGGCAATGATGCCCCGCCTTGATATTAACCCCAGCTTGAGGCCTGTTGCCTGCTGCACCTCCGCCAGGGACTGGTAAGGTAGACCGGCGGCCATGGCCAGGACTTGCGGCTCTTTGTAGTAAGCCCCTATCCAGGTGAACTTGAGCGTGTCAAACTGTACGCCGGGGTCTTTGAACAGAGCGGCGCCATAAAGGGCGCTGGCGCCGGCGGTTAGCCCTATGGTAAGCCCGTCCGGCTTGGCGGTATAGATGTAGTTGCTATTGGTCAGACCGCCGCCAGTAGCACGGTTAAAGACGACCATTCGCCCGCCGGTAACATCGGGCCAGAAGCTGGCGAGGAGCCGGGCGGTATAGTCCTGGCCGCCACCAGCCGAGTAGGCAACATTTATAGTCACCGTGTTATTCTTGAAGAACTCTGCTGCGCTTACCGTCGTCGGGGTGGGGGTAGGAGCGGGCGCTGTTACCGTGACTGTTGGTCCCGGGGCTGTTACTGTTGGCGCGGGAACTGTTACCGTTGGCGCAGGCGCAGGTGCTCGGGCGCAGCCAGCGCCGATAGCCAGCAAGCTCAACAGCAACGCTACAAAGACTGATATTACTCTCCGCATTTGAATGCTCCTTTCAACTGATTTTTCCCGTGGCATTACCGAACTTAAAACTCACACGCTGTCTCCCCCCCTTTAAGTCAGATTCTCAGCCAGCAAGTTGCCCGCTCACACTTTAATTCTTTGTCTCGCTAGCTTCTCCCCGGTCTGGTAGTGCTCACCCCTGAGGGCAAGCTCGGCCTCTTCTTCATTCTCCTCTGTCCAGTGACCGAGGGAATATCCATACCACGGTACCTTGGGATTAAGTTTGGGCAATCCCAGTTCCTCCCATATTTGTCTTGCCTCTTCCATGAACCCCTTCCTGGGCAAGGATACCGGCGGGTAGTCCCACTTTCTGGTGGCATCAATTAGCATGGCTGAGGCCCCCGAGGGAGCTGGATACTCCTCCTGTACCGTTGGCGGAGAGGCAGAAGGGTCCAACCCCACCATCATTCCTTGGACTATGCGGACATCGAGATGTGGCTGCGCCCGGTAGCTTATAGCCCAGTTGACTGAATCGGCGTCCCGCGGGTCAATGTCTTCATCAACGGCGACTACCATTTTCACGCGGGGTACTTGAGCAATAGTGCCATTCAAAACCTGCCATACCTGGGCCGGGTGGGACTTCTTCATCTTGATTACGCAGTACGGCGCTGAGCCGCAGCTTTCGGGACGGGCTACTTCCAGTACCGGAAGGCCGCAGTCATAGCGCAGAAATTTATATAAACTGGCCTCATCTCCTGTCCCTCTCAGTTTGCTGCTCTCACTGGGCGGGAACTGGCTGATAAAGGCATGGTAGATAGGCTTGCGGCGGTGAGTAATGCAGGTGATGTTAAAGTAGGGCTCCACTCTTTCCGAACCCATATATCCCGTATACTCCCCGAAGGGGGCTTCCCTTTCCATAGAATCGGTGGGCAACTCGCCTTCAATCACTATCTCGGCCGTTGCCGGGACTTCTATATCCACGGTCTTACACTTGACCAGTTCCATCGGCTCCCCAGCTATCCCGCCAGCTATGGCATACTCATCAACACCATAGGCGAACTTCGTTACTGCAGCATAGGCTATGGCCGGGGTTGAGCCTATGACGATGGCCGCCTGCAATGGCTTCCCCAATTGTTTACACTTCCGCCAGTGAATAGAGATGTGTTGGTAAGGCGAAGCCTGCATTCCTGTCCTCGTCTGACTTTTGAGCATGGCTCGGTGAACGCCAATGTTTCTTATGCCTGTCTCTGGGTCCTTGGTTACCCAACAAGGGGAGCTAAAGTAAGGGGCATTGTCAAACCCCGGGGTGGAAATAGGAACCGGAAACTCATCGAGACCGCCGTGCTTCAAAAGACTATCCCCGACGTGTATTTCCTCATGCGCGGGGCCATCGCTGAGTATCCTGGGTTCAATGGGATGAAGCTGGGCCTGGGTCCACTTCTCAATAATCTTGTCGGGCTGACACATCATACCTATAGCATAGACTTGCTTGGAAGCAGCGCAGGAAGCGACCAGCACTGGCATGTTATACTTCCTGCCCTTAACATCCACCACATTTTCAAATAAAAAGGCCTTCCTTTCTTCTTCAGGGAGGCCCCGGAACTGCCATCTTACCAATGGCATGAGCGCTCTATCTTTGTTTATTTCCTTCTTTACCCTTACCAGTTTGTTATTTGCCTCTAAGGCTTTAAGGTGCTCCCTCAAGTCCTTGTAATACGCCATGTTTTGGACCTCCATTTAAGCGATGGGATAATCATTATTATTTCATTATTTCTGCCACTTGTCCAGCGCCTTCCGCTGAACCTCCAGAGGATACATCCTGGGATTGGCAAATGAAGCTTTTACCGGCACCTCTGATGGCTCCCAGTCCAGCGGCCAGGTGCAATCGAAGTAAACCCGTGCTCCGATATGGTGTTTTCGCTCATGCCGGTTCAGCCACGGGATGAGGGCTCCGCAAGTAGCGCCTTCCAGTATATGTACGCCCCGGGAAGGGTGGCACTTGCTGACTATGGCATGAAATACCTGTGCCAGATTATATGGGTCTACATCGTCTTCAACTACAACAATATAGGGCAATATACGTCCATACCTTGATGCCCAAATCACCTGAGCTATATCTGATGCTACATTGGCAAAGGGGACCTTCACTGCTACTACTGCCAGGATGTGAGAGGTCTCAGGGGGTACAGAGACACCGGTAATTGGTAGACCCCGTGCCGCTAACACCTCCTGAATTTCTCCGGCGATACTTACGGAGTCTATCACGCTGCAATCTTCTAGAGGCATGCCCATGTTTGACATGGTGAATATGGGGTTATTCCTGTACGTGACTGCCTTGACGCGAATCACCGGCCGGGGCTCTACGGCGCCGGCCATGTAACCGGTGTACTCCCCGAATGGGCCTTCGGTAAGTAGGTCGTCGGGCTTGATTTCACCTTCGATAACTATCTCGGAGGTAGCCGGGACCTCCAGGTCTATGGTCTCGCATTTTATCATCTCCAGCGGCTCGCCGCGCAGGCCGCCGGCTATATCAACCTCCGATACCCCGTATGGC
>JACQON010000014.1 GCA_016202545.1 Chloroflexota bacterium
AGGAGCGAAGCGACGAAGAATCTGGGCGTGGGGTAGACCATAAACGAGGAGTCCACGTTACCCCCAGACCCTTCGCTACGCTCAGGGTGACACAGAGGTTATCACTTTTGATACAAAGCCCTTTCGAGGAGAAGGGGAAGAGATTTAGAGAGGGGCAAAGCCCCTCTCTTTTACTTTACTCCCTCTTCCCAGTGGGAAGAGGGTAGGGAGATGGGCGCCCGCCTGAAACTTATTTTCCAAGCAATGACATATGAAGTTATCTGCCATGTAGTTATTAAAAACCCTCCCCAAACCATTGATTGAATAGTAGACAAGGAATATAATTAGTTTTAGCCGTGTGGTACATCTGGCCGACGTCTATCGCTATGGGGTAATAATGGCGACGGCCTTAATCGAGGACTGGTGCTAGGTGCCAGTAAAGAAAATCAGAATAGGCATTCTCAGCAGCGGGGGGGACTGTGCCGGCATTAATCCAGCCATCAAATGGGTGGTGAAAACGGCGCTGGATGAGCGGGTGCGGGCTGAGAGGGGCATCCACTACGAAGTGGTGGGTATCAAGGACGGATGGGAAGGGCTGGTGCAGCCTGTTCCTGCCCCGGAATATCTCATTTCACTTGACCCGGAGGTCGTAAGGACCTGGGATAGGTATGGCGGCACCATGCTCGGCACCTCGCGGACAAACCCCTATGACCCCAAGAACGACCGTTCAAGGCTGGTACTGAATAATATCGATAAACTGGGCCTTGACGTGCTGATAGCTGTCGGCGGCGATGATACTATGGGCGTGGCACACAAGCTCGGCACAGAGGGAATAAACGTTATCGGCATTCCCAAGACGATTGACAAAGACCTGTGTGAGACCGACTATACCCTTGGCTTTGAGACAGCGGTGGATGTCATCACTCAGGAAGTGGACCGTCTGAGGACAACTGCCGGCTCTCATAAGAGGATATTCGTCGTTGAAACAATGGGCAGGCATGCCGGCTGGCTTGCGCTGGAGGGGGGAGAGTCCAGTGGTGCCTACATCATCCTTATCCCTGAGCATGACTTCTCTGTTGATAAGGTGAATGAACTGGTTCTGGAAGGGCGACGGGCTGGGACTAGGTACGATATTATCCTGGCCGCCGAAGGGGCTAAGCCTGCGGGGAGTGCTGAGTTTACCCGGGAAGAGCGCCTCGATGCTTTCGGCCACAAAATGCTGGGAGGCATTGGCGAGTTTCTGGCGCGCCAGATAGAAGATGGCACGGGGCTGGAGACACGCAGCGTCGTGTTAAGCCATCTCCAGCGTGGTGGCGCGCCCTGCGCCTATGACCGCCGCATGGGCAGATACTTTGGGATTGCCGCGGTTGACCTGGTCAATATGAGAGATTTTGGCAAGATGGTATGCTACAGGGACGGACGTATGACCACCTGCGCGCTGGAGAAGGTTGTCGGCAGGTTAAAGCAAGTTGATGTCACCAGGCTATATGACGTGGAGAGGTACAATGGGCGCCGGACTATTCTGACGCCGGATTATGCTCATCGGGAAGAGAGCGGGACCGGTAAGTGCTAATCAGAAATCGGTGAGAAAAAGGGTGAGCTCAGATAACATGGCCCGTGAGAAGATAGACCGTCTGGTGTGGGATGCCGTATTCGGGGCCGATGATGTCAAGGAAAGCTCGCGGCGGCAGATTCGTGAAACGGCGCTCCAGCAGGGGATTTTCCCCGCCACTACTCAGAGCTTATATGAAACCCGGGGAAAGAAGCTGTACTCCGGTCTAACCGTGCCGGCGATGAATATCCGTGGCCTCACCTATAACGTGGCCAGGGCTGTCTTCAGGGCGGCCATAGAACACCATGTTGGGGCTTTTATTTTTGAGATTGCCCGCTCCGAGATAGGTTATACCGGGCAAAAGCCCGGCGAATATGCTGCCTGTGTGCTTGCGGCCGGGGTCAGGGAAGGGTTCCGCGGCCCAGTCTTCCTTCAGGGTGACCATTTTCAATTCAATCGTGGTAGATATCGGTCAGACCCGGAAGGAGAGATGGAGTCAATAAAGGCCCTGATAATAGAGGCCGTGGATGCCACGTTTTTTAATATTGATATTGATGCTTCTACGCTTGTTGATATAGAGAAGACCAGTCTGGACGAGCAGCAGGAGGACAACTGCCGGGTAACGGCCGAGATGACCAGGTTCATACGGAGCATTGAGCCGAAGGGGCTGACCATTTCAGTCGGCGGTGAAATTGGCGAGGTAGGTAAGAAGAACAGCACGGTTGCGGAATTGCGGGCCTTCTTGTCTGGCTACCTCTCGCGCCTCGGGCCAGGCATCAAGGGCATTTCCAAGGTTAGCGTGCAAACGGGGACAACTCACGGCGGAGTTGTGCTGCCCGATGGCTCAATTGCGCAGGTGGAGATTGACTTCAAGACCCTCGAAGACCTGTCCACGATAGCGCGCGATGAGTACGGCATGGCTGGTGCGGTACAGCATGGCGCTTCCACCCTGCCGGAAGAGGCTTTCGATATGTTTCCGAAGGTCGGCTGTGCCGAAATTCACCTTGCAACCGGTTTTCAGAATATTATCTATGATAGCCCTTACTTCCCTCAAACGCTGCGCGATAAGATTAGCCAGCATCTGCGTGAGAAATACAGCAATGAAAGAGGTAAAGGGAACACTGACGAGCAGTTCATCTACAAAACGCGAAAGAAGGCCTTTGGCGACTTCAAGAAAGAGCTCTGGAGTATGCCTGAAAATACTATCAGCAGGATATGCGAAGCACTTCAGGAGCGTTTCGCCCTGCTGTTCAAGAAGCTGAACGTAGTCAATACGGCGGACCTCGTGAACAGGTATGTGGCCGACCAGTACCGGCCAAAAGGGTAGTCTGCCCCCGCGTCCCGAAGCGAAGCGCTCTCACTCACTTTACAGGTATCGTTTCTTGGGCTAAAATACGATTTAGGCGGGTGTAACTCAGCGGAAGAGTGCCTGCTTCCCAAGCAGGACGTCGAGGGTTCGAATCCCTTCACCCGCTCCAGAAGATTAATATGGTGCTTCGCTGTCGGCAGGCCCGGACAATCAGCGACCCAAGACCGTTAGTGAACCAGCCGCGCTTGAATTTCAATCTCTCATCCTTACCGGATGAGGCCTATTTGAATTCCAGCCCCAGGCCCGACAGCTCTTCCTTGACCCTATGATAAAGGTCGAGGTATTCCTGTGTCGGCCTCAAGGTGTCAAGGTCGTTGCATTCCTGGAACCTCTTGCCAACCGGTGGGTCCTTTGCCTTAATCCTGTCTTCGTATCTGGCCAAGATGGCCTTGACTATGGTGTTTGCCTGGCTGCGGTTCAGTCTGGTGGTGGCATAGGCCACGTCACGCAAAAACCTGGTGTCCAGAGGCCCGCCAAAGTAGTCTAGTTCGCCACCCTGGCGTCCGCCGCCCTGGATAGGGTGACCGCCGCAGGTCACAAAGGCTATGGTTGGTGCCGCTATCTCATACAGGTACATATCGGTGCACGGGCCAGCATAGGCCTGGTAGGGAGAGGCGTTTAGCCAGGCAAAATTCGTGTTACGGGCCACCGAGGAAGACGCCAGTGAAGTAGCCCATATCGCCCGTCTGGATGCCATGCCCGGCGCATAATTGGCGGTAGGTGTCCACAGAAGAAGGATGTCTGCCCGGTATATCATGTATGTCGCCAGAAGCTCGGCTACGGCGGTGATGGCTGCCCCTTCAGGTCCGCCGGCCAGGCCGCCGATAAAGGTGGTGCCCCCACCCCAAACCAGACAGCCATAAGCGTGATAATGTTCCGCCCGGGACATGGTATCGTAGTCCGTCTTCATGTTGACTACCATGTAGCAGTGGATGGAATCGCTTTTCCGATACCCGTATTCCGGGTTGCAGGCGCCTATGGGAGCCCTGGGCGTCACGGCACTGCTGCCGGAGAGGTGGAGCCCCGGCCGGCCGGCCCTCCTGAAAGCCTCTCTTGACCAGCCCACGTTTATCTTTTCGGCGTGCATCTCCAGGGGCGAGCCGCTCTTCACCGGCATGCTTCCGATGTGTGAAAGCGTACCTGTCCAGAAGGCATCAAGGGACGGCTCCCGGGCATAGCTCTCATATGCTTTTATCATGATGTTTTCCGATACGGGGACAGCCACCGGCCCGCCCCATATCACCGGTAGCCGCCGGTCTTCAATTCCTCTATGCGCCATAACCACGGCATCCTTGCCTTCTCCCAGTGTCACCTCCCCGGAGACAAACCTGATGGTGTCCCTCACCTCCTGCTCCTCAAACTGGATAATCCTCTCCGTATCGGTGCACAGCACGCCGGCCCCCGTCAGCAGCTCCAGACCGGCCTGGAATACCCGGTCAATCAGTTTGTCATCCAGAGGGACCGGTGATTCAGGGTTATACTTGATATCGTACTTGCCGACCAATTTCTTGACTTCAGGGAAAAGGACCTTAAGCTCGAACTTTTGAGTAGGGCATATCGGGCCAGTCTCAGCCCTCGCCCAGACATCCCGCATTGTCAGGCTCATTTTCCGACCTCCGGGCGTTTATCATTTCTTTCCCCCAGCTTCAGCGCCACCCTGACTGCCTCCACCGCATCCCGTCCGAACCCGTCTACCCCGGCCTCCTCAGCATATTTCCTGGTATGCTCTCCACCACCTCCCACCATTATCTTATACTTGTCCCTTATTCCCAGGGCCTCGAAATACTCCACTATGTCCTTCCAGCCAGGGCGCGTTGTGCTCATCAGGGCTGAAGCGCCGACGATGTTCGCCTTGTTTTTCTCCGCGGCCTCAGCAAAGGCCGAGGGCGACTGGTCAATGCCGATGTCTACCACATTGAAGCCGGCGGTGGCCAGCATCGCCCCCACTATCATCTTGCCTATGGTATGGATGTCCCCCTTGACTGTCCCGATGACAAACGTCCCCACCGCGGGCATTTTTTCATCGGCGGGTACCGCCGGCGCCAGAATCGCCGTGCCCGCTTTGAGCGCCTCCGCCGCCATCATCATCTCCGGCAGAAAGGCGTCCCCATCCTCGTATTTACTCCCCACCTCCCGAAGGGCACCGGTTAAGACGTCTATCGCTTCAAGCGCATTCAGCCCCCGGGCAATGACCTCTTTAGCCGCCTTTTCAATCGCCTCCGGGTCGAAATTGAGGATTCCCTGCCGCAGCTTGTCGAAGACTTCTTCGGACATACGTTTTCGCTCCTTTATTTTTATCAGTCAAGGGCACGCATATGCTCCTTAAATCATCCGCATTCACCTGAACTGCTCAACGTGGTAAAATATACCATCCGTAATGACGAAGGTCAAGCCTGGCGCTGGTTTACCCCACCGCATGACCGGCCACTTGAGGTAATATGAGCCTATATCAGGTAGACTTCCAGCCGCTGGGTCGGCGGGGAGAGTGCTCAACCGGCCAATCGCTGCTGGACTGTGCCCGTGAGCTGAGCGTGCAACTGGTCAGTCTCTGTGGAGGCGAGGGGACCTGCGGCTGCTGCAAAGTGCAAATCCTGTCGGGTCATGTCTCACCACCAGCCCCCGGTGAGCGGGAAGTCCTCTCCCCCCGGGAGATAGAAGAAGGCTACCGCCTGGCCTGCCAGAGCTATCCCTCAGGCCCGTGCCAGATATGGGTGCCGCCGGAATCGCTTACCACCTCGCAGCGGGTCCAGGTGGAGGGACTATCGGCGGTCACCGTTTCCCCTGAGCCCGCTGTCTCCGCTTACCGCCTGAAACTGTCGCCACCCTCCCTGTCAGAGCCGGAGATGAAAGCCGATGCCGAACGCCTGCTGGAAGCGCTGGCGCGGCAGCAGACTCCCTGCCGGAGCATTGACGTCGATGCCCTAAGAGGTCTTCCGTCTCAAGTGAGGTCGTGGGACTGGGAAGTACAAGCCTCGGTGCGGGGCGATGAGGTGATAGCCTTCGGCCCCTGGCCCAGCCGTCAACTCGGGCTGGCGGTTGACCTGGGGACTACCAAGATTGCCGGCTATCTCATGGACTTGAGCGATGGTCAAACCCTGGCTTCTCAGGGAATTATGAACCCTCAAATCGCTTACGGGGAGGACGTCATCACCCGCATCGCTTGCGCATCGAAGTCACCGGCTGAAGCCGGACGGCTTCAGCGTATTGTCGTGGATGCCCTGAATGAACTGGCTGCCGGGATATGTGCCGGGGTCGGCGCCACGCCACAGGACATCGTCGAGGCGGTGGTGGTAGGTAACACCGCCATGCACCACCTCTTTCTCCGCTTGCCGGTGGAACAACTGGCCGTCTCTCCTTATGTGGCCGCAGTCCAGGGAAGCCTGGAGGTCAAAGCACGCTATGTAGGCTTGAAGCTTGCTGCGGGGGCATATGTTCACCTCTTGCCCGGCATCGCTGGCTTCGTTGGTGCCGACCATGTGGCCATGCTGCTGGCCACCGGAGCCTGGCGTGCCGAAGGAACAACGCTGGCTCTGGACATCGGCACCAATACCGAGGTCTGTCTGGTGAGCAATGGCAGGCCTGCCCGCCGTAGGGCGGTTCGGCCCGCAGGCAGGATGACCGCCGTCTCCTGTGCTTCGGGCCCGGCTTTCGAGGGAGGCCATATCAAGCATGGAATGCGAGCCGCCAGCGGGGCTATAGAGCACCTGCGGCTGGTGGGTGACCGGATTGAATATCAGACCATCGGTGACGCACCGCCGGTTGGCCTTTGCGGCTCAGGCATCCTGGACGCCGTGGCCCAGCTATACTTGGCCGGGGTAATCAGTGCCGGCGGAAGGATGGGAACCGGCCACCCGCGGGTGCGCGTCAGCCAGGGAGAGCGGGAGTTCATCCTGGTGGACGAAGAGGACAATCCTCGCGGGTTGGCCATCACCGTGACGCAGCGAGATGTAAGAGAGGTGCAACTGGCCAAGGCCGCCATGCGTACCGGCATCCAACTGCTTCTGGAAATGCACGGCTGCTGCGAGGAAGACATCACCGAGGTGCTCATTGCCGGGGCCTTCGGCAGCTATATCGGCGTGTCCAGCGCGGTGACCATCGGCATGCTGCCGCCATTGCCTCCGGAGCGCTTCCGGCAGGTAGGAAACGCCGCCGGCATGGGGGCTAAGCTTGCCCTCATCTCCGGCAGGCACCGGGCCGAGGCGCAGGCCATTGCCGGGAAAGTGGGCTATGCTGAACTGGCCGCCCACCCTCATTTTGAGCACACCTTCGCCCAGGCGAACTATATCGGACGGTACTGGATGAGATACGGCAAGAGAGAGGTGATAGTGTGATGCAAACCAGGATATCAGGCGCCGCCAGGGAAGTGGTCATCGGTGATGGGCAACCTACGGTGCTCATCGGCGAGGGTATAAACCCCAGCGGGAGAAAGACGCTGACGGCGCAACTGAAGGCTGGCAGCATGGAGCTGGTGCGGAAGCTGGCAATGGCCCAGGTGCAGGCCGGAGCGGATGTCGTTGACGTCAACGTCGGCATAGCTGGAGGGGACCAGGTGGCCCTTTTGCCCCGGGCGGTGCTGGCAGTGACGGAGACCGTGGATGTCCCGCTATGCCTCGATAGCGATAATCCCGCGGCGCTGGAGGCGGCCCTCAAGGTATACCGGGGCAAGCCCCTGGTAAACTCAGTCAGCGGTCGGGAGCGCTCGCTGCAGGAGGTGTTGCCCCTGGTCAAGGAGTACGGGGCAGCGGTCATCGGCCTGACCATGGATGATAGCGGTATCCCGCAGTGTTCAGAAGGGCGGGGGGCTATCGCGCGTAAGATAGTGGAGCGGGCCGAACTGCTGGGCATCCCCCGCGAGGACATCGTTATTGACTGTGCTGCCATGTCAGTGGGGACGGATGTCAGGAGTGGCCTGGCGGCCATCGAAGCCATCGGCAGGATTAAGGCTGAGCTGGGGGTGAACATGACCCTGGGCACTAGCAACATCTCCTTCGGGCTGCCTGACCGCAATGTGCTCAACACAGCCTTTCTGGCCATTGCCATCGCCGCCGGAGTGACATGTCCCATCGTGGATATAGAGCGGGTGCGCCCCATTGTTCTGGCCGCTGACCTGGTCCTGGGACGTGATAACTACGCCATGCGTTATATCAAAGCCTATCGCCAGCGACAGAAGGCGGATGTTCAGTGAGTGCGCTGCGGAAAAGCCGCCGATAAATGGGTCAGTGCCGGGGCAGGGGCTACAGCAGTGACTGCTGCTCCGGGTCCCAGCCCATCCGCTTGTATGAGCAAGAGTCCCTCTTATCGCAGATGGCAAGACATGGTGGTGGTTTGGCCGGGTCTATTTTACCGATGCCGATGACCCCTGAGACCGACTTTTCGGGTACCATGAAGCAGCTATCCGTCAGGGTAACGCCGAGCGCGCCAGAGTTTATCACCTGAAACAGGACCTTCTGCTGGGTGACATGCCAATCGCAATAGCCGGGGGCATACTGGACGGTGGCGCGGTAGCCATCAGCCACGGCTATATCGCCGGCCGCACCACGGAGCCTGGTTACCGTTTGGGCGACCGCCTCAGTGCCGATTACATCCAGAATCGTCGGCGCCAGTGCCTCCCCCTTCTTGATGAGCCTCAATGTCTCCTCACTTATCTCCCTGCCTATGGTAGCCAGGTATATGAACGCTCGCCGGCAATCGGAAAGCACGTAGCTGACGGTCTTGCTGGACAATGCCAAATGGCCGGCCAGGAAGACCTCTTGCCCGGCCACGCTCTCAATCGTCCTGACATCGTAGGTGAATACGGGCTTAATAAGCTCACTGGCTCTGGCTATCTGGGCGTCGATAAGTGACAGGATGGAGGCAGGGGGAGTGCGGTCCTTATAACCGAGACGCTGGCAGACCTCGTTCCTGCCTATATTTAGCCTGACTTCGGTGATGCTCATCCCGGGGGTGACTCCTGTCTAACTCTACCATACCGGGGATACTTTTTCGACCAGACCCGTTGCCAGTGGCTCCACCCCTGTGGGCTGCTGTCCCGCTGACAACCGGGCGCCGGCGGGGATTTTTAGCCCGTCTTATCCGGAAGCGGCGGAGTCGCCGGCAAGTCCAGCACCGAAAGTAATCCGGGCCTGGCAGCCACAACCGCAGGGATGCAGTTGACCGCCCGGGCCACAGTGCCTGTGGGCACGTCTGAGCCGGTTTCTTTCACGGTTATACACGGCTCTCCAGCAATCTCTATCAGGGTGCCTACCTCTCCGTCCTCCTCCGGCACCGGGTTTGCCACCCCGGTCAGCCCGAATGTCAGCTTTGCCTCGCTGTCTATTAAGCCCATAGCGATGTGCGTGAAGCCGCACGTCTCACCGGGATTGATGGTATATAGCGGCCCTTTACGCAGGCTTTTTGCAATCCTGGGTTCCCACCGGTCTACAATCTGTTCCAGCTTCCAGCCCAGGGCACTGGCTACCATGTGCAGGCCCTCGGGAAAGCCGCTGTGCAGCGGTATTTTACCTGCTTTAACTCCCGCGGCAAAGTCTGCCGGCTTTCTTCCGAAGCGCAGGTCGCCACGGCTGCGGCTTATCTGGCTCCAGTCGCTCACTCTCATTATCTTGATGCGGTCAATCCGGCTGCAAGCGCTGGCCACCGTCAATGGCAGCAGGTCGTGCTCCCAGCCCGGGCTCATCCCGGCCCCAAGCACGGTGACGCCGTGGAGCCTGGCATTCTCGTCCATCTCCCTTGCCAGGTCCGGGTGTATGGGCCACGGATAGCATAGCTCCTCGGACACGGAGACTACATTTAACCCTGCCTCTATACAGGGCTTTATCTCGCGGTAGACTTCCTCGAGTGGCGTTACCGTGGCGTGGCAGACGGCGTCTGCCTTGGTCTCCGCCAGCACGCTGTCGGCATCATTGGTAACCCTGACGCCGAGTCTCTCTCCGGGCTGGACGAATTCCCCGATGTCCACTCCCAAAAAATGCTGCCTGCCGATGGCAGCGACTACCTCAAAGCCCTTTCGTACCATCATCTTTATCGCCAGTTGCCCCAGGTACCCCACGCCGTACTGGATTATCCTCATCGCGGTTCACCTCCATAAGGGCCAGGTCGATTTCCCGGCAAGGTCTATCATGCTGATAACAGGCATCAGAGAAGCTTGTGTTTTCATTTTGACTTGCTAGTCAATAATATCAGTTTCGGGATATGCTGCCAAGTGGTTAATTGGGAAAGGCAGAGCGGTAGGAGAGATTGTTTAGTAACTCACCAGGCAGAGGTTCAGTATGTCATTGTCATGGCGAGCAGGTCGCCCTCGGGCTGAACTCGGGCCTCGGACTGAAGCTCGGCCTGAAGGCTGAAGCCCTCGCAATGACAGAGTGTTACTAAACGGCCTCCTTTTTGCTGTTTAATATTTATGTGTTGTAATGAGAAATGTTGGCCCCTCTGGATGCTGGCCTGGTGACAGGGGCTGTAGGTGGTGTGGGAATATGGAAGAGACACTGGTAGCGGCCCAGCTTACAGCCAGGATATGCCCATGCCTCCATCCACGCCCAGCACCTGGCCGGTGATGTACCGGGCCTCTTCCGAAGCCAGGAAGGCGACTGCCTCGGCCACGTCACGAGGGGAGCCAATGTAACCCAGCGGGATGCGCCTCTTGAGGTCTTCTCTGTGCTCTTCCGGCAGCCGCTGCGTCATTTCAGTGTCGATGAAGCCAGGGGCGATGGCGTTGGCGGTGATGCCGCGGGAAGCTACCTCCTTGGCCACCGTCTTGGTGAAGCCGATGATGCCGGCTTTGGCTGAGGCGTAGTTGGCCTGGCCCGGGTTGCCCACTATGCCAACGATGCTGGCCATGCTGATGACCCTGCCCCAGCGCTGCCTGACCATGTGTCTCAGCACGCCCCTGGTGCACAGGAAGACGCTTTTCAGGTCGACGGTGAGCACTTTATCCCAGTCCTCGTCAGACATCCGCATCATAAGCTGGTCGCGGTTTATCCCGGCGTTGTTCACCAGGATGTCCACCCTGCCAAAGGTAGAGATGGCCGTATCCACCAGTCTGGATACGTCTGCGGGCAGGCTGACATCGGCCAGGATTGCCTGGCCCTGACCGTTCAAGGCTTTGATTTCGGTGGCCACGCGCTCAGCGGCCTCGCCTATATCGTTGACAACAACGGCAGCTCCAGCTTCAGCCAGCCTCAAGGCGATGGCCCGCCCTATCCCCTGTCCGCTGCCGGTAACTATGGCTACTTTGTCAGAAAGATTCATCTTGCCCCCTTACTCTGGTCTTATTTGCGCCTGGTGGAGGACGGAAGTCCGCGCAGCCTACTTATGGCTGGTAGCCTGCATGTGGCTGACGGCCTTTTCGTCCTCTATATTTATGATGGTGACATCCTTGTTTATCCGCTTGATGAGGCCGGTGAGCACTTTGCCCGGCCCTATCTCGATGAAGGTGGTAACTCCCGCATCTATCATATATTCGATGGAGCGCTGCCACTGGACGCAGTGGCATAGCTGTTCAAGGAGCTCCGACTTGATTGCTTCGGCGGTGGTCAGCGGCTGAGCGGTAGTGTTGGCCACGATTGGGATGGCCGGCGTGCCGAAGGAAAGGCGGGCGATGGTCCTGGACATGCCTTCAACTGCCGGCTGCATCAGCGGAGTATGAAAGGCGCCGCTTACCGGCAGCGGGATGGCGCGATGGGCGCCCCTGGCCTTTGCCAGTTCTGCGGCCCTGGCCAGGTTCTCCCTGGCGCCGCTGATGACTAGCTGGCCGGGACAGTTTACGTTGGCAATCCGGGTATCGGTCTCCCGACATACCTCAGCCAGCACGGCTTCTTCCAGCCCGATTACTGCCACCATGCCCCCAGGGTGTTGCCTCCCCGCCTCATGCATCAATCGTCCTCTCTCTCGGGCAAGGTAAACGGTGGCAGCGAAGTCAAGCACTCCCGCCGCTGCCAGCGCGGTATACTCACCGAGGCTGTGCCCGGCGACAAATGATGCTGGCGGTAGGCCACCAGCCGTCAGCATAGCCTGGAGGCTGGCGAAACTGACGGTGGCTACTGCTGGCTGAGTATTGATGGTCTGGCGGAGTTCATCCTCCGGACCTTCAAAGCATAGCCTGGATAGGGGGAATCCCAGGACCTCATCGGCCTGGTCGAAAACCGCTCTGGCACCAGGGAAGGCCTGATAGAGGTCACGGCCCATGCCCACCCACTGCGAGCCCTGACCGGGGAAGACGTAGGCTACCTTGTTCGGCTCAGCCACGGCTGTGCTCCTCATGAAAGTTACGGACGCTTACACAGGGTCATCTCATCCCTGCCGCAGGCCGCTACGGGCTGGCTGGCTTCGCCTTGCTTTTAATCTCGATGACCTCTTTGCCGCCGTAGCTGCCGCAGGTGGGGCAAACATGATGTGGTAGCTTGGGACTGTGGCACTGGGGGCAATTCTCAAGCTGCGGAGGAGTCGTCGCCAGGTGGCTGCGCCGGTCACCCTGGCGCGCCTTGGGATATTTTCGTTTTGGTAGAGGTGGCATAGTCTACTCCATTCCTTTCTCTTTGTCGGCTGGTTTATTGCTGATTACGACCTCGCAGGCGCAAAGGCCAAAGTTGAGGTTCCGGCCGCAGTTGGGACACAACCCCGGGCAGTCTTCACGGCACAGCGGCTTCATGGGAATACTCAGCAGCGCATATTCAACTATGGCACGGCTCAAGTCGAGGATGTGGTGCTCATCAATGGTGAAGCTTCCGGGTTCTTCCGGCAACGGCATCCAGGCGCCGCTGAATACGTCTGCTGCCGGAAAGTATTCTTCCTCGAAGTTGAGCGTCAGGGGATAATTGAACGGAGTAAGACAGCGACTGCAGGTAACCTTAACCTCGGTATGTAGCTTGCCCCTGACCAGGATGCCCCGGTTGGTGCGGGTTAACTCCACCTGGCCTTCAACCTCGCTGCTGGCGCCACCGGTAATGTTGACAGCCCCTTGCACCTCATAGCTCCGTGTTGAACCTACGGGTTCTTTGAGCAACTGGGATACATTTATCTGCATCATGGCTGTGTCTCGCTTCATCAAAACCGGCACTTTGTAATTATACTCAAAGTTAAGTGTTCGGTGCAAGTCTGCCTCGATGCCATCTGGCAACGCGGTTGCTTTCTTCAGCTATGCCAGCGTCATCTTTGCCTGGATATGGTAAAATGCAATAAGCCGCAAGGGCTTTAGCGTATCTGGCAGGAGCACTTGGTTGTGGACAAGGCCGTCTCGATAATAGTTCCCACTTATAATGAACGGGACAACATCACGCCGCTTGTGGAGCGGCTGCACCACGCTCTATCCGGCCGCGCCTACGAAGTTATCTTCGTTGATGATAACAGCGGTGATGGCACTGCCGAGCTTGCCTCGGCGTTATCAGCCAAGTACCCGGTGAAGGTGATTGTCCGTAAGGACAAGAGGGGGCTGGCATCAGCAGTCGTTGACGGGCTCAGTCGTGCCAGCGGCAGCATTATCGGGGTGATGGATGCCGACCTGCAACATCCGCCCGAGGTCCTCCCTGAGCTATTGAGGGAGGTAGACAGTGGCGCCGATATAGCTATCGCCAGCAGGTATGTGAAGGGTGGGGGCTGTCAGGGCTGGGGGCGTGTCAGGAAGATAGTGTCGAGGGGGGCGATATTCCTCGCCCATCTGCTTCTGCCATCAACCAAGCGGGTAAAAGACCCGGTGTCAGGCTATTTCGCGTTCGACCGGCGGGTGCTGGATGGCGCTGAGCTGAGGCCGACCGGCTTTAAGATACTTCTGGAAATAATTATGGTGGGTCGGTTCCACAAAATTGCCGAGGTGCCTTACACCTTTGGCACCAGGAGCGGGGGAGAGAGCAAGCTGAGCCTCCGGCAGCAGATAGAGTACCTGAAGCATATCTATTCACTGATGAGGAGGAGTGGGGAGCTGACCAGGTTTGCCAAGTTTTGCCTGGTCGGCTTCAGCGGCGTCCTGGTCAATATGGGGTTGCTATGGCTGCTTACCGAAGTTGTCGGGCTATTCTACCTCTTATCGGCGGCCTTCAGCATAGAGACATCCATCATTACCAATTTTACGCTGAACGACCGGTTTACCTTCCGTGACCGGCGTTCGGCGGGAGTGAAGTCCTTTGCCGGGCGCCTGTTGAAGTTCAACCTGGTGAGCTTGGCCGGACTGGTGCTCAATATGTCGACTCTCTGGCTGTTTACCGAGGTCTTTGGGGTATACTACCTGGTATCCAATCTCTTCGGGATAGCCGTGGCCATCCTGTGGAACTACCTGGTCAACTCCTGGTGGACATGGAGACAGTAAGACGATGGCTAAAGCGGGCGGGCAGGTGGGAGTATCTCTGGCCCTGCCTGCTGGTGCTGGTCACGCTGGCGGTACATTTAAGCATAATCATGTGGCCTGCCCAGCCCGTACTTGATGAACTATATTACCTCGACGATGCCAGGTCAATCATCGCCGGCAATGGCACCCTTCGCGCTGAGCATCCTCCCCTGGCCAAGCTGATTATCACCTCCGGCATATTATCATTCGGGGATAATCCCTTCGGCTGGCGCTTTTTCTCCGTAATATTCGGCACCGCCAGCATCATGCTCTTTTATCTTGTCTGCCGCCGGCTGGGGATGTCTCCCCGGGCGTCATCTCTGGCCACTTTCCTGCTGGCGTTGGAAAACTTGAGTTTCGTCATGTCAAGCGTGGCCATGCTTGATGTCTATAGCCTGACCTTTATGCTGGCCAGCTTCTGGCTGTATCTCAAGGGCCAGTATTTACCCTCCGGGGTGTCAATAGCCCTGGCTATGCTGACCAAGCTCACTGGCGTTTTAGCCGTTGCCCCCATATTGTTGCACTGGCTGCTGGCAAGGCGGGCGCAGCCGGTGAAGTTTGCCCTGTCCATGCTGGTTGCTTACGCCTCCTTTTTTTTGTTGCTGCCGCTATTTGAGTTTGTCATTTCCGGCAAGTTCCTCAATCCCCTCCAGCAGCTTGCCCAGGCGCTGAGCTTGAGCGGGGCGGTTACCTTTGCCAACGCCACGCATCCTGCTGCCACGCGTCCCTGGGACTGGGTACTGCGCCCGGAAATTATGTTCTTCTGGTATGAGCCTCACTATATCGCCGCCATCAGCTTCACCCTGTGGGCGCTGATTATACCGGCGGTGCTGTACATGTCTTTCAGAGTCGCCAGGGGCAATGACGCCTGCCTTTTTGCCCTGTCGTGGTTTGCCGGCACCTACCTGGTATGGATACCGGCGAGCCTGATTACCAACCGGATGAGCTATGTGTATTATTTCTATCCCACGGTAGGGGCGGTTGCCATCGGCCTGGGGCTGGGGCTGTCCCGGCTGATAGATGTCTGGATGGCAAGGCCCGAAGGCAAGCGGGGGCGGGTGGCGATATCGGGCGTGGTGGCTTTCCTGGTGCTTCACGCTAGCGTCTTTGCCATCCTGTCGCCGCTATCCACCTGGTGGTCAGCGCCATATTAGTGCCTAGTTGCGTAAAAGAGCGTAAAGATGTTCATCATGGAGACCCTTCGCTACGCTTAGGGTGACAAAGCTCTAAAATGTCATCGCCGCGAAATAAGATATTTTGGTGAACCCATCCCCTTAGTCCCCTTCCCTTGGGGAATTGGTGAAGGGAAGGGGTTCACCCTGAAGGCTCACCCTGAAGGGGATTAAGGGGATGAGGTCACACTTCTAAGGAGCGCTTAGATTGGAACATTTTCATCCTTTGCGGTGCTGGTTGTCCGGCATGATAGATTGTGAGCCGAAGCCCTGAGCGCAGCGAAGGGGCGGCGAAGAATCTCATTATTACGCTTATTTGGACAACTTAGCACTAGGCTGGTTTGAACCTGGGCAGCGTGAACTCTTCGGTGACATCCTCGAAGATGACTTTCACCGGCATGCCGATTGTTATATTTTCCACTTCGCAGCCGACTATGTTGCTCATCATCCGCGGCCCTTCTTCCATCTCTATGGAGGCGACGGCGTAGGGTATATCGCCAGCGAAGGCTTTGTCATAGGCGCGGCGGAAGATGACGAAGCTGAATATCTTTCCCTGGCCGCTCAGCTTCACCCATTCCGCCTCCGCCAGGGAGTGACAGTGGGGGCAGATGATACCGGCGGGGTGGCGGATATAGCCGCACTCAGGGCACTTTTGCATCCTGAGCTCGTGGTTTTTGCAGTAGCGCCAGAACGGCTCCTGCTCCACGGTGGGAATGGGTAAAGGCTTGTTGTACTCGCTCACGGCATCACCTCCTCAGGATGACGGTGGAGTGGGTCTGCAGCACGCCGCCGTTGCCGCTTACCAGTATTATCTCCGGCGACTTTGTTCCGGTTGCCGGCCCCAGTTGCCGCTCGCCGACACTGCCTTGAAGCTGGACCACGGCTTCGGTAAGGGGGGTGAATCCCATGTGGTAGGCTTCGGAAAGCAATCCTCCGGAGGTATTGACCGGCAGCTTCCCGCCCGGCGCTGTCCGGCCGTGGGCGAAGAAGTCCTTCCCCTCTCCGGAAGCGAAGAAGCCATAGTCCATCATGGTCAGCTCGACGGTGTAGGTATAGCAGTCATATATCTCGCAGGCATCGATGTCGTTAAGAGTTATCCCTGCCATCCTTAGCGCTTGCTGTCCTGACACTTTGGCACCAGTCGGGCCGGCCATGAAGTCCGACTGTATTATGTTGGTGGCTGGGTGGTCTTGCCCTACACCCATAACATAGACCGGCCGGTGGCGGCAGTCCCTGGCCCGCTCGGCGGTGGTCATGACAAAGGCCCGGCCGCCATCGGAGACCAGGCAGATGTCAAACAGGCGGAAAGGCTCGATAACAAAGCGCGAGCTAAAGTAGTCCTCGCGGGTCATCGCCTCCTTATACATAGCGGCCCGCGGGTTTATGTTGGCCCACTGGCGCTGGGCCACGGCTATCTGCGACCATGTCTCGGGGCCGGTGTTGAACGCCTGCATGCCCCGGCGTGCCGCCATGGCATAGCCGGCGGTAGCATTGTACCAGCCGAAGGCGGCCCGCTCTCCCCAGCCGCGGCTGTAGCTGGCCTCTCCAGACCGCCCTGACTGGGGGCTCTCTCCGTAGGTGCACACCACATAGTCGGCCAGGCCGTAGATCAGGGCAGCGGCGCCGTGTAATACCATGCCGCCGGCGCTGGCCCCCATGGTCGTCTGGGCCGAGCAAAACCTGACCCGCATCCCCATCTGCTGCGCCGCGTTCCAGGGCATGACCTGCCCGTCATGGTTGGAGGGGTCGCCCGGCGAGGGCTGGGTCAGGATGCCATCCACATCCTCCACCTTTAACCCGGCGTCTTCGATGGCGTTCCTGGCTGCCTCCACATGAAAGCTGATGGCGCTTCGGCCGGGCACCTTTCCTTGCGGGGTGTAGCCCACGCCAACTATAGCCACCTTATCCCTCAGGCTTTCCATTTGCTGTCCTCTTCTCCCGGCGCTCTTTTCTCGGCTGCCAATTTGTCTGATATTTGGCACGTACTTTCAAATGGATGTCTCATCCGGGGTGGCGGCGGTGCGCGGGTAAGGTCATGGCTGCCGCCACGCCCAGGGAACCGGCTATCATGGCTGCCAGGATGGCCCAGGTATATGTGCCGGTCCAGTCAAATATCGCACCACCCAGCCAGCCGCCTGCCGCCATTCCCAGCATGGCGCCGGCTATTTGATAAGCATAGATAGTGTTTAGCGGGGCACGTGTACCGTAGTACTGGCGATTATAGATGGGAAAGCCGACCATTTCTCCGCCGTAGCCCTGTGCGAATATGAAAGCAAAGGCGTAGAAGGATGCCAGGTGGCTGGCGTTGAGCAAAAACAGCATGGGAAGAGTCTGGAGGAGTAGCGTGACTGCCAGCGTGAACCTTCCTCCTTTCGCCTGGGCCAGCAATGACATTCCCAGGCGGCTGATTACGGAGGCGGCCGATATCATGCTCAGTATCCCGGCGGCTGGTATGCTGGGAATGCCGGCAAAGATGGCGATGGAGACCACATGGGCCATCGGTATGGAGTGTCCCACGCATCCCAGGGCGTGAACGATGGTCAGGGACCAGAAGCTGGACATCGTCAATATACTGGTTAAAACCGGAGCTGCGGTCGGATGCCCCGGGACGGATGACGGCGTTTCGGCTGGTAGCCCTCCGAAAGGGGATAGCCCCTTTTGCCCGGGGTGGTCTCTGAGTAAGGAAGCGCTCCCCAGCATCAAGGCCCCGCTGATGAGACCGAAGATAACGAAGGTGCTGCTCCAGCCTGCGGTTTGGATAGACCAGCTCAGGAGCGGGGAGAACACCGCCGGCCCCAGGCTCAAACCAGTCCACATCAGCCCCATAGCCAGGCCAAGCCTCTGGTTGAACCACCGTGTTATTATCACCGGCAGCAGGGTTATGAAAACGGATGAGCTTATTCCATTGATAAGCACGCCGAAGTAAAGCTGGAATTGCCAGATGCGGGTGACGGTGGCATTCAGCAGCATGCCGATGGTGAAGATAATGGCGCTTGCCATCACGATGCGGCGGGAACCGATGCTTTCCGCCAGCCGTCCCGCCACCAGCACCAACGGTATGCCGACCAAAAACTGGAGGGTATAAGCGAATGAGATGGCGCCGCGACTCCAGCCGTACTGCTCCACCAGGGGGTCAACCAGTACCCCAAAGGAGAATATCGCTCCTGAACTGATGGCGAACATCAGCGTTGTGCTGGCCAGGATTATCCAGGCATAGTGGGGACGATTGTGCCGACTTGGCAGCAAGTTATGACGCTTCAGCATATCGTGTATGGCAGGCCTGGTATCATACGGGGTTACATCTTTATCCCGTATCTCTCCCACTGGGCTTCTACCCTGGCCAGTAGCTGCCTTTTTTCCAATAGGGCCATAAACTCCCTTAAGTCCCGGTATGCCATAGCCTGTTCTCCTTTTTACCTCCCCATCCCTACTGAAGATTTAGCATCCGCCTGGCATTGCCTGCGAAGAGCATTTTTTTATGCGCATCCGATATGCTTATCGCTCCATATCCTCTACCGGCGGCTTATTTTGCTCGCAGCAGCCAGGTTCACCATGATGACCGCAGCAGTCTTGTCGCCGACGAATCTTGATGAAATTGTTGCGGAAAAGAAGGTACACTTTTCGACGAAAGGGCATCTGGACTGACATGTTCGACAGGAAAGCCTTTAAGCTGGGCATTGCCGTGCGCTCCGTATCGCAATGGTCTCTGTACAAATAGGGCCCGATTTACCTAAATTTAGACCCACATCGTGGTTTTGTCAAATTTATCAGTAGTCCTGGGCACGGCTCTTATGCCGTGCTAGCGCGGAGGCCGCCTGGATAGGGCCTGCTGATATGAGCGTTGAAATCAACTTGCCAAACCGGCCAGATTTACGCTTAAGTCTGGATTGAGGAGGTAAATATGGGAGTCCTCCGGGCGATAGGCCATGTTTATCGACCTTATCTCGACGCCCGCCAGGGAGGCGTCCAGCAGCAGCTCACACAGCTCGGCGTCGGCGGACCAGTCCGTCTTGAAGGCGGTCACATCGGGCAGGGCGGCGATGAACAGTATGATGGCCCTGCCCCCTCCCCGGACATGCTCTGTTAGCTGCCTGATATGTCTTCTTCCCCTGGAGGTAGGACAGTCGGGATACATGGCGTAGCGTCCTTCTCTGAGCACGGCGCTTTTGACTTCCAGATAGGCCTTATCTCCCGCGCATTCCAGCAGATAGTCGATAAGGGAATCGCCCAGACTGGCGTTTTTCTTTATCACCCGGCATCCCTTTAGCCAGGGGATAGCTGCCGCCTCCAGCGACCTCTCGAAGGCCTGCATCTGTAGCTGGGTGTCGATGATAGCGGCCATACCGTCTTCGGCCACAGCGAATAGCCGGCAGTCGGTCTTGGCGCCTTTTTCTTTTTTAACGCAGAACGCCCGTTTGCCCTCAACCAGGAACTGGTGCAGCCTTCCGGTGTTGTTTATGGAGGCGCGGTGACAATCCCCTTCGAGCCGTACTTCCACGACAAACCGGTTTATCCGGCCGACAAGGCGGCATTCAACGGCGCCCTGGACGCCGAGAGCTCTGTATGTTTTGTCTCCATTCATATCGGCACGAAAATGAGGTTCTATGTGTGATACTGTAGCTGGTTTCAGGCGGATGCCCATCTCCTTCATGGTGAAATCCTGGAGGCTGTCGGAAAACTCCCTTACGGAGACAGCGGATTTACCACGGCGCGGCGCCGGTCTCCGTCACACGAAGGAGGGCTTATCCGTGGGGTTAGTCGGGTACTTCCTGCACCTGATAGGCCAGGGCATTGGTGGGACACCAGGCAACGCACATTGGCAGCTCTGGCCCCGGCTCACCGCACATGTCGCATTTCAAGGGGATGCCGGCAGCATCAGGCTCCTGGAACTGGCGCCGCGACGGGCAGGCGGCGCGACAAAAAGAGCAGTCGCCGTATTCCTTGCCATTGATTACCAGGGTAGTCCTGCCGGGGCATTCAACCTCGGAATATGGCCCGGCAAGCACCGGGACGTACACTCCGTTTTCCTTGTCCTCAAAGACCCGGATGCGGGCGCCGCTGGGGTTGATGTTGCTGTACTGCACTTCAGCGTGGTACGCTGAGCATATCATCTCGCATATGCGGCAACCGGTGCACTTATTAACGTCGATGTTTATCCTCTTTATCTTCTTCATGGCTTCCCCTCTGCGTCTTGTCTGGCATGGGCCGGGTCCTGGCGCTCAAGACCTCGTGGCTGCTTCGCCTGTCTCCAGTGATGCGTATTCCTCCAGACTGTCAGCCACGTCTTCCAGCCCCAGTTCCTCCAGCCTGGCCCTGGTGGGGATGGCCGTCTTCAGGTCGCAGCCCCGCAGTCGGTAATACTCGTCCAGGACGGCGTCGTAGTTTTCCTTCTTCAGGGGGAGCTGCTCATGATTGAACATGGGGTTGGGCTTGCCGTATTTCAACTGCCACCACAGGAAGAATGGGTAGTCGTCAAGCCTTCTCTTTCCCTCGCGGTTGTTATAGGCTCGTTCGATAAGGAGTTCCCGCTCGGCTGTCTTAGCTAAATCGTCGGCGGTGAAGTCCTCCCCGGTAGCTGCGGTGACGATTTGGGCAAAGATTGACAGGTCCATGCCGGAGACAATCAAGTTGAACTTGGTGGCGAATTTGCATATCCCGGTGATGTCAGCCATCATCATCATGTTTTCCTGGTCATAGACGACTCGTGCCCACCTGGGCTCCTTGGCCCACGGGTCGCCGGTAAATAGCGTGGCGTCACCATATCTTTCCTGGCCTATCTTGGCCAGCAGCTCACGGGTTATACCCCACTCGGCACGTACATCAGGAGCAAACAGGCTGGTGCCGCCGGTGAGATGGTCAAAACCGCGGGTGGCTACATTGTGGCCCAGGGTGTAGTGAAGGCTGGTGGCTATGCCGGGGCTAAAGCCATAGGTGTGAAATCCCTTGTTGTGGGCGGCGAACATCTCGGAGCCCCTGCCCACCTTCTGGGCCGCCCCGGCCGGGTAATCGGCCAGCACGTCGCCGAAACCTTCCCTGTAGGCCATTTGCCGTGTCAGTTCCAGGATAGCCTCTTCGTTGCCCTCGGTCACCTCTATGCCGCCGGTATCCTCTTTGCTGATAATGCCGCGCTTATATAGCTCCATAGCCCAGGTTATTGCCGGGCCGACCGAGCTGTTGCTCAGGCCCAGTTGATTACACAGGTTGTTGTACTGGGTCAGGAAGGGCGCGCTGTTCGTCTTCCAGTTGAGGCCGAAGACCTGGACGAAACCCTCCAGCCCTTCACCCCTGGTGCCCTTGTATTTGCCCTCTTTGACATTTAAGAAATGGCTGCAGTGCAGCGGGCACCCGTGGCAGGCGAGGTGCTTCTCAACCAGCGGTTCAAAGCCCTTCTCCTCTATACCCTCCATGCGCACCCCGCCGGTCTGATGTTTCCCTGATGGCGAGCGGCTGAGGGCGCTGCCGACCCAGCCTATGGTGCCCCACTCTCTGACGCTGTCATACATGGGGTCAGTCTCAAGGCTCTTGCGTAGCTCCTGGCAGAGTTGCAGGAACTCCGCCGGCCTGGCGATATTGACGCCCTTGTTGCCCCGGAGCATTATCGCCTTCAACCTCTTTGAACCCCAGACAGCGCCGGGGCTGCCCGCCGCCAGGGCGCGGGCCAGGCCGTTCATCACACATGCCGCCAGGCTGAGGTTCTCCCCACCTGGCCCTATCACCAGGGTGGCTATGTCAGTGCCAACTGCCCTGTTTGACTCGCGGAGTAGGCGGTCGGTGGCCCATACGTCTTGCCCCCACAGGTGACTGGCGTCTCGCAGCTCCACGTTATCGTCTTCTATCCACAGGTAAACGGGCTTATCCGCCTGTCCCTTGATGATTATCAGGTCGTATCCCGCCCACTTCATCTGCGGGCCGAAGTTGCCCCCCACGTTGCTGCGGCTTATTATTCCGCTCATCGGGGATTTCGCCGTCATCTCGCATCTGCTGGACGCTGGCGATAATGTCCCGCTCAACGGCCCCTGGCTGAGGATAATGACGTTGTCAGGGCTGAGGGCGCTGACTTCGGGTGGGACTTCATTAAAGAGTATCCTGGCGCCGAAGCAACTGCCGCCTACGTACTTCTTGGCCCACTCCCTGTCCAGGCTCTCCGCCTCGATTTCCCCGCTGCTGAGGTCTACCCGCAGCACTTTTCCTGCCCAACCGCATGATGAACCCATTACTGTCCTCCCCCTTATCAGGTTTGATGCTGGCGCAACTGCCTGCCAGTGCGCTTGCCCCTCTTCAGTCTTGTATGTTGATTATAGCATTTTTGGCGTTACTTAGGTCTTATAAAAATTAAGTATATGTACGGCGGGCACGGCTGTCAACCCTACCCCCTGATGGTATTGTCATAAAAGTGCTTGACGCCGCTTCTGGCTTGCCCTATCATACCAGCATCTAGCAAATCTATTATAGGAGTATAGGAGGGCAACCATGTCTATCAAGCTATACAAAGTTGCTGAGAAGGTGGGCACTGGCGAATGGAAGTTCCCCGTCGAGAAGCACAGGCTCTATGACACCTTGTTCAAAGGGTCCGACTTCCGATTTAAGGACTTTGTCACCGCCAAAGACTCCTGGGGCATGTGCACCGCCGGCGTGGGGACTTTAACTAAAGGGGAGTTCGACTGGGACTGGAAGTATGACCAGGTCATCTTCGTGCTCCAGGGGGAGATGGTTATAGAGGACAAGGATGCTAAGAAGGTTTTCTCGGCCAAGCCGGGGGACATATATATGTGTTCGCGGGGGACGCGCACCAGGATTCGGGGCGTATGGACGGTGTTCTATGTCACCATGCCGCCCTGGGAGTTCCTCTACCCCTGAACCGATTGAAGCAGGTACAGGTTCACGATACCGTTTAGCAACCTATCCCCCTTTTAAAATCCCCCTTCTGCTATCGGAGGGCCTGGTGAATGGACAGCGCTTAGAGGGGACCACCGTACTGTTTCTCACAGGTACGCGTGCTGAGGAGGGGAGAGATACAGATGAAGATTGACGTGAGAAACCTGTCCGCGATGTGGTTATTTTCGGCGTCCTGCTCCGAGGTGGCTCTTAAACCACCTGGCCGCGAGCTTAGCGACTTCCTCTAAGGCTCCCGGCTCTTCGAAAAGATGGCTTGCGCCGGGGACAAGGGACAGTTCTTTTTCCGCGTTGATTTTCCTCAGCGCCTCTTGGTTGATTTGGAGAATGGGCAGGTCACGACCGCCAACGATGAAGAGCGTCGGCGCTTTGACGCGATGCAGGAAATCGGCGGCCAGGTCAGGGCGTCCTCCACGCGAGACAACGGCGGCAACTTCTGGCTTTTGCGCCGCAGCAACAAGCGCCGCGGCCGCTCCGGTGCTGGCACCGAAATAGCCCATGTCCAGGTCAGAAGTGCTGGCGTTGTCCTTCACCCAGTCAGTCGTCCCGACAAGTCGGCGGGCAAGCAGGCCGATATCAAAGCGTAGTCGGGCGGATTGAATGTCCTCCTGCTCCTCCTCGGGCGTCAGAAGGTCAAACAGCAGGGTCGCCAGCCCGGCATCACGCAGCACCCGCGCCACGTATTGATTTCTGGGGCTGCGCCGGCTGCTGCCGCTGCCATGAGCGAAGAGCACAATCCCGGAGGCGTTCTCCGGTATGCCGAGGTTTCCTTGCAGGGTGATTTCGCCTATTGAAATCTGCATCGGACGCTCCCTTCCCCCCCGCCGTACTGTTTCTTTGTTCATTTGAGTACCCCCGAATGCTGTGGTTTACTCCTCCACTTTCACCTCTCCCCTGTGTTGCGTATTTTTCAGGATTTCCAGGACCTCTTCGTCATCAACGGGGTAAAACTGCAGGTAGAACTGGCCGACGGCAGAAAAGGATGGTGGGGCGCGCAGGCAAATCATTTCATCGACATCTTTGGCCAATTTCGTTATCGTGTCCTCAGGGCCTACCGGCAGGGCGGCCACCAGCTTCCTGGGATGCTCCAGTCGCACCGCCCATAGCGCCGCCTGGGTGGTGGCGCCGGTGGCCACGCCATCGTCAGCCACGATGACCGTTCTCCCCGTCAGCGGTATCTTGGGGCGAACCAGTCGAAACATCTCATTGCGGCGCTTGATTTCAGCGAGCTGCTGCGTCCTTTCAGCCTGGATGTGGGCGTCATCTATTTCCAACGAGCGTACTACGCTTTCGTTGAGGAACACCCTGCCGTCTTCGGCCACCGAGCCCATGGCAAGCTCGGCATATCCTGGAGTGCGCAGCTTACGCGCCAGCACGATATCCAGCTCGGCATCCAGAGCAATGGCCAGTTGGCGGGCTACGACTATGCCGCCGCGTGGTATGCCAAGCACCACAGCTCCCTGTCCGCGATACTCAGCCAGTTCGCCGGCGAGGAGTCTTCCCGCCTCCTGGCGGTCTCTAAAAGGCCTTTCGCTATATGACAGTATGCGTGCTTTTGTCATCGGCGTGGCGTTTCCTGGGAAGTTTTCTTACCATGAAAAAGCTCGCTTCCGGCGCCAGGGTATACTATGCGCTCTGAAGCTGGCGTGAGCCTGGTGACCGCGGGCCATACCCCCGGCTGAGGCCCGGCGCCCTTCATGGCGGCGCTGGTGGGTGTTTTGTCCTTCATCTGAGGGTTCCTCCGGATGTCTGCCCCCTCCACGTTATGGGAGAACTCAATGGGGATGCCGTTCGGGTCATGGGCGTAAATAGAATGAATAAAGCCGTGGTCAATGACATCGGATACCGGGAACTCAGCGGTCTCCAGCTTGTCTTTCAGCTCCCAGAGGTCGTCCTCGGTTTCAACGCCGAAGGATACATGGTCGAAGATGAAGGGGCCTCCTACCGGGCGGCCATGCTCCTTTTTGGTCACGGGCTGAACTCCCGGCCACTCGAAAAAGGCGAGGAGGTCGGTCTCGGAAATTTGAAAGAAGTAGTGCCGGTAGCCCGGCTGGCCCAGCCCGGCAACCAGCCGCATCCCCAGCAGGTCCCTCCAGAAACGGATGGTCTTATCCATGTCTCCGGTGGCCATCGCCAGGTGGTTTACGCCGTTAAACGTTATCATGCAGTTCCCTCCGATTTTGCAGGCTCTATGGCTGTGCGTCAGCCGGAGCGCCGCCTGCTATCCGCCTTTGAGCTTGTTTGCTATATATGTCAGCTCACTGAGATGCCCTTTCTCTTCGTTGACTATCATGTCGATGAGCTCATGCTGCTGCCTGGGGAGCATGCCTCGCACCTCTGAATAGAACAGTATGGAGTCCTTCTCAAAGCCGATGCCTATTTGCGCGGCTTCGATGTCCGTCATCGTTTTCCTCGCCAGGGTATCTTGAGCCCGCTCCCCGGTGAAGACACTGGAGTCAGCGATGTCCTTGATGTACTTATGGTGCTCTGAGGTATATTCCGGCGCAGGCTGGTAGTCGCCAAGGTGGTTCAGCATGGTGCGGAATGTATTTTCATGCTCTTTCTCTCTGGCGGCAAGCTGTGTAAAGACATCCTGCACTTTTTTGTCCCCGCTCCGCTGGGCTACAGTTTCATAAAAGGCACGTCCGTTCTTCTCAATCTCAATCGCCAGTTCCAGGAACTGCTCGCCGATTGTCCTTTTGGGCATTCCCATCGCTCCTTAAATTATTTTTATACCATATTGACTGTGTCGCCCCGACTAGGGCTGTCCGGCTCATCGCCTTCGGGCAACCTGGCGGCTTGTCTCGGTGCCGATTAAGCTGACCAGCTTACCGGTCTGAATAGCGAATCATACCTCATCATAAGGATATCGAAATGTTTTCTCTCTTCCTCAGCCAGGAACTCAAATGTCTGTTTGCCCAGCAGGGCGGCGGTATCCGAAGCCGCCTTGCGGTACAGGTCGTAGCTCTTAGTTTCGATGTCCTCGCTCATACTGAGTTCCTGCCTCCACAGTATTCTTTCGGCGGCGCGCCACATGTATACTTATCATAAGAACTCGGCCAGCAAGCTCTCGGCGCGCCCGGGCTCAATCTTTTGATATACCAGCGCTCCCTTGCTCAGGGCCGGCAGCTGCTCTTCATAAGTGGGGAGTTTGGTCTGGTAGATGACGCCGATGGGTATCTTCTCTCCCCACTCCTGGGCCTTTTCCAGGGCCGCCATTTTATCGTCGGCGTGGTAGCCATTCTCCTCCAGCTTGTAGACTCTCTCCTGATACCAGCGGTAGGTGTTCTGATGGTTAAACGTGACGCACGGTTGGAGGATATCGATGAGGGCGAACCCCTTATGATTAATGCCCATCTTAATCAGGCCGGCCAGGTGGCCTGTGTCTCCGGCGAAGCCCCTGGCGACGAAGCTGGCGCCGCTGACGATGGCGAGGGCGATAGGGTTTATCGGCATCGCCGCCCCGTAAGGGGTGGTCTTGGTGACATAACCGGAGTCGCTGGTGGGAGATGCCTGCCCCTTGGTAAGCGCGTAGACCTGGTTGTCATGCACCAGATAGGTGATGTGATGATTGCGGCGCATGGCATGCAGGAAATGGTTGCCTCCTTCTCCGTAAGCATCGCCATCGCCGCTGATGGCGATGACCGCCAGCTCCGGGTTGGCTATCTTGGCGCCAATTGCGGGCGGCACTGGCCTGCCGTGGAGAGAGTTGAATATATTGCCCCTGGTGTAATGGGGCAGCTTGCCCGCCTGGCCGATTCCAGAGACCAGCAGTATCTGGTGAGGCTCAAGCTCCAGCTCGACCAGCGCCTTGTTCAGTGCCTTCAGGATGCCGAAGTTGCCGCAGCCAGGGCACCAGGCTGATTTGATGCCGACATAGTCAGATATGGCAACCAAGCTCGCAACCCTCCTTTCTCATCTCCTGGATGATGTACGCCGGAGTGAACGGGCGTCCATCATACCTCAGGATTTTGCCGCTGACTTCTTTTCCCGTTTCCGCCCTGATGAGACTGGCTAGCTGTGCGGTGGCATTGCCCTCGATGACATAGGTGTTGCTGGCCCTGCCCAGAGCATCCGTCACCGCCTCGGCATTGAAAGGCCACAGCTCATTCAGGTGAAGCAGATTGACGCTGCCGCCTTTCCGGTGCAGGATGTCAACCACCTCACAGAGCGCTCCGTAGGTGCTGCCCCAGCCGACGAGGGTGGTCTCCGCTCTCTTAGGGCCGTATAAGAGGGGCGTAGCAAGCTCATGTTTGAGGCCGAACAGCTTCCGCAGCCTTTTCTGCACCTGGGCGGTTCTCACGTGGCCGTCTTCCGTCATGTGCCCGTCTTCGTCATGCTCATCACAGTCGGTCACCACCAGCGCTTCGCTCTGGCCAGGGAAAGCCCGTGGCGAGATGCCGGATTTGGTTATCTTGTGTCTCTTATACTCCGATGGCGGCGTTTCTTGCGGCGAATAGAGAAGACCCCGGTCAATGGTTACCCGTGAGATGTCAAACGGGTCAACGGTGGCGTAGGAAGTCGCCAGGTGGTGGTCAGTCAAGATTATGACGGGAAGCTGGTATTTATCCGCTATGTTGAAGGCTTTGACGGTCGTCCAGAAGGCGTCCTCAACGTCAGCCGGGGCCAGGACGGCGCGGGGAAAGTCACCATGATGGGCATGAAGGACAAACTGGAGGTCGCCCTGCTCCACTCTGGTGGGAAGGCCTACCGCCGGCCCGGGGCGCTGTCCGTCCACCAGCACTATCGGGGTCTCGGTAATCCCGGCTAGCCCCAGGCCCTCCACCATCAGGCAGAAACCGCTGCCGGAAGTCGCCGTCATCGCCCGCACGCCGGCATAGGCGGCCCCAATGGCCATATTGACGGCAGATATTTCGTCTTCCGCGTGTACCATCACCAGGTCAAATTCCGTTGACTTGGCTGCCATATATTCCATGATAGATGTAGCTGGAGTCATCGGGTAGGCTGCCATGAACTTGCAGCCAGCGGCGATGGCAGCCAGGCCTATTGCATCGTTCCCGGTGAGGAGTATTCTCTTGATGTTTGAGGCCGGCTTGATGGTGATGGCGAACTCACCTTTGAACTCGGCCCGGGCGTACTCATATCCGGCCCTGGCGGCCCTGACGTTCTTGTCGCCGACATCGCCTGTCCCAAAATGCTCATTGAGGATGCCGCTGATACTGTCGGCATCGTAGTCTACCAGTCCTACGGCAGCGCCCAGCGCCACGGTATTGGCCATCAGTTTACTCCCGGCGTGTTCCTGGGCCAACTTTTCCAATGGTACGCTGAAAAGATGGCCGTCTGCCGGGACGTCCTTTACCTGTTCGCCATCGAAGATGATAACGCCTTTGTCAGCCAGCTCCGCCCGGTGCAGGTCAATGCTTTCTCTATTGAGCGCGATAAGGATATTTACCGGCTCGGCGATAGCGCTTACCCTGCCGTTCTTGACCCTGACCCGAAAGAAATTGTGGCCGCCCCTGATTCGCGATTCATAGTCCTGGTCAGCGAAGACGTTATATCCGCCGCGGGAGAAGACCTTGGCCAGCAAAAAGCCTACCGACTGCACTCCCTGTCCCGCTTCGCCGCCAACCATAAAGTTGAAATCTATGCTCATTTGTAGCCTCCATGTTCCTGCCGCCGGCTATTCATGCCTTTCCCCGGCGTCTAAAATGGCAGACCAAAGAATATTATGGCCAGTGTCCCATGTACCATAACCGATGACCAGAATACTCTCCAGAAATAACAGTGCAACTTGTAGAAGCGCTGATAAGTCCGATATTTCATCAACATGGTGCCTAGCTTCGAGCCGGGCATACAGCGGCAGGAGAAAAAGATGGTCAGTCCCATTACCAGGTTGACCAGGCCCAGGCCAGCTATTATTTTGGTTGCCACGGTGGGGTCAAACACAATTACACCTCACATAAGAAGATTCGGCGCTCAAGTTTATCGAGCTAGCATGTGTAGGCCAGCAGGACGGTATCCATCTCGTTTTCTAAAGACTGCAGCCGTTCAAGTTGAGCTTGGGGCACCTTTGCCAGTTCGTGTTGCTACTCGAACGCCACGATGCAAGCGCCCAGTTCGTTCTCCAATGCCTGGAGCTTATTCAAGCTAGCCTCATCCAGCTTCTTGATGTGGTTTGTCATCCTTGCCTCAGTTATTTGCTCCCTCCTTATGAGGTGTTCGGTCTCCTGATGGCGGAGCCTCTCTTGTTACTTTACCTCCTGTACCTGTTTAAGCTCCTGGTAAATCTTGATTATCTCTTCTACCACCGCCTCATCCTCCAGGGTGGACACGTCGCCGATGGGAGTATTCTCGGCCACGGCCTTCAGTACCCGGCGCACGATTTTGCCGCTCCTGGTCTTGGGCAGCCTGGTGACGAAATAGACGGCATCAGGTGTTGCTATCGGCCCAACTACTTGTCGCATGTGTTTGATGATGGCCTGTTTCAAGTCCTGGGTGGGGCTGCTCCCTTCCTTGATTCTGACAAAGATGACTATGCTCTCGCCTTTTACCGGGTCAGACTTACCTACCACCGCTGCCTCAGCCACTTCGGCATGGGAGATGGCGGCGTCTTCCAGCTCGGCAGTGCCTATTCTATGTCCGGCAATCTTGAGCACTTCATCGGCTCTCCCCAGCATCCAGAAGTAGCCGTCCCGGTCCTTTACCGCATAGTCACCCGTGTAGTATATGCCGGGGAAGCGCGACCAGTAAGCCTGCTGGTAGCGCTCCGGGTTGCCATGTATGCCCAGAAGCATGCCCGGCCACGGCTTCTTTATCACCAGGAGGCCTCTTGTTTCCGGAGGCACAGGATTGCCGGACTCGTCCACCACGTCAGCGTCCACGCCGGGAAGCGGCAGAGTGGCTGAGCCTGGTTTAAGGGGTACGCACTCTATGCCCGGGGCAGGGGATATCATAATGCCGCCGGTCTCGGTCTGCCACCAGGTGTCAACAATGGGGCATCTTTCGCCTCCGACATGTCTATAAAACCAGACCCAGGCCTCTGGATTAATGGGCTCGCCCACGCTTCCGAGCAGCTCCAGGCTGCTGAGGTCGTGCTTGGCGAGCCACTTCTCCCCATAGCCCATGAACATCCTGATGGCGGTAGGGGAGGTGTAGAATATGGTAACCCCGTACTTGTCAATGATGTGCCACCACCTGTCAACGTTTGGGTAGTCCGGCGCTCCCTCGTAGAGGACGATGGCTGCCCCGTGCGCCAGCGGCGCATACACGATGGAGCTGTGGCCGGTGACCCAGCCCACATCCGCCGAGCACCAGTACACGGACTCTTCTCTGATGTCAAACGCCCATTTGTAGGTGCAATAGTTATGTACCATGTAGCCACCGGTGCTGTGCACTATGCCCTTGGGTTTGCCGGTGGTGCCGGAGGTATAAAGTATGTATAGCGGATGATTGGACTCAACCGGTTCCGGGGCGATATAGGGCGCTTCTTGCTCCAGTAAATCATCCAGCCAGAAGTCCCGCGAAGGCTTCATGCTGACCGGGATATTGGCTCTCCTGACGACGATGGTGCTCTCCACTGTGGGGCACATTGTCAGCGCTTCGTCAACGACTGTTTTCAGGGGAATGGTCTTGCCTCTCCGGTATCCTCCATCGGCGGTCACCAGCAGCTTGGCGCCGACATCATTGACCCTGTCAGCCAGTGCCTGGGCGCTGAAGCCGGAGAAGATTACAGTATGAGGGGCGCCAATTCTGGCGCAGGCAAGCATGATGATGGGTAGCTCGGGAAGCATGGGCAGGTACAGGGCGACCCGGTCTCCTTTGCCTATACCTCGATTTCTGAGCATGGCGGCGAACCGGTTGACCTCGTTGTAGAGAGTTGAGTAGCTTAATACTTTGGTGTCTCCTGGCTCGCCTTCCCAGTATATGGCCACCTTGCTTCTCCGCCAGTGCTTGATGTGCCGGTCAACGCATATGTGTGACGCGTTCAATAGTCCGCCGGCAAACCAGTGGGCAAATGGCGGGTCCCATTCCAGCACCTTGTCCCATGGCCGGAACCAGTCTAGCTGGCGTGCCTGTTCAGCCCAGAACTCCTCGGGCTGCTCTATGGACCTGCGGTACTCGTGGTGAAATTTCTTCACCGGCAGGTACCGGGTGTCAAAGGGAAGCGACAGGTCACTCATGCTTTTACCTGGAGCCGGCAAGGCTACTCAACGCTTCGAGCGCCTTATCGTAATTGGGGTGCTGCGTAAGCTCTGGAACGTACTCTACATAACGTACGGTATTATCCCGGTCGATGATGAAGATGGCACGGCTGGGCAGGCGCGGGTCCTCGATGAGCACGCCGTAAGCCCGGCAAAAGGAAGCTTCCCGGTAGTCAGAAAGCGTTTTCAGTCTCTCGATGCTGCGGGCGCCGCAATAGCGGGCCTGGGCAAAAGGGAGGTCCATGCTGATGGTGTAGATGACTACGCCTTTGAATTTGGCTGCCTCCGTTTCAAATCTTTGCGTTTGCAGGTCGCAGACAGGCGTATCCAGGGAATGCACCACGCTCAGCAGCCTGACCTTGCCTTTGCTGTCCGACAGGTTGACCTCCTGCCAGTCAGGGGCCACCAGCTTAAAATCGGGCGCTTTCTGTCCCACTTTTATCTCCGGGCCGGACAGGGTGAGGGTTTTTCCTTTCAGGGTTACCGTTCTCTTTGTCTGTAGCATGTCGTCCCTCCAGTAGCGTGTTGAGTCCGGGCGCAGCCCTTATGAAGTTTACATAAAGTATCGCCCCCGGTTTGGCTGGTCCGGGCAGGCGTCAGCAAACTGGCTGCGATTTGCTCCTACCCGGAGGCAAGCTTTCTGGCTATGGTGGCCACATGGCGTCCCTGGGACCTGGCCATGGCCAGCTCGTTTTCGCTCGGCATCCGGTTTCCATCCGGACCGGCAATGGTGGTAGCCCCGTACGGGCTGCCGCCGGTTATCTCGTCCATCGTACACTGGCGCATCTCGGAGTAGGGTAAGCCCACGATAACCATACCATGATGGAGAAGGCTGACATAGGAAGTGAGCAGCGTTGTCTCCTGACCGCCGTGCTGGCAGTTTGTGCATACGAAGATACTGCCAACCTTGCCGATGAGAGCGCCCTTGGCCCACAGTCCCCCGGTACGGTCCAGGAAGTTACGCATTTGGGCACACATGTTGCCGAAGCGTGCCGGGATGCCGAATATCACAGCATCGGCATCAACCAGGTCGTCAGGCCTGGCCACAGGGATATGCGCGAAGGCTTCCCGCGCCTTCCTGGCCCCCGACTGCTCCAGGATGTCTTCGGGAACGAGCTCCGGGACCTGCAGAAGCTCCACTTCTGCTCCTTCAACTTCCCGGACGCCTTCGGCGACTGCCAGGGCCATTCTGTAGATGTGCCCGTACATGCTGTAGAAGACTATCTTTACTTTCATCGCTCGGTCTCTGACTACCTTGTTGCTCCGGGCCGGGTGTCAGATTCCGGGGATGCATCCGGGGGCGCGCACCATCAGCACCGGCACGCAGGCAGAGCGAAGGACCCTGTCAGCGACGCTTCCCATTACCCACCGGCTTACCCCGGAGCGCCCGTGCGTGGCGATGATGATGAGCTCGGTATTGTTCTTAGTGGCATAGTCAGCGATGCTGTCGGCTGCCCGTCCGCTTAATACCTCCCAGCGCGCCTTCGCTCCGTCGAGGGAGGCGTGGCCTATGAACTTCTGGAGGTAATTCTCAGCCTCCTTTGTTCTTTCGGAGGTGATGCGCTTTATATCCTGCTCGGTGAAGGCATAGCCGTCGCCACCGGTGGGCATATAAAAAGGTTCAACCACCCGCACAAAAACCACTTCTTTTGTTCCACACCCCTTGGCGATGGCATCCACATGGGTGAGCACACACTCTGCCAGTTTTGACCCGTCCAGCGGAACCAGGATTTTTGAATACATATTGTCCTCCTTTTTCATACTATTGTAGTATCTCAAAGACAGCTTTACAATGGGCGACCTTAGATTCATTGTCAAGTTATTACGGTGATGCTACACTATCGATGGCCCTTCCGGCTCACGCCAGGGCCTCGATTATCCTTTTATTGAAGGCGGGTATGTCAGGCGGCCGGCGGCTTCAACTGGTGGCCATCCTTAATTAACCGCCACGTTCTGTACCAGGTGATAGACGGTGCTACCTGAAAGCACGGTGTTGGTGTGAAAGTCCGAGTGCTTTACCTGGGGCAGTATCTTGCATTTTCTGCCGATAGCGGTATGTGAGGGAACGGTAGCCCCTTTGCCAACGACAGTAATATCCCGCTCTCCTTGCGCTGGACTGCTGCCGAAGCCGACATAGCAATACTTGCCGATGTCCACTTTCTCGTCCACAATGCAGCGGTCAACTACGCTGTGGTAGCCAACGAACACGTCGCTCATCAATACCGAATTTCTTATTACTGCCTGCTCTTCAACCCAGACACCGGGCGACAGTACCGAGTTCTCCACGTGGCCTTTGATGACGCATCCCGGGCTGACCAGGCTGTTCACGATGTTGCCCTGTCCGGTTTGCTTCACCGGAAGTGCGCTGTGTACTGCGGCCAGGACGGGCCAGTTACCGTTGAGGCTGAAAGACGGTTTCTGAGCGATAAGCTCCATGTTTGCCGCGTAGTAGGCTTCCACTGTCCCGATGTCCTGCCAGTAGCCGTCGAATCTGTAGGCAAATACCCGGTCACGGCGCACCATTTCCGGGATGATGGCATAGCCGAAGTCATGCGGCGAGTCCGGCCGGGCCGCGTCCTCCATAATTCTCTCGAAGAGAAGCTTTTTATCAAAAATATAGATGCCCATTGACGCCAGGGTGCTTGGCGGGTTCGGTGATTTCTCGACAAAATCCATTATACGGGATACAGCATCCACTTTTACAGCGCCGAAGCGATACGCCTGTTCAATCGGGATATTGGCCACGCCCACGGTCACGTCTGCCCCGGACTGCTGGTGGAAGGCGAGCATTTTACGGTAGTCCATTTTATAGATGTGGTCTCCAGCCAGCACCAGCACCGCCCCGGCAGTGCCCTCCTGGAGGTAACCGAGATTCTGGTATATGGCGTCGGCGGTGCCCCGGTATGACCCAACTCTCGGCTCCAGGATATCGAAGTTCAGAAGGTTGGCGTTCGTCGCTTTCCAGCGACTTAGATAGCTTGTCATGTATGAGCGCTGGTAGTCGGTCAGCACGGCGATGTCGCCGATGTCAGAGTGGATGCAGTTGCTCAGGCTGAAGTCAATGACGCGGAAGCCTCCGGCAAAGGGGAGCGACGGTTTTGGCCTCATGTGGCACAGCATGTCCATCCGCTTGCCCTGGCCTCCGGCAAGAACCATTGCCGTCATCTTGGTCATTGTTCGTTCTCTCCCTCGGTTTAAAATCGAACGTCTTCAAAAGGCGCGGTACAGGCGGCAGGGTTGCTCTGAACCACAGTCATGATACACGTGCCCGTCAATGTTCTGGCTGAATTTCCTTGTCCGCACCAGATAGCCGTCCTCGAACAACAGCATCTCCAGCGTTTTGCACTTCGGGCAGAAAGCGACGACTTCACGCATGTCAGACAATGCTGGCCGCTGCCATACCATTGGGATTGCGGAGCTTGGCTTTTTCATCGATGCCGTAGCCATATTCTCCTCCTGAAGTCGATTTATGATGGTATTATAGTGGGTAATTGATGGAAAAGTCATAAAATAGGAGGAGAAAAAATGACAAAACTATGACATTTTTTGGAGGTACTGTTTGCGGTTAAAGCGGAGCCGTTGTTCAGGCTTGTCTCTGAAGGGCGGGCTGTTCCAGGATGTAGCCTGTCTTGGGTATGTTGCGAATCAGCGATGGGCTTTTAGCGCGTGCTTCGACTTTGTATCTCAACCGGCTTATCCAGGTCCTCAGCAACTGAACGTCACTGCGGTACTCCGGTCCCCATACCCGCGTGAGCAGCTCCTCATAGAGCATCAGGCGACCGGCGTTTCGGGCAAGCTCACTCAATAAGAGCCACTCCAGCCGGGTCAGGTGTATTTCCTCATTGCCAACGGTAACAGAGCGATTCGCAAAGTTTACGGTGACGTCTCCAAAAGAAAGCGGCCCGGTGATTTTCTGCTGTTGTGCCGATTTCAGGCGGCGCTTCACCGCCTCAATCCTGGCGGCCAGCTCATCGGGATTGAACGGCTTTGCCAGGTAATCATCAGCGCCCAGGGAGAGCCCCTTAATCTTGTCGGTATCGGCGCCTCTGGCGCTGAGGACTATGACCGGAATCGAGGAAAACTGGCGTAGCTCCCTGAGCACTTCAAAGCCGTCCATCTTGGGCATGATGAGGTCGAGCACTATCATGTCCGGCTCCTGCGCTTGAACCTGCTCCAGGGCGTCAATGCCATCTTTGGCGACTATAATCTTGTAGCCCAATGCCTTGAGCTTGGCCCTGAGGAAGTTGAGGATACGTTCCTCATCATCAACCAGCAGAATGCAAAAATCTTTCATTGTCAATCAACAGAATTGAAAAGTATTTTATCATCAGCCAGCGGCATACAAGGATATTCCAGGGATATTCCCTCGTTTATGCTTGCTGGCATTTTAATGTCTCAAGTATAACGGCGGTTTCCAGGGCTGTCAATACAGGTTCGCCGAATTTGTTTACCAACGCTGGTCATTGCGAGGGCTTCAGCCTTCAGACCGAGCTTCAGTCCGAGGCCCGAGTTCAGCGTTCGACTGAGCTCACGCCGAAGTCCCGAGGGCGAAAGCCCGAACCAATCTCAACCGGCATACTGCCCCGGCCCGGAGATTGCTTCGCTACGCTCGCAAAGACATATTCTGTCCGGTGAATCGCTAAACAACCTGGTTCGCCAAGGGACAGCCCGTTTCAACCGACCTTTTTCAACACCGCCTGGACTTTGTAGTCCATGGTCAGCTCTTTGTCACGGCGGTCGTCAATGGTGATGCTGGTGATTACCCTCTTGACATCCTGGCCGAAGACTGCTTCATGCATTTTTCTGGCTGTCTCGAAGACCTCGCTCAACGTGCCTTCCAGCACCGTGCCCATCGCCGTCAGCTGATACTTGACGCTCTTTTGCTCGCGAAGCACTCTGACAGCCCTGGCTACATATTGACTGGCTGACGCCGTCCCTGTTCCCACTGCTATTACCGATACTTCAGCGATAACCATTTGCCTTCTCCTTTCTGTGGCGGCTTTTTCAGTGTGCCGCTCCCATAAGAGGGTGTCTAATAATGACACGGTAGATGACTCCGTATGTCATTGCGAGCCGAAGCCCTGAGCGAAGCGAACGGTCTCCCGGACAGGTTCTTCGGTCACTACGCTGCCTCAGAATGACAGTTCGTTTATCCACGGGCAAAGCCCGCGGAAGTTTGCCCTCCGGGTTCATTTGACGGCTGATGAGGGCACCCTTCTGCTGAGCAGGGCTTCTATTCCCGGCAGAGTCTGGCCGCTGAGAAACCTGAGCGAAGCCCCGCCGCCGGTTGAGACAAAAGACATTTTGTCAGACAGCTTTATCTGGGCGACTACCTCGGCGGTTGACCCGCCGCCGATGATGGTATTAGCTTTTAAGCCGGCGAGGAGGTTGGCCATGCTCCTGGTGCCTTCGGCAAATCCCGCCTCGTATATGCCCATGGGGCCGTTCCAGAAGACCGTGTGGCACTTCTTCAGTTCGCGGGAGAAAGCCTCGATGGTCTGGGGGCCTATGTCTACTATCCTGGAGTTTTGCGGTATGCTGTCAACAGGCACTGCCGTGGCCCTGGCTCTGGAGGTCTCTTCAGCTACCAGCACATCGACCGGAAGCATCAGGCGTGCACTGTTCCCCGCCATCTTCGCCATCAGGCCGCCGGCGGTGCTAAGCATATCCAGCTCGACCAGCGACCGGCCGATTTCATGGGAGCGGGCTTTGAGGAAGATGGCCGCCATTCCGCCTCCGATGAGGAGCAAGTCCACCTTATCCGCGATGTTCTCCATCATGGCGACCTTATCGCTTATCTTGGCCCCGCCAAGAAGCGCGGCGAAAGGTCGGGAGGGGCGGTACAAAATGCCCTCCAGCGTCTGCACCTCTTTCACCACCAGCAAGCCGGCTACTGACGGCAGGTACTTGGTGATGCCCACTATGGAAGCGTGGGCGCGGTGGCTGGCACCGAAGGCGTCGTTTACGTATATGTCGGCCAGCCGGCTGAGAGCCCTGGCGAAGGAGTCATCGTTCGCCTCCTCCTCGGGATGAAAGCGCACATTTTCCAGGAGCAGAACTTCCCCCGCTCCCAGCTCTGCCACTGCTTTCTCCACCCCGGCGCCAACGCAATCGGTGGCAACCGCCACCGGCTGGCCCAGGAGCTGCGACAGGCGCTGGCCAACGATGCCAAGACGCAGTTTCTCGACCACTTTGCCCTTGGGACGTCCCAGGTGAGAGCACAGGATAACCCGGGCCGCCTGGCTGGTAAGGTAGTTGATGGTAGGCAGGCTGGCCCTGATGCGGGTATCGTCCATGAGCGCCCCGGTGGCTTCGTCAAGTGGGACGTTGAAATCAACCCTGACCAGCACTCTTTTCCCGGTAACCGGTACGTCTTTGACTGTTAGTTTGTTCATTCACCTACCTTGATAAGTGGAGCATTCACCCTGAACAGGCCCCGCCTGCTATCAGGGTTCACCCTGAAGGGTTCTCCCTGAAGGGATGCGCCGATGTTTTCAGCAGGGTGTAAAGGTATTCCCTCAGCCCGGGCCCGATATCGGGGTTCTTCAGGGCCAGCGCCAGCGTTGTCTCCAGCCAGCCTACGGGTGTGCCGGCATCATATCGCTCGCCCTCGAACTCATAGGCATACACCGGATGTTGCTGAAGCAGACGCTTCAGGGCGTCTGTTAGCTGGATTTCGCCATTTCTGCCTGGCGGAGTTTTCTCCAGCATGGCGAACACCTCCGGCATAAGCACATATCTCCCCATGATGGCCAGGTTTGACGGGGCTTCGGACGGATGTGGCTTCTCCAGCAGGTCAGTCACTTTAAAAATGCGCTCGCTCACCTTGTCGGGCTGGATAATACCGTACCGACTGACCTCGGACTCATCCACTCGCTTGACAGCGACCACGCTGCCCTGGTAGTTCTGGCAGATGTCAACCATGTTCTTAACTACCGTCTCACGCTGCTCAAAGAGGTCATCGGGAAGAAACAGGATGAAAGGCTCATCGCCCACCATCCGTTTGGCGGTCAGCACGGCATGGCCCAGGCCAAGCTGCTCCTTCTGCCGGACGTAGCAGATGTCAACCATGTTGCACAGGTGCCGCACTTTCTCCAGCAGCCCGGTCTCACCTTTCTGCTCCAGGGCGCGCTCGAGCTCCGGGGAGCGGTCAAAGTAGTCCTCTATAGCCCGTTTGCTCTGGGCGGTTACGATGATAATAAGCTCGATGCCACAGGCGATGGCTTCCTCTACGCTGTACTGAATAAGGGGCTTGTCCACCAGGGGCAGCATTTCTTTGGGCTGCGACTTGGTGATAGGGAGGAAGCGCATTCCCCAGCCGGCGGCGGTGATTACAGCCTTTTTTACCCTCATCGCTCCCCTTCAGGGTGAACCCTTTTCGGATTGACCTGCGTAAGGCTGGCGGCATTGGCTGTCTAGCTCATCTTGCTGAGATAAGCCACCCTCTCTGCGACCCGCCTGGCTGCCTCCACCCTGCCCGTCGACTGTGCCAGCTCATTTGCCAGCGTTGTGTCTTTGATTATGTCCTTTACCCACTGGCTGAAGTCGCTCTTGCTGGCATTCGAGTGGTAGGCGAAAGTCTGTTCGGTCATGCCATTGAGAGCATTGCGAAGCTCTATCATGTTACTCAGGATAGCCCCGTCACTGCACCAGAAAGCGTATTGCTCAGGCACATCCGCCAACAGCCTCCTCGCTTCCGCCCTTGTCATCTTTGTCATCCTGGCCATAGGTTACCTCCTTATTTCTCGGCTTATTCCGCTTTTATCCATATCGTAGCGGTACTGAAGGGTTCTGGAAAGCTACCTGAAAGCTTGAAGCCTTTGGCCACTTCATTAACTATACTACTATTATTATTATACCGCAGAAGTAGTGACAAATCGATAGCCCTGAGGTTGTTCACCAACACGCTGTCATTGCTTCGGGCTTCGGCTCGCAATGACCTGTGGAGTTATCTGCCATGTAGTTATTAAACAACCTCCGGGCCTACTGCGGTAAGCACAGTCGTTATTACTTACATTCTAAGCCCCGCCTTGTCCACGCGAACCTGGTAAATATACTTAGAAAACGTTGTGGCATATACCAGTCTTCTTATACGCGGCATTGGTTGACGGCTATCGGCCAGTTCGCTGGTCAGGTCAGGTAAACATCCATTGACAGGTAAATCCCGTGCCCGTAGAATGGGGCGGAGGGCAAATGGCAGCCAGAGAGCGGGCTTATTTTAGAGCGTTCAGGCGGGTAACCACGGTAGTTAACTCGGACGCGGCGCTCAAGGAGGTGTTGGATGCCATTGTCCGGGGCACCTCCAGGGCCATGCAAGCGGGGGTTTCCCTGGTCTTGCTCGATGCCAGCCGGGAGAAGCTGGTGCACTGCTGCTCGTGGGGTTTGCCCCGGGCCTATCTTCAGAAGGGCGTGCTCGATGCCCGCCGGAGCCTGGCTGAGGTGGTCACCGGGCAGCCGGTGGCCATTTCTGACGTCGCCCGGGACGGTCGCATACAGTACTCGGAGCTGGCGGCCAAAGCGGGCATCGTCTCCATGCTGGGCGTGCCGCTGGTGATGAAGGGTATGGCGGTGGGCAGCCTGAGGGTCTATTCCAGGCAGCGGACCGAGTTCAGCAAGCAGGAGACCAATTTCGTCACCGCCATGGCCAACCTGGCGGCAGTAGCTATAGAGAGGGACGTCCAGCGCCAGCCGGGGCCGCCGGCCGGGGCACAGGCTGGCGGCGCGCTCCTCCGGCAGGCAAGAACGGCCGCCTTTGCGCATCCCAGCGAGGAAGAATTCGCCCGCATACTGGACTTCTATAATGTGGAGTGGATATATGAGCCGCGGTCATTCCCGCTGAGGTGGCAGGGAGATGTGGTGACCGAGATGTTCACCCCTGACTTCTATCTGCCCGGCTTTGACCTCTATGTGGAGCTTACCGCCCTCAAGCAAAGCCTGGTGACGGAGAAGAACCGCAAGCTTCGGCGTCTCAGGGAGCTATATCCCGATGTTAGGATAACCCTGCTTTATAAGAAGGACATCCACCGCTTGCTGGCGAAATACGGCTTTGGCCCGCTAGCCCAGGCTCGCGGCCGCGGCGTTGGCCGGGTGCTGTACTCCAGCGTTGAAATCGAGCAGCAGGTGCGCAAGCTGGCGGAGCAGTTATCCCATGATTACGCTGACCGCCATCCCGTCATGGTCGGCGTGCTGCGCGGCGTTTTCTGTTTCATGGCCGACCTGGTCCGCCACATGACCATACCGGTGGATGTGGAGTTCATGGCCATATCCTACTACGGTGGAGCTACGACCGCTTCGGTGAAGATTACCAAGGACATGGACCTGAACGCGGCCGGCCGGCATGTCATCATGGTGGAGGACATCGTGGACACCGGCCTGACGCTGAGCTACCTGCTCAGCCATTTGATGGCCAAGGGGCCGGCCAGCGTCGCCGTTTGCGCGCTTCTGGACAAGAGGGTACGCCGTATCGTGAATGTGCCGCTGGACTATATTGGCTTCGAGGTGCCTGATGAGTTCGTGGTGGGCTACGGGCTGGACTACGACGAAGAATACCGTAATCTGCCCTTTATTGCCATTCTCGGTTCACTCTGACGATAATCGGAACGAGTTCAGAGAGGCCCGGCGATAGGGAGGACTCAAGAGGATAGGGTAGGGAACAGCGGTAAAAACAACCCTCCCAGGTGACCTTCACACCTCGCAACCTTTCAGTCAAGCACCCCTTTTCAGCTTAGGTCTACTCAGTCGTCCTTTTCGGCTTTGGCTTACTCGGTTGCTTTCCCGACATGCTGCCAATGTTCCAGCCGCCTGGGAGGAACTAAAGTTTGCCATATCTCTACGCGGCATGTCAACAGACTTTAAGGCAATATAACATATAAGACGGGCAATCAGGGCAAGCCTGCTCGCAAAATCACGTCTAATCTCCCTGTTTCCCCGTTTGTTTTCCCTTGAAGCGCTTTTGCAGTATCAGCTTGTCGTCGCCGGGCTGGTAAAAGTCGGGCAGGTGGGCGACTACCTCGTAACCGTGGGCGGTATGAAAACGCCTGGCTTTATCATACGCCGGCGTAGATGATGTCTCGATGAAGGCCAGCCTGGCTCCGGCTTTTCCCATCTCGGTGGCCGCAGCTTCCATAAGGGCGCCGCCTATGCCGTGCCCCTGCTGTTCCCTGTCCACCACCTCCCAGTATACGTCCCATGTTCCCTGGCACAAGGGGGTTGGGCCGTAACAGATGAAGCCTGCCACCGCCGAGTCAAGCTCAGCCACCAGAACATAATAGCCTGACCCGTCGAGGTCATGCAGGTAGCTGTCGATGACCTCCTCCGCCACCGTCACCTCGAAGGGCTTAAACTCTGGCGTATTGCGTAATATCTTCACCAGGCTTGGCCTGTCTGCCCGAGCCATGGGACGAATCTTGACGTTCACTGCTATTTCCTTCCCCGGCCAGCAGCAATATCTTCTCAATGAACTGGGTGTAGGTCATACCAGTGGCCTCGGCCTGGCGTGCTGCGCCGTTGCCCGGGGATATGTCCGGGTTGGGGTTCATCTCCAGGATGTTCAGGCGCCCTTCCTGGTCCAGCCGCATATCAACCCTGGCGTAGCCGCAGCAGCCGAGCAGGCGGAAAACACCCAGCGCTGCGGCGGCAACCTGCTCACGCTCTTCAGCCCCGACCTCAGCCGGGCAGACCGCCCTGGTGCCTTCAAAGTAGAGGCTGCCGCTTTCCCACTTGGCAGCGAAGGTGAGAATTCTGGGCATTCCCGGCGGTAACGAATAGACTATTTCCGAGATGGGCAGCACGGTGCCGCTGGCATCGCCCAGGGCGGTTGCGTTAAACTCCCGCCCGTCGATGAACCTCTCTACCAGGGCTTCGCCACCGTATGAGGCGCTTATTGCTTTCACCTGTCTTTCCAGGGCGAGAAAATCATTTACCAGGCTTTCCGGCGACAGGCCATGGCTGGCATCCTCGCTGCAGGGCTTGACGATGCATGGGTAGCTGAGATGGAACTGATGTACAGTAGCCGGACTGAGGAGTTGGAAGTCCGGCGTCCGGAATCCGGCAGCTTGCAGCATAGTTTTGACCCTGGCCTTGTCCAGGGCCAGCCTGAGCACTGCTGCCGGACAGCCGGTGCAGGGTATGCCAAGCTCCGCCAGCGTCTCCGGCACCAGGGCTTCAGTATCCGCCTGGCCGCAGAAGCCCTCAAAGAGATTAAACACCAGGTCCACATCCAGCGACCTGAGCTTGCTTCCGGCCTCCCCGGCTGGCGGCACAAGGGGCGCCAGAGTTACCTCGTAGCCCAGCTCAACCAGGGACTGGTGGACGGCATCAACTGACTGGAGGACGCTGAGCACCGCCTTTTCCTCGCCCAGCGCATCATAGCGTGAGGAGTGCGGCTGGTTGTAGGCAATGGCTATACGCCCACGCATTGCGGATACCTCCTACGGGCGGCATCCAGCACCGCAGCTATCAGCTCCTGGTGGCTCCAGCCCATCTTCTGCGCCATAATCACCAGGTCGCTGTGTCTGCCCAGGCCGGGCAGGGGGTTTACCTCCAGGAAATAGGGGACACCTTCCGGGCTGACCCTGAAGTCCAGACGGGCGAAGTCCCGGCATCCGAGCGCCTGGAAAGCCCTCAGGCTGGAAGTCCTGAGCCGCTCCAGGACCTGGTCACTGAACCGGGCCGGACACTCATAGTCAACCAGCCTCTGATAATCGCGTTTTACCTCAACCGAGTAGATGAAATAGTCCTGGTTCGTCTTGGGCAGGATGCGCATCATGCCCAAGACCTTGGGAGGCGAGTTGCCTACCATGCCCACGGTGACTTCATCGCCGGCGATGAACTCCTCAACCATCACCGGTTGACCATATTGTCTAAGTAGCGTCTCCATCGCCTCAGTCGCCTGCTCCGGGGTATTAACTACCGAGCTGGAGCGGATACCCTTGCTTGAGCCCTCATACGCCGGTTTGACTATGGCTGGGAAGCCGAAGCCGCTCCATGGTGTCAGGCGAAGTTCATCCCTATCGGCTACCGCCTGCCATTCCGGTGTGGAGACCCCGGCCAACACAGCCAGCTTTTTGGCCAGTGGCTTGTCCAGGCAGATGGTCAGGCACTGTGGGTCTGAGCCGGAATAGGGTATACCCAGCATCTCCAGGATGGCGGGCACCTGGGCTTCACGGCTGCGATGTCTGCCCCGCCCCTCGGCGATGTTAAACACCACGTCCACGTTGTGGCCGAGGATATTGGCAAGAAACTCCTTGCCGCCGCCCAGCATTACCACCGAGTGGCCCGTGGTCTCCAGGGCAGCGGCTATAAGCTCTACCGTTTCCGAGGAATCGTATTCCTCCAGGGCATCATCGGGGGCAGTATGCTCGACTGCCACCGCTTGCTTAAGGTCGTACGACAGCCCTATTCGCATCTCTGTCTCCTGCGGTCTCTAATTGCTGCTGGGCAAAATCAAATAGCGTGCTGGTCGGTAGAGCCTGCCGGGGCCGACGCTTCTGCCGCTGGTTCCGGGCATACGCAGGATTGCGGTAGTGAAAAACGTGGCCCTGATAGTTTCTCAATAGGATTTCTTCTTCCGCCTCCGTCAGCATGTAGTTCGGCTGAAGGGGGACTTTACCGCCGCCATCAGGCAGGTCTACTACAAAGGTAGGCACGGCCAGCCCCGAGGTATGGCCGCGCATCCCCTCGATTATGCTTAGTCCCACCTCTACCGGCGTGCGCAGGTGCTCCGTGCCCTGAACCTCATCGCACTGGAAAAGATAGTAAGGGCGCACCTTTATTCTGAGAAGTCCGTGACACAGCTTCATCTGCGTGTGAAGGTCGTCATTTACGCCACGCAGCAGGACGGACTGGTTGCTTACCGGGACGCCGCTCCGCAGCAGCCGGTCACAGGCGGCGGCGGCCTCGGGCGTTAGCTCACGGGGGTGGTTGAAGTGGGTGTTAAGCCAGATTGGGCCATACCTGGACAGCATGGCGCACAGCTCGGCGTCTATGCGCTGGGGCAGCACTACCGGAAACCTGGTGCCGATACGGATTATTTCAATGTGAGCGATTCCCCTGACCCTGGAGATGATGTCCTCCAGGCGATGGTTGGAAAGCGTCAGCGGGTCGCCGCCGGAGATAACGACATCCCGGATGTTGTTGTTCTGCCGCAGGTAGTCCAGCATGGCGTCAATATCGTCCGCCGTGCGCACCCAGCCGCCGTGTCGCCATTCCCGTTTGCGTGTGCAGTGACGGCAAAGCATAGGGCAGAGATTGGTGACCACCATCAGCACCCGGTCCGGATAGCGGTGAACCAGGCCGGGGACTACGGCATCCCGTCTCTCCTCCAGCGGGTCTTCGCAGCCCATCATGCCCATAGTTACCTCAAGGATGGAGGGTATGGCCTGTTTCCTGATGGGGTCATCGGGGTCATCGGGGTTGATGAGGGACAGATAATGGGGTGTGATGGAGAGGGGGTAGCGGGTAGTCACCACCTTGAGCTGCGCTTGCTCTTCAGGCGATAGGGGGATGAATCTGGTCAGTTCTTCGACAGTGGTTATCCTGTTGCGGAAATGCCACTTCCAATCGCTCCAGGCGTCATCTGCTATGTGGCCGAAAAATCTGTGTCTACCGTGGGGCTTATTACTGGGAGGTTCCTCTTCTTGCTGGCCGAAAACAGCCATTTTACTCGGTGGAGGTTCTTCTACCTCTGTACCACTGGGGCTTTCCGTGTTAGCTTGTTCTCTGTTGACCGTGAGTTGATTTTTAGTAACCACCGTTTGTCCTTTGCTTTCCTCCTTCGATTGGTATTTTCGGTGAACTAATATGCAGGAAACCATTGTACTGACATAACTTTCCTGTTACAATATACCGGCAAGGTCATGCACGAAACCTGTTTCCTAACATTATACATGACTTGACCCGTTTGTCAATAGGTTTTGGCGTTAGAGTAGGCCTGTTTTTATGACCATGTGGGGATAATTCGGCCAGGAGGTGAAGACATGCCGGGATGGAAGTTCATCACCAATCACGCCCTTGTCCTGTGTCTGATTGCCCAGCACCCACGCATAACTGCCAGGGATATCGCTTCTACCATAGGCATCACTGAGAAGACAACGCGCACTATTATATCCAGTCTTGAGAGTGATGGCTACGTGACCAAAAGACGGGAGGGGAGGCGACTAAAGTACCGGGTCAACCCTGACTTGCCGCTGCGGGGTGAGACGCAGCAATATAAGGCTGTGGGCGAGCTGCTGCAAGTCCTCGGTTGGAAAAAACGGAAGAGACAGGTGAAAGAGGAAACAACCGGTTAATCGTTCTTCCGGCGCTGTATCCTCAATGGTAAAATCGGCCGGTGGCTACGGCACAGAGATAAACCGGGAGATAATCAGCGCCAGGTCTTCAATATCTCTCTGATATACGAACTCCTCTTTGCCATGGATGTTGCATTCCGACCTTATTACGCCCAGGCTGAATTCCTGGCCTCCCCACTCGTGGACGACGTGAGGCAGGTCTCCTGACCCCATCTCGCCGAACTTTCCACTCCGGCCGATGACTTCTTTGATTGCAGCCGCCAGCTCATCCACGATGGGGTCCTGGCACGGCGGCACGGTAGGGATGCCGAAGGCTCCGTCCACTTCCCACTCAACGCCGGCCACTGAGGCCAGGGTTTCATCCAACTCTTTTCTGGCACCCTCCAGGCTTTCCTCGGGGATGAGTCTCCTGTCTATGGAGATGAGGCATTCGTCAGGGACGATATTGACTTTAAGGCCTCCTTTGACCATGTTGATGTTGAGCCTGGCCTCCATCTGTTTGAGGCCGGTCTCCGGGTGGACCTGAACCCTCGATTTTCGCTTGACCACCTTCTTCTTAAGCTCGAGGAGGGCCTGCATCAGGAGGGCCGCCTTTTCCACGGCGTTTTCTCCCATATGGGACATTGCCGAGTGGACTGACTTTCCCTTTACCCTGATGTCCATCTGCAGCGCCCCCAGGCTGGCTATGCCGACGTAGCCGAAACTGGCATCTAGGTTGAAGAGGTAAGCGCCGGCGACCGGCTGCAAATAGCGCGCCAGGTAGCGTAGCTGGCCGGCCTGTCCCACCTCCTCGTCGGTGGTTATCATCACTGAGATATCATATTTGAGCTGTTTCTCCCTTGTTTCTTCCAGCCCGAGCAGCAGGGCGGTTATCGCCCCTTTCATGTCGGCTGCCCCGCGACCGTAAATCTTTCCGTCCTCCGCCCTCGGGGTGAAGGCATTCCATCCCTGGGCCGGCACCACGTCAATATGGCCGTAGAAAATTAGGCGCGGCTTGCCCGGCTGCCGCCGGTGGGCCAGGAGATTAACCCTGTCTCCGGCCCCATCAGTATACTCCCCAGGGATGCCAATCTTCTGAGTCTCAAAGCCAACCTGGTCAAATAAAGGCACCAGATAGTCAATTAGCCTTTCGTAGTTCAGGCCAGGCGGAACAGAAGTATCGCAGGCAATGATGTCCCTGGTCACTTTGATATAGTCCATTTTGCCCTCCCTTGAGCATTATTACACTCTTCCGGTGGAGTGATGGAGGCTGCCGTGTGATGACTGGCCCGCGGTTGGCTGCAAAAAACGGCTGCGGAGCTGGCCACAGCCAGAATCGATATCGAGTCCTTTTCCCTGCCGCAGTGTGCAGGCAATACGTAGCCGCCTCAACTCTTGCTCGAAGGTGAGGATAATGCTCCTATGTGGCGGTCTGAAGCTGCCGTTGGTGGTGGGGTTGGCCGCTATGAGGTTTACATGGCAGTTTAACCCGGCAACCAGGCGGGCAAGGGAGCGCGCATCCTCGGTGGAGTCGTTTAGGTTGTCAAAGAGGATGTACTCAAAACTGATGCGGCGGCCGGTGGCCTGGCAATATCTACGGCAGGCCGGCATAATCTCGTCGAGGGGATACTTTTTGTTGATGGGAACGAGGGTGTTTCGCAGCGTGTTGCTGCTGGCATGGAGGGAGACGGCTAGCCCTACCTGAAGCTGTTCCCGGCTCAGGCGTTCAATCTGAGGCACCAGTCCGGCGGTGGAGATGACCATGTGCCGCGCACCCAGGTCGAAGCCGTCAGGAGAGTTCAGCATCTCCATTGCCTGCCACAGGGCGTTGTAGTTGGCCAGAGGCTCACCCATACCCATGAATACCAGGTTGGTGATATGACTCGCCAGTTGACCAGAGGCACTTCCAGCCTGGTTGCTGTGGTCTCGCAGCCAGCGGGCGAAGTAGAGCACCTGGTCTATTATCTCGCCGGGCGTCAGGTTGCGCTCAAAGCCCTGCTGACCGGTGGCGCAAAAGGGACAGCCTACAGGGCAGCCCACCTGAGTTGAGACGCAGACGGTGTAGCGGGACCTGTACCGGCCGGCGGGATAGGGCATGAGCGCGGACTCTATAGTCTTGCCATCGGCTAGAGTGAAGAGGACTTTGACTGTGCCATCGTCTCCTATCATCTCATGCGCGGGAACGAGGCTGTGGAGTCGGACTTTCATCGCCAGGCGCTGGCGGAAGGATTGGGGAAGGTCAGGCATGTCATCGATGAAAAGAGGCAATCTGCGGTATATCCAGGACTGAAGCTGCGCCGCCCGGTAGACAGGCTCGCTCAGCTCCGCAGCCAGCTCCCGGATTTGGTCGCCGGTGAGGTCAGTGATGCAGATGGGTATCGTTGCCATGGTGTCTTATCTCTTTTCTACATCATACGGCTAAATGCCATCGCCGGGCAATGTCCCGCCATTTTGGAAAAGGCGAGAGAGCCACTCTCCAGAGCCTGGGAGCAACTCTCTCGCTTTTTCCTGGAAACTGAAATGCTGCTCTAACCCTTATTTGTCAGGTTGGCAGGTTCATTGGGCGCAGTGTACTAGTTCTCTATCAATCACCTTTACATCAATTGCCTGGAGTCCTTTGTGGGTAAGGTCAACTCTGAACTTCACACGCTGTCCTTTTCTAAGCAGGGCGAAGTCCATGTCTTGGACCTGACTGCGGTGGAAGAACAGGTTGTAACCCCCATCGTTCTTGATAAATCCGAAGCCATATTCTCTTGCTATCCGTCGTATGGAGCCGGTTGACATGCTATTACCTCCTTTTGCTGGCGTGTCATGCTTTTCAGAAAGCATCTCAGCGTATCAAGGTATGTGGGCAGCAGGATGAACCTGTGCCTCATGTATTCATGGACCGTACCGGGAAGCCTTCCGGCTTCGGTCCCGGTCTTATGGTGGAACAAAATCTTTAGTTGTCTCATTGCAGTGCCGGTGCAACGCTGTGCCTTTTCGGTCCTGGCGTAAGTTCCCTGTGATAGTAAATTCAGGGCAAATGGGCGCTTGGCCGGGCAACTTACGAGGTGTTTTTGGCTGCCACGGCATGTAACATCGGCGGGTGGCTTATCTCCGTTGTCCAGGGAGCGCTCTGTCTCAGTACCACCTGCCATTTATGCCCCCCAAGCTTGGCCAGGTCCACGACCATCTCGTGCATCGGCTCGCGCTCTGTCAGCGAGTAGAGGTGGGCATTATTGTCAGTATATGCTTCGACTATGCCCTTTTTGGCGAGGTGTGCCAGTGCCCTCTCAACATGTGATTTGCCGCCGTTATCGCTCAGGGCGTGAATGAGAGCCAGTTTATTAAACCTGGCGCAGGGATGCGCACCAAAGAATTGGAGTAGTTCCAGGCAATAGTGGTTATCTTCGAACTTTCCGATGAAGTCATCCAGGGATAGACCGTTGCTAGTTTCGGCGTTGCCCATATTGTTCCTCTTAAAGCTCTACCTTTAGTTGTGCGACACGCTGGCCGGGTGATAGCGCTGCCCGTATATGGCCTGACGCTGGCGTATGAAAGGGGGAATGTCAAGCTCATCGTTCTTCAAGCCCTTGAGCATCTGGGCGATTTCCCTCTCATGCGCGGCGCCGGCAAGCGCATCCCTGGAGGTAAATCCGGTGGCGACAAGGGTGAGCCGGACTTCATTGCCCATGTTCTGGTCAAGCACCACACCGAAAATGACGTTTGCCTCGGGGTCAAGTGCTTTGCGGATGACCTCAGCCGCGTTATTGACCTCACACAAGCTCAGGTTGCTGCTGCCGGCGATGTTGAACAGTATGCTCTTGGCCCCGCCTACGGAGACGTCTAGCAGTGGGCTGGCCATTGCCTCTCTGGCTGCATCCACGGCGCGGTTCTGGCCTGAGCCGTGGCCGATTGACATCCAGGCCGGACCGGCATCCTTCATCACCGTCCGCACATCGGCAAAGTCAAGGTTGATGAGGCCGGGAACGGTGATTACTTCGGCGATGGCCTGCACCCCATGATGGAGTATCTCGTCAGCCATCTTGAAGGCGCTGTCAACGCCTGTTTTCTGGTCGCAGAGGTTGAGCAAGCGGTCATTGGGGACAATAACCAAGGTATCTACCTTGTCTAAAAGGCTGGCTATTCCTTCTTCGGCGACTTTGCTGCGGCGGGTGCCTTCGAAGCTGAAGGGCTTGGTGACTACGGCAATGGTGAGCGCGCCGCTTTGCTTGGCAAGTTCAGCAACCACCGGTGCTGAGCCGGTGCCGCTGCCGCCGCCCATGCCAGCGGTAATGAACACCATGTCCGCCCCGGTGACAATCTGCTTTATCTGGTCGCGGCTTTCCTCGGCTGCCTTCTTGCCCAGGGTATGGTCGCCGCCGGCGCCCAGGCCGCGGGTAAGCCGCTCGCCCAGCTGGACGCGTACCGCCGCTTCAGTAATCTCCAGTTGCTGGGCGTCAGTGTTCATAGCGATGAATTCGACGCCGCGAATCTGCTCGCGGACCATCCGGGTGATGGCATTGCAGCCTGCGCCGCCCAGGCCGATGACCTTTATCTGCGCCGCACTGGGAACATAGCTTGTTTTAGCCATTTTCTTCTCCTTTATCCTTGAATTTTATTATTTGGCGAAGAGCTTCATCAACCGGGAAACAAAACGGCGAAGTCCGTTTTCTCTAATTTGCCAGCCTTCGCTCCCTTTGTTCCTCATCTTCCATAGTAGAAGGCCAACACTGGTAGCATAGGCCGGGTCGTGAAGCGCATCCGAGACGCCATAAAGCTGGACAGGATAGCCGACCCTCACCGGGAGCTTTGTTACCTGCTCCGCTAGCTCGGCAATGCCGGGCAGGTTAGCTCCACCTCCAGTAAGCACCAGTCCGGCGGGTATCATCCGGGAGTAGTCGGCATTCGGCAGCTCAAGTAGGATGAGGCGGATGAGTTCCTCAATCCGGACGCCGATGATTTGCGATAGCTCTCTATAGGAGACGCTATGCCCATCGTGGCTCAGCGTCCGCTCGCTATCAGTGTCCTCTTCCATCCCTGGCACCACGCTGCCATATTTCCTCTTCATTTCCTCGGCCAACTCATAGGAAAGCCCAAGCCCGATGGAAATATCGCGGGTGACCTGATATCCGGCTACGGGCAGGACTGAAGTATGGCAGATGGTGTTGTCCTTAAAGACAGCGATGTCAGTGGTGCCGCCACCGATATCGGCCAGCATGACGCCGCCCAGCTTCTCCTCATTGCTAAGGACAGCTTCGCCGCTGGCCAGCGGCTCCATTATCAGGTCAGCTACCTCAACGCCGACGCTGCGGATGCACTTGGTCAGGTTCTGCACCGAAGTTATCGCTGTAGTAATAATGTGAGTTTCGACATCCAGCCGGAAGCCATGCATGCCCACCGGGTTTTTGACCCCTTCCTGACCATCCACCGCATAGGTGCGGGGGATGACATGGAGCATCTTCTGCTCATTGGGGAACTTAACACTGCGGGCCACGTCGAGAACGCGCCTCATGTCTTCCGGGCGTACCACCTGGTCATTACGGGTGATGGCAATAGCCCCGCGGCTATTCACGGAGTGGATATGCCTGCCGGTGACGCCAATATAGGCTGATTCTAGCTTGTAGCCCGCGGTTCGCTCAGCCGCCCTTACCGACCGGTAGATTGAGTCCTTGGCTTCATTGACGTTGACCACCATGCCTTTCTGCAGTCCAGAGGACGGTGCCACGCCGACGCCGATGATGCGGATGTTATCATCGCCATCGGTATCGGCCATGATAGTGCAGACTTTGGTAGTGCCGACGTCAATGGCAGCAATCCTGTTTCTTTTCATGGTTCCTCCTTTCATTTATCTATGCGTTCCTGGAGCCGGGGCTACTTCTGGTTCCGGAAGTGGATATTCCACTTGCTGCATAGAGTATTAATGTAGTCGCTTGCCTCATGGTCTGCTGCCCGGTGAAGCTCTGCCAGAAAGCCGTGCAGCAGCTCACCGCCGCTCATTCCTGGCTCGGGCTCCTGAGGCCCCGGAAGGTTGATGAACACAATCTCCGTCATCAGCTTTTGGTACTCTATTGATGTACCCATAGGAACTAATACCTCCTTTCTTTTTAGTATTGTTGAACCATCTTAGAGCGTGCCAATAGCATCCTCCAAATTTTGTCCTTTCTATTTCAAGATAATCCTGACCAGTTCCATAACCTGGCCTCTGTAATGCAAGTATTAAATAATTGCTTTATAAAAGCTGAATTACCTATTGCACTATGGATTTTGCTGGAATATAATTGACTACAAAACCGGGGTAGTGCCATGACCGTCGACGAAAGTCGAAAACGCTTGCCGCCTTATATCTCTTACCGGACTTTCTGCAACTTTGTAGACCGACTTCAAGAAGGTCTGCCGTCCCGCATTGACCGCAGCTACTGGGGCGACATGATGTCTGGCAGCACCGGTACGCAGCTTTTGGCTGCCCTCCGTTTTCTGGGCCTTGTTGACCCTAATGGCAGGCCAACGGCGCAACTGAAACAACTGGCTATCGTCAAAGGAGAGCAAAAGACGGAGACCCTGCGCCAGTTGACCTCCGGGGCCTTTAGCTTTGTCTTTCAGAGCTCATTTGACCCTGAGAACGCTACCTATTCTCAGTTGCAGGAGCTATTTAACGATGCTTTCCAACCTGCTGAAGATGTTTGCCGCAAGTGCATCAAGTTCTTTGTGGCTCTAGCCAATGATGCCGAGATACCACTATCGCCGTTCATAACCAAGCGGGTCAGGGCGGGCCATGCTGGCCCTGGAACTAAGGTCTCCACTAAGAAAGGTGTTTTGAGGACAAAACGGAACGTGTCAATTCCATCAAGTACAGAGGAAATTCCAGAGCAAATTTCCTGGAACAGAATGCTGCTGACCAAGTTTCCCTCTTTTGACCCGAACTGGAATGATGATGTCAAGCTGAAATGGTTCGCTGCCTTTGATGAGCTGCTCAAAAGGAACCTTCAGGGGGGCGAGCGTTCGGGATGACAGGCTGCTTTCAGAGGGTCAGGTTTGTTCCTTCGTATACCGGGCGATGGCCCTGGTGGTGATGCCGCCTCTTTCCTTAAACTCCGCCTCCACTGCCATGGAGACAGGCTGCAGCAGGTGTACCAGGTCACCGAGGATTCGGTTCACGGCGTGCTCTTGCAGTATGCCCACATTCCGGTAAGAGGTCAAATAGTATTTCAGGGACTTTAGCTCCACCAGGGAGCGCTGCGGAACGTAGCGTATCACCAGCCTGGCAAAATCAGGTAAGCCGGTCCAGGGGCAAACTGAGGTAAACTCATCGGTGTCATATACTACCTCAGTAGCCGAACCGGGATAGTCGAAGGGAATAGCTTCCAGCACAGCGGCATCAACAGCGTCTTCGCGCTGAATATCAAATCGCCTTGAAGCGTATTTATCCGCTGCCATTTTTGAGACTACTTCCTTGCTTCACCATTCTGGGCCATGTGAGATAAAAAATCAACATCGAGATTATCGTGGAGCGTTCATAAGAACATTTCAGAGGCATGGAAGGAGCTCCGTACCAGCGGGCCAGAAGCCACGCGCCTGAAGCCAAGTTGCTCCCCTAGCTTTTCATATTCGGCGAACTCCTCCGGGTTGAGGAAACGGGCTACTTCGCGGTGTTTCAGCGAAGGCTGTAAGTACTGGCCAATGGTCAGCAAGTCACACCCTGTCCCCTTAAGGTCTTCCATTAACCGGATTATCTCCTGCCGGGTTTCACCCAAGCCGAGCATGAATCCCGATTTAGTCAGCAGGTTGCTATTGAGAAGCTTGGCCCGCTTCAGCAGTTCCAGCGAGCGCTCGTATTTCGCCTGCGGCCGCACTTCGGGATAAAGCCGGGGGACGGTCTCCACGTTGTGGTTGAGGACGGCCGGCGAAGCTTCAGCTACGGTCTGCAACGCCGGGAAAGAACCACCGAAATCGGGGACGAGCACCTCGACCGGTATGTCAGCGTCGTATTCGTGGATGGCACTGATTACCTGGGCGAACTGGGAAGCGCCGCCGTCGGTAAGGTCGTCTCTGGTGACCGAAGTGACGACCACGTAGCGGAGCTCCAGGCGGGTTACCGCATCTACAATGTGCTCCCCCTCCTGCGGGTCAGGCGGCCCCGGTCGGCCGCTTTTCATGGCGCAGAAGGCGCAATGGCGGGTACAGGTCTCGCCCAGGATGATGAAAGCGGCCGTTTGCCTGCCAAAACACCGTGTGCGGTTGGGGCATCTGGCGCTATCGCACACAGTATGTAGCTTTAAGTCGCGGGTAAGTGCTCTCATCCGGTCCACTATGGCTGGGTTGAGGGGTGTCAGCTTCAGCCATTCAGGACGTCGAGCGTAGCCAGACATAGCTTATCTCCCGGCTCGTATTTTAGGCCAAAGACCTCCGCAAAAGAGCGCACCAGACCTGCAACAACGGCTGTCACTTCTATCGCCTCTCCCGAAAGTTCACGGAGCGAGGTCATCACCTCACTCCGCAGTCCGCAAGGCCTGATATACTCGAAATTAGTCAGGTCGTTATTCACGTTCAAAGCGAAGCCGTGCATGGTGACGCAGCGTTCCACACGGATGCCGATGGAGCACACCTTCCTGTCTCCCACCCAGACTCCCGGATATCCTCTGACCCGGTGCCCGTGAATGCCGAGCCTGAGAAGCGTATTGACGACGACCTCCTCCAGCCGCCAGATATACTGGCGCACCCCAAGGCGGCCCTCCTTAAGGCTGACAATGGGATAGCCGACCAACTGTCCCGGTCCGTGGTAGGTCACGCCGCCGCCGCGGTTGGTGTGAAAGACGGCTAGCCCTTGCTGGGCCAGCAACTCGGGGGAAACCGCAATGTCCTCTTCTCCCCGGAACCGCCCTACCGTGAACACCGGTGGGTGCTGCAGAAGCAGCAACACGTCAGGAATGCCGCCTCCCATCCTCGCCCTCACCAGTTCCTGTTGCAACTTTAAGGCGAGGTCGTAGGGGACATTCCCCAGGTAGCTGGCGAGATATTTGCCGGATGACAAAGCAGCCTCATTTAGACCCCCCCCTTTTTTAAAGAGGGAGACGTCACTTCATTTCATTTCTCAATAGCCTTCGCTACCGTGATTAACCTGGCGTGACGCTGGCGGTGTGTGAAAGTGAATCGAGCCTTCTAGTTGTCCCAGGGCTGCTTCACGCATGGCTTCGGGGAGGGTGGGGTGAGCGTGGATGGCGCTGGCGATATCCCTGGCGGTAGCCCCCATTTGCATGGCCAGCGCACCTTCGGCGATAAGGTCGCTGGCATTTGGCCCCATGATATGAATACCCAGCACCGCGCCGCTCCTGGCATCGCATATCATCTTGACCAGCCCAGCGGTCTCGTCCATGACCGCGGCACGCCCAGAGGCGGCGAAGGGGAATTTGCTCACTTTGCAGGAGAGTCCGCGCTGGCACGCCTCTGTCCCGGTGATGCCGACGGCGGCGATTTCAGGCTGGGTGAAGACGCAACTTGGTACGGCATGGTAATCTGCCTCACGGTGGCCGCCGAGGGCGTTTTCCACGGCGACCTCTCCTTCATAGGAGGCAACATGGGCCAGCATGTGCTTGCCGAGCACGTCCCCGATGGCGTAGACGCCCTTTACCTTCGTCTCCAGGTGCCCGTCTACGATAACGGCCGGCCCGTCCATCTCTACGCCAATCTCCGCCAGCCCGAGGCCGCCGGTATAAGGCGTCCGTCCCGTCGCCATGAGCACCATCTTCCCTTCAACACTCCGTTCACCATCGGGACTGTCCCAGACTACTTTGAGCAGCTCGCCGTTTTCCTCAATCGCCTCGACTTTGGCACCCAGTTCGACCTGGATGCCCTGCTTATGCAGGGAACGCAGCATGAGTGCGCTGATTTCTTCGTCAACCGTCTCCAGCAGGGCGGGCAACATCTCGACAATGGTGACCTTGCTGCCTAACCCGTTGAAGATGCCGGCGAATTCCACGCCGACATAGCCCCCGCCGATTATCACCAGGCTTGCCGGAAGCTTGTTCAGTCGCAGCACGCCATCGGTGTCCACGACGCCGGGCAAGTCCGAGCCGGGGACGGGTAACCGGGCTGGCTCTGAGCCGGTGGCGATGACGATTTTACCGGCAGCGACCTCTTTATCGTTTATCTTGACCTGGTGGGGAGACAGAATACGTCCTTCACCGCGGTAAACACTGACTCCGTTTGCTTTCATCAGTTGCCCGATGCCCGACACCAGCGTGGCGACGATGCGGTCTTTGCGGGCCATCATTTTCTGGAAATTCGGCCTGACATCGCCGACTTCCACGCCGAACTGGCCGGCTCTCCTCGCCGCAAGGAGCACCCCCACGCTCTTGATGAGGGCCTTGGTGGGAATACAGCCGCGGCTGAGGCAGGTGCCACCCAGGCTGCCTTTATCAACCAGGGCTACCCTGGCCCCGAGCTGAGCGCCCCGCAGGGCAGCCACGTAGCCGCCCGGGCCACCCCCGATGATGACGACGTCCTTTTCTTCCAACTATCCCCCTATTTCAGGCAGTGCCAGCCCTTTCTTTATCGTTGCCCATGCGCCAGCGCAGGTCGGGCTGCCGGGCCGCCTTCGCTTCGTCAAGGCGTCTTACCGGGGTATGATGAGGCGCCGAATGGAGCATTTCAGGGTTTTCCTCCGCCTCTCTGGCTATCTGCTTCATGGCATCAATGAAGCTGTCCAGGGTCGCTTTGCTCTCGCTCTCGGTAGGTTCGACCATGATGGCTTCATCAACGATGATGGGGAAGTAAACAGTGGGTGGATGGAAACCAAAGTCGAGCAAGCGCTTGGCGATATCCAGTGCCCTCACTCCCTGTGTCTTCTGTCGTTTGCCGGAGAAAACAATTTCGTGCATGCAGGGACGGTCATAGGGCAGATGGTAATAAGGCTTAAGCTTTTCTTTAAGATAGTTGGCATTGATGACGGCATTCTCGCTGACCTCTCTCAGCCCCGCCGCCCCCAGCGTGCGTATGTAAGCATAGGCCCTGACCATCACGCCGAAATTGCCGTAGGCGGCGCCCAGGATGCCTATGGAGCTGGCGGGCGAGGCTAGCCGGTACTCTTCACCATCTTTGGCTACCACCGGCGACGGCAAAAACTCGGTCAGGACTGCTCTGGCGCAAACCGGACCTGAGCCCGGCCCGCCGCCGCCATGGGGGGTGCTGAAAGTCTTATGAAGGTTCAATTGGACGCAGTCGAAACCCATGTCCCCGAAGCGGGCTTTTCCCACCAGGGAGTTCAGGTTGGCCCCGTCGCCGCAGAGGAGGGCGCCCTTATCATGGACGAGCTGGCTTATCTTCCCTATCCTGGTGTCGAACAGGCCGAGGGTGTTGGGTAACGTCAGCGTTAAAGCGGCAACATTCTCATCCATTATGGATTCGAGTTTCCCCAGGTCCACATCACCTTTATCATCGGAAGGGACGGAAACTACCTCAAAGCCGCCCATGGTGCCGGTGGCCGGATTGGTGCCATGGGCTGAATCAGGCACCAGTATCTTGCTGCGGGCGCTGTCTTTCCGGTGATACGCTTTGACCATCAGAATGCTGGCAAGCTCGCCCTGGGCCCCGGCCAGAGGGGCTAGGCTGACTCCGTCCATGCCCGTAATTTCAGCCAGGTATGCCTGAAGCTCAAACATGAGCCGCAGCGCGCCCTGGACCGACCCGGCTGGCTGGAAGGGATGTATCGAAGCAAAGCCGGGTAGCCTGGCCACGTCTTCGTGCCACTTGGGATTATATTTCATGGTGCAGCTTCCCAGTGGATAAAAGCCAGTATCGATGCCGTAGTTGAGCTTGCTCAGGTGGGTGAAGTACCTGACCAGCTCCGCTTCGCTCACCTCGGGTAGCGCAAGGTCGCTCCTGAGCATCTCAGCCGGAGGCAACTCTGCGGCGGGCATGTCTAAAGTCGGGAGGCTGTAGCCGACCTTGCCCGGCTGGCTTATGTCGGGAAGCTCATAGCGACGGCTCATTCTCCGACTCCATCTGGAACCTGGCCAGGACTTCAATCAGCCTGTCTATCTGCTGTCGAGTATTTAGCTCGGTGACGCAGAGTAGCATGCCGTTTTCTACCGTACCGCTCAAATCTAAACCGCCGATTACGCCGTTTTCAAAAAGCGCCCTGTTTATCCGGGCCGGTGGTGCCGGACAGCGCACCGCAAACTCGTTGAAGAACGGCTGTTGATAAACAAGGGAATAGCCTTTAAGTCCGCTTATCTTGCTGGCAGCGTAGTGGGCCTTATGGTAACATAGCTCCGCTACCCGGCGAAGCCCGGCCTTGCCCAGGGCAGCCAGATAGACCGCGGCTGCCAGCGCTATCAGGGCTTCATTGGTGCAGATGTTGGACGTGGCGCGCTCTCGCCTGATATGTTGCTCGCGCGTGGCGAGGGTCAGGACATAGCCGGGGCTGCCTTCGACGTCCGTCGTCTTGCCCACGATTCTGCCCGGAATCTGGCGCAGGTATTCCCTGCGGCAGGCGAAAAGGCCCAGGACAGGCCCGCCGAAGCTTATGGGGCTGCCCAGCGACTGCCCCTCGCCGACAACGATGTCTGCCCCGTAGTCCGATGGCGGCCTCAGCATCCCCAGAGAAACAGGATAGGTGATGACGATGAGCAAGGCGCCGAGGCCGTGTGACTTCCGGGCGCATTCTCCCAGGTCCTCCAGGCAGCCCAAAAAGCTGGGCTGCTGGACAATCAAGCAGGCGCTATCCGGAGACAGGTGCTCCAGTCCCGGCGGTACGTCTTCCAGGACGAGGTCATGGCCCCTGGCGTAGGTCTCAATCACTTCACGGTAGCGCGGGTTCACCGTGGAAAGCACGGAAATGCGGTCCCTTTCTGTCAAACGATTGGCCATCAGCGCCGCTTCGGCGGCGGCGGTGCTGCCATCGTACATGCCGGCGTTGCTTACCTCCATGCCGGTAAGTTGGCAGACCAGCGACTGGTACTCGTATGTGGTCTGGAGCGTTCCCTGGCTGACCTCTGCCTGGTAAGGGGTGTACGCGGTGTAGAACTCGCTGCGGCCAATCATGTGCCCGACTACGCTGGGGATGAAGTGCCGGTAGAAGCCCGCTCCCAGGAAACAAGCATAGTCGTCCAGGTTCGCATTAAGTCCGGAAAGCGCTCGCATTTCCGCCTTCAGTTCCGGCTCCGATGATGGCCGGGGCAGGTCGAAACTGGCGCTGCGGAACTCCCTGGGGATGTCCTGGAACAGCTCTTCAACGTCGCTGACGCCGATGTCTCGCAGCATGGCGGCGCGGTCGGCATCGGTATTTGGTAAATAGGGCGACGGCATTTCCCATCCTCCTATTCAGAGGGCTGTTCGCCCAGCCCGGCAACGAGCCTGTCATATTCATCGCTGTTCATCAGGGAATCGACCTCCGAAATCCGGCCCAGCTCGATGCGGGCAAGCCATCCTTTCCCATAGGGGTCTTCGTTTACCAGCTCCGGCTTATCAATGGCAGCGCCGTTAGTTTCCAGCACCTTTCCTGTTACCGGTGAAAACAGGTCGGAGACTGCCTTCACCGATTCTATTTCACCCATCTTCTCAAATTGCTTTACCTGAGTCTCCGGGGCCGGCAGTTCCAGGAAGACTATATCCCCTAACTGGTGCTGGGCATAGCTGGTGATGCCCACTTTGCATCTGTTTCCGCTTTCCGGGCGGACCCATTCGTGTTCCTTGGTGTACTTGTACTCCTTCGGGTTCACTTCATGCTCCTCGTCCAGCATATTGGAACGACAATGTCGGCGCCGGGCCTGTCGCTGGTGATTATCTCAATCTCCATATCGCTGCATCTTCCGCCGTAAACAAAAAGGGGCTAATCTATTTAGATTAGCCCCTGTCCTTTTACCTGAGAGATCATCCGCCACTTGCGGATTTACCCCTTCGGTGCCCTCGCTGAGGTCTCTCCAGAGACTCTGCTCACGGCAGTCCTTTTGCCTGAGAGTTTTAAGATAAAGTTTCGACCTTTATCTCTTTCCCCTTCGGCTCCCTATCCGGGACTCTCCCGCCGCTGCTATGCTGTTATTTAATCACGGTTCAATGTTCTTGTCAAGGCTGCTTCAAAAGGGTGTCATCAGCCGTTTGGAGATGAGGGGTGAGCAGGTAACCACAGAGGGGGTGTTGATTCGTACTAAGGAGGGGGAAAGACAAACCCTGAAGGCTGGTACCATAGTGCCGCCGGAGCCAGACCCAACCGGGGGCTCTTCAACTCCCTGAAAGCTCCGGTATGTTTGACAATGAAGTGCTGAAAGAGTCATAATAGCCTACTATTTAAAAGGAGGTTAAAAATATGGCGTATTATAAGGACTTAAGGGAGCACCTCAAAGCCTTAGAGGCAAATAACAAACTGGTCAGGGTAAAGAAGGAAATCAACAAAGACACAGAGCTTATGCCGTTGGTAAGATGGCAGTTCCGGGGCCTCCCTGAAGAGGAAAGGAAGGCCTTTTTATTTGAAAATGTGGTAGATGTTAAGGGCAGGAAGTATAACATGCCAGTGCTGGTCGCTTCCTGCGCTGCCTCCAAGCAAGTCTATGCTATAGGTATGGGTTGTGAGCCTGATGGAATTGTTGACAAGTGGGCTGAGGCTCAACTTCATTCCGTTAAGCCCAAGATAGTCAGTGGTGGCCCAGTTCATGAAGAAGTCCATTTGGGTGATAATCTTTTGAAGCACGGCGGTCTCGATGAGTTTCCGGTTCCCATTTCCACCCCGGGGTTTGATAATGCCCCCTATTTTAGCTCGCCGTGCTGGGTAACTAAAGACCCGGAAACCGGGATAAGGAACATAGGCGTTTTCCGCGCTATGATTAAGAGTCAGACTAGAACTGGCATCGAAGCCTCGCACTACCAGCACATATTTGCTCATTGGCAGAAGTGCAAGGAACGTGGTATACCACTACAAGCAGCTATTGTTCTTGGAAGTAGCCCGGCTATAGCCTATGCTGCGGTAACGAAGTTCGCCTATGGCGTGGATGAGTACGACATGGCTGGTGGTATTGCCAATGAGCCGATGGAACTGGTCAAATGCAAGACGGTGGATATCGAAGTTCCAGCGACAGCCGAGATAGTGATTGAAGGTGAATTACCTACTGACTCTATGGAAAGGGAAGCCCCCTTCGGGGAATATACCGGCTACATAGGGGCAGAAAGGATGGAGCCTTACTTCAACGTTACCTGCATTACCCATCGCCGCAATCCCATCTACCATGCCTTTATCAGCCAGTTCCCACCGAGCGAAAGCAGCAAAATAAGAGGAATAGGGAATGAAGCCAGTTTATTCAAATTCCTCCGCTATGACTGTGGTCTGCCAGTCTTGGAAGTAGCTCGACCGGAGAGCTGCGGCACTTCACCATATAGCGTTATCAGGATAAAGAAGTCTTACCCGACCCAGGGCTGGCAGGTTTTGAACGGAGCTATTACCCGATTTACAAATCTTAAAATAGTAATAGCCGTGGATGAGGATATTGACCCGCGAGATGCTGATGCTGTGAATTGGGCTCTGGCTTTTCGAATGCAGCCGGAGCGAGATGTACGCATCGTTCAAGGTATGGTGTCGGGCTTAGACCCTTCAGCCGTCCCACCAACGGCACCCCCTGATGACTATCCTCTTCCCTCCGGAACATCGGCCATACTGATTGATGCCACCAGGAAGTGGGACTTCCCACCGGTTGCGCTGCCCCAGAAGCAATTTATGCAGAAGGCAAGGCAAATCTGGGAGGAGCTGGGGTTACCCAAGCTCAGCCCTAAGGAGCCATGGTATGGCTATTCCCTGGGCTATTGGACAAAGGAGAATGAAGAAGAGGCCGAGCTTGCTCTCGATGGTGTACATTACGGCACGGGTGAGAAGCTGGCGAATCAAAGAATTAAACTGTAAGCGGAC
>JACQON010000015.1 GCA_016202545.1 Chloroflexota bacterium
ATGCTGGACAACCAGCACCACAAAGGATGAAAATACGGTTTTCTCGCAGTGTACCGACCTCATCCCCTTTATCCCCTTCAGGGTGAGCCTTCAGGGTGAACCCCTTCTCCTTTCGAGGAGAAGGGGAAGAGATTTAGAGAGGGGCTTTGCCCCTCTCTTTTACTTTACTCCCTCTTCCCAGTGGGAAGAGGGGAGGGAGATGGGCGCTCGCCTGAAGTCAGCCGATAACGTCCAAGCACGCTCAACCCGTATTTTCGTAAGAACCTCAAGCGCTCCTATGTGCCGATTCAGAGATTGCTTCGCTACGCTCGCAATGACGTGTTCGTAAATAATCTCTCACCATTGCCCCCGCCTGATATGTGATGATATAATGCCTTGAGCCAGAAAGAAGGGGGTGAAAGAATGACCACCAGCAAGGAACTGATTGAGGAGTACCAGCGCCAGCGACAGAAGATATTGCAGATGGCCCCCGCCGAGGTGATAGAGCGCCGCCATAAAGGACGGCAGTGGACGGCCAGGGAGAGGATAGACTACCTCTTCGACCCGGGCACCTTCACCGAGATAGGCATGTTCATCAGGCACCGGACTGTCCACTTCGGGATGGACAAAAGAGAGATACCGGCAGAGGGGGTGGTCACCGGCTACGGCAAGGTGAACGGCAGATATGTGGTTGCCTTCGCCGAGGACTTTATGGCCATGGCCGGTACCTTTGGCGAGTACCACGGCATGAAGGAAACGCAGGCCATTGAGTTCGCCAAGAAGATGGGATGGCCGGTGATTGGCATGAACGATTCCGGCGGCGCCCGGCTCCAGGAAGGGATGGATACCCTGGAAGCCTACGGGCGGCTGTTCCGGGCCCAAATCCTGGCATCAGGCATAGTCCCCCAGCTCGCCCTGCTCATGGGCCCGTGCATGGGTGGGCAGGCCTATCACCCCATCATGCAGGACTTCCTCATCCAGTGCAAGCATACCGGCTTTATGGGCATCGCCGGCCCCGCCTTTGTCAAGACACAGCTGGGGGAAGAAATCGCCCTTGAGGAGCTGTGCGGGTGGAAGGCACACGCAGTCAAAGCCGGCCAGACGCACATGCTGGCTGAAGACGACAAGGACGCCATCGATAAAGCCAAGGAGCTTTTAGCCTTCCTGCCCTGCAACAACACCGAGCAGCCGCCGCGGACCGAGACCCAGGACGACCCGTGGCGGACATGCCCTGAACTGGACACCATAATCCCTGACCAGGCAACTCAGCCCTACGACATGCACAAGGTAATCGAAGCCATAGTGGACGATGGCCACTTCTTCGAGATGTTGAAACACAATGCCCGCAGCGTTATAACCGGGTTTGCCCGCTTTAATGGCCGCACCGTGGGCATCTGGGCCAACCAGCCGGCGTGGGCGGCCGGCACTATCGACATCGACGCCGCCGACAAGGGGGCCAGGTTTATCAGGTTCTGCGACCTGTTCAATATCCCCGTGGTCACCCTTTGCGATTGCCCTGGCTACATGATAGGCTCTGACCAGGAGTGGAAAGGCATCCTGCGCCACGGCGCCAAGCTGCTGTTCGCCTGGGCGGACGCCACCGTGCCGCTGGTCTCGGTTGTCCTGAGGAAGTCCTACGCCGGCGCCCACTACGGGATGCTGGACAAGGGCATCGGCGCTGACCTGGTGTTTGCCTGGCCTACCGCCCGGGTGACCATCGTTGGCGCCGAAACCGCCGCCAGCGTCATCTTCGCCAGGGAGATAAAGGAGGCTAGCAACCCGGAGGAGGTCAAGGCTAAAAGGATAAAGGAATACAATGAAATCTATGAGAACCCGTACCGGGCCGCCGAGCGCGGCTGCGTTGACGAGATAATCATGCCCAGCGACACCAGAAAGGTGATAAACAGGGCGCTGGATGCGCTGGAGGAGAAAAACAAGGGCAACCGGGCCTTCAATGCCAGGCCGTGGCGGAAGTATTCCAACATCAACCTGTGAGGCGGGACATAAAGATAATTCCAGCCATAGACATCAAAGGCGGCAAATGCGTCCGCCTGTACCAGGGCGACTACAGCCAGGAGACGGTCTTCTCGGACGACCCGGTTGACGTGGCGCTCAAGTGGCAGTCCCTGGGCGCTCCCAGGCTGCATGTGGTTGACCTGGATGGCGCCGCCGCTGGGGGGCTGGTCAACCTGGATGTTATCAACGAGATAGTCCATGCCGTGCTCGTCCCGGTGCAGCTGGGCGGCGGCATCCGCGACCTGGCAACGGTGGAGCAACTGCTCAAGGCCGATATAGACCGCATCATCCTGGGCACCGCCGCTGTGGAAAACCCCGGGCTGGTCGAAGAGGCCTGCCGCAAGTTCGGCCAGTCTATCATCGTCAGCATCGACGCCAGGGAAGGACGCATCACCACCCATGGCTGGCACCGGGACATAGAGCTAGAGACTATGGAATTTGCCCGCTCCATGGCGCAGCTTGGGGTGAAACGATTTATTCACACTGACGTCAGCCGGGATGGCACCCTGACCGAGCCGAATTTCACCGCCATCGCCGAACTGGTAAACGAGCTCAGATTGCCCGTCATCGCCGCTGGCGGCATCTCCTCGCTGACCCACCTGAGAATGCTCAAATCCCTCGGCGTGGAGGGCGCCATAGTCGGCAGGGCGCTTTACACCGGTGACATCAAATTGAAGCAGGCGCTGGCGGCTGCGGGCTAAATCTGGGGGGAGTGCACAGAGAGAAGAACGGTCAAGCAGTTTGCCTCAACATTGCTTGACCATACCTCGTTTGCGGAGAAGCTCTTCAATGTGCCTGGTGATTTCCTTCCGCTCTGCCTCCTGCAGACCTCTCTCAAGATCCTCAATTAGGTCTCTTGATAATTGCTCTGGGTCTATTATTGCAATAAGCGGAAGAAGAACGAGTTGGGGCCAATATGCTTTTTCCATAACCTCTGCAGTAGCCACATGGTATAGGTGAGCAAGCTTTGTTAATAAGGGATCTGAAGGCACCCTAGTACCCTTCTCATAGTAATTAAGCTCCTGTGGGCTTAGACCAAGCCGTCTTGCAGCCTCGACTTGGGACAATTCAGTATTGTTCTGTCGCAGCCGCCTAAGATATGCCCCAAATTTATCCGAAGGCTGTTGTTTTCGATCTCTTTTTGACCTTCTCATTTACAAATCTCCAGAGCACGAATATATTAACACTAAGTTAACAATATTGTCAATACATTAGGTTTCAATTACTCATTAATTTCTCATAATTTAAGGTATTTTATATTGACAATTTGTTGATAATATGTTAACATTACACAAAGTGACAAACGCTGGATTTGACATGTGTCCGACAACAAAGTTAATATATAACTCTGCCCAGCAATTATAGGAGGTAATTCGAATGGTGGTATCTGTCGGGTCTCGTGCTATTGGCCCTGCTGAACTGGCCACTATTGCCAATCGGGTTGTGAACTGCATATCAAGACTGGAGGAGGCTAAGCCAAACGAGAGAACGGCTATATTCAAAAAAGCGATTGAGTTTATTGATATAGCTGACCGTGGAGCCGAGATTATGGAAACAGGTAGATTAAGAGCCAATGCTTCGGATAGCTTAAGGAGTTATGGTTGGTTTACTCGTGCATTAACTTTATCTGCAGGTAAGCATAGAACAGAAAAGACAGAAGACTTCTCGGATTATTTGAAAGAGCTACATAAAACCGTCTCAAGTTTAGGAGAGGGTAAATCTGTTCCCAAGGAAAAAATAGACGAAGTAAAAGAACTGTTTACCTTCCTGCGTAAAATCGCTTTAGCTGTTGATACGCTTCCCACAGATAAAATTACAGTTCATCTGCAACAAAGAGCATGACTGATGATTCAATAAGTGAAAGACACTACAAAGATACTGTAGAGGGCATTTTACGCCTTGAACAGTATCTCTCGGAGCAAAAAGCTCCACCTACCTATCCTGACCGTACCACATTGATTGAAACCGGCATCAGAATATGCCAGATGATGAGAGCTTCTCTCCAGAATGAGCGACAGTCCTCTTTTGACCTATTTCAACTTTGCGCCACCTATAACAAGCATCGCAAGGACTTGGAAGAGCAGATTCTGGATTTCATTCCTCTGATGGACCATTTTGCACAGCCTTTTGAAATTGTAGAGCCAATCAAGGCGTCCATTCGGAAATTTGAGCCGAGTTTTGCACTAATCCTGCGAAGCTACTCCCAAGACAACTATGAACTTTACGCCCGTGGAGGCCTCTATGAGTCCTATGTCAACATATTATCAACTTATGTTCCTGATAAATACCGAGTTTTCAAAACTCCAAAATGGTTTGTTTTTCTTTCATTCCCACGAATACACTCAAGAGATGTTCTCCGTCATGTCATAACTGTCAGTCATGAGATGTTGCATTTAAGAGACCGTGTTCTGGGAATAACGAGTGACCTGTTAAGTGAGATACAGATTTTACCAGAAGATATTAAATCTCTTGTCGAGCAAATTAGGACTGTTCCACTTCCTACAGAGAGACCTTTGTTACCGCCCTTAACTATGGGGGAAATCTATTCTCCTCACGATATAGAACGTGGAACTAAAGAGGTATGCAGTAAGATTCTAGAAAACTGGTTGAGTGAGATTATTGCTGATTTACTTGCTACCAGAATTTTTGGCCCGGCCTTTTTCTTTTCTCTTGCTCATCTCTCTTTGTCCTTAGGCGCGATGGATCAACACTCGCTTAGCCATCCATCGTCGAGGTTACGTCTACGAACGATGTTAGAAGTACTACGCAATTTGGGATACATGAAAAAGGGTACGACTGACCAGGTTGTTTATTCGGAATTGGAAGAATGGGATGCCTACTTGAAGGAGGAGGTGAGTCCGATAAGCATTCCTCCTGATATTGGGCGCCATTTCAGAATTGCTGAATCAAAAGTGGAAGCAACAAAGACAACTATAATGGCTAAAGCAGAGCAGGTAACCGCTAGTGAGACTTATGATACTGATGTCTTCCAGAGTGAAGTTCCGAAGTTAGTAGAGCTTCTCTGTACCGGCGTTTCGCCTGCGGAGATAAAGGAAAACAAAAGTATCAAGCCCGCACGCTTAGCCTCAATTCTAAATGCGGGCTACATTGTCTTTTTGGCTCACCTAAGCCGACTTAATACTATGCTGGGGGGTCACAGAGACAATCATTTGGTTGTTTCAAAGCTAAATGATTTGCTCTTACACGCTATACAGGCAAGCACCATTCCGCAGCAATGGCGTCAATGGCGAGATAAGCGACACATTGAAGAGGCAAATGGAAAAGAATCTGTTGAGGCTGAGACAACGGAAAGAACAGGAGCACCTTCAGCAGTTGAGTTACTAAATAAGATTTTCGCCTCTAACCTTAACGACCAGATGGTAATTACCCCGCAGCTTAAACCTGACCCTCGTGATGGCACGTTTGATTTACATCTTGGCACAAAGTTCTTGCTCTTCAGGCTAACACGCTACGGGATAATTGACCCGTCAACGATAACCGAAGAACAAACACATGAATTGTTGGAGAGACTACAACTGAGGCTAGGCGAAGAAATCATTCTTCACCCCGGGCAACTCCTACTGGCAAGCACGTTGGAATATATATCAATGCCGCCAGACCTTGGAGCATCGGTTGTCACTCGCTCTTCATACGGACGCTTGGGATTGGTTACGGCAACTTCAATATTTGTCCACCCTGGTTACAAAGGATGTTTGACACTTGAATTGACTAATGTCGGTAACAGCCCTATTGTTCTTCGGCCAGGTGAGCGCATAGCTCAGCTTGCGTTTGAATATCATATCCCCAGCAAGAAACCTTTTACAAGTAAATACTTGTTAGCAACGGGGCCAGAATTTCCAAAGATGTGGGAAGATTTCGACCATAAGTTCCTAATGAAACTAGGAGGCAATCACTAAGCCCCAGCTAGAAATAGGGTGACCAAAGAGTGTGCGGTGGTAGATAATCTCAAATTTAACGAAAAAGGGCTTATCCCGGCCATAGTTCAAGATGAAAGCACCGGCCAGGTGCTGATGCTGGGCTACATGGATGAGGAGGCGCTACGCCGCACCCTCTCCAGCGGCGAGGTGTGGTTCTACAGTCGCAGCCGCCAGAAGCTATGGCTCAAGGGGGAGACCTCAGGCAACCGGATAAAAGTGACCTCGGTATGGAAGGACTGCGACGGCGATACTCTCCTGGTAATAGGACAGCCAAGCGGCCCGGTATGCCACACCGGCAATAAGACCTGTTTCTTCGAACAGCTAGCTCAAGAGGAAACCTGAGCTGCCTCCTCAGGCTGCTGGTCAATCTCCACTACTTTCCTCAGCGCTGAGATGGCAACCTCTAGCTGGTCATTATCCGGCTCCCTGGTGGTCAGCGATTGCAGCCACAACCCGGGCAGCGTCATCGCCCGGAGCAGGCCGTTTTGCCTGTGCCGGGAACCAAAATAGATGACCTCGTAGCCGAGGGCGGCGATGACGGGGACGAGCACAACCCGCGACAGCACCATCAGCCACAGCGAAGGCAGGCCCACCAGGGTAAAGACCACGATGGCAATGACCATCACCGCAAACAGAAAGCTGGTGCCGCAGCGCACGTGGGCGGTATTATATTTCCGGGCCGCCTCCACCTCCAGCGGAGCGCCATCCTCATAGGCATTCACCACCTTATGCTCGGCGCCGTGATAGGCGAATACCCTCCGTATATCCGGCAGCAGTGACATCAGCTTGAGGTAGGCGATGAAAATAGCCAGCCGGATAAAGCCCTCCACCAGGTTAAATAGCAGCGGCGAGCCTATGCCGAACAGCTTGGACAGAAACAGCGGCGCCAGGAAAAAAAGGACGACTGCCACCCCCACGGCGAGGACCACCATCGCCCACACCAGCCAGCCGGAAGTCTGCTCTTCTTCCTCCAGCGAAACATTGGCGGAATACATCAAGGCCTTGATGCCCAGGGCCATGGCCTCAATGAGGACGATGATGCCGCGGACGAGCGGGGTCTTTCTCATCCGGCCGGTATAGACGGCCGCCAGCGGATGGGCAGCCATGGCCAGCTCGCGGCTCGGGCGGCGCACCACGGTCACCATGGCCTTCCGTCCCCGCATCATCACCCCTTCAATGACTGCCTGCCCGCCGTAATAGAATCTGTCCGCCATAGCGCCAATAAAAAAGGAGCAGGCTCCGCGCCGCTCCTGGCCACCGGGCCCCGCCTACTCTTTCACCTTGTAACGCCGCCTAAACCGCTCCACCTGGCCGGCAGCATCGAGCACGCGGCGCTCCCCGGTGTAGAAAGGGGAGCACTTGCTGCACAGCTCGATTTTGAGCGTCTTCCTGGTAGAGCCAATGGTAAAGGTGTTGCCGCAGGAGCAGACCACCTGGGCATCAGGATAATACTTGGGATGAATCTTATCTTTCATCTTTAGCTGAGGTTAGGGGAAACGCTAACCTTCCTCCGGTCCCTGGTAGCCGGCTCGAATTTCACCACGCCGTCAACCAGGGCGAAAAGGGTATGGTCCCTGCCTATGCCGACGTTTTCACCGGCGTGAATACGCGTGCCGCGCTGGCGCACCAGTATGCTGCCGGCGCGGACAACCTGCCCGGCATACCTTTTTACGCCGAGCCGCTTGGCTTCACTGTCCCGACCGTAGCGACTGCTGCCGCCCGCCTTTTTATGCGCCACTTTCAATCACCTCTTTCTTCCGCCGCCGAACCTTTTTGGCCGGCTCACCTTCCGCAGCCTCTGGCCCAACTATTTTATCAATCACCAGTGTGGTATGAAGCTGCCGGTGCCCCTTCTTCCTGTGGTAGCGCACCTTGGACTTATACTTAAACACGATAATCTTGCGGCCCTTCTCTTCACCCTTAGAGGTGGCGACCACCTTGGCTCCGTCTACAGTAGGTGTGCCCACCGTCACCCTGTCCCCATCACCGATAAGCAACACCCTGTCCAGCTCGACGGTAGCGCCCTCAGCCGCGCCCAGGCGCTCCACATCTATGGTCTGCCCCGGGGTCACCCGGTATTGCTTGCTGCCAGTTTCAACGATAGCGTAAATCTTCGGCCTCCCAAACGCAACTCGCAACTATTGTATCAGCTACCAGCGCAGGTGTCAACCCTCAGCCCCGGCGGCGCGCACTTTCTGCCACAGGTCTTTGACCTTCGCCCTTAGCTCGTCAAGGCTGCAATCGGTATCTATGACCACATCAGCGTGCTTCGCCCGCTCTTTCCCTGATAGCTGCGAGCGAACGCGGGCCCGTGCTTCCGGCCCGGATAGCTCCGCTCGCCCCTCCAGCCGCCTGAGCACGGTGGCCTCCGGCGCCGCCGTGGCCCACACCTCGTCCACCAGTGAGGTCCAGCCAGCCTCCACCAGGAGCGGGGCTTCGACCACCACCACCTCCACCCCGCGCCGCCGGTACTCCGCAAGGCGTGCCTGTACCATGTCATGTATCCGTGGGTGCATTATCCCGTTCAGGCGCGCCAGGGCCCCGGCACTGCCAAACACCACCTTGCCCAATCTGGCACGGTCAACCTGTCCATCGGGGCCGAGGATTTGCCCGCCAAAGGCAGCCGTCACCTGGCGCCGGACATCAGCGTCTTGCTGGAGCACTTCATGCCCTATCTTATCGGCATCCAGGACGGTCGCGCCCAACTCGGCCAAGAACCGCGATACCGTGCTCTTGCCGCTGCCGATGCCGCCGGTAAGACCTATCACCCTCATCGTCCGTTTACCCCAACCAGTCTACCCGCCGGCAGCCGCTCAGTCAAGAAGCGCAGGGGCGACGTTTCATGTCTCCCCTTTTTCCAAAGGGAGATTTCCGGTTGCTCTCCGGAGGAGGCTTCTTAAATCTGCACTCATGAATTAAGGCCCATGGTTATGACTTCACTTTGAAGCTGGATTATGGTATAATTAATCAAATGCGCTTACCGCTTTCGACAGCAACAAGCCTTCCCCACTGTTATCTTCGCCTCTTCTGCAACTGCCCTTCATTGTCTCTACCCCGGCTCCTCCGCTGTTATTCGCGCCAAGCGCCGACAAGGAGATAGGGACCGCCTATGATAGAGGATAGACCTTCCCAGACCATGTTGCCGAACCACGAATACACCGCTAAAGATATTCAAGTCTTAGCCGGGCGCGAGGCAGTGCGCCGGCGCCCCGGCATGTATATCGGCAGTACCGACCAGCGCGGCCTGCATCACCTGGTCTATGAAATCCTGTATAACAGCGTAGACGAAGCCATGGCCGGCTGCTGTACCAGAATAAAAGTCACCATCGGAGAGGGTAACTATGTCACCGTTGAAGACAACGGGCGCGGCATTCCGGTAGACACCCACCCCATCACCAACAAATCTGCCCTGGAAACGGTGCTGACCACACTCCATGCCGGGGCAAAATTTGGCGGTAAGACCTATCAGGTCTCAGGCGGACTGCACGGCGTAGGTGCCTCGGTGGTAAACGCCCTGTCCTCCTGGCTCAGGGTCAGGGTAAAGCGCGATGGCAAGGTCTTCCAGCAGGAATACCGCCAGGGCATACCTCAAGGAGGTGTGACAGAAGTCGGCCAGACCACCGGCACCGACACCGGCACTTGCGTCACTTTCCTTGCCGACGAGGAGATTTTCGGCAAGGTCGACTACGATTTTGACACCCTGAGCCAGCGCATACGCGAGGCGGCTTACCTGAACCGGGGGCTGGAAATATACACCAGGGATGAGATAACAGACCGGGAAAAGACCTTCTACTTTGAAGGTGGTATCGCCGGCTTTATCCGTCACCTGAACCGTGGCCGGGCTGTACGCCATCCCCACCCTATCTTCATCTCGGGCACGGCGGATAGCACTATAGTCGAGGCTGCCCTTCAATATAACGAGGGCTTCGCCGACTCCGTCTTCGGCTTTGCCAACTGTGTCAACACCATCGACGGCGGCACCCATGTTACCGGCTTCCGCTCGGCGTTGACCCGCATCCTCAACGACTATGCCCGCAAGAACAAATTGCTCAAAGACGAGGATGCCAACCTGACCGGGGACGATGTCCGGGAAGGGCTGACCGCCATTGTCAGCGTCAAGCTGGCCGAGCCGCAGTTCGAGGGACAGACCAAGGGCAAGCTGGGCAATCCCGAGGTCAAGGGCATCGTCGAAGCGGTGGTCAGCGATGGCTTATCCCTTTACCTTGAGGAGCACCCCGATGAGGCCAAGAGGATTATAGACAAGTGCTTGACCGCTGCCAGGGCCAGGGAGGCCGCCCGGAAGGCCCGCGACCTGGTTATCAAGAAAAGCAGTCTGGACGCCGGCATCCTGCCCGGGAAGCTGGCTGGTTGCTCAGAGAAGGACCCGTCCGTTTGCGAGCTGTACCTGGTGGAGGGAGATTCCGCCGGAGGCTCGGCTAAACAAGGGCGCAACCGCGGTTTCCAGGCCATACTGCCGCTGCGGGGCAAGATACTCAACGTGGAAAAAGCCCCCCCGGACAGGATGCTCGCCCATGAAGAGATACGCAATATAATTACCGCTCTAGGGGCCGGCATAGATGACGTGTTCGACCCGTCAAAGCTCCGCTATCACCGGGTCATCCTGATGACCGATGCCGATGTTGACGGCGCCCACATCCGTACCCTGCTGCTTACCTTCTTCTTCCGGCATATGCCGGAGCTAATCAACCACCAGCACCTGTTCATTGCCCAGCCACCCCTCTACCGAGCGTCTATTGGTAAAATAGAGGAATGGTTATATTCAGAAGATGGATTGAACAAATTTTATATAAAGAATGCTTTCCAAAACGTTTCTGTTTACTCAAAAGATGGAGCAATCAAACTGACTGGGGCAATGCTACATGACCTTTTGAATTCACTTAGGGACTACCAAGAGGGACTAAGTAAATTTGAAGAAATGGGTATACCGAGGGAGGTAAGTGAGATTCTTCTAAAACAATCTGGCCAACATCGCCTTCCTCTTCCAGATGAGGATACCATGCAACAATGGATAACTTCGCTCAGAATGCAGAACGTGCCATTAGATGCACACTTTGGCTCAGAAAAAGGCGAGCTTTGGATAGACGCAAACCTGAAAAAGATTAACCTCGGCCGGCTCTTTGAAGACCCAGTTATTCACAAATGTTTTATAGCTTACCCACAAGTCAAGGACTTTATTGAGGGAAAGTCCTATACCATTATTAGGAACAAAAGGGAAATAGGGAAAGATATTCCTTGGGACAAACTTGCTGAAGAACTGGAAAAAACTAACGATAGGTCAGGAGTAGCACTACAGCGCTACAAAGGCCTGGGAGAGATGAATGCCGAGCAGCTATGGCAGACCACCATGAACCCGGAGACCCGCACACTGCTCACGGTGACCATTGAGGACGCCGCCCGCGCCGACCATATCTTCCACATCCTGATGGGCGAGGAGGTCCAGCCGCGCAAGGCCTTCATCCAGGCCCACGCCAAGAGCGTCAAGAACCTGGATATTTAAACCTAAATTAAATGTGGAGATAGTGGCGACGGGATTATTCCCAATGGCCGAAGCGCTTACTGGCATTGCCATATACCCAGACCTTATCGCTGAATTCCTTGACTAGTGGTATCTTTGTAAACAATAAGTTCATCACCTTCGGTTTTATCATATTAAAGCGCACTTCACGATAATGTATCTCACTATCATTTCTCATTTCTAGCTCGCCCATATTTAGCCCATTGTAACGAAATAGAACCTTTTGTTCCGGCGTTTGGCCTGCTGTAAGTGCTCTTGAATTACAGACTTCCAGATTGTCACTGAATACCTGCACAACATCCTGATTCAGGAAGACGTGGAATATACCCTCGTGTTTAACAGTCAAGTAATTGACTTCTCCTCCATTAAAGATAGATTTGTTCAAGAATGCACGTAGTCTCCGCTTGTCCTGAAATAACTCAGCCAATTTGCTCATTGGTCTCCGAAGTCGTTCTTTGGCCGCAGGCTTATTGCGCTGATATGCCCTGAAGTCAGACGGAAAAGCGTTAATACACTCGGTGAGTAGGTCACCTATTCCGTTCATCGCACCAAAGGCATCATCACTCCAAAAACGGCCTAACCCAATGTGCATCACCCGATGGGTCAATGACGTCTTTCTTTGCACGTGGGGCATTCTTGTAGTCACGGGGAAGTCCGATTGCCAGAGCGAATTCTCGGGCATCGTCGTGTCCTCTTTGACGGATATACCGAGCATTTTCGCTTGAAAGCGCGCGTTTCCGCCTCGGCCTCATGGCTCTTTCCAAATCAGGAGTTCGTGTGAGTGCTTGATATAACTCCCATTGTTGTTTCTCAACCTATTCTCACCAATCCGTGTATCGCCCTGGCTAAAGGTATATTGCCATGCCGGAGCTATCATATTGAAACCTTTATACCATTCTCGGATTGTTGAGCAATCATTATAAGATAGAATGAAGCCCCCCTTATGTTCCGTCAGAAGGTCTCGCAGTTTATCATGCTTGAAGCCGTTGTGGTAAATTGGGAAATTCCTGTGAGGATACATGCCAACAAAAGTCTTACTATCTCCGTCAAGATAGTAAGGCGGGTCACAATAGAGGAAATCATCCTTATACTTGGGCATTACTGTATCAAAAGATTCACACCCTACAATCAGATTTGGAGCACGAAAATCACGTACCCTCTCAATTATAGACTGGTAGCGCTCTCGTTGAAGATACACCCTTGATGGCCAGCCGAGAAAGTGGGGGCCGTACGAAGTATTATGATTGAAATAGAAGTAGGCTGCTATATCAATCTCGCTATCTAAGGGCAATTCTCCCGTCCAGTGTTTCTTCAGGCGTTCCTTAACGGCGTAGAATTCAGCTACAGTCGGAGTAAACTTCAGCAATCGCTCATAGAGAGCTTGAGGCTCATTCAACTGGATTTTCCAATATGTCATGAGTACATCAAAAATATCAAAGGCAATGACTGGTAGACCTAATTCTGCAGCACATGCTACCTCAATAGAACCACCACCAAGAAATGGCGATACTATCCTTGTCATATTATCAGGTATCAGTTCTACTATTAGACCAACCGCAAGGCTTTTCCCTCCCGCATACCTTATTGTGGCACCAGTGTAACGCTTGTATTTCATTTTTCCGTTCGGACTTGCTAGCCTGTTCAAAAAGGCTTTTCTACGTTCACTAAAGGAGCTAATAGAAGGAGGAAACAATACACCTTGTCGTGCTAAAAAGCTAGCTGGCGAAACCTTATGCTCGATAGACTGCGGGTTCGCTTCCAAACAAGTAATCCTTCCCATTATGGTTTACCCAAAGTTCTCTTTTCCGATGTCTTTTCATATTTCTCTATTTCTTCAGGCACAGCCTTCATAAGTATCATACCGGCTATATCGGCAAAGCTACGGTTCCAATACGGACTATTTCTCATTGCCCTTAGCGCTAGTATTTGCTCTTTCAGGTCGGTCTCGCTAGTTGAGGCTTCATATGAGAAGCCCGCTCTTTCACGCACCCGTGACCCCCGTTGTGGTGCATCATATTGCTTCATCTTACATCACTGTACATCACTTTGATATATCATATCACATACTGCCAAAGCTGTCAATATGGGTATTATCAGAAAGAGTCCCTGGGCTTAGCCAGCCTAACCCTTTAGCTTCTTCACCAGAAAAGCCACGTTCTTGCCGAAATTCCAGGCGGTGGTGAGGCCCTCTTCGTCCTTCTCCACCTCTCCTTTATCCCGGCCGAAGGCGATGTTCCAGTAGCTGGAGCCGGGGATGAAAAAGCCCAGCACCTGGAACCAGGCCGTCAGCTCGGACATGGCGAAGTTGTGGCCCGCCCGCCGCGCTACCACCAGCGGTCCGCCTACTTTGCCGCCAAACCCCTGCCCGTTATTGCGGGCAAGGTAGCCCGCCCGTTCCATCAGTGCCTTGAGCAGGGCGGTGGCCGAGCCAAAGTACACCGGCGTGGCCAGGACTATGCCAGCGGCTTCCTTCATCCTGGCATATAGCGGCATCAGGTCATCCTCAATGGGGCAGCACTCCTCGGTCTTGCACACCATGCAGGCATTACATGGCCTTATATCCAGCCCGGCCAGAGTTATAAGCTCCGTCCCCACTCCCTCCTCCTCAACGGCCTGAAGCGTATGCCGGGTTATGAACTCGGTATTTCCGCCCCTTCTGGGACTGCCGACGATGCCGAGCACCTTCATCCTTCGCCTCCTGAACTCTTATAAAGTGAGTGCTCCCTGATATACCTCTCCACCGCCGCGGGCACGAGGTACCCGATGGGCAGGCCACGGGCGACCCGGCCTCTGATGTCCGAAGCGCTGATGTCTATTTCCGGCATGTCCAGAAACAGCACCCGTTGAGACAAGCCGGGGATAGCCGCCTCCAGCTTCGCCAGGTCGGGCGCGGGGAATCCTGGCCGGGGAACGGCCACCAGGCGGCACATCTGGATAAGCCGGGCCGACTGCCGCCACCGGGGCAGGTCGGCCAGGCTGTCCCAGCCCAGGATAAAAAACATCTCCTCGCCCGGGCGTTGCTTCCCCAGCGTGTAAATGGTATCAACAGTATACGAGGGGCCAGGGTGCTCCACCTCCAGGGGGCAGAGCTTGAAGCCGGGTTTACCGTCAATGGCCAGGCGTACCATCTGCAGCCGGTGCCCGGCAGAGGAAACCGCTGCCTTCAGCCACGGCCGCCCGGCGGGGACAAACACAACTTCGGCCAGGTTCAGCCCGGCCTGTGCCGCCTCGGCTATCAAGAGGTGGCCGTTGTGAACAGGGTCGAAGGTGCCGCCCAGGACTCCTATTCTCATTTAGGCCCACTCCCACTCGAAGTTGCCGCACCGGACCCTGTCGCCGGGCTTAGCCCCGGCTTTCTCCAGCGCCTTGTGCCCCCCCATCCTGGCAAACCGGGCAGCCAGTTGTCGCCGCACCTCGCCGCTGGTCAGGTCCGCCCCGGCCACCAGGCGCTCCATCTCCGGTGCGACGACAACAAAGACGTCGCCCTCCTTGTGAATAGTGACGCCGGCCCGCCGCGGCTGGGGGTGAAAGACCTTGCCCGGCGGCTTCACGGTGACCTCCACCTCAGCCGATTCCAGCGACCTCAGCGCCTCAGCCATAAGCTCGGCTGTCCCCTCTCCGGTGGCCGCCGAGATGAACACGGGGATGACCCCGGCATCTTCCAGCGCCTGCTTTATCTCCCCAATGCGGGCCCGCACTTCAGGCAAGTCAACCTTGTTCACCGCCACCACCTGCGGCTTCCGGGCCAGGGCTGAATCGAACAGGGTCAGCTCGGCATTTACCTGCCGCATATCTTCCACCGGCGATGGCGAACTACCATCTATCAGGTGAATGAGCACCCTGGTGCGCGTCGCATGGCGCAGGAAATCATGTCCCAGTCCCCGGCCAAGGTGGGCGCCGGCGAGCAACCCCGGAATCTCGGCCAGGACGAAGTTTCGCTGGCCGACCTCGACCACACCCAGCGCCGGTTCCCGGGTCGTGAACGGATAGTCAGCTATCTTCGGCCTTGCCGCCGAAGCCGCTGTCAGCAACGTAGACTTGCCCACGTTGGGGTAGCCAATAATGCCAACATCGGCAATCAGCCTGAGCTCCAGTATTATGGCCCACTCTTCCCCGGCCTCCCCTTTCTCGGCAATACGCGGAGCCTGGCTGGTAGACGAGGCGAAGCGGGCATTGCCCCTTCCTCCGCTGCCACCTCTGGCTACCACTACCCGCTCACCCGGCCGGGTCAGGTCAGCGATGGCGGCGTCACCGCCCACCTGCGCCTTATTTAGCACCACCGTGCCTACCGGGGCGGAGATTACAAGGTCTTCGCCACGCCGCCCATGCTTCTTCTTGCCAGCGCCATTACCGCCATCTTCCGCCCGATAGTACCTCTTATGCCCGAACTTGAGCAGGCTGGATATAGAAAGGTCTGCCGCAATTACAATATCCCCGCCATCACCCCCGTCACCCCCATCAGGGCCACCAAAGGGGACGTACTTCTCCCGCCGGAAACTTACCGCACCATTACCACCATCACCACCTCTCATCCCCAGCTCTACCCTGTCAATCATGTACCTGCTGCTATCCCTCCAGTTTGTTATTATTATACCCTTATACCTTATCAGATGTAAGATGTTAACTTAAACAATAATAATAATAATAAGCGCACTAGGGGTAGTTACCGCTACGAGGGAAAACATGGGGAGCAGCAGGCACTGGCGCAGGGGACGTAACGGGGAGTTGACGGGGACTTAGCGGGGAAGCATTATTCCCCGGCAGAGTACAGGCTCTGGCGGATACGAAACAGCTTGTCCCTGAGGCTAATGTCAGTTTCGATGTCGCTGGCTGTCTTCTGGTGGGCAAGGGAGATGACGTGGTGGTCTCTGCCGCCGAGCTCCTTGCCAATCTGGGTCAACGAGCAGCCGGTTTCTTCTTTGAGCAGGTATACGGCCAACTGGCGGGCCAGGGCCGCTTCCTTACTTCGCTTGCGGCCTTTGAGGTCCTCCGGGGTTAGCTGGAAGCTCTGGGCGACCGTTTCTAATATAGCATCAGGCGTGCTCTGCTTCGGTTTCCTGGTGGCGATGTCTTCCAAGGCGTGGGTGGCCAGCTCAGGGGTGAGGGAGGTCCGCAGTAACCTGGCATAGGCGATTACCCGGTTCAGCGCCCCTTCCAGTTGCCTGATGCTCTGCTGTACCTGGGAGGCGATAAGCTCCAGTATGTCGGGGTCAACGTGCTCGCCCCTTTGCTCCGACTTGGCCTGCAAGATGGCCATCCGTGTTTTGAGGTCGGGCGGCTTGATGTCTATCACCAGTCCCTGTTCCAGGCGGGAGCGCAATTGCTGCTTTAGTGACGGTATCGCCCGGGGTGGGCGGTCGCTGGTGACTACTATCTGGCGGTTGGCATTGTACAGCTCGTTGACGGTGTAAAACAGGCTTTCCTCCGTCCGCTCCTTGCCGCTGATAAACTGGATGTCGTCCACCAGCAGCATATCAACGGTGCGGTATTTATTGCGGAACTCCTCGGTTTTTCGGCTTCGGATGGCGTTCATAAGGTCGTTGGTGAACTGCTCAGCGCTGAAGTAGAGCACGTCAGCCTGATTGGCCAGAGCGGCGTTGCCGATAGCCTGCACCAGGTGGGTCTTGCCCAGGCCTACTCCTCCATACAGGAACAGCGGGTTATAGCTGTGGCCGGGGTTTTGGGCTACGGCCAGGGCGGCGTCACGCGCCAGGCGGTTGCCTTCGCCGGCAATGAAGGAGTCAAAGGTGTACCTGGGGTTAAGCGATAGGGTGGCTTGCTCCGCCGGAGCGCTCCGTATCCCACGAAGGCAATCGGGGTCTCTCCCGTTTACCTGGAAGGTAACGTTAACGTCCTGCTTGGTAAGCCCCATCAGCGTCTTTTCAATCAGGGAGCGCTGTTTCTTGTCCAGATATTCGGCGACGAAGATGGTGGGTACGCCTACGACGAACTGGTTGCCTTCAAAGCTTAAGCCTACCGTCTTACCTAGCCAGGTACGATAATTTGCTCTGTTGACCTGAAGCTGCAATTCACCCAGGGCGGCTTCCCAAGTTTCCTGGGCTGATGTTACGTGCACTAATCCTCCTGTGTTGCTCGGGCATGGTTTATCTTGGCATGTCAGCTCTTGACCTGAGGCCGTGTTCACCATCTGGAGAAGGGCTTGGGTGGCGAAACTTCTACAAATCATAGCAGACGCTATTTGTCTGCTGGCAAGGGGTTTCATGACCGCTGGCGGCTGTTTTCTTGGCTAACCCCCTAATGCCATGTTTGCCTACCTTTTTCGTTTGGCCAGTTTCCCAGGTGCCGACTTAAAAGGGCGGTTGCTGTAAAAATTTGCCCGTGTTACAATCACGTGCTGGGAGGCTTCAAGTGCGCATCGTCTTCATGGGTACTCCTGAGTTCGCTGTTCCTCCTCTGGAGCAGCTCATCAAGTCCGGTCAATTCAAGGTTGTCGCCGTTTACAGCCGGCCGGATAAGCCGGCGGGCAGAGGGCGTCTTCCGCTGCCTTCGCCGGTGAAGAGGGCGGCCCTGGCGCGGGGCCTGCCAGTGCTGCAGCCGGACAGCCTGAAAAAGCCGGAGGCGGTGCGGCAACTGGCCGACTTCAGCCCCGACTTCATAGTGGTAGCCGCCTTCGGACAGATTCTGCCGCGGCCGGTGCTGGACATCCCCCCTCATGGATGTATCAATATCCACCCCTCGTTGCTGCCCAGGTTTCGGGGCGCCTCGCCGGTGGCGGCAGCCATTCTGGCGGGCGATGAGTTTACCGGCGTGAGCATTATGCTCATGGAGGCGGGCCTGGACAGCGGACCGATATTAGCCGTGGCGCAGGTGCCCGTATCTCCACAGGATACCACTGGCTCCCTTACCGCCAGGCTGTCACAGGTGGCCGCCCGGATGCTGCCGGAAGTCCTGCTCGGCTATGCCAGGGGGGAGCTTATCCCCCGCCCCCAGGACGAGACCGAAGTTACCTATAGCCGGCCACTGACCAAGGAGGAGGGCGAGATTGACTGGCGTCTGCCGGCAATGGAGATATGGCGGCGGGTGCGTGCCTTTCAGCCCTGGCCGGGGTGCTACACCAGGTGGCGGGGAAAGCAGCTCAAGATTATCGAGGCAGTGCCCCTATCCGGCGAAAAAAGCGCTGGCACCGGCCGCGTGGTCGTCCTGGATGGCCCGGGCGCGGCCTTCGGCGTCGGTACCGGGGCGGGAGTGCTGGGGGTGGTCAAGGTGCAACTGGAGGGGAAACGGGACATGCCGGCGGCCGAGTTTTTGAGGGGACACCGCCAGCTTATCGGCGCGGTGCTGCCCGGCTGAATTTGCCCGGCACAGCGCCAGCCTATATAATCAGTTATATCGTAGCTTGAGGAGGCCGCTTTGTCTTTGCCGCAGGACCTCAGTCAGTTCAGCGCCCTGGTGGATATCATAGCCAGGCTGCGGGCGCCGGACGGCTGCCCGTGGGATAGGCAGCAGACCCATGCCTCGCTGCGGGAAAATTTGCTGGAGGAGTGCTATGAGGTGCTGGAGGCGCTGGATGAAGGTGATGCCGGTAAGCTTTGCCACGAGCTGGGCGACCTGCTGATGCAGATTGTCCTCCATGCCCAGCTTGCCTCTGAAGCCGGCGAGTTCGAGCTTGGGGATGTGGTGGAAAGCATAACTGCCAAGCTAATTCACCGCCATCCCCATGTCTTCGGCCCCAAGAAGGTCGAGAATGCCGCAGAGGTAGCCCACAACTGGGAAGCGCTGAAGCGGGATGAAAGGCACCCTGATGCCTCGATGCTGGAGAGCATACCGCGGCAGATGCCGGCGTTAAGCTATGCCCAGTCGGTGCAGCGCAGGGTGGCGCAGGTCGGCTTTGACTGGGAGGATATCGATGGGGTTATCGATAAGCTGGTTGAGGAGGTCGGGGAGCTGAAGCAGGCTGAGAGCCAGGAGGAGAAAGAGCTGGAGTTTGGCGACCTGCTGTTTACCCTGGTCAATGTTGCCCGCCGGATGGGCGTGGACTCGGAGGCGGCGCTCAGGCAGGCCAACCGCCGCTTCCACCGCCGCTTCGCCTGTATGGAGCAGGTCTGCCGCCAGCGGGGAGTGGACTTCGGCGAGCTATCCTTTGATGAGCAGAACGCCCTATGGGAGGAAGCGAAGAAGAAGGTGAAGGGGTGAAGTGTGGACGGCGTGGACCATATTAAGAACTTTCGTCTTAAATTCGCTACATTTGATTACAACATGGTTACAAAAATACTGTGTTATTAGTATGGACAAGGTAGTAATATGGCTGCTACAATACCAACCAGCGTATAATTCGAGGATTATCTAAACCAAAAAAGAAAGGAGCGGTGAGATGGCCAAATCACTCATTGTTCAAAAACAGTGGTTGGAGACGTTTTTAAACATAGGTAGGCGGGAAGGAAAAGAAAGACTGTTCAAAGTGTTTTTCCTAATAAGTATATTCCTAATGCTCAGTTTGATTATACTTTTATCTGCCTGCACTAAGACTACTCCTGTTCCCACCCCGACCCCCGCCACTCCCACGCCGGTTACCTCGACTCCTGCCCCGGCTACCCTAACCGAAGGCAAGAATCTCTATGGCAAGAAGTGTGTGGTCTGCCATGGTACTAACGCTGAGGGCACCGCCGCCGGGCCAGCCATTGCCGGGCACAGTATGGCGGCCGTAAAGATGCAAGTGCGTAATCCAATGGGCACGATGATGGCTTTTCCAGCCAGTCAGTTGAGCGACCATGAGCTAGATGAAATCGCCGAATTTATCGCCAGTCTGGGCGAAGCAAAAGCCCCGGTCCAAGAATGGGAGAAACAAACTACGGAAACCATGCATTACTGGATGGCACTACTAGCTATTAAAGAGGGCGATACCGAAGATGCCAGCCACCATCTCCAGGATGTCTTGACCTTTGTGAAAGAACCGATGCACAAGACTGAGACAGAGAAAGCATTGAATATGATAGCTCAAGGCAACGCACATGATGCCGAGCACGAAATCGAGGAGATGGCCGGGTCTGAATCCCCCTCTGGCATCACGATGCAGAGATTTCACCTGATTCTGGCGCAACGCGCTGTTGAAGCTGAGAATGCCACCAATGTCAAGCATCACCTTGACCACTTCGTCATTGAGGCTACAGAAGCTGAGAAAGAAATTGCCCAGGAAGCGTTAGAGCTGGTGGAGAAAGGCGACTTCCATGAGGCAGAGCACGAAATAGAAGAGTTGCTCGAAATGAGTAAGTAAGTGTTTAGCGGAAAAGTTGAAATATTAGGGGCAAAAGGTATTATCTCTTATCGCCCGGAGGAACCGGCCGAGGTTCTCGAGATCATTCGTTACTCGCGCAAAAAGTATACTCAGAAGTGGATCTGTCTACGTTAAGTTACTTCGAACCTCTTATCCATGATATAATAAAAAGGCTGTCCTGAGTACTGGCAACGGTCATAAAGCGAAGGGTTTCGAGAACGACAAGCAAAACAAAAGACAGTACCTCACCCTCCGAAAGAACAAGTGGGCAACCATAACACTATCTATTCTAACTCTCGCATTACTTGATTGGCTGCGGCATAGCGTCTTCTTTATCCCGCTTCATCCTGAAATAAAGGGGAAAGTGATAGTCAATTAACGGCTTACGCGAATTTACGTGGCACTATCTGTCCTCCTCCAGCAGGCCGGAGTGACTCATCGCCACTTTTCAGGCAGGCCTCTCTTACCGCCCGAAGTATCTTGCTCGCGACCGTATCTCCCCAGAACCACCTGGCAAGTGTCTCGCTATCTGATGTTTCCATGCCTGGTTGCGCCGTGACTGCTTCGTTATAGTATGCTTTCAGGTCATCGGCGGCATACCTGAGCTCAAATGCCAGCGGCACATCCTCACGAGGATTTTTAGGCGTGCTCTCAGTGAGAAAGGAACAAATAAAACTGGGAAGAGCCTCAAGGGAGAGCCTGCTGACGCCAACGGTAGTACGTCGGCGCTTCTGAGTTGCCATATCATACCAGGGTCGCAGGGAGGCCATCTCCGCTTTGAGAGCCCGGCATAATTTTACCATCTCCGTAGGGTTAGTATTCTCTTTCTTCGGGATATACGGACAGGCCAGTATTACTGGTTCCCCGTCAGAAACGGGCGCATCTTGCAGGAAATCTGACAGCATCACAGGGCCTTCGGATGCTTCAAGGAGCTTTAGAGCTGCCATCAGCACCTGTTTTTGAAATGCTGAGTCATTGGGAGCGCCCAGGGGACGTCCGAGCTCAAATTGTACCCACAATGCTCTGGGTGGCTTAATCTTCTCAGTATGCAGGCGTACAAGGCTAATCTGCGTAGTTGGTATTCGCTCTTCTTCAAGGAAATGGGCTAGCACGCCGACGGCGCGCGTACAGTTTGGTCAGACTGGCACGAGCAGAACGGCGTTGACGCTGTCTTTCTTCAGTGTTGAGGCTAGAAGACGGGCCGGCTGCTCCCACCCCATAGGGTCATCAGCACCCATAAATGAATAATGAAAACTGGCTACGCTACCAATGATGCCTTGGTCAGCAAGCTCTCGAAGGCGGTCAATCGGGAAAACGACGTTCCAATCCTGCTGAAACCCGCTCCTATCGAAACCCAGTGATACGTGACTCATTACCAGGCCATTTGCTTTGATGTCATCCGGGATAATCCGGTAGTAGTCGCCGGGCTCCCGGGTAAACGGGCGGTCTTCCCGCCTGTGCAGGCCGGCAGTGGATATGATAGCAACGCGCCTTTCATTTAGCGGTGGCCCCTCGACCCATGGCTGAGTTTCAAATGTTGGACAATTCAAATTCTCAAGATTCTTTCGTTCATCAGCACCTAGTTTTTCTAAACGTACCATATCTCTTAACCTCCCAGATGCTAAATGGGCATTGCTACACCAGTTGGCTTCCTTTTATCTCATTCGAAACGTAAAGAGTAAAGTAAAAAGCTATTCATATTATCTTTGTACTGAGTAGGCCTCGATTTCGATGGCGCCGGTATTCCCCCCAGAGCTACTCTCAATTTCAAACCTCAAGCGCTTAGCTCGTACTTCTATCTGAAAATAGTAGATTGTCGAAGCATCTGGAAGATTAAAAGGTCCCAAATGCTGACTGTCATCAACTACTACGTTAAAATTGGAAATTTGCGCGCTATTACCCATAGTGCGAGTCCAGAAGCCTATAGTATTCAAGTCAAAACTTTGACTTAGCTCGATTTCAATCCAGGCGCTGTTTCCATCGCCGTTAGAGGACCACTCAGTACTTGGGTTGCCGTCAATAGCTTTGTTACCCCCGAAAGAGCTATCCAGGTTACCATTGCCCCAGTTGCTGCTAACGCCTACTATCCTTGCCCCTTCTGATATGGCAGCTACGTTACGCCCCGCTGGTTTTGCTTTTGTGTCCCCTTGGATTGTAGCAAAAGTCAGGTCGTCCGATTGGTATACCTTTGAAGCTAGGTCTGTAGCCGTAATCCTGAAGTGATATGTTGTATTCGGCTCGAGACCAAGAAGCTGTACCTCGTGGTCTGTGGTTGGGCCAGCCATAGCCATCAGTGCTAATCTGCCATAGTTCTTATCAATTCCATAGGCAATGTTGCAGACGATTGGTGAATTCGCTTCAAAGATAATCTTAGCTGAGTGTGTCCCAATATCCTGAACATGGAGGGCTTCCAAGCCTTGGGCAATGTTCTTTAGAGGTTGAATGGTGACTTTATTGCTAGTGGAGCATGATGACAAAGAAACCGATAGAACCATCAATAACAATATGAACAATGCCGACAATGTTCTTTTACTCACGATTTACCACCCTAGTCATTCCTTCCGCGTGAGGTATTTCCCGATGGCTTCGCCAAGCTCTGGCGGTTTGAAGCCAAATGGTCCAAGGCCTCCGGCATAAACCACTCGTCCATCCAGTCCAACCAGGTATAAACGGGTCGGGTGGGCGGCATATGCCTGGCTCACCGCGTCATCCATGGTATCAACGCAAGTATGTATCTCGTACCTCAGCGCAATCTCACAACGTCTGGCCACTGCCTGGCGCTCCTCGATTGTTTTCGGGTCATACACGTCAGTCGCCGCCTTGGGCAATTGTCCGCCAGTACCTCCACTGACTATAGCCGTGGTCAATTGTCCGGTAATACCTCCTCCGAGCCACCATCCATCCACCGGATGTGCTTCCTGTATGTAAATAACCAGGAACTCCACACGGTCATGATATTGCAAATAGAGGTCGTGGAGACTCACCGTCCCCCTTACGAAGGGCGGTCAGGTGTAGCTACCAAAAATCAGTGTTACCGGCTTTTGCCCTCGGAAGCTAGACAGGCAGAAAGGATTCTCGCCGTTGGCATCACAAAGTTCGAAGTCCGGGGCAATGTCCCCGACCTTCGGCGCCAGGGCATCGTATTTCTTCTGCCAGGCCTTGTTCCGTCTCCGGTATTTAATTGTGTCGAATACCATGTAATACCTCCTGACGCTTGCTCAACGCTTATGTCTTGATTCGTCAACGGACGTGCGTGCCTTTCCGGAATTCACCCGTCTCCGACGTTATCACGTCTCGCCTACTCCCTGTAACCCCGCCCTATTGAGGATGACTATTTTCTTTTTACCCAGTTCAACAAGTCCTTGCGCCTGCAGGCGATTGAGCACGTTGGTCACTGTCTCACGGTAGAGACCGGTGGCATCGGCCAGTTCCTGATGGGTTAGCCCCGATAGCTCTGATGTCCCCTGTGCCAGCCGCAGAATAGCCCGGCTCACTCTGGCGGCAGCATTCTGGAAAGTTGCCTCCTCTAGCCTGGTGCGAGTTTCCTCTAACCGCCGGCTCAGGCTATTTACCAGTCTTAAAGCCACCTGGGGTTTCTCCAATAGGAGCCTCTCCATATCTCCGCGGCTCAGCACACAGATGAGCGAATCCTCAACTGCCTCGGCAAAGGCCTGATGCATGCTTTGCGCCGTAAGTGGCATCTCACCAAAGAAAGTCCCCGGGCTTATGGTCTCGACTATAAGACGTTTCCCTTCAGGGGTAAGAGTGTAGACCTGGACCTTACCCCTCTTGAGCAGGAACAGGACTTCAGCTCCTTCCTCGGGACGGTAGAAGATATGCCCCTTATTACAGGTAATCATGCTCACCATTCCCTCTATTGTGTGCATCTCATCTTGAGCAAGGTCGCGGAATATATCGACCTTGGAGAGTAGGTGAAGTTTGAGCGAGGACTCTTCTTCAGGCACAAGACCAGAAGGTAAAGAATTGCCTTTATCCATGGTTTCCTCCTTTATTCTGGCTGAATGAAGTTATCTTTGATACTAGCTCTTCCAGCCGCGGATTTCCCAAGAATAGCAGGCGACCGTCAAGAAAATAGGACGGCGTGGCAGGAATATCGGGGATGTCACTATC
>JACQON010000016.1 GCA_016202545.1 Chloroflexota bacterium
GGTCACTGACTATTATTGACCGAAATGTTTCAGAATCTCAAGAGGCTATCCAATGTAAGGAGGAAAAAGGAAAATGAGTCGGAAACTGATTATTCTTGGTCTACTTCTGGCACTGACAGCGCTACCTCTGGCCGTAGCCTGCGCTAAGGCCCCAACTCCAACCCCGGCACCGACACCCACACCAACTCCCACAACAACAACACCAACACCGACTCCAGAAAAGGTGTACACGCTCACCTTCGCCTGGGAGCCATGGGGGATGGATGTTCCTGGGTCTAGGATTGCAATGCCTGGCGGCATACTTCAGAGGAAGCTCTACGAGTTAACCAAAGGGCAGCTACAGCTCAAGATCGTCGAGCGCATGTTCCCCTTCGCCGAATTGTTCGAAGCCGTAGCCACAGGTAAGGCAGATATCGCCACTGTAGGCATTAACTACCAAGGCGACGCATATCCGTGGACGGTGTGGAGCTACTATCCAGGCACTTACAAAGTTGAGGATGCTGTTCAGGGGCCGATGGAAGAGTGGGCCATTTATCGCGACCCCAGGTTAGTCAATCTGTATGACACATGGTTCCGCGAAGTTGGGCTTGTATATTTGGGCAGCTTATCTTGGGCAGGAACGCCACGTGTTCTCTACTCAACCAAAAGCGTGGAGAAGCTGGCTGACATCACTGGCCTCAAAGTGCGCGTTCCTGGTGCTGTGCCTATAAAGGGGTGGCGCGCTTTGGGAGGGACTCCTGTGAATATTGCTCTTGGTGAGGTTGCGCCAGCGTTAATGGGTGGAACCATTGACGGTGTCCTTACCAGCCTCGACTTCGGGATGACCCAAGGCTGGTACGGAATCGCCAAGAACATAACTGAATTTCCGTTCGCCAGCCCATATCCATCTCCCTTGCTCGTAAATGCCAAGGCTTTTGACAACCTGCCCCCAGACCTGCAACAGGCTCTTCGGGATGTAGCCAAGGAGATGGAGGACATCGTAGCTATAGCTCAGAGCACCTACGCAGTTTCCCTCGTGAGTCAGATAGAAAGGGGCGGCCTAAAAGTGGCAATGTTGCAGGATCGCGCAAAGGCGGTGGAGATTCTTAAGGAGATATGGGACACTGAGTGGCTGGCAAAAGCCGGAGATCGGGGTCAGCAACTGCTGGAAATAGCTGGGGACGCCATTACCAAATACCGTGCATTTGAGGCGTTTCCGAAGTAAAACATCAAGCCATGAGAAACAAAGGTGGCAGTCGCCACCATTATTTCTCAGATCATCCAGCACTAGGCGATTGAGATGAGGCAAACCACCTACGCCACTATCGGCGCTGCAATCAGTAAAGCTAGTGGCCACATTTCGGCGTGGCTGATTTTTGCCATGATGTTCATGGTTGTGACCGAGGTGGTGACAAGATATGTTCTCCGTTCCCCTTTGATGATTGCTGACGAATTAGGTGGCTATACGGTGGTTGCCGTGACGATTATTGGGCTAGCGTACACCTGGAGGGAAAGAGGGCACATCCGCATCGAAGTGCTAACCAGCAGGCTTCCCATCAAAGCAAGAAACTGGCTCAGGTTGACGACGCTAATTCTAGCCACTGCCTACGTCCCGCTGCTAATCTATGCTAGCTATGACCTCTGGGCAGTTTCGCGTAGGCTTGGTTTAAAGAGCGATAGCATACTGCTTACCCCTCTCCAATGGCCACGGTTGATCCTGCTTGTCGGTAGCGTTCTGCTTTTTGTGGTGCTAGTTACTGAGCTTATCCAGGCTATAAAAACCCTTAGAACACCTGGGGGAAAACTCGATGGTGTCTGATATAACCGCCGCTATCATTTTGGTCGCCGGCCTATTCATCCTGCTGGCTGCTGGATTGGAAATCGCCTGGTCTGTGGGAATAATCGCCACCGTTGGTCTGGTGCTTTTCGTCAATCAACCACTCAGTCAAATCGCCTCAACTGCATGGTCATCGTTGGACAGCTTTGTGTTGACTGCGGCTCCGCTTTTCATCTTCATGGGTGCAGTACTGGCTGATATTGGCGTTGCAGATCACCTTTTCTCTGGCCTTCAGAAATGGCTGGGGCGTTTGCCCGGTGGTCTGGCCAACACTGTCTTCGCTGGCAATGCTGTGTTTGCTGCCATGTCTGGCTCGAGTCTGGCAGCGACAGCTATATTTGCCAAGACCGCCGTTCCGGCGATGGAGAAGTTGGGTTACCAGCCAGGCCTGGCGCTGGGGTCGGTGGCCATAGGAGCTACTCTGGCACCGATAATCCCACCCAGTATTCTCCTGATTATTTATGGATCCTGGCAACACCTTTCCATAGTGCGGCTCTTCGCTGCTGCATTGATACCAGGCTTATTATTAACAGGCTTGTTCATCGCTAGTATTCTGATCAGGGCAAAACTTGACCCAACTCTAGCTCCACCCTCACCTAGCGCAAGCTGGAGCGAGAAGATAGCAGCGCTAAAGGAGATTTCCCCGTTTATGCTCCTCATTCTCAGCGTGCTGGGCGTGATTTTCGGTGGAATTATGACCCCCACCGAAGCAGCAGCCCTGGGAGCGCTCCTAAGCCTTCTTCTCAGTATAGCCTACCGGCGTTTCAGCCTGAGTATGCTTACCAAGAGCCTTTTGGACGCGGTAAAGGTAACCAGCTTCGCCCTCTTTATTGTGGCGGCGGCATCGCTATTGTCCCATGTCTTCAATATTTTAGGGCTCTTCCCCAGAATAACAGAGCTTGTACTGGGCCTGGGCATCGGGAAATACGGCATACTGGTGTTGTTGCTTTTGCTGTACCTCGTTATGGGATGTTTCTTTGATGCCTGGTCAATGCTGTTCATCACCTTTCCTTTCGTTATGCCAATCGTTATCGCTGCTGGTTTCAATCCGATATGGTGGGGGGTAATGTACTTGATGGCCAGCGAGCAAAGCCTGGTTACTCCACCTTTTGGCATGGGCCTCTTTGTACTTCACAGCGTGGTACCCCATCATTCAATAGAGACAATCGTCCGCGGTGCCCTTCCCTTTTTCATTCCCATATATATCAACGTTTTGCTGCTGACGGCTTTTCCCCAGATTGCCTTATGGTTGCCCAGCTTGTTGCTGTGACCTCTATGAGGAGGAAACCACGTTTAGCTGACAAACGTAGGAGGCAAGAATGATATACCGGGATCTAAGAGAATGGATAGACCATCTTGAGAAAGCGGGCGAACTGCTCAGGTTAAAGGAAGAGATTAAGCTAGAACCAGATGCCGGGGCCATTGCCAGAGCGCTCTCTGACGTTCAAGGGCCAGCCATCCTGTCAGAAAGCATCTTCGGTTTTCAGGATGCCAGACTGGCTATCGGACTTGGCGCCTCTTGGCGAAGGGCAGCCATGGCCTTGGGATTGCCTAAGGAAGCCAGCCCTGAGGAGCAGGTGAAGGCGTGGGGAAAAGCTCTGGAAAGATACCCTGTCAAGACACAGATGGTCGCCAAAAAGGATGCAATCTGCAAACAGAACATCTTACGCGGCGAGGAGGTGAACCTCTTCGACTTTCCTATACCCAGAGCGCATCTCCAGGATGCCGGTCCTTTCATTACAAAGACAGAGTGCATCACCAAAGACTCCGACTCTGACTGGATAAATGTAGGCACCTACCGAATGCAAGTGCTTGACCGCAACAGAACCGCCATCCATTTTTCTGGCCAGCGTCATATAGCTGAGCACTATATTAGGGCTCGGCGCAACGGGGAGCCGCTGGAGATGGCAGTGGCCATCGGAACCGACCCGGCAGCCTTTTTGGCAGCAGCAGTCGCAATACCGCGGGGATGGGATGAATTTGGTTTTGCTGGAGCTTTAAGGAACGAGGCCATAGAAATTGTTCCGGCGGAGACTGTCGACCTGCCGGTGCCTGCGACGGCGGAGATAGTCCTTGAAGGAGAGATAACTCTCAAAGCTGATCTATTAGAAGGACCCTTTTCGGAGTTTCCCGGTAGCTACAGTGGCTGTTTCATCACGCCTGTTTTCCAGATAAAAGCGATTACTCACCGTGATCACCCCATTTATGATATGTTGCTCTGTGGTAGACCACCGGTCGAGGGTTATTACACGACTTGTATCCCCGGCGTTTCCGCTCTGCAACGTGAGCTAAGCCATGCTTGCCCCAACATCACCCAGATTGCCTACTTGCTGCCGTATTACTTTAATTGTGTGATACAGGGCAGGTGGACTTACCGCGGAGAATCTCGCAACGCGATACTGGCTACCTTAGCTTCAGAATCCAATATTGCCTCAAAAGTCGTGATAGCTGTCGATGAAGACATTGACCCCTGGAATACCAATGAAGTGATGTGGGCCATAGCCACTAGATGCCAAACGAATACTGACCTCATTATCCTTCCTGGTTTATCCAATTTCATGGATCCGTCGGCAGAAGTGGATGGGTCTATGTGTAAACTGGGTATAGACGCAACTAAGCCAATACCCTCCAGCCCACGCCATTCAGTGGCGGGATGGGTTATGCCCAGGGAAGGCACCGAAGCCTGGAAGGAGAGGATTCTAAGAGCGATGAAAGGGGGAGAGCTATGACCACAGGAAGTGCTTGCCCGCGCTGTGACTCCGCTCAGGTGGTAAAAGTCGCTGACTCTCCAGTTAAGGGTAAATGGGAAGTCTACCGCTGTCAAGGGTGCTACTACGTGTGGCGCTCCACTGAAGACCTCAGCAATATTGATAAGAGGATAGCCTACTGGCGCGAAACAGCGGGAAGAGAGTGGGCGAACTGACCTAGAAAGCATCCGTGACATGGAAAGGTTGACCAGGTGAGCGAGACTCAATAGACCTACCGGATCAGGGATATCGCAAAATAGTTAGACCGTAGACATGCCGATGTTCTTAAGCCAAGTCGCAGAATAGATACGGTGGAGGCTAAAATGAAAGACAACCTGAGGGATTGGTTGAAGAAAGCAGAAGCAATTGGCAAGCTGAAAAGGGTCGAGGGGGCAGACTGGGATTTGGAAATTGGCACGGCGACAACCCTGAACTTGAAAAGAAAGGATTGCCCGGCTCTTTTATTTGACAATATTAAGGACTACCCCAAGGGCTATAGAGTCCTGACCTGTTCCACTTCAACGGCGAGCCTTTGGGCACTTACTTTCAATCTTCCCATGACTGATTCAGACTTGGAACTCCTGGGTATCTTACGAGAAAAACTTCCTCAGTGGGAGTCTAATGTGGATAGGTTTCCTCCTGAATTGGTTAGCACTGGGTCGGTGCTGGAGAACGTACTCTCAGGAGATGATGTTGACCTCTTCAGATTTCCAGCACCGAAGTGGCATTCGCTGGATGGGGGTCGCGAGATTGGCACGGGTGATGCCGTCATAACTAAAGACCCTGAGACCGGAGAGGTGAATCTAGGCGCCTATAGGATTCAGATACTTGACAAAAAGACTACGGGTTTGTACATGGTGCAAGGTAGCGCCCATGGCGATGTTCATCGTGCCAAATATCACGCAAGAGGAGAGCCGTGCCCGATAGCAGTATCAGTAGGGCATCACCCGCTGATATTTCGGACGGCTGCTGCTGAACTCCCCCGTGGTGCTGAGTATGGGTTTGCTGGAGCCGTTAGGGGTGAACCGGTCAAGGTCATAAACGAAGAGATAACCGGGCTACCTATCCCGGCTGATAGTGAGATAGTGCTGGTGGGCTGGTGTCACCCCAACAAGTATAGTAGTGAAGGCCCATACGGGGAATGGACCGGTTACTACGGCCGGGAGGCACCTGCGCCTACCATAGAAATCGAGCGTATCTATCACCGAAATGAACCTATTATAGTTGGCTCCTCTGACAGCCGCCCTCCAAGCGATGCTTCTTATGGTCAAATATTGCTTAGGAGTACTCTAATACACAATATGTTGATTAAAAGTGGAATTCCGGATGTAAAAGCAGTCTGGTTAAGTAGAGAGGTTAACGGGCCTCCGCTGATAATTGTCTCCATAAAGCAACGGTATGCAGGCCATGCCAAGGAGGCGGCTCTTCTTGCTTCCCAATTTCGGATAGCTGCCAATAAGGCGAAATATGTGGTTGTAGTGGACGAGGACATTGACCCCACAAATACAGCGGAGGTTCTCTGGGCTATGGGCACCAGAGTGGATCCAGTAGAGGATATAGACATAATTCGCAGGGCTCCAGGTACTGGTTTAGACCCGAGAATTCCGAGAGGGGCCAAGGCCTTTTTTAACTCGAAGGCAATTATTGATGCCTGCAAGCCTTTTGAGTGGATAGACGAGTTCCCGAAAGCGATTGACCTTGAACCAGACGTTGTCGAAAGAGTCAGGGCAAAATGGAAGGATTTAGAAGGATGATTCTCTTGTGGAAACGATAATAGAGGAGTAAAGTGGCTATTTTAGAAGAAGCAAAAACCGAAACTGTAAATAGTGACGTGTTGGTTCTTGGTGCAGGAATCGCTGGCTGCTTCGCTGCTATAAAGGCTCGTGAGTTCGGCTTAGATGTGGTTCTAGTTGATAAGGGAAATGTTGGCAGAAGCGGCCTGAGCCCCATGATGTCCGGTGTGTTAAGCCATTTTGACCCGCAAGAGGATAACTATGACGAGTGGTTGAAGGAGTGTGTTGAGGTAAGCGAATGGATAGCCGACCAGAAGATTCTTGATGGTATGGTTAATCGAACTACTGAGTGTATAAGGGACATGCAGAGTTGGGGGGTTAAGTTTCAGAAGCAAGGAGGCAAGTTGATACGGAAGCCCATGAGCGGAGATGTACATGCAAGACACGTACTAATGACTCGCGGAGGCCTCCAGCTTATGTCGGTGGTCAGAGGTGAAGTCCTGCGGCGTGGTATGCGTGTTATTGAAAGGGTTATGGCTACCGACCTCCTTACTTCAGACGGTGAGATCCCCACCAATGGCAAAATCGTCGGTGCTGTTGGTTTCAATGTCAGGACTGGCAAGTTTTACATCATGAGGGCGAAGGCCACAATAATTGCTACCGGCATGACAGGAGTAGTTCTTCTAAGGTCTCCCGCAGATATCCTAAGTGGCGATGGCAAGGCTATGGCTTTCCACGCTGGGTGTGAAATGCGAAACATGGATTTGAGTCAATATAGTCCTCATCCGCTAGGCCTCAATTGCGCTCCAGGTCTAAACATTTTGGCTGGTGAAGGCGCCATTCTAGTTAATGCTAAGGGCGACAGGTTTATGGAGGAATGGGATCCCATACTACTGGAAAGAGCGAGCCGGGTAGTAGTTTGTAAGGCGATAGCCACCGAAGAATTGAGAGGGCGAAGTCCAGTCTATTTTGATGCGGCTCATCTTGATGAGGCGGCACATGTCAGGATCGAAAAGTGCATCCCCCTTGTCGTAAAGTCCCTGGAGTTGGCAGGGCTCAGCTTAAGGAAAGATAGAATTCCCTATACCATTGATCTGAGCAATACCGGCGGCGGAGGCATCAGGACAAATAGGGAGAAGGCAACAACCATCCCTTCATTATATGCTTGTGGTGACGCATCAGACCATGGGGAGATGGGTGTGACTGCGTTAATCAGTCCCGGCATAGCGTCAGCGATTGACGGGTATCGTGCGGCTGAAGCCGTGGCCGGGTATATTACAGAAGTTAAACCGCCAAGCGTAAATGAACGCCAAATACAGGCCTTGAAAGAACGTATGTTTGCCCCTATGAAATTTGAGGCGGGCTTAAACCCCCAAGAGGTAAGGCAACATTGCAGGAGTATACTAGCAAGAGGGTTGCTTGGCCCTTTCAAGAATTCGAGGAGATTAAAGGAAGCCATAGACGTAGCGGAGGAAATAAGAGAAAATGTGATCCCTAAGCTGGCAGCTAGAGATTACCATGAGTTAGCTTCAAGCATAGGGCTGGGCAATGCACTCAACTTTATCGAGCTTTACTCCAGGTGTTCATTGCTACGAGCGGAGAGTCGCGGCTCTCACTGGCGTGAGGATTATCCAGAAAGAGATGACGCCCACTGGCTGAAGTGGGTGGTGGCCAAAAGAGAAGACGATGGCATAAAGGTGTGGGCTGAACCCATTCCTTATGAGGAATACCCACTCAAGCCAAAGCTTGCAAAGTAGGTGAGCACTTCAATACAATCATAATCGTTGACAAAGCGCACGGTCGTAAATACAACTGAAGGGGAAATTGCATAGTGAAAGAAAAGAGGAGGCTGAGCATAGCTGCCATAGACCCCTATCGGTGTATAGGTTGCAGTGTTTGTGTGCGCTCATGCATGAATGATGTAATCAAGATGAAAAGAGGCAAGGCCGTTATAGCCTACCAACAGGACTGTTGCGCGTGTTTTATTTGTGACATTGATTGCCCGAGCGAAGCCATCTGCTTTGGGTGGACAGGGGGTGAGAAATGAGGTAGTTCGTTAGAAGTAAGCAGAGCCAATATTCATCGGGAGGTTACAAATGAAAAGAAAAAACCCAGTCACGTCGCCTATTAGTATTTTCGTAGTCTTGGTAATAGCAGCACTGGCGCTGTTGACAGCTTGTGCGCCTGCGCCAACACCAGCCCCAGTGCCGACGCCAACTCCACAGTCAACTACCCTCCTTTGGGCTAGTGGTGGCACTCCGACAGCTTTTAGATATAATGACACCATCAAACTATGGATGGATAGCGTTACGCGCCTGACCAACGGAAATGTCAAGTTTAAGGATGCCCAAGCCGGTACTGTGCTGAAGGACCCAGAGATGCTTGAGGGCATCTCTAGTAAAGTGGCCGATATGGGCTTTATCGGGGCGGCCTGGTTCCCGAAGCAAATGCCAGAGTTTAATCTTGCCGGTCTCGGCACTGCGTTTGAAGAAGCCAAAAAGACCCCGTATGAGATTCTTATGATTACACGAATCTTGCTACATGAGTTTCCCTCTTTTCAAGAGCATTTTGAAAAAGCCGGAGTGATGCAGCTCTTTATTACTGCTACGGAGCCGCAGGTCCTAATTTCTGCCAAGCCCGTGAGTAGTCTCAACGACCTTAAAGGGATGAGGTTACGAATTAGCGCCAAGTATTACGGGAAGCTTTTCCCTTTTCTCGGAGCAGAAGGCATACAGGTGGGAATGGGTGAAGTCTATTCTGGCATCCAGAAAGGCATCATCGATGGCACCTTAACTAATGCAAGTAGCGCACGAGACTTTAAGTATTATGAAGTAGCTAAACACATCACGCTTTTCTATGGTGGTAGAGGGATGATGTTTGCCATAGCTCCCTTTGGGCACTATATGAACCTGCAGCTCTGGAACAGCCTTCCTCCAGATGTCAGGCTTATCATGTTGGAGATAGGGAAATGGGTGGAGATAAGATTTGGCATGGCGCATGAGTTCTTATTTGCGGAGGCGGTAGCCGACATGGTAGCACAGGGAGTGACGAAGCATCAGCTTCCTGACGAAGACAGTATTACTTGGTCGAAATTAGCCGAGCCGTTCTTTGACGAAGTGGCCAATGAAATGAATGCCGAAGGTGTCCAAGGGGCAAAGCTCGTTGCCAGGTATAAAGAGCTAAGAAATATGTCTAGATTGCAGTTGGAAGAGCTATTTAACAAAGCCTGGGAAGCCAGGTTCGCCGCCCTGAAGTGAGCGCAAGACAAGTCGTTGCCTGCTCCACGTGTGATAGTTGTTGATTAACGAGGATGGAACACGATGCCAAACTGGCTATCCAAGCCATGCGGGATCAATGTTGCTCGGCTGCCGAATACAATTGTTAAGGGCGCCTATTGTGTGGCAATCTCAGCACTTGCTGCCATGATGCTAATAGTAGGTGCTGAGGTTGTCACTCGCTACATATTTGATCGGTCGGTGCCGGGACATGCCGAGGTTGTCCGTCTACTGATGGTTTTTAGTGTCTTTCTGGCCTTGGCTTATGCACAAAAATGCGGATTACATACGCGCTCGACTTTTTTGGTAGACCGCCTGTCGGGCCGAGTACGTACAGGCTTTACAATCCTTAATCTGGCTATCGGCATGGTATTCGTTGGTATGATCACCTACCAGGCATTTCCAGCAGCCTGGAAATCATTCCAGCAGGGAGAGACTGGATACGGTCTACTCGATTTACCTTACTGGCCGGCAAAATTGGCGCTGGCCATAGGAGCCGCATTATTCTGTGTTCAATACATAACTGACATAGCGTCCACTGTTTCCAACTCCCTACGCCGAAGACCGAGCGAAAGCGTTGAACAGATGGATTAGTCTCATTCCACAGTGAGGCGTTTGAGGCCGTGCAAATAGAGATTATTAGCGGGCTCCTAGTGTTTGTGGCCATTCTCGTTATGGTAGTACTTGGGATCCAAGTAGGTATATGCCTCGGGGTTATTGGCTTCATCGGGCTGTGGATTTATCGGGGTTTTGAACCGGCCCTAGCCTCTCTGGCGGTGATGCCTTTTGTCGAAATATCTAGCTACGAGATTTCGATTCTGCCCTTGTTCATCTTAATGGGAGAATTCGGTATGGTTGCCGGGTTGGCCGATGGCGTGTTCGATGCTACCAGGATCTGGTTTGGGCGTTTACGCGGCAGCCTTGCTTTAGCAATCGTTGCAATGAATACCGCGCTGGCAGCCTGCACCGGATCAAGCATGGCCTCCTGTGTCCTGACAGCGCGCACCGCCCTGCCATTGGCTGTGAAACATGGCTATAATAAAGAGGTACTCGCTGGCATAACCGCCGTTGCCGGCAGTTTGGCTGTCCTCATACCTCCTAGTGTTCTCCTGGCCTGGTATTCTATATTGACGGGCGTCTCCATGGGTAAGCTGCTGGTCGCTGGTTTTCTACCTGGAATTTTGTCCGCGTTCATGTATTCTTTCGTCATCCTATTCATAGGATGGAGGAAACCCGAACTGATGCCTCCCAGTCATAGCCGGCCCCTGCTGGAGAAGATAAAAGTGTTGCCAAGGACTTGGCCTATACTACTCGTTGTTACCGCTATCTTTGGCGGTCTCTACAGTGGCGTGTTCACCCCTACCGAGGTAGGAGGAGTGGGAGCCCTCCTAGCTCTTGGTCTAGCCATAGCTCATAACAGAGGAGGGTTGCGCCCAATAAAGGACAGTTTCTGGGCTGCTACCAGAGAAAGCGCCATGATTTTCCTTCTCCTGATAGGGGCTACCATTCTTGTGCGTAGCCTAAAGTTGACCGGTATTACTGACACACTCTCGGAAGACATAATTACATTGGAAGTTTCCCGATGGATAAAATTAGCCGTGATTTTACTCATGTATTTCATATTGGGATGCTTTATCACGGCGATGCCTTATATGGCACTGACGTTGCCATTTGTTTTTCCTATTATGACATCTCTTGGCTTCGATGGAATCTGGTTCGGTATCATAGTGGTTAAAATGACTGAAATAGGGTCCATTACCCCACCGGTTGCCTTCAATGTTTTTGCCGTCCATAGCGTGCTTCCAGAAGTTAAGATTGAGCAAATTTTCAAGAATGCATTGCCTTTTTTAGTTGCTGAGTATGCAATCATAGTCATTTTAACCATTTGGCCGCAGATAGTTCTTTTCCTCCCCTCAAGGATGACATTCTGAAGGTATGGTACAACCCCCGGATATGTGACAATTTCAAGCAGAAAACTGTGGTGCCTCGAGGGAATCCCTGGTGGAAAGTAATAAATGGGAGCAAATTAGACGCCCGAAAGTCGAGGTGATACAAATCCGCCAGATCGGGATTTTCTCCTCCAGGCAGCTCGAAAAGAGAGATTTATTACCCAAAATGGTACCAAATTACGGCGAGCTACCCCGATTCTCCTCCAAATTGAGGGTAGGCTATAGAACTCGCGCCAAGCCCAGTCATGCCCCTTTTTCAGCATCTCGCGTGACATTAGTTTTGGCTCAAAAATGGGGGGGGACTTATACTGTGCCCAGTCTTTGGTGACTATTCGGTCAGCCTTATCTAAGGACTCGCGGAAAGCGGTGCCCGGATATGACACAGGCCAGGCAAACTGAGCGCTCTCCAGCCGCATTTTCCGGGCAAAGCGGACAGTGCGTGCGAAAACATCTTCATCGTCTTCGTCTAAGCCAAGGATAAAGAAACCGTGTATGGCGATGCCTATGAAAACGCTCTGAGGATAGACCCCACCAATGCTATAGCCCTTCGAAACTCCACGGCGATCAAAGCCAGAATCAAGTCCTTGCCTAAACAAAGCGTCCAGAAACAGGAGGCTCACAGAAGCTCGAATTAGTCGGTTGGATAACAATTGTCCATTTTGTATGCTAATTAGCAGAAAGGCTGGGTATTCTCAGCATACTGATACCCAGCCTTTCCAGTAATGGTAGTAACGGTAAACCGGCCTTAGCTCTTCCCGATTCTGAACATCTTAGTACCACATACGGGGCACACACCCTGAGTTGCCGGCTTACCGTTCTTCATAGTTATGCTCCTGGCATTTCTCATCTCCCTTTTGGTGCGGCACTTCACGCAATATCCTTGCATCTGTTCACCTCCCTTCTGAGTGGGAACGATACACTATACCGACCAATTCTGTCAATAGCGCGAGGAACTTGTTTTAGAGTACAATCGCTTGTTTCGTGTGATTAGACGTAAAAAAGGGGACTGGAGTATTACCCCCAGTCCCCTTTTAGCAATTGAGTGAGAAGGAATGAGCTAGCTCTTGAGAGCGAAGTCTATGGCGGTCATCACCACCTCAGACCAGCACTCAAACCCGAACACCTGCAAAGGCTCTACACAGCCAAGCTGAATAGTGGCCTTGCCGCCCGGACCGTAAGGTATCAACACGTCATACTCCACAAAGCACTTGAAACGGCTATGAAGTGGGGATTAGTGGCTCGGAACGTGGCAGACGGCGTTGACGTGCCCAGGGCACGCCGGACTGAAATACAGACATGGGACGAAAGCGAAGTCGCTTGCTTCCTCGAAGCTGCCAAAGGCAGTCCTTACTATGCCCTATTCTATACTAATCTCTTTACCGGAATGAGGCGCAACGAACTATTAGCTTTGCGCTGGCAAGATATTGACTTCCTGTATGGTCAAATATCCGTATCTCGCGGACTACACCACCTTGCAGACGGAAGCTATGTATTCACACAGCCCAAGAGCGTCAAGAGCGGGCGCACCATAGCATTAACGCCGTCAACTAGCTTGCTACTACAAGAGCATAAGGCAAAAAAGGAGTTTGACCACCGGATGATCGGGATACCTTCACAGGATAGCGACTTGGTATTCAGCACACCGGACGGAAAGCCCTTGCGCCCGAACACAGTTAGCAGAGCGTGGACGACATTAGCCGCTCGGTGCGGTGTCAAGGTTGTCAGTTTTCACGCTGGACGGCATACGCACGCTTCCCTACTATTGAGACAGAATGTTCACCCAAAGATAGTCCAGGAGCGTCTGGGACACTCGTCAATAGCGGTAACGCTGGATACTTATAGCCACGTTGCCCCCGGACTTCAGGAAGCGGCCGCTCAGAAGTTTGACGACATCATCAAACTAGGTCATAATAATGCGGTTGAAAGCATCCGTTAGCTTTCCGTTAGCTTTTTTCGTTGCGCGAGTAGTAAAACCCTTAATTTAGCTTTGGGAGAGGTGTCCGAGTGGTTGATGGTGCCGCTCTCGAAAAGCGGTCTCTGCGCAAGCGGAGCGTGGGTTCGAATCCCACCCTCTCCGCCAAGGGATGCAAAGAGGAATCAGTGAAAAGCATAAGATTTAACATGTTGATTCGGATTGGATTCATTACAGCGTCTTTGATGGGCGACACGAAAGAATTATGCGAAAATTGTCATGCGATGTACTCTCTTTTTAAAGTAGCCAACAAATATGATGTTTATAACGAAAGAAAAGCAATTCAAGAACATAAGCGAAAAATGCAGAGATTTATGAAAGAGAAAATTTCGGAAATAAATAGGGAAATTGATTTATATAATGAGAACATGGTAAAAATAAATCCAGACCTTACTCTTACACAAATTGAATATTCGAATATAGACAAAGAACTCTCTCATTTCTATAAAACAACAGAAGAAGAGACAAACTCTCAAACAAAAGAGAGGTTGTTGCCTTATTTGATTAATTCTCTTGATTTGTGGGTTTTCAACAAAGTTAAACAATTGCCAGATAGATTATCTTATGTTAAAGATATAATGGATTTAAACGTAGAATCTTTTGGATTAGATGAGATAAAAAGTAAATACCATGAACATCTTTATGAAATTATCGACCTTCACTTAATGGGTTATAGAGCTACTTCCCTACTAGTTTTAGGACGGGTTTTTGAAGAAATTATTACAAACTATCTTTTAATACTCAGTAAATATAACAAAATTGACCTTATTGAAAATACTATTCTTAATATGAGATTTGAAAACAAATTGGGGTTTCTAAAATCGAATGGTTTCGTATCGGAAAAAGATTGGCTGATAATTTCTAAATTAAGGTTTGATAGAAATATTGGTGGCCATTTCGTAGATGGCGAGTTAAAACAACAAGCTGAAAAAGAATCTGAATCGACAATTAAGCTTGCTTTTACGCTTATCAATAAATTTGATAAAAAACTCGAAACAGTGAATTAAGGTTTTTTGCTTCTGCGGAGAGGTGCTGGAGTGGTCTATCAGGCACGCCTGGAGAGCGTGTGTCGGGTTTACCGACCGTGGGTTCGAATCCCACCCTCTCCGCCACTTTCCTCCCCCGCTTGTATGCGATGATTCCCCACTATGTACCTGCTATTTCCTTGTACCTGCTATTTCCTTCAACAATTTTTCTGCTGCCTGACGCAATGAAACATCGGTGGTTACCTTAATGGCCTTATTGCAGTCAGCAATAGCCAGCTTGTGCCGCTCTTTCACATAATAGGCGCCGGCACGCCCTAGATAAGCCGATGCTAACTTAGGCTCAAGCTCAATAGCCTTACCAAAGTCAGCAACAGACATGTCCCACTGCCTTTTGTTGGCATAAGCCAAGCCGCGAATGCCATAGGCGGTAGCTAACCTGGAGTCAAGCTCAATGGCCTTGTTCAGGTCTGTAATCGCCAGGTCATGCTGCCCTTTCTCGTTGTAAGCCCAGCCCCGGTTGCTGTACGACACGGCTAACTCAGAATCAAGCTCAATGGCCTTGCTTAAATCCGTAATCGCCAGGTCGTATTGTCCGACTTTATTGTAGGCTCCACCCCGGTTGTTATACGCTACAGCTACCTCAGGGGCAAGCTCAATAGCACTGCCATACTCGAAGATAGCCTGCTCACACTGTTTTTGCTGGATACACGCATCCCCTTGTCTAAGATGCTCCAGGGCAGCTTCCTGGGCCTCCTTGACGTCTCTTCCCATGTTTCCTTCCGCCTCTTTGACTTTCCTTGCTCCGACAGCCTTATTGGTGCTACCATCCGTGCCTTCCTGAAAGGCTTTTTTCGCTGCTTCAATGATGTCTCCAGCCTCTTTTTCTATTTCCTCAGCGTGGCCTACCGCCTCCTTAGTTGTTTCCGTCACTGCCTCGCTGGTTTCATTGGCTGTTTTGCCTAGCTCTTCTGCCCGGGTTATGGCTGCCTCTGCTGACCTTAGTGCCGCCCCGGCAGCTTCCTCAGTTGTCTTGCTGATTCGCTCTATCTTGCGCAAAGCCTCCTGTGACGCCCTTGCTGCTGCTTCGGCTGCTGCCATAGCCGCCTTGCCTGCCTCCTGGGCCCGGCTTACCGCTTCATCTGAGGTCTTTTGCGATGCCGTAGCGGTTTCCCTGGCCGATTTGGCAGTTGCCTCAGCCCTGCTTGCTGCCTGTTCGAAGGCCTTAGCCGCGGTCTGGGTGGCCTCCTCAGCCGTTTTGACTATCTGCTCCGCCCGTCTTAGTGCCTCTTCAGAGGTTCTCTTAGACTGCTCAGCCAGCGCCCTCGCTGATTTGCTGGTTTCCTCAGCCCGTTCTACTACCTCCTGGGAAGCCACTGCCGACCTCTGGGCAGCCTCCTCAGTCGCCTTGCTTATCGTCTCGGCTCTAGCCGCTGCCGCCTGAGATACTCTCGCCGCTGCCTCACCGTCCGCTCCTGCCTTGCTTGCTTCCATGGCCCGGCTTACCGCTTCTTCTGAGGCTTTTTGTGAGGCAGCGGCGGTTTCCCTGGCTGATTTGGCAGTTGCCTCAGCCCTGCTCGCTGCCTGTTCGAAGGCCTTAGCCGCGGTCTGGGTGGCCTCCTCAGCCGTTTTGACTATCTGCTCCGCCCGTCTTAGTGCCCCTTCAGAGGTTTTCTTAGACTGTTCCGCCAACGCCCTCGCCGATTTGCTGGCTTCCTCGGCCCGGTTCACCGCTTCCTGTGATGCTTTCGTTGCTGCCGCAACCGCCTCCTCAGTCGCCTTGCTGATACGTTCAGCTTTGCGCAGCGCTTCTTCTGATGCTTTCGTTGCTGCCGCAACCGCCTCCTCAGTTGCCTTGCTGATATGTCCCTCCTTGCGCAGCGCTTCTTCTGATGTTTTCGTTGCTGCCGCAGCCGCCTGATTGACCGATTTGCTTACCGCCTCAACCCTGCTCACTGCCTCTCGTGATGCCCTTGCTGCTGCTTCGGCTGCTGCCGTAGCCGCCTTGCCTGCCTCCTGGGCCCGACTTACCGCTTCCTCTGAGGCTTTTTGCGATGCCCCCGCGGTTTCCTTGGCTGCCTTGCCTATTCCTTCGGCATTGAGTATGGCCTTCTGCGTCAGCTTTACTGAATTATCCGCGGCCTCCTTGGCCGATTTGGCAGTTGCCTCAGCCCTGCTCGCTGCCTGCTCGAAGGCCTTAGCTGCGGTCTGGGTGGCCTCCTCAGCCGTTTTGATTATCTGCTCCGCCCGTCTTAGTGCCCCTTCAGAGGTTTTCTTAGACTGTTCCGCCAACGCCCTCGCCGATTTGCTGGCTTCCTCGGCCCGGTTCACCGCTTCCTGTGATGCTCTCGCTGCTGCCGCAGCCGCCTCCTCGGTTGCCTTGCTGATACGCTCCGCCTTACGGAGGGCCTCTTGCGCCACTTTTATCGCCTTCTCGGCTTCTTTCTGGGCCCTCTCGCCCAGTTGTCTGGCTGCTGCTACATCCTTCCCGGATATATTACTGTCGTTTCCCATATCCTTGAACCTCCCTCAGAAAGAAAATGTCTTCTGATAAAGCTGCGGAGTGTAATCTTATTTTTCTCATCACCAATATTGATTGGTCTATCAGTGCTTTTTAAACATTATACACCCCCAAAGCCTTTTGAGCACTGATTTTCGCCACAAGCTAAATTGTGTTCACCCTCTCCCTGTGCTAGAATACTTGACGATGAGCGACAAAGACATCAAATACTGGGTGGGCTTCAGTTTTATCCCGGGGATTGGCCGCGTCAAGCTGGGCCAGCTTGAGAGCCACTTTGGCAACCTGAGCGAGGCATGGCAGGCCGCTACGGCTGACCTCAGACACGCCGGGCTGGACAACAACTCGGCGCAGGCCGTCACCACCTGGCGACCCAGAATATCCCTGGAAGCGGAGATGGAAAAGATGGAGCGCTGCGGGGTGAAGGCGCTCACCTGGCACGACCAGGACTATCCATCCCGACTCAAGGAAATATATGATTACCCGCCCGTAATCTATGTCAGGGGCTCGCTGCTCCCTGAAGATGAATGGTGCCTGGCTGTGGTCGGCACCCGCCGCGCTACCGTCTACGGGAGACAGGTCGCCGAGGAGATAGTGGCTGACCTGGCCCGTAGCAAAATCACCATCGCCAGCGGCCTGGCCAGGGGTATTGACTCCGTGGCCCACCGCGCCGCCCTGGACGCCGGCGGCAGGAGCATCGCCGTTTTTGCCTGCGGGCTGGATATCGTTTACCCCGGTGAGAATGCCGACCTGGCCCGCCAGATTATCCAGCGCGGAGCACTGGTCAGCGAATACCCCCTGGGCACCAAGCCAAAAGCTGAGAACTTCCCCCGGCGCAACCGCATCCTGAGCGGGCTTAGCCTGGGGGTCTTAATCATCGAGGCTGGAGATACCAGCGGCGCCATGATTACCGCCCGCCTGGCACTGGAGCAAAACAGGGAGGTATTTGCCGTCCCGGGAAGCATCCTGTCACCGGCCAGCCGGGGCACCAACCTCCTCATACAGGAAGGTGCCAAGCTGGTGCGCGACTATGCCGATATTCTTGAGGAGCTAAACCTGACGGCGGTAGCCCACCAGATAGAGATGAAGGAAATCATACCTTCCTCTGACACCGAAGCCCTGCTGCTGAAGCAGCTCTCCGCCGAGCCGACCCATATCGATGAGGTTTGCCGCTCAACCGGTCTGCCAGCGCCAACCATCAGCAGCACCCTGGCCATGATGGAGCTAAAGGGCCTGGTAAAGCAGGTAGGGGCCATGAACTACGTCCTGTCCCGTGAAGCGAGACAGGAATATAAGGTAAAAGTGGACTAGAAAACAATGAAGAAAAAACTGGTCATAGTCGAGTCGCCGGCTAAAGCGAGGACGCTAAGCAAGTTTCTCGGCGCCAGCTACAACCTCAAAGCCTCACTGGGACATGTTAGAGACCTGCCCAAAAGCAAGCTGGGGGTGGACACGGAGACCGGCTTCACGCCCACCTACGTGATACCCAGAGACAAGAGCAAGATTGTCCAGGAGCTAAAGCAGGCAGCCAGTAAGGCCGCGGCCATATACCTGGCCACGGACCCGGACCGCGAGGGTGAGGCCATCTCGTGGCACCTGGCCGAGGTGACCAAATCAAACGGAGCCTCCTACCACCGCGTCGTCTTTCACGAGATAACCGAAGAGGCCATCGAACGCGCCTTCAAACATCCCCGGTCCATAGACATGCAACTGGTCAACGCCCAGCAGACGCGGCGCATCCTGGACAGGCTGGTAGGCTACAAAATCAGCCCGCTACTGTGGCAGAAAGTGCGGAAGAGGCTCTCGGCGGGCAGGGTGCAGTCAGTGGCGCTCAGGATTATCGTTGACCGCGAGCGTGAAATTGAGAAGTTCGTCCCCACCGAGTACTGGACAATCGAGGCTGAGCTGGCCAAAAAGACTGCCCGGCCCAAGAAGGGGGCCTTCCGGGCGGCACTGGTCGGCCTGGACGACGGCACCAGGCTGGAAATTCACAGCCAGCAACAGGCGGAGGCGATAACCGCGGAGCTTGAACAGGCAGTATATAGCGTGGCCAAAGTAAGCACCAAAAAGGTTACCCGTCAGCCGGCGCCGCCGTTCATAACCAGCACCCTGCAACAGGAAGCCTGGCGCAAGCTCCGCTTCACTGCCAAGCAGACCATGGCCGTTGCCCAGCAGCTTTACGAAGGCCTGCCCATAGGCAATGAGGGAAACGTGGGCCTTATCACCTACATGCGAACGGACTCAACCCGGCTGGCCCACCAGGCAGTAGCCGAAGCCAGGGAGTTCATCAGCCGCAAGTACGGCCCCGAGTTCGTCCCACCCCATGCCCGCTCCTTTGCCAGAACTGTAAAAGGGGCGCAGGAAGCGCATGAGGCTATCCGCCCTACCAGAGTCCAGCGTGAGCCGGCGCTGGTTAAGAGATACCTCACTCCTGCCCAGTCCAAGCTATATGACCTGATATGGAAACGAATGGTGGCCTGCCAGATGTCGGCGGCCGTCTTTGACAGCACCACCGTTGACATCGCCGCCAGAGGCACCAAAGCCAGGTATTTATTCCGGGCTTCCAGCTCGGTGAACACCTTCCCCGGATTTATCATCCTTTACAGCGAAGGTAAGGACGAGGTCGAGAAAGAAGAGGGGAAGGACTCGCTGCTGCCTTCGCTGGAAAAAGGTGACAGCCTGAGCCTGCTCGGTCTTTTCCCCGAGCAGCATTTTACCCAGCCCCCGTCACGCTTCACAGAGGCCACCCTGATTAAGATGCTGGAACAGGAGGGCATTGGACGTCCCAGCACCTATGCCCCCATCCTGTCCACCGTTCAGGAGCGGGAATACGTCACCAAGGTTGGAGGCTACTTCCAGCCCACGGAGCTGGGGGTCATCGTCAGCGACCTCCTCTGCCGGCACTTCCCCGACATCATGGATATAGCGTTCACCGCCCGCATGGAACTGGAGCTGGATGAGATAGCCAATAGCGACCGCAACTGGGTGGATGCGGTGAGGGACTTCTATACACCCTTTGAGAAAAGCCTGAAGACCGCCTACCAGGTAATGGAAAGGGTCAAACTGCCAGATGAGCTCACGAAAGAAGTCTGTCCCCGGTGCGGCAAGCCCATGTTGGTCAAGACCGGGCGTTTCGGCAAGTTCCTGGCCTGCAGCGGCTACCCTGAATGTAAGTCCACCATGCCCTTTAGGGTCAAGCTCGGAGTCGCCTGTCCCCAGTGCGGCGCTGAGCTGGTGGAAAGGGTGAGCAAAAAGAAGCGCAGGTTCTATGGCTGCAGCAACTATCCCAACTGCAAGTTTGCCACCAACTCTAAGCCCCTCCCGCAGCCCTGCCCCGACTGCGGCGGCCTCCTTACCGCCTACGGGCAGCAGCGGGCAAAGTGTACCAAATGCGGTTATAAAGGAAGAGTGCCCGAGATAAAGACAGCCGCGGAAGCTAAGTCTGAAGCTGTCCCAACTTAAAGTGGACATGGAACCCCCCGATGCAAGAAGTCTTCAATAGATATATAGGCTACCTTCAGGCGGAGCGAAACGTCTCACCCTATACGCTGCGCAATTATACTGCTGATTTGATGGACTTCTTTGGCTTCCTCAGGACCAGGGGCACAAGGTCGCTCCGGGAAATAGACAAGCAGGCGGTGCGCAACTATCTCTCCCACCTCAAGGAGCAGGGCCTGGCCAAGACAAGCATCGCCTGCAAGCTGTCGGCTATTCGCTCCTTCTATCGCTATCTGGTGCGGGAAGGGATGATTTCCACCAGCCCGGTGGCCACCACCCCCTCACCCAAGCTGGACAAGCGCCTGCCCTCCTTCCTCACCATAGAAGAGGTCAACCGCCTGCTGGAGGCCCCCGGTCTGTCCACGCCCCAGGGCCTGCGCGACCGCGCTCTGCTGGAGCTGCTCTACTCCTCCGGCATGAGAGTCAGCGAGCTGTCAAGGTTAAACCTGGAGCAGGTCAACCTCGATACCCGCGAAATCCGCGTCTGGGGAAAGGGCTCCAGAGAGCGGATAGTGCTGATGGGCAAGCCGGCGGCCGAGGCCCTCGGCCTTTACCTCGTCCAGGCCAGGCCGAAGCTCCTGCACAAAAAGAGCAGCGGCGCCGTGTTCCTCAATCGCTACGGAGAGCGCCTTCCGGAACGGAGGGTGCAGAAGATACTGGAAGTTTATTCCCGCAAGGCGGGCATGCCCAAGAAGGTGCACCCCCACATGCTGCGCCACACCTTCGCCACGCACATGCTCAATGGCGGCGCCGACCTGAGGGTAGTCCAAGAACTCCTGGGCCACTCCAGCCTGTCCTCCACCCAAATCTACACCCATGTCACCAAAAGCCAAGCAAAGAAAGTATACCTCTCGGCTCACCCCATGGCGCAGGCAAAAGACGATGAACATCCCGGGCAGGCTTAAAAAGCTCCGCCAGGCGATGGCGGAAAAGGAGATTGACGCCATCCTGGTCTCCCAGCCGGAGAACAGGCGCTATCTTTCCGGCTTCGATGGCTCAGCCGGTTTTCTGCTCATCACGCCGCGGGACGCCATTCTGGCCACCGACTTCCGCTACACTGAACAGGCCGGAAACCAGGCGCCCGACTATGAGATATTCCGGACAGTCGGCGATATGGCCGATTGGCTCCCCGCGCTGGCATCCAGGCTGGGAGAGATACGGCTTGGATTCGAGGCCGGGCATATCACCTTCGCCCAGAACCGACAGTTATCTGCTATAATAGCTAAAGCCGGGTCCCGACTCAGCCTCGTCCCGGTAAATGGACTGGTCGAGCCTCTGCGGGCGATAAAAGAGCCTGAGGAAATCGAGCTTATCACCGGCGCCGTGGATGTTGCTGATAGCGCCCTGGCACATGTTGAAAGAGTTATGCGCGCCGGCATGACGGAAAAAGAGGTAGCCTGGGCGATAGAGAAATTCATGCGGGAGAAGGGCAGCCAGCCGGTGCCGTTTGAGATTATCGTTGCTTCCGGACCGAACTCGGCCCTGCCCCATGCCAGGCCTTCAGCCCGTGTTATCCAGGACGGCGAGCCGGTGGTGATTGATATCGGCGCCAGGCTTGATGGCTACTCCAGCGACCTCACCCGCACCTTCTACCTGGGCGCACCTGACGTCACCTTCAAAAAGGTCTATGACACCGTGCTCGGCGCCCAGCTTGCCGCCATCGCCCTGCTAAAGGAGGGGATGAGCGGCGAAGAAGCCGACAGCCTGGCCAGGGCGGTCATTGAAGAGGCAGGCTATGGCGAAGCCTTCGGGCATGGCCTGGGGCATGGCGTCGGGCTGGCACCTCATGAGCTGCCGCGCCTCGGCCCGAAGTCCCAGGACCGCCTCGCTGGCGGCATGATATTCACCATTGAGCCTGGAATTTACCTCCCCGGCTGGGGAGGAGTAAGAATCGAAGACATGGTCGCCATGGGAGATGGTGAAATAAGAACCATCTCCAAAGCAAGGAAGACATGATATGATAAGCGGAGCTGACCTCAGACGGGGTGTCATCATTGAGCTGGAAAACAAGCTCTACCAGGTAGTGGATTACCAGCACGTCAAGATGAAGCGGACGGCCCTGGCGCGGGTCAAACTACGCGACCTCAGCGCCGGTCATACCACTGAGCGGACCTTCCAGTCTGACGACAGGCTCATTCAGGCGCGCCTGGACTACCGCAACATGAAGTACCTCTATAACGAAGGCAACCTGTACTATTTCATGGACGAAGAGACCTTCGAGCAGACGCCAGTTACCGCCCAGCAACTGGGCGACGCCCTCAACTATCTCAAGGAGGGCATGTCCGTGGCGGTATCAAGCTACAAGGACCGGATGGTGGGAATAGAGATGCCTATCACCGTCGAGCTACAGGTAGCTGACACCGAGCCCGGTTTCAAGGGAGACACCGCTACTGCTGGCACCAAGCCAGCCAAGCTGGAAACCGGCCTTGCCATCCAGGTCCCCTTGTTCGTCAACAAGGGGGACATCCTCAAGGTTGATACTCGCAGCGGCGCCTACCTGGAGAGGGTGAGTTGAGCCAGACAAGATTGATAAAAGCCGACCTCCATGTTCATACCGAGTACTCCATGGACTGCGGCACACCCCTGGAAAAGGTCATCCGCAGCGGCATCGATGCCGGCATAAACTGCATCGCCGTAGCCGACCACGGCACCACTGAGGGAGCTTTGAAGCTGCAGAAGCTGGCCCCCTTCACCGTAATCGTGGCCGAGGAAATATTGACCCCCAACGGCGAAGTCATGGGTATGTTCCTCAAGGAGACCATACCCAGTAACATATCTATTGACCAGGCCATATCCCGCATCCGTGAGCAGGACGGCCTGATATGCATCCCCCACCCATTTGATGTGCTGAGGCGAATCAGCCTGGACGGCGACATGCTGGAGGAAGTGGCCAGACAGATTGACATCGTGGAGACGTTTAACTCGCGAAGCCCCTCCCTGAAAAGCTCGGTAAGGGCCGGGGACTTTGCCCGGAAGTATGGCCTGGCTCAAAGCGCCGGCAGCGACGCCCATACCGCCGGCGAAATCGGCAGGGCGTATGTTGAGATGCCTGAATTCACCGGCAAGGACGATTTCCTTCAGGCTCTGAAACAGGGCAGGGTGTTCGGACGCAAGACCGGCCCCCTGGCCCACTTCAACAGCCTGTGGGCAAGGCTAAAGAAACGACTGTAGCCGTGGGCGACGGAGACACAATGTACCAGCTTGGCTGGTTTTCCACAGGCAGAGACAGGGCAGCCCGTGACCTGCTGACAGCGGTACACAGCAAGATAGCGCTGGGTGAAATAGAGGCCGAGATAGCCTTCGTCTTCAGCAACCGTGAGCCCGGTGAAGCGGAAGAAAGCGACCTGTTCTTCAAGCTGGTCAAAGACCTTCGGCTGCCCCTCATTTGTTTTTCCTCCCACAGGTTCAAACAGGGCGAAACGGCTTCACCTCGGTGGCGGCTGGCATACGACCGGCAGGTGATGAAAAGGCTGCACGGCTTTCATCCCGACCTCTGTGTCCTGGCCGGCTACATGCTGATTGTCGGCGAGGAGATGTGCCGGAGATACGACATGCTCAACCTGCACCCGGCGGCACCGGGCGGGCCTGCCGGAAGCTGGCAAAAGGTAATCTGGCAGCTGATAGAAAGCCGGGCACAGCGGACAGGGGTGATGATGCACCTGGTCACCCCGGAGCTTGATAAGGGGCCCGTGGCGACCTATTGCACCTTTCCCATCACCGGCGAGCCCTTTGATAAGCACTGGAAGGAAATAGAGGCGACGCCTGTCGCGGAAGTCAAAAAGCAGCAGGGCGAGAATAACCGCCTGTTCAGGCTCATCCGGGAGCACGGCCTGGCCAGAGAATTCCCGCTGATAATATCCACCCTGAAGGCCTTCAGCCAGGGCAAAATCAGGATAACCCGGGATAAACGGATGGTTGATGCCACCGCGAAGCCCCTCAGCGGCTATGACCTGAGCCAGGACATAGATGAGCTAGTGTTGCGTCAGGTAAATAGGTGAATATTCGGCGTCAGGAGAAATAGGATTACTCTAATTCAACGGCGGTGTTAAGTCGAATGCCCATCCCTCTGACCCCCTTCCCAATGGGAAGGGGGAGTTAAGAAAAGAGAGGGGGCAGTGCCCCCTCTCTAAAATCTCTTCCCCTTCTCCTTTAAGGAGAAGGGGACACTCGTTCCGATTATCGTCAGAGTGAAAAGGGGATGAGGTCGTCAATAAGCAGGACTATGTGCTGAAATCGTATTGGGTACAGTAATTAACCTGACAAGAGACTGGTAGGACGAATGGCCTGATACAGCACACTCGCCGGAGAGGAAACGAGGGATGAAGAACAACTTTATCTGCTTTGACCTTGAAGGGCCGCTATCGCCTCAGGACAACGCCTACGAGCTGATGAAGCTCTTCCCCGGCGGCGACCGGGTCTTTGAGCTCATCAGCCGCTATGACGACCTTCTCACCCTGGAAGAGAGAGCGGACTACGAGCCCGGCGATACCCTGGCGCTGATAGTCCCCTTCCTTATGCTCCACAATATCACGGAAGACCATATTGCCGGCCTGGCCGCTCAGGCCCGCTTCACCGGAGGCGCCCAGAAGCTCATCGTCCAGCTCCAGTACGATGGTTGGAAGGTGTTCTGCATCACCACCACCTACGAGCAATACGCCATTCATCTCACCCACAAGCTAGGCATTTATGCCCATTACGTGGCCTGCACCCCGTTCCCCCTCCGCAAGCTGAGAGGGGACTTGGATAAGACGGACATTGCCCTGGCGGAGCAGGTTGAGAAAGAAATCCTGGCCCTGCACCCGGTGGCCGACGATGACAGGCTCAAATACATCCTGGACGAGTTTTTCTGGAAGAAGCTGCCGGAGACAAACCTGGGGCCGGCGCTAAAGGAGATAAAGCCGGTGGGCGGGCGGCGCAAAGTGGCGGCCCTGAAGGGATTTGCCGATGCTCACGGCCAGCCGCTGTCCAACTGGGTGGTGGTGGGCGATAGCATCACCGACTTCAGGATGCTCCAGGAGGTGGAAACGAACGGAGGGCTGGCGGTCGCCTTCAACGCCAACGAATACGCCCTGCCCTACGCCACCATGGGCCTGGCCTCCACGTTCATCAGCGACCTGGCCGAGGTGTTGCAATCATGGAGAAAGGGCTACCGGAAGGAAGCGGAAAAAATAGTCCGGCAAAAGGAGAAAACCGGCGGCAGCGGCGACCGGGGCCACTTCCACTGGCTGTCAGGCAGAAAAGACATAGCTGATGTCATCGAGATTCATAAAGGGATAAGACGGCTGGTCAGGGAAGAGGCGGGCAAATTAGGATAAATTCGAAAGATGCCGCCCGACAAGTTTCATGTTCGACGGCGGTTAGAGTCCGATTCGGGGGTGAATAGGTAAATCGAACCTGCAATCTGCAAGTAAGCCTGTTTTATAATGGGAAGGCCATAAGGGGGGGGCAATCTTTAGGAGGACTGAGTGAACTGGTTTGAACGATATGGTATTCCTGGTTTCTATTTTGTTGGCCTTATGGCGGGCTGGACATATGCCTTTTCCCCGCACACAAATAATATACTGGACAACCCGGGCCTGATAGCCGCCTTCATAGCCGTGTCCTTGCCGATAGGATACATCATATCAATTGTCAGTCAGGCCGTCTACTTAAGCTGGAGGCGTTGCCTATGGAATTGCCGACACTTGCGAGGATGGCTGGGCTACCATGGAGCAGCGATGGATATGGCTGGCATTACATCAATCGGCTTCCCCGGAGCTATGCCGCCTGATAATCGTGATGAGCGTCTCAATGAAGCCAACACCCTTCTTCTTACTGCATTGAGCAAGAGGACTTCAGTTCGTACCCAAGAGTACGTTCGGAATTGGATTGCCAGACGACAAGACGTCTGCGCCATGAACCAATCAGTCATTTTGGCCACTCTTCTTGCCCCAATACTCGCTTTTGTCATTTGTAAGCTCCAACCGGGGTCTCCCCGCGCTGATGTCGTTATCTTTTTAAGCAGCGTTAGCGCTGCTGTAATATTGGCGATGATTTTCGGCATACAGGTATTGAGAAAGCAAGTTATTGAAGTTATCGCTGGAATATACCGGGCTATAGGCGACGCGAGGCCTGACCAGCCTTCTCCGCCCCGTTAGTGGACGGTACGCTTTTACCAGCCGCCTTAATGAAATCTGCTATAATAGGGACGCTAAGGGAGGAGTGTTTTATGGTCAGCCAATTTAAGATTGTGCTGGAAAAGACCCCTGACGGGTATGTGGCTTATCCCCTGAGCTTAAAGGGTGTTGTAGTCGGCCAGGGGGATACCTACGAGCAAGCCCTGGCAGATGTAAAATCGGCTATCCGGTTTCATATTGAGACCTTCGGCAACGAAATGCTGGAATTGGAGCCACCTGTTCTCGATGCGTTTATCGCCGAGACGGGGGTAAAACGCCTCTGACAATGCCTGGTCACCCGAGAATCAAGAGTTCGACGTTGCGGACAATCTGCACTAAAGCAGGAATACCAAGAGAGGACTTCTTGCGGGTTTATAATCAGACATAGACTGTGGGTTACGAACTGTCCCCGTTTTCGGCGCATCGGTCAACTGCCGGGCTAGGCGAATTCTTAACCCCCTCCCACCAGTGTTCGCTGCACCGCGTTAGCCTGGAGAGCCAGATTCATTTGTAAAGAGAAAGGGGTAGGACTTAATTGAACAGTATTGAAGTAGCCGGGCTGGGCGCGCTGAACGTAGACCTTATATATCAGGTAGAACGCATTCTGGGAGACGGAGAGACAGCACACCAGGAGCAAGTGGAAGGCATCTCCAGATACAGAGAGGCAAAACCGAAATTTTTGGGCCGTTTCCCAGGTGGCTCAGCGGCTAATACTATCTATGGCCTGGCCAAGTTCGGCATAAAGACCGGCTTCGTTGGTGTCGTCGGCGATGACGATGGGGGCAAGCTATTGCTTCAGGACTTTGCGAAAGCGGGTGTGGACACAAGCCAAATCAAGGTAATACCAGGCGCAAAAACGGGCTCAGCACGGTGTTTTAGCGACAAGCTCAATTTCCGCAAAATCATGGTATCTCCGGCCACGGCCAACAGCCTGCTGGCGATAAATGATATAGACTTAGATTATTTGAACCAGGCCAAAATACTCCATGTATCTTCATTCGCTGATGACCCTCAACTGGACGTTCTACTGGAACTGATAGCCAAGCTGGACTCTTCGGTCAAAGTTAGTTTTTCCCCGGGAGCATTGTATGCTTCCAAAGGGCTTCCAACCCTGACTCCGATATTAGCTAAGACCTATGTCTTATTCATAAACGAGAGTGAAATAAAGGAGTTGACTGGCAGGGATTTCAATTCCGGTGCTAAGCGCTGTCTTGACCTGGGCTGCCACATTGTTGTGGTCACCCTGGGAGAAGGGACAAGCTACAAAACTGTCATGGCAACCAGCTATATCAGAACCGCCGATGGGGAATATGTAGTTAAGCCTAACGACAAGAGCATCATATCTGCTTCAGATACAGTTGGCGCCGGCGATGCCTTCGCCGCTGGCTTTATCTATGGCCTGCTTGCAGGCAAGGGCCCCCTGGAGTGCGGCCGCCTGGGTGACATCGTGGCCCGCTTTTCCATCACCAGGGTGGGAGCAAGACAAGGCCTCCCCACTCTCGGTGAGCTGACCCAACGTTATCAGGAACTCTACTCAAAGCAACCGTAGTCGCTGACTAAGCCTTTTTGGGCTGCTTGGTCAGTATCTCGTCAACGATGCCGTACTCCACCGCCTGGTCAGGATTGAGATAGAAGTCCCGGTCAGTATCATGGATTATCTTTTCCAGAGGCTGACCGGTGTGATTGGCCAGAATATTGCGGATAATATCCTGTATTCGCATAATCTCGCGGGCGGCGATTTCAATATCGGCCGCCTGCCCCTGAGCGCCGCCAAAGGCCTGGTGCAGGTGTATAGTCGAATTTGGCAGGGCATAGCGCTTGCCCTTGGCCCCGGCGCAGAGGAGCACCGTACCCATGCTCGCTGCCAGTCCAACGCAGATAGTGGACACATCGGGCTTTATCAGCTGCATAGTATCATAGATGGCAAGGCCGGCGGAAATGATGCCGCCAGGGCAATGAATGTAAAGACTTATATCTTTGTCCGGGTCCTCGCGCTCCAGATAAAGAAGCTGGGCGACGATGAGGTTGGCTACCTGGTCATTGATAGGCATGCCCAGCATGACGATACGCTCTCTCAACAAGAGGGAGTAAATATCAAAAGCCCGCTCTCCCCTGGCCCCGCTTTCGATTACCATGGGTATGACGTTCATTGGACTGATACTCATCTCTATCCCTCCTTTTAAGTGTCAATACTCACGCCTGTGTCGCTGAAGCCCTGGCCATCTCCGCCAGATGCTGCACCGTTTTCCGGGTGACCAGCATCTGCCTGATTGAATCCCGCCTCTGGGGAACGTTAAGAAACTCCTGCAGCTTATCTTTGTTGTCGGTGATGTCTTTGGTCATCCTTTCAATCTCGGCATCCACCTCGGAATCGCCCACCTCTATCTTCTCCTCCTGAGCAATTCTACCCAGCACCAGCGAGCCGGAAACCCTCTTTGTCGCCAGCGGGCGCAACTCCTCACGAAGCTCTGCTTCCGTCTTGCCAACGCTGCGGAGGTAGTCTTCCAGGCCTCCGCGCACCCCCCGCACCTGCTCTTTTAGTAGGTGTTCTATCTCATCTTCCACCAGGACCGGCGGGAACTCCAGTTGACTGACGCCGACCACAGCTTCAATCACCTGCTCCTCAAACTTCATCCTGGCATTTTCTTCAGCCCGCATTTTTAAATTAGCAGAAACGCGCTCACGAAGCAACTCCAGGGTCTCGATATCGGGGTCGACCTGCCTGGCAAAATCATCATTCAACTCAGGATGTTTCTCCTGCTTTATTTCCTTGACCTCCACCTTGAATGATGTTTCCTTTCCGGCTGCCGCGCCGTCAGGATAGTCCTCGGGAAGATGGAGCTTGAATTCCTTGACCTCATCTCTCTTCATTCCCGCCAGTTGCTCGGCGAATCCCGGTATAGGCGAGTCCTGGTGGACATGGAACTGCACCCCCTCCTGGTCGGCGAACGGTTTACCTTCAACTTCCCCGGTGACATCCAGTACCGCCATATCGCCGAATTCCAGCGGGCGCTCCACCGGCTCCCAGGTAGCATGCCGGTGGCGCAAAACTTCCAGGGCAGCAGCCACGCTGTCCTCGCTGAACTCCACCGGTGGCGGCGCCACCTGAATATTCCGGTAGTCTCCCAGCGTCACCAGCGGCGGCAGCGGCACCGTAACCTTGAACACCGCCGGGTCAGTCTGGGTTATCTCGACCTCTGGCTGGGAGAAAGCCTCGATTTCCTGCTCCTTGATGGCCTTCTCGCAGGCATCAGGAATCAGCGCCCTCAAGGCATCTTCAACCAGCCTCTTCCTCCCTATGTGGCGCTCAAGAATCGCCCGCGGCACCATGCCCTTGCGGAAACCGGGGACGTCCGTTTTCTTGACCAGGCGCCGGTAGGACTTCTCCAGCGCTGCCTCCATCTCTGCCGGCTCCATCTCCACGGTCAGAAACACCTGGCGGTTCTCCGTTTTCTCCCTGGCTACCTTCATCACTACTGCTCCGTTCTTTCAAGCATTGTGCCGCTCTCGATAATATTTCATGTGCCCGGCAGCCGACATAGGTATAGAGGCATCGGCCCAGTAATCGTAGAGAGACGGCATCTCCTCCCTGATTGGCTCCAACTGCCGGCGGGCATGAGCTATTATCCTCTCCGCAGCCCGGTCAAGAGCGTCTTCGCTTGCCGCCTCGTTCACGATAGCCTCTCTGTCCCGAAGCTCTTTTGCCGCCATCTCCAGCTCTTCCTTGACTCTCCGGCTGGTGCCAAAATGGGAGAAATAGATGATGGCGGCATCCAGCTTCATCAGGCGCTGCAGCGTACTCACGTATAGCTCCAGGTCAAAGCTGGAAGGCGGAGTAATGGGCACCAGAATCCCCCTGCCGGCGACGAAATTGCCGACCGCGTCCCCGACAAACACCCCCCGGTTCCGGCTCTCAAATATACACAGCTCATGCGAGACATGCCCCGGGGCATCGATGACACTCAAGACCTGCCCGTCGCCGAGCTTGAGGGTATCGCCGTCAAACACGGACTGCACTGTGCTTTCCTCGATTGCTACCACCGGACCGTTTCTGACCATAGCCTGTTCGCCCTGGGTCTCTATCACACTGCTGATTAGCTTCGACGGGTCAACCAGGTGACGGGCACCCCGGTGATGGACGACCACCCTGGCACGAGGCATATCCCTGAGCAGGACGCCGGCGCCTCCGGCATGGTCCAGATGGATATGAGTGACGATTATATAGGCGATATCTTCAGGCCTGAAGCCTGCCTGTCTTATGCCATCGAGGACAACACTGGCCGATGTTGCCGGGCCAGGGTCAACCAGCGCCTTCCTGTCCTCATCGAGGAGATACGTCGAGCCGAACTCCGGTATGGAGTATAGACGGTTGTCAATCATGTATATGTTCTCAGCCACTTCGCTTATGTCAACCATAGGCTACTCTTCTTCGACACGGAGGTGCAGCTCGGCTAGCTGCTCTCTGGCAACCGGCGAAGGCGCGTTAAACGTCATGTCCACGGCGCTTTGATTCTTGGGAAAGGCGATGACCTCCCTTATGGTTTCCTCCCCCGCCAGCAGCATCACCAAACGGTCAATGCCTATCGCTATGCCGCCATGAGGCGGGGCGCCGTACTCGAACGCCTCCAGCAAATGCCCGAAACGCTCCGCGCTGTCGGCATCGCTATAGCCCAGCAGCCTGAACACCTTCCTCTGAAGCTCAGCGACATGGATTCTCAGGCTGCCGCCGCCTACTTCATAACCGTTACATACCAGGTCATAGTGCTCACCCCGCACCTTTTCCGGCGCGGTGTCCAGTAGAGGCATATCCTCCGGCCTGGGAGCGGTGAAGGGGTGATGCTCTGACTGCCACCTCCCCAGCTCCCCATCCCACCTGAGCAGCGGAAAATCGCAGACATAGGCAAAGGCGAGCATATCCGGGTCGGCCAGCTTAAAGCGGCGTCCTATCTCCCGGCGCAGCTCTCCCAGTGTCGTGCTGGCCACCTCTGGTTTATCGGCGACGATGAGGAGAATGTCTCCCGGCTTCGCCCCCAGGCGTTCAGCCATACTCCTGACCTGGTCCAGGGACAGGAACTTGGCCGCCACCGACTTAACCATGTCCATGGTCAGGTCAGAGAGGCTGCCGCCGGTGTCGCCAAGTGATATGGTCAACAGGCCCCTGGCGCCGGCTGTCTGCGCCACCTGCCTCATCTCCTCCAACTGGTGACGGGTAAGGCCGAGCTGACCGGGAGCACATATGCCCTTTACCTCCCCCCCCTGGGCGATGGCGGAGCGAAAGACGGAGAAATCAGTCTGAACGGCGATATCGGTCAGGTCTGCTATCTCCAGACCGAAGCGCAGGTCAGGTTTGTCCGTGCCGTAGCGCTCCATGGCGTCAGCATAGGTAAGGCGGAGGAAGGGCTTTGTCACCCGCTTCCCAATCTTAAGCGCCTCCACCAGGGAGATAAACAGCTCCTCCATCAGGTTCAGGATGTCCTCCTTCTCAATGAAGCTCATCTCCAGGTCAAGCTGGGTGAACTCAGGCTGACGGTCGGCGCGGGTATCTTCATCACGAAAGCACTTGGCTATCTGGAAGTATCTCTCCATGCCGGCCACCATCAATAGCTGCTTGAGCTGCTGAGGAGACTGGGGCAGCGCATAGAACTTGCCGGGATAAACACGGCTGGGCACCAGGTAATCACGGGCCCCCTCAGGGGTGCTCTTGATAAGAATGGGCGTCTCTATCTCAATAAATCCCCTGGCATCCAGGAAATCGCGCATGAACTTCACCGCTCGGTGGCGAAGGAGCAGATTTTGCTTCATCCGCTCCCGGCGCAGGTCAAGATAGCGGTACTTGAGGCGAAGGCTTTCCTCTACTTCGGCATCCTCATTTATGTAAAAGGGCGGCGTCTTTGACTGGTTAAGTATCTCCACGTCGTCGGCGATGACCTCAACCTCGCCGGTAGGCAGCTTGGTATTCTCCGTCCCCGGGGGACGGCGGGCAACCTCACCACTGACCCTGACCACGTATTCACTGCGGACCTGGCTGGCCACTTCGTGGCACTGTGTGGATAGCTCCGGGTTGAAGACCACCTGGACAACGCCCTCTCTGTCTCTGAGGTCAATGAATATCAGCCCGCCATGGTCACGGCGCCGGTCAACCCACCCGGCCAGGGTCACCCTGGAGCCTACGTCTTCGGCGTTCAGTTCTCCACAGCTACGGGTCTTGAGCACTATTATCCCCCTTAAGCAAAGGCAGTGGTCTATGGCTGATTATAGCTTATAGCCACATGCCCTTCAACTTCGGTGTTTACGGATTGACAACGGTCAGCACAGGTATTAACATCATGGTTGAAGGCAGCAAAGGTGCCGGTGTAGAAACCGGCCCAAGTGCTCCACGGCAGGGGGTGACTGAGATGCAAAAAGAATGCTTTACCTGCCACTCATGTGACAAGAGAGTGGAATTCACTCCGGAAGAGCCCCCCTGCATGGCACTCAGCGGGTGGCTCATGCTGTCCCACTGGCAGGGGCTTGAATCCGTTGACCACTATACCTTCTGCTCTCTCACCTGTCTTCGAAGGTGGCTAAACGCCCAGGTGCCCCAAATTCCCGAAGCGTTCCTGAAGTCTTTCGGAGAGAAAGAGTAGCACCGAGCGCTGGCGGGAAACAGGCGCAGCCATTTAAGTCAGGCCGGAATCCCAAGCCCGGACTATCAATTATCCCCAAAACGCAGCACTTGAGTTTTACAGGGCTATATGGGCATGGTAATATATAACCGTAGATGCGCATATAAGGAAATACATGAGAGACACAGTCAAGGCTTTCAAAGCCCTGTCCGACGGGACCCGGCTCAGGATATTGAATGTCTTACTGCAGCATGAGTGTTGTGTCTGCGAGATAATGCAGGCGCTGGATATATCCCAGACGAGGGCATCCCGTAACTTGAACGCACTATATGACGCCGGCTTTCTCAAACTCAGGAAAGACGGCTTGTGGTCTTTCTATTCGATAGATAAGGAGGGAATGAAAGACTACCTATCCGATATGGTGGAAGCCGTCACCAAGGCGCTCCAGGATACCGATGCGACCAGGCTCGACCGGGAGCGTCTGAAAAAGGCGAAACGGGTAGGCCCCGGTTGCACCTAAAGGATACCGGCAGGTCGCCGAAAAGCTGGAGAGAACATCCGTTGGTCATCCGCCGCCTTGCGGTGCTGGACCGCTTTTTGACACTGTGGATATTCCTGGCTATGGGCTTTGGAGTAGGGCTGGGCTACCTTGTGCCTCAGGTTGCTGATTTTATTGGCTTCTTCCAGATAGACACTACCTCCATTCCCATCGCCATCGGGCTAATCCTGATGATGTACCCGCCGCTGGCCAAGGTAAGGTATGAAGAGCTAAGCCACGTATTCCGCAACTACGGGGTGCTGGGGCTCTCCCTGGTCCAGAACTGGCTCGTCGGCCCGGTGCTCATGTTCCTCCTGGCCATCGTCTTCCTGCGTGCCTACCCCGATTATATGGTCGGGCTGATACTGATAGGACTGGCCCGCTGCATCGCCATGGTCATCGTCTGGAATGAGCTGGCCCGGGGCGACCAGGAATACGCCGCCGGCCTGGTGGCCCTCAACTCCATATTTCAGATTTTGCTCTTCTCGGTATATGCCTATGTCTTCATCACCGTGCTGCCCGGCTTTTTCGGGCTGCAAGGCCAGGTAGTCGAGGTCACCATCGGCCAAATTGCGCAGAGCGTCTTTATATATCTCGGCATCCCCTTCTTCGGCGGCATGCTCACCCGCTTTGCCCTGATAAAGGCGAAGGGCCGGGAGTGGTATGACGATAAATTCATCCCCAGGATAAGCCCCATCACCCTGGGCGCGCTCCTGTTCACCATTGTAGTGATGTTCTCCCTCAAGGGCGAGATAATCGTCCAGCTGCCGCTCCATGTCATCCGCATCGCCATCCCGCTGCTCATCTACTTCGTGGTCATGTTCCTGGTCTCGTTTTACATGGGCAAGAAAATAGGCGCCGACTACCCCAGGACCACCAGCATCGCTTTCACCGCTGCCAGCAACAACTTTGAGTTGGCCATCGCGGTGGCAGTGGCAGTATTCGGCATTGGCTCCGGGCAGGCCTTCGCCGCCGTTGTCGGCCCTCTGATTGAAGTGCCGGTGCTCATCAACCTTACCAACCTGGCGCTGTACTTCAAAAGAAAGTTCTTCGCTGAAGAAGCAAAGCCTTTGCTAAGCGGATAACCAGAGGGCAAGCCATCCCCACCAGAAAAAGGTAGAGGATAAGAAGACAGTCGGCTATAATGGAAACGACTCCACGCTGGAGAGAAACAAGGGAAACGGAGAGGCAGGATGAAGCAGGACGAGAAATTCGCAGTCTTGTTTATTACCACCGCCGGCGAAGAGGAAGCGCAGCGCATATCCACGATATTGCTGGAGCGCAGAAAGGCAGCCTGCGTAAACATCATGCCCGCGGTCGGCTCTCATTTCTGGTGGCAGGGTGCATTGGAATCAGCCCGGGAGAGCCTGCTCATCGTGAAGACAAAGGCCTCCCTGCTGGACGAAGTGACCAGGCTGGTCAAGGAAACCCACAGCTACGACGTCCCGGAGATAATCGCCCTGCCCATCATCGGCGGCAACTCCGATTATCTGGAGTGGATAGATAAAGAGGTGGGATAAAGCACCACCGACTTTATCAACCACCGTCTTTTCGCGAGGAGGCCGTTTCATGTTCAAGACCAGGGTAACCGAGATGTTCGGCATAGAGTACCCCATACTCCAGGGGCCGATACAGTGGAAGGCAAGGGCAGAGCTGGCATCGGCGGTGTCCAACGCCGGGGGACTGGGCATCCTCTCCGCGCTCACCTTCCCCACGCCGGATGAGCTCCAGCAGGAGGTCAGGAAGACCAGGGCCATGACCGATAAACCCTTCGCCGTGAACGTCACCCTGCTGCCGACAGCGCGGCCGGTGAGGTACGAAGACTACTTCAGCGCCGCCATTGAAGAAGGGGTAGGCATCATTGAGACCTCTGGGCGAAGCCCGGAGCCGTATATGAAGCTGCTCAAGGACGCCGGGGTGAAGGTAATCCACCGGGCCACCAGGATAAGGGACATCAGTACCGGGGAGCGGGTGGGGGCGGATGCGGTAACCATCCAGAGCTTCGAGGCCGGCGGTCACCCGGGCATGGAAGACGTGGCCTCGCTGGTCCGCATCCCCCTAGCCGCTGAGACCATCAAGGTCCCGGTCATCGCCGCCGGGGGAATCGCCGATGCCAGGGGTTTCATCGCCGCACTGGCACTGGGTGCCGAGGGCGTGCTCATGGGCACCCGCTTCCTGGCCAGCCAGGAGTGCCACCTTCACCCCAAAATCAAGGAATGGATACTCTCGGCCGTGGAAACGGACACCCTCATAATCGAGCGCTCGATAAAGAATGCCGCCAGGGTGATGAAGACCGGCTTCTCGCTAAAAATACTGGAAATGGAAGAAAAAGGTGCCACGCTAGAAGAGCTGCTGCCCCTGATAAGCGGCCAGAGGAGCCGGCAGAGCTACACCAGCGGAGACGTCAACGACGCAGTCATAAGCATCGGCCAGGCCGTCGGGCTGATTCATGACATACCCAGCGTGAAGGAAATCATCGACGGCATAGTCAGCGACGCCAGGCTTATCGCCGGGCGCCTCCGCAACATGGGGATTCATCCATAGTCCCCTTATTGAACAATGCCGCCCCGTGACCTCAGCCACTTCTGCTTCTGGCTGAGCCGCACCTGCTCATCAGTGGGCCGGTAGGCGGCCATGAAATCCTCTCTGAAAGACTTAAAGGCGCCATCGAGGATGACGCTTCTTATCTTGCGCATCAGTCCGCTTATGAAGCTCAGGTTATGGATTGTGGCCAGCCTGTAGGCAAGAAGCTCCTGGCAGTTGAACAGGTGGTTCACATAGGCTGCCGAAAAGGTGCGGCAGGTATAGCAGTCACAGCCCGGCACTGCCGGTCCGTCCACCTGGCTATAAGCGGCATTTCTGATGTTGACCCTGCCCTGCCAGGTGAACAGGGCGCCGTTTCGGGCCACGCGGGTAGGCAGGGCACAGTCGAATATATCAATGCCCCTGGCCACCCCCTCCACCAGGTCCTCCGGCGAGCCCACTCCCATAAGATACCGCGGCTTGTCTTCCGGCAGCAGGGCTACCGTCTCCTCTACCATAGCCAGGGTCACCTGCTTCGGCTCACCCAGGCTCAGTCCGCCGACGGCATAGCCAGAGAACCCCAGCGAGGCGAGGTATCTAGCCGACTCCTGCCTGAGCCGGGGGAACATGCCACCCTGCACAATGGCGTACAGTGCCTGGTCAGGCCGCCGGTGGGCTTGCTTACATCTCTCCGCCCACCGATGCGTCCGGCGCGTGGCTTCCTGCACCCGGTCAAAGCTGTCATCATGGGCCGGGCACTCGTCAAGTACCATGATGACGTCGGCGCCGAGGGCCTCCTGAAACTGGACGGCCAGCTCAGGAGTGATAAAGTGCTGGCTCCCATCAATATGGGAGCGGAACACCACCCCCTCATCGGTGACCTGGCGCAACGGGGCCAGGCTGAACACCTGGTAGCCGCCGCTATCGGTAAGGATGGCCCCGTCCCAGCCCATGAACCTGTGCAGGCCGCCCATCCTTTCAATCACTTGAACACCCGGCCTGAGGTAAAGGTGGTAAGTATTGGCCAGCACCATAGTGACGCCGATACCTTTAAGCTCATCGGGAGTCAGCGTCTTGACCGTAGCCTGGCTGCCCACAGGCAGGAATACCGGCGTGGGCACCATACCATGCGGCGTGTGCAGCTCCCCGGCCCGGGCTTTGCTTCCCCGACAAGTATGGACTACCTGAAAATCGGCGCTCATTTACTCCGCCGCTTCCCCAGCAGATGGCCGGCGATGATGCTCCGCTGTATTTCAGAGACGCCCACATATATCTCGGTCATCTTGGCATCCCGGTACAGCCGCTCCACAGGCATAGCCCTGGTCGTGCCGTAGGAGCCATGGACCTGCATCGCCATCCGGGTCACCTCAACCGCCGTCTGGGAGGCAAACAGCTTGGCCACCGAGGATTCATAGCCGATGTCCTGGCCCTGGTCGCGCAAGAAAGCCGTCCGGTACGCCAGCCACCTGCCGGCTTCTATCCTGGCCGCCATCTCAGCCAGGTGCCACTGAATGGAGGGCATCTCGGCAATAGGCTTGCCCAGCGCCTTTCTCTGCCTGGCATACTCAAGCGACAGCTCCAGCGCCGACTGGGCCACGGCGATTCCCTCGACGGCAACGCTCATCCTGGCCAGGTTCATCACCCGGAGCAAGATGTCAAAGCCCTGTCCCCCTTTCCCCAGCAGGTTCTCCTGCGGCACATAGACCCCGTCAAGCTCAACCACCGAGGTGCCCAGTCCCCTCAAACCCATGGTGTCATATGGCGCGCGGACGATAAAGCCCGGCGAGGAGGTGTCCACGATAAAGGCATTCAGGCCGGCACCTTCACGCCTGGCGAACAGCAGCACCAGGTTGAGCGCTGGCGCCATGGCAACGAAGTGCTTCTCCCCGGTGATAACATAGCCGCTGCCGCTTTTCCTGGCCAGGGTGGTGATGGCTTTGGGGTCGGAGCCGGTCTCAGCCTCGGTAAAGGCGATGCCGCCCAGCAGCCTGCCCTGAGCCAGGGGCACCAGGAAAGCCTCCTTTTGCTCCTCATTGCCAAAAATAAAGACCGCCTCTTCGGGGACGGTGTTTATGGCCATGATGGCGCCCGCCGTCATTGACGCCTGGCACACCTGCTCCAGCACCAGGACATGACCCAGGTAGGCGGCCCCGCTGCCACCATACCTGGACGGATAGGGCAGCCCATAGTATCCCCGCCTGCCCATCTCCCTAGCCAGGTCGACGGGAAACTCCCCGCTGCGGTCAACCTCCGCCGCCCGTGGCTGCACCGATTTCACGGCAAACTCCTTTGCCACCGCCTGCAGCATCTTCTCCTGGTCGCTGAGTGCAAAGTCCATTCTATCTCCGCGCCTTATATCGTTAGCCAGGGGTCCAGGTACATGGTGAGGAAGAGCACGCCCAGGTACGGGAACGCCGATAGCTTGTACAGCCGCCACGCATCCCGGCTGGCGCCAGTAATCACAAGCCGGGCGCTGGCATAGATTACCAGAGCACCCAGCACGTTGGCCAACCCCAGGTAAAGCCAGGCAAAACCGCCTATGAAGTAGAGCGCCATCGAGGCAGCGTACAGCACCAGGGAGAAGACCAGCAGCACCTTTACCGCATCTTTAATCTTCCAGTTCAGGGGAAAGAAGCCCAGTCCGGCGCCAAGATAGTCCTCCCGGTTGGAAATCATGACGCTCCACACATGAAGCGGCAGCCAGGCCACGATAAGCAGGCACAGAAGCAATAGCTCCCAGCCGAACTCCGGTCTGACAGCAAACCAGCCCATGAGCACGGGAGCGCAACCGGCCACCACTCCCTGGGGGAAAACGCAGGTCGCCTTCTTCCGCCATGTAACTGCGGCTATAGTCCCGGCCAGGTCAGATACGAACACCAGCCAGTGCCACTGCCAGGCCAGTGCCAGGCCGGCGGTGACCAGGATGATATTCATCGGCAGCACCTTTTCCGGGGGGAAGATGCGCCGGGAGGGCAAAACGCGGTTCCGGGTGCGCCGCATCCTGGCATCAACATGGCGGTCAAGGTAGTTGGTCAGCCCGTTGGCCCCGGCACTGGCCACCAGGATAGTCAAGGCGATGGGCAGCAGCTCCAGGGACAGGCGGCCGTCGCCGGCAACGATGGCGGCGCAGACGCCGATAAAGGCGAGCAGGCCGCTCTCCCGCGGCTTCAATACCTCGATATAGTCCCTGACTACAACAGGTGCCCTCATAGCCGCCTTAGACTAGGTCTCCGGGATATTCCCTCTTCTCATCCAGGTAGCCCTGCAGGATAACGGCGGCGGCCGCAGCATCATCCCTGGCCTTTTCTTTATCCCTGCGAGCGCCGGACTCCCGCATCATACGTCTGGCCGAAACCGTGGTCAAGCGCTCGTCCCTGAACTCCAGCGGAACATTGATGCGCTCGGCCAGCTTCCGCACGAACGCCTGTACCTTCTCCGCCTGATGGCCCAGGCTGCCATCCATAGAGCGCGGCAGGCCGACGATGACCTTGCCAACCTCACGCTGGCGGACAATGCTTGAAATCGCCTCCACATCCGCCGCTTCATCGGTGCGGTCGATTATGCTGAACGGGCTGGCCAGTATCCCCTCCGGGTCGCTCATGGCTACCCCGATTCTTCTATCACCCACATCAAGGCCTAAGCAGCGCATAATCCGCCTCCAAGCGTCATATCAGGGTCTTTACCAGTCCCAGGGCTTCGTCCAGCTTGTCCTTGTACTTACCGCCAGCCTGGGCCAGCGCTGGTTTGCCTCCGCCGCCGCCACCGGCTACTTTGGCAACCTGTTTTACTATGGCTCCGGCGTTATAGCCCCTGGCAACCAGGTCCGGGGTCACCGCCGCCAAGAACAGGGGCTTATCTTCGTAGACCGTGCCCAGGACTATCACGGCGCTCTTTAGCCGCTCTCGAAGCAAGTCGCCCATCTCCCGCAATACCTCAAGGCGGGAAGGCGGCACCCTGGCCGCCAGCACCTTCACGCCGTTGACCATCTCCGCCTGGGTATGCAAAGACTCGGCCATCTTCCGGGTGACCTCTTTTTCCAAGGCCACGGCCCGCTTGCGCTCCCTGTCCAGCTCAGCCACCAGCGCCGACACCTTCTCCTCGACATCTTCCACCGAGCCACCTACCGACTGGGCGATTCTCTTCAGACTGGAAACCTGCCGCTCAATAACGTCCTCGGCGCCCCTGCCGGTGACCGCTTCGATACGCCTCAGGCCGGCGCCGATGCTGCTCTCGCTGACGATGTATAGCAGACCTATCTCGCCGGTTGAGGCGACATGAGTGCCGCCACACAGCTCAGCGCTGATTGCCGGCTCGCCGACTTTCAACACTCTGACAGTTTCACCGTACTTTTCCTCAAACAGGGCGATGACACCTTCCTCAATAGCCTTTCTGTAAGGCATCTCTTCACTGGACACCTTCAGGTCCCGGCGAATCTCGTCGTTGACAATCCGGCCCACCTCCTGAAGCTCCCGCTCCGTTACCGCCCCTGGATGGGAGAAATCGAACCTGAGCCGGTCAGAGGCTACCACCGAGCCACGCTGCTGGACATGCTCGCCCAGTACCCGGCGCAGGGCGAACTGGAGCAAATGGGTGGCGGTATGGTTGCGGGCGATGTCCAGCCTGCGCTCGCCGTCCACAACCGCTTCCACCTCTTCTCCCGCCGCCAGGCTGCCTTCAACTACGCTCCCCTGATGAAGGATACTATCCGGAGGAACCCGAATAGTATTGGTGACCAGAAAACGCCCGCTAGGACCGCGTATTTCGCCGGTATCGCCCACCTGTCCTCCCATCTCCCCGTAAAAGGGAGTGGACTCCAGGACTACACCCGCCTCCTGCCCCACCGATATTGCGCCCACGGCCTCATCGCCCAGGAAAAGGCCAAGGATGACAGAGCTATGCTTGAGAGTATGATAGCCGACAAAGGGAGTTCCCCTTATGTCAAGTCCAGCGCCAAACCTGGCCGATTCCTTCAGGTCGAACCTGTGGACTGCCCGCGCCCTCTGCCGCTGCTTTTCCATTTCCGCTTTAAAGCCCTCCGAATCCACCGAAAAGCCGCGCTCAGCGGCGATTTCCCCGGTCAGCTCGACAGGGAAGCCATAGGTGTCATAGAGCTTAAACGCCTCTACGCCCGAAATCACGCTCTCCTTCCTGGCAGCGGCCTCCGTCATCATCCCCTCTAACAGACCCAGTCCGGTGCTGAGCGTCTCGCCGAACCTCTGCTCCTCAAGCTGGACTACTCTCCTGACCAGTTCCCGCCTCTGCCTCAGCTCAGGATAGACATGTCCCATTTGCTGGACGGCGATTTCGGCAATCTCAGTCAGGAACGGCTTGTCCAGCCCCAATCTTCTGCCGAAGAGAGCGGCACGCCGCAGCAGCCGCCGCAGCACGTATCCCCGCCCCTCATTGCCGGGAACCACCCCATCAGCGATGAGGAAAGTCAGGGCACGGCCATGCTCAACGACCACCCGCATGGCATTGTCCGCGTCATCGCCGGAGCCATACTTCTTCCCGGCTAACCCGGAGATGCCATCCAGCAATGCCGCAAACAGGTCGGTATCATAGACCGATGACTTCCCCTGGACTACGGCAGCCGCCCTCTCCAGTCCCATGCCGGTATCGATGTTTGGCTTCGGCAACGGGGTGCGCTTCCCCTGCTCATCCTGGTAATATTGAGTAAACACCAGGTTCCAGACCTCGGCAAACCGCCCGCAGTCGCAGTTGGGGCGGCAGGACGGCCGGCCGCAGCCAAACTGCTCTCCAAAGTCATAGTGGATTTCGCTGCACGGGCCACACGGCCCCGAACTGCCCACCGGGCCCCAGAAATTATCCTCCTCGCCAAATCTCAAAATCCTGTCCTCGGGGACACCCATGCTCCGCCACAGGGCAAAGGACTGGTCATCATCGAGGAAAATGGTCGCCCACAGGCGCTCCGGCGCAAGCTTCAGGCGCTGGACCACAAACTCCCACGCCCAGGCGATGGCCTCTTTCTTGAAGTAATCGCCCACGCTGAAGTTGCCCAGCATCTCGAAAAAGGTGAGGTGAGTGCGGTCGCCCACCTTTTCAATATCTGTGGTGCGGAAGCATTTCTGACATGACGCCAGGCGGGGGCTGGGCGGCACGGCTTCGCCGGTGAAGTAAGGCTTGAACTGCACCATGCCGGCGCTGGTGAGGAGCAGGGTGGGGTCGCCATGGGGTATCAGAGAGGAACTGGGGATGGTTTTATGCCCCTTGTCCTCAAAAAAGCGCAAAAATGCGGCGCGGAGTTCGTCACTGGTCATAGCTCATATGATTTTAGTTCAAGCGCGAGTGCCTGTCAACGAAGGAGGCTATCGGCTGACCCTAATCGCCGGGCGCGCCCGCGAAAGTTGCCGGTGACGGCAACAAACAGTAAAATGGTAAAGAGAGCCTTAAAGAAGACAGCAGGATTAAAATGCACGCGCATAATCATGATAACGCCGGTCACCAGGCGCCTTCCGGTGACCGGCAAATAAAGATTGCCCTGGCCATCGTCGTGATGATAATGGTGGCCGAGGTCATCGGCGGCATTCTGAGCAACAGCCTGGCCTTGCTCAGCGACGCCGGGCATATGCTGGTGGACGCCCTGGCCCTGGGCCTGGCTTTATTCGCCATCATCATGGCCAGGAGACCGGCCACCGAGACCAGGACATACGGCTACCACCGGGTGGAAATCATGGCCGCCCTGGCCAACGGCGTCACCCTGACTCTGCTTGCCATCTACATTGCCTATGAGGCCTATCAGCGGTTCGCAGCGCCTCCCGAGGTTCAGGCTTCGCTGATGCTGCTGATAGCTTCAATCGGCCTGGTGGCCAATGTCGCCGCGATGCTGGTGCTGAGGCGGGCAGGTAGCAGCAGCCTCAACATAAGGGCCGCCCTGTGGCACGTTATCGGAGACACCGTGTCTTCGGTGGGCGTGATTGCCGCCGCCGGCATCATGGCTGTCACCGGCTGGTATGTTGCCGACCCCATCATCGCCGTCTTGATTGCCGTCCTGATACTCCTGGGGTCCATCGGCCTGGTAAAGAAATCAGTGGACATCCTCCTGGAAACGGTGCCCGGGCACGTTGAGATGGACAAGGTGGTAAAGACAATCAAGAACGTTCCAGGTGTGAAACATGTCCACGACGTCCACATCTGGACTATTACCTCGAATTTACATGCCCTGAGCGCTCATCTCATCATAGAAGACCAGAGGGTGAGCACGAGCGGGGAAATTGTGGATATGGTTAACCGGGAGCTGTCCCGTCATTTCAATATCACTCACACCACGCTGCAGCTTGAATGCGGGAATTGCGAGACCTGCCCCAGCGGACTAATCTGCGATATAGGCCATCATAGGAAGCAGACTTAGGCGAATTCCCCCAGGGCCAGGAAGGAGCGGGATGCAGGGCGCCGGCTATTTTGCCAGCTGTTGCAGATAGCGATGGGCCTGGAGAACGGCCTTGGCACCCTCGCCAGCGGCAACGATGATTTGTTTCTCAGGCACATCGGTAACGTCGCCGGCGGCATAAAGTCCGGGCATGGTCGTTTCATTGGCGCAGCTAACGGGCACCTCGCCCCACTTATTAAGCTCTATCAAGTCCTTTACCGGCTCGGAGTTGGGCGCCAGGCCAATCTCGATGAAGACCCCACTGGCATCCAATCGCTTTTCCTCGCCAGTGACCAGGCCCTTTATCACTATCCCGCTGACAAAGGCATTGCCGTATATCTTCTCGGTCTGGTACTGTGCGTACACGCTTACGTTGCTGGCTTCCACCAGCTTCTCAATGAGGATGATATCTGCAGTAAGCGGGGTCAGTGACACCAGGTCGACGTGCTCGGCGATTCTCACCATGTCCAGCGCCGCCCCCACCGCCGAGTTGCCCCCACCCACTATAGCCACCCTCTGCCCGGCAAAGACCGGGCCGTCACAGATAGCGCAGTAGGAGACCCCTTTGCCGGCGAACTCCGCCTCTCCGGACACGCCCAGCTTCTTCGGTCTCTTTCCGGTAGCGAAGAGCACCACCCTGGCCTGAAACCCGTCGCCGGTTTCGGATATGGCTTCAAAGCCATCGGTAATCTCGCCCAGTCGGGAAATCCTGGTGCCGATTTTCTGGTCGATGGGGAACTGGCTTACCTGGCTCTCGAATTTGGCGATAAGCTCGGCACCCTCGATGAACTGGTAGCCCAGGTAGTTCTCGATGCCCAGGGTCTGGTTTACCTGTCCGCCAATATCACCGCTGACCAGCAATGCCTTGAGCCGCTTGCGGGCGGCATACACGGCGGCGGCCAGCCCTGCCGGACCGGCGCCGATTATCATCAACTCATGCATGACTCCCCTCGGGCAGGGTCATCCTGCCGGTGTTACTTCAACAGCAGCTTATCCAGCTTGGCCTGGTCAAAACCTACTACCAGGTCGTTGTCAACCACGATTACGGGCACGCCCATTTGCCCCGATTTCTCTATCATCTCCCTGGCCTTTTCCCTGTCCTCAGCCACGTTAAACTCCTGGTAAGCGATGCCTTTTCGAGTGAGGTAGTCCTTCGCCCTCTTGCAGTAGGGACAGGTTGGGGTGGAATAGACGACTACTTTAGCGGCCATTCTGATGCCTCCCTTCACGATAGTAATGGCAAGCAAGTCTCTGCCAGGAGCTCCCGGGATGCTCGGCGATGCCTGCGGCAGGGGATTGAAAGCCCGGCCGGCTGATTATGCTTTGACGCGCAGTGGCAGCGGAGGGATTTGAACCCACGACCAAAGGCTTATGAGTCCTCAGAGCTGCCTCAAATTACTTAACAATTTAAGTGTATCACAGCTTGCGGAGTTAAGTAAACTAAGCAAATCTTACATTTCCCAGGTTAAGCACGGTAAATGCCCGCCGTCTCAAAAACTCCTTGAGAGTCTTTTCCATTTTTGGATACAACACACAAAGACACAAACGAATTATCTGGCTCAATTCCTGCAGTCCAGGCAGGCAAGCGAAGCATCATCTGGAAGCCTGCTTTTCTATAGGGTAAAACTCAGCAGATTCCTCAACGACCTGAATGCCGACACAGCTACAAGCAGGGACATAGAGGAGTTCTTACTCCAGTTCCATAACCCCGGAAACCGCCATGCCTACTACCGGGTAATCAAAACCTTCTATAACTGGCGTGAGGAGACCTTCAATGTGCCCAACCCAATGAAGAAAGTTAAAGCCCCAAGACTAGCCAAGCTCATTCTGCCTAGCCTAACCGTCGAGCAGGTGTCCACCCTGCTGGACAGGGTGGACAAAGTCCGAGATAAAGCCATAATCGCCCTATTTACCGACGGTGGGTTAAGGCTATCCGAACTGACCAACATTAAGCTGCAGGATATTGACTGGGAGACTAGAACCATCAGAGTCATCGGTAAGAGTCGGAAAGAAGCCTTAGCCCCGTTTGGGAAACTATCTGAGCGATATCTTAGAGAATGGTTAAGCCAGTATGTGCCTGTTGGCAACGTCTGGGGACTCAATCAGTGGGGTATAATCTCTATGTTTAGAAGGCTTAGGGCTTCTACCGGGCTTCCATGTAATCCGCATACTTTCCGGCGGACTTTCGCCACTTTGCTCAGAAAGTCTGGGCTAGACGTCATGACCATAAAGGACCTAGGCCGATGGGAAAGTCTGGAGATGGTGCAGAGGTATACGCGCTCAGTCAGCTTTCGTGATTGTTTGAAGTTTTACAGAGCACCTCTCTCTTGAATGAAGCTAGGCTCTTCAAAACCAGATTTCACCTTTGGGTTGGAGGACAGGCCCCGCCCAGAAGTAAAACCGGAAAGATAATTGCATTGCCCGTAGATTCAATGCCCTGCTCGTATTCATTGGGTTTTGGTTTTACCACGGCTACCGGGATTAGTTCCGTGATGAGCAGCGGCTTCTTCACTGCACAAGCAAGCAATTGTGCTTCAAAACAGGCTCTCGCTATTGACAGAATTGGTCGGTATAGTGTATCGTTCCCACCCAGAAGGGAGGTGAACAGATGCAAGGATATTGCGTGAAGTGCCACACCAAGAGGGAAATAAGGAATACCAGGAGCATAACTATGAAGAACGGTAAGCCGGCAACTCAGGGTGTGTGCCCCGTATGTAGTACTAAGATGTTCAGAATCGGGAAGAGCTAAAGCTGGTTTACCGTTACTACCATTACTGGAAAGGCTGGGTATCAGTATGCTGAGAATACCCAGCCTTTCTGCTAATTAGCATACAAAATGGACTTTTGTGACCCTCGCATTACAATTTACTAGAATGTGACCTGAAGCCGAAAAGCTATCAGATTATCCAGCTTCTTGCGAAGATTGTGAACGGCACACCACTGGTTCAAGTTTCGTAGCGTCTACCTGAAGCATTTGAATTACTTTACAAGTTGCACTGTGATTACCGCCACTTCAATATCTCTTCTTGGTGTTAATAGTTGCTATCCCTTTGCCAAAGATTCTATATAAAGTTACTAATCGTATCCAGTAATTCCTGCGGTTTGAATGGCTTAGTTATATATCCACTGGCACCTGTACTGGCAGCGAGATCCTTATTAAGCTGGTAGCCTACGCCGGTCAGCATGACGATAGGGATTGCGTTAGTAGTTTGGTTCGCTTTAATTTCGGCGCAAGCGGTAATGCCGTCTTTTTTAGGCATCATCATATCCATCAAAATAATATCTGGTTTATGCCTTTGACTTAGGTTCACTGCCTCTTCCCCATTGCTTGCCTCGATTACAGAATAGCTGTTTCCTAAAACCCTCTTTACAGAATAGATTATTGACGGGTCATCATCTGCTACCAACACCTTCTTTTTACTTAACTTGGCTTGCTCGGTCATTGCGACTACCTCCCACTGAAATCTAAATCTTTTTCATAGACTTGATACCAAGTGTCTCAAATGACGCTTACGCTAATAATCAATTGTCATTCTTCTCTTCAGTTCGTAGTATATTCTCTTTAACGCTGCGAAGTAATTTCTCAGTGGTATAAGGTTTTTGTATGAAGGGGTATCCTTTCTCTAATATTACGGACAGCTGAGCTTTATCATCAGCGTAGCCGCTGCTTAGTATGATATGAAGTGCAGGTTGTAGAGTAAGGAGTTGCCCCACAAGTACAACTCCTGATTGACCGGGCAGAATAACGTCACTGAGAACCAGTTGAAAATTACCATCCTCTCGGTCAAAGATGGTCATTGCTTCCTCTGCGGATTCTGCTGGTAACACTTGATATCCGTTTTCAGTAAGTAACCGCAGGGTGACGGTACGGATTGACTCATCATCCTCAACTAGTAGAATACGTTCACCATTACCATGTAGTTCCTCTAAGGAAGTGGACTCTTTGGTCAGTTCATTTTTATCTTCTGAACTGTCGGGAAAAGCTGGAATGTAGACCCTGAACGTTGTGCCTTGCCCCGGCTCGCTGTAGACATTGACCCACCCATCAATCTGTTTGATAATCCCGTAGACAGTAGATAACCCGAGGCCGGTTCCCTGCCCTTTAGCCTTAGTGGTAAAAAAAGGTTCGAAGATATGCTCCATAGTTTCCTTATCCATCCCGGTACCCGTGTCCGTAATTGAAAGACGAACAAAGTCACCAGGTTTCGCTTCAGCGATAAAGGCAATGTCTTTCTCATTCAGGGTTACGTTTTCCGTCCTCACAGTGATTTTCCCTCCGTCAGGCATAGCGTCACTGGCATTTACTACGATATTCATGATAACCTGCTCAATACTTCCATTGTCAGCCTTAATAGAATTTAGCTTCGGCTCAAGCATAGTGTCTAGCTGGACGTCTTCGCCGATAAGACGACGTAACATCTTATCCATGTCACTGATGATGAAATTGACATCCAGCAGCTTTACTTCCACCATCTGTCGGCGGCTAAAAGTAAGTAGTTGTCGTGTCAGAGAGGTTGCTCTTTCCGCGGCTTTTTGTATCTCTTCAACATCCTGGCGTTTCGGGTCGCCACTGCTAAGGTCACCAAGTAACATCTCACTACCGACGGTAATTGCTGTCAACACATTGTTAAAGTCGTGCGCTACTCCACCTGCCAGCCGTCCTATTGCCTCCATCTTCTGTGATTCTCGGAGTCGGAACTGTATCTTTTCCCGTTCTTCTTCAGCCCGTTTACGCTCCTCTCGCTGCCCGACAATTATTCTCCAGCTCCTCCAGACCGTGGTGACTAAAGCTCCATACAAAAGCACAAACCCTATAGCAATTGATAGCATAATCTCTTTGCGCTGATGATCAATCTGTACTGCCGTAGGTTCGTAATACCGGTAAATCTCAAGAACACCCTGCGGTTCGGTGGTGCCGGGGAATACGATAGGAGTGTATATCTCCATGAGGGTACCCAAAAATCTTTCACGCGCGTTTTCTGGGTCTTCTGCCACTTCAATCTCAATAGGGGTTTTACCATCCAGTGCTTTAAGCAGGTTTTCATTGTCAGGGAATTTCTCCCCTACTAATGCAGTATCGTTTGAGTAGATTACCGTTCCATCTCTTGCCCAGAGTTTTACCCGGGCAGTCTGCTCGGAGGTTATTGATTCCTGCACGAACTTATCGAACCGGTCATAACGCTCACCAATCATCGGATTTCTAAGGTCAGCAGACGTAATTTCCCGAAGAATCTGTCTTTGGACATCGGCTTTGGCTTCATTCGTGAGATTATCGATAGCCTGCGACCGAATTGAATTGGATAGGGCGGTGATAAGAGTCACGGCAATGACGACCATCACTACCAAACTGATTATCGAGAACTGAAAGAAGAGGTTATCTTTGAAGAGTCTCATCATAATTTTGTAGCAAGAGCCCCTTCTATTTTACGTATACGGGGTATTATGCGCCTTCTTATAATGGTAGTCAATAAGTGGATACCTAATAACAGCAATTCGGACTATTAATAGGCACCCCTGGTCCATTTTTGGTCTCCCAAAATGGGAGGCTTTTTGTTTTCTCATTTCTTTCCTCGCCCTCCGGCGGGATGATAAACGTGCTATTCCCGGAATTTAACCTTATGACTAATTGTGCACTCAAAACGGCCTTACTAGACTGCCTACGCAAGAAGTCCTTTACATCGCTGTGCTCGCCTAATGTTAAGATATGTGAGTTTATCACCTTCAAGGACATCAAAGATACAGACTTATCCCGAGACACCGAGCGTGGCGTTTACCAAATGCCGGTACGTAAGGCTGGCCAAATCTAAGCCAGCAGGATAGTACCGCCAACCGCTGCAAATATCCCGATGATAACCATTGGTCCAAAGGCTTCAAGTTTCCGATTGAAGAAAAAGGAAAGGAGCAGCAAAAAGAGGGGGTTGAGGGAGAAAACTGGCTGCACCACGCTGGCCGCCCCCGTGCTCAGAGCTACATAACGCAGGAGTTGCGCAGTCGCACTGAGTAAGCCGGCTAAGCAGAAAAAGAGTAATGCCAGTCCTTTTGTGCTGCTAATGTTAGTTCGCTTGTTTTCACTTAGCAGGCTGCCGCTCATTACCACGGTCGCTCCGGCATATGAGACGAGAGCCCCGGCTATCGGTGAGCCGGAATCGCCGAGCCCGATTTTTATGAGTATCGGGCTAATGCCCCAAGCTATGCCTACAAGGAAACCCATCAACCATACCTTGCCTGTTATGGCGGAAATATTCAAGTCGCTATTTTGCGGGTTGATCGTAGTAGCTACAAGGCCGACAAGGATCAGGAACACCCCCAGCGCCAGTCTCCAGCTAAACGGCTCATCCAGCACCGTGACGCCCAGAATCACTGAGAAAAGAGAGCTAAATCGGTTAATTACCGAGGCAAGGTTTGCCCCGACCATCTTTACGAGATTATACTGAAACGAACGTCCGACGACAAAATGAGCTATGCCCGCCGCAGTCAGCCAAGCGAAAGCTTGCCAGGAAAAACCGGTAATGTCGCCTAAATCTCCCATGAGGGCCAGAATGAGTACGAAAAAGGGTATCGCGAGCGGAACAGATATTAAGGCGCCAACAGCCGGGTCAGCAACTCGTACCACCGCCCGACGGGTAAAAATGCTACCCAGAGCAAAGGTCAGCGCACCTAGGATGCTAAGCAACACAGGAGGCGTCATAAAAGCTCCCTGCTGTCACGTCGATACTCAATGTCATATTCATCGAATCTAAGTCATTTCTCGGGATTTGCGGTGGGCTGGAGACTTCCAGTTGCCGTGCATTGCTCCAAGCATCAAGGCACAATCATTGTCCTATATCATATCGCTTCATTTTGAGAAAAACAACTGCAGGTGCAGCTTCTCGAGTTTCAAGAGGTTTCGCCTGACAAGCGCAAAAAAAAGGTGACATCCGCCGCCTAACGGTTGACATGTTTAGTTCAAATGCCAGGCGTCGAAGCTGAATGCATAACCTGTGCAGTTCACGATTCAACTACAAACGCCTATCTTGTAAGTGAATAACCCCCCAGCAAGCTGGGGGCATCTGGCGACCCCTCCCAGGGGAACGGACGGGGCCACTTTCATCCCGCCAGCAAGCTGACGGGCATTCAGTGGAGTTTTCTGTAAATCGCTCCATTTTTAAAGCTTTGAGTTCATTACTGGAAATGTTTTAACGATTCAAGTGATGCTTGCTATATTTATTGACAAAGCATTTGAGGAGTGTTAGTATGTGTGAACATCCGGAAGTTCTGGGCGACAAGCATTTAGAAGGCAAAAATAAGCGACAGGAGGATTAAAATGCGGAAACTGATAGTGATTTTCGTGATATTAGTCTCGGGCTTAACATTCACCATCGGTGCCTGTGCTAAGGCGCCGGCACCTACATCGACGCCGATACCAACGGTAACAGCTCCTGCGCCAACGGTAACAGCCCCAGGACCAACAGTCACGGTAACAGCAGCGCCAACGCCAACACCTACGGCTGCGCCGACAGCGGTGAGCGCTGCCGATTTTTATCGGACTCACACGGTGACCATAGTGGCCAATAGCACCGCGGGAGGGGGCACTGACTACGGTGCCCGCTTGCTCGCAGCTTACTGGAATGAGGTTACCGGCGGGACTATGATAGTCAAGAATGAACCTGGAGGTATTGGTCTGGTGGCCATTAATCAAGTCTATAGTGCGAAACCTGATGGGCTCACCATAGGAACAGGTGAACTGGGAGCGCACTTGGTCGGTTACGCACTTTTGGGGAGTCCTGGCGTCCAGTATGACGCCAAGAAGTTCAACTATTTTCTACAGTATGCTCCGGAGGAACGTGTGCTTTCGGTTGGAATTAATCAACCCTACAAGTCTTTGGAGGACCTGAAGCAGGCGAAGGGGTTAATATTCGGCATCTCATCGGCAGGTAGCGTAGCAGCGGGTGGTACTGCCATGATTTTGGAATTCTTCGGACTTGATGGCAAGATAGTTGCCGGCTTCCGCGGTGCGGATATAGGGTTGGCTGCCGCCAAAGGCGAAATAACTGGCTACCTATACAACACCTCCATAATAAAGAAGGACATAGAAAAGGGATTCGTGAAGCCTCCATTTCTTTCCATGAGCTTTGAAAGGAGCCCTGTGTTCCCTGATACGCCGGCAGTTCGTGAGCTAATAAAGCCCTCACCAGAGCAAGAGGCACTGCTGAAACTCTATGTTCCCCTAACCATGGCTAAAGGGGTTTTCGGTCCGCCAGGCATTCCTGAAGACAGAGTTAAGTTTTTGCAGGACGTCTTTATTAAAATTACGAGTATGGCTGGTTTTATCACCCAGGCAAAGTTGCAGTTTCCCCAGTGGGTTCCTGCTGACGCGGGGCCCAAGGTTGCTGAGATGATAAGCGCTGCAATGAACAGCCCTAAGGAAGTTCTAACCAGGTTTGAAGAGCTGTCAAAGAAAGGCGGATAAAGTATACACACAGGTGATGGTGAGGTGCCATCATTGAACCTGCGTGCTTTCATGAAGGTGTGAGCAGCGCCGATATGCTTGGTGAATAGTGTAAAGAAGGTGAAAAAATAAGAGGAGTAGCCAAATGAAGAAGAAAAGGTTGACAGCACTATCGGGGAGTATCTGTCTCATCCTAATTCTGACAGCAATGCTTCTGATGCCAGCTTGTGCTAAGGCGCCGGCACCTACATCGACGCCGATACCAACGGTAACAGTTCCTGCGCCAACGGTAACAGCCCTGGGACCAACAGTCACAGTAACAGCAACACCTACGCCGACGCCAGTGAGCGCCGCCGATTTTTATCGGACTCACACGGTGACCATAGTAGCCAATAGCACCGCGGGAGGGGGCACTGACTATGGCGCCCGCTTGCTCGCAGCTTACTGGAATGGGGTTACCGGTGGGACTATGATAGTCAAGAATGAACCTGGAGGTATTGGTCTGGTGGCCATTAATCAAGTCTATAGTGCGAAACCTGATGGGCTCACTATAGGGACAGGTGAACTAGGGTCGCATGTAGTCGGTTACGCACTTTTTGGGAATCCTGGTATCCAGTATGACCCTAAGAAGCTCACCTATATTGGACATTTTGCTGCACAACCAACAGTACTCTCCGTTGGAATTAATCAACCCTACCAGTCTATGGATGACCTGAAGCAGGCGAAGGGGTTAATATTTGGCATCTCAGGAACAGAAGGCATCATAGCAAGTGGTACCGCCATGGTTTTGGAATTCTTCGGACTGGATGGCAAGATGGTTGCCGGCTACCGCGGCGCGGATATAGGGTTGGCCGCCGCCAAAGGCGAAATAACTGGCTACGTATACTCAGCCTCCATAGTGAAAAAGGATATAGAAAAGGGATTTGTGAAACCTCCAATTCTTTCCACCAGCTTGGAAAAGACGCTCTGGTTCCCTGATACGCCAGCAATCCCTGAGCTAATAAAGCTCTCCCCGGAGCAAGAGGCACTGCTGAAACTCCATGTTGCCCTGTCTACGGCTAAAGGGTTTTTCGCCCCGCCGGGCATTCCTGAAGACAGGGTTAAGTTTCTGCAGGATGCCTTTATTAAAATTGCAGGTATAGATGGCTTTGTCACCCAGGCGAAGTTGCAGTTTCCAGTTTGGGTCCCTGTTGACCCGGGCCCCAAGGTTGCTGAAATGGTAAACGCTGTAATGAATAGCCCGAAGGAAGTTGTAGCTAAATATAGCGAGGTGATAAAGAAATATCTTAAATGACACCCGATGCACCGGATAGAGTAGACATTCTGAGTGAACATAGGGTTATTCCATAGTTGGCAGACTTTCGGCAAAAGGAAAATTCTTAGTTCTAGCCCCCACAATAAACGGAATGGGGGTTAATGATAAATGGTATTAGAAGCATTTCTCCAAGGTTTACAAAGCTTCACACATCTGCAGTTCTCATTGGCTGTGGGTGTCGGGGTTATTATTGGGCTTGTATTCGGTATTGTTCCCGGCATTGGTGGCATGCTGGCCTGTGCTCTCCTATTGCCCTTTATGTTCGGTCTGAATCCAGAAATAGGTTTGCCCCTTCTACTGTCAATTGTTAGTGTTCAATATACAGGTGGTTCAATAACCGCTGTCCTGCTGGGCATACCTGGAACTGGTCCTAATGTAGCAACCACGTTCGACGGCTTTCCTATGACGCAGAAAGGTGAGGGTGGTCGTGCCCTGGGAGCAGTATTGACGAGTTCTGGATTAGGGGGAGCAGTTTCAGCGCTGTTGGCTTTAGCAATGGTTCCACTGGTAATACCTATGATTATGGCGATTCGGACAGCAGACATGGTATTTATGATACTGCTGGGCCTTTCGTTCCTTGGCGTGTTGGGTGGACGGTCGACGATTAAGGGTTTAATCAGTGGCGCACTAGGACTACTCCTTGCTTTCGTAGGGTTTCAAGCCACCACTGGAGCAGCACGCTTCACGTTTGGCAGCCTCTATCTTTATGAAGGTCTGGCAATGATTCCACTTGTTCTGGGATTATTTGCATTGACCGAAATAGTTTCGCTAGCTGTAAGTGGTGGTACTATAGCCAAGGCATCAGCACCCATTCAAGAAATACGCAATGTATGGGAGGGGGTGAAAGATGTTATCCGCCACTGGACGCTATGGCTACGCTCTACCATCATAGGTTATATCATCGGGGTTATTCCTGGAGTAGGCAGTGAGACAGCTATTTTCGTGGCTTATGGTCAAGCCAAGCAACTCTCAAGAAATCCCGAGCGATTTGGCACTGGCATTGTAGAGGGTGTTATTGCTCCCGAAAGCGCCAACAATGCCAAAGATGGCGGAGCGTTATTGACAACCCTGGCTCTAGGCATACCAGGGAGTTCAGTTTATGCTTTGATCATAGGGGCAATGTTCATGATGGGACTCCCCGTAGGTCCTGACATGCTGACGAGGCAGTTGCCGCTGTCATTTAGCTTACTGTTAGTTATTGTTGTCTCCAATTTAGTAGGAGCAGCCGTTTGCCTCCCGCTGGCGCCACGCCTGGGCAAAATAGCCTTCGTTCCCAGTGGAATTCTTACTCCCTTGGTTATAGTTCTTATACTTGTCGGCTCCTTTGCCTACCGTGGGTACTTTAATGACATTATCGTAACCCTTGTCTTTGGTGCGCTAGGGTTGGCTATGAGAAGATTTGGTTACAGTCGCCCCGCACTATTCTTAGGCTATGTTTTGGGGTACCTGTTTGAACTGTACTTTTTCATGGCTCTCGATCTAGCTGGCCCCTTATTCTTCGTGAGACCGATCAGTCTGTCTTTAATTGGTATTATGATTGTTCTTTTCGCTCTTGGACCTATTAGGAACTTGTTTGAACGTCGGTTTAAGAGAGGAGCAAGGACGTCATGAAGGTAAGAGGCAATTTTTACTTTCTTGTTATAATTATGGTCAGTATGTTAGTCATCATTGGTTTGTCCGTGCAAATGGAAACCATTAAATCCAAATTGCTCCCGCTTCTAATGGGTAGCATTGCTTTTGTTCTGGCAGCGATTGAATTATGGCGGGAGACTTTAGGAAAAGATGAGTCGGCGACAACTGCAACTGCGATTGACGTAATCAAGAATGAAGAGGCTAGGAGAGGATTGCGCGAATATTTGGGTAAGCTAGGCTGGGTCATAGGCTTTTCCTTGGCTATTTACTTGCTGGGTTTTATTACTTCGATTCCATTGTTTGTGCTAGCTTACATGAAGTCACATGGCATAGGGTGGCGCGTAGCCATCATTTGTGCTGTCGTAGCGATTGCAGCCATCTACGGCGTGTTTGAATTTGCTCTAAGAGTGGAGTTATATCGGGGATTACTTTTCACTTGGTTGGGCCAGTTATTTACGTGAAGTTACGTGTCCTTTCCTTGCCTTTAATAGATTTACTGACCTTATTAATGTCGAAGCACAGCAAGGATAAACTGGAATATATAGATTGTGTGCGGAGGTGGCCTTGAACCTGTCTTGACCTAGTGCTCGAACTCACTATGCGATAGATAGAAACTGAAAAGGAGGTAGACAGCCGATGAAAGTCGAACCAATTCCACCGAATGCTGGGTACATACAAAAGACACCCTATGAAATATGGATGGAGAAAGAAGGTATTCCGGTAGTAACCGGCTACTCGGTAGGTGACCTGAGGGAGGTACCTGTCAAGCCCTGGCCAAGGCGGGGAGGCCTGGGTGCCTTTATCAACCTCAGGGGCAGTGAACAAAGCGCCGGCTCCTATGTCTGTGAAATACCTCCCGGTGGTAGCCTCGAGCCACAAAAACATTTGTATGAGGAGACGGTTCTCATCCTCAATGGCCGAGGTGCAACCACCATATGGTATGAGGGGTGCCCCAAGCAGACTTTCGAGTGGGGGGAGGGGAGCTTGTTTGCTATACCCCTAAATGCCTGGTATCAGCACTTTAACGGTCAGGGAGACAAACCAGTAAGGTTTTTTGGGGTGAACAGTGCCCCCCTAGTTATGAATCTTTTCCACAACACAGACTTTGTCTTTAATAACGGCTATGTCTTCAAAGATAGGTACAACGGCGAGGAGGAGTATTTCAGTAGTAAGGGGAAGCTTCTGATAAACAAGAGGAGGCGGGTGTGGGAGAGCAACTTCATTCCTGACCTTCTCAATATTAAGCTATATGAATATCAAGAAAGGGGGGCCGGTGGTACCTATATCGACTTCGAGTTGGCAGACAATACCATGTGTGCCCACACTGCTGAGTTTCCGTCGGGAACCTACAAGAAGGCTCATCGGCATGGGCCAGCAGCCAATGTGGTTATACTAGCTGGGAAGGGATACAGCCTGATGTGGCCGGAGGGGGAGTCGTGGGTAAAGTGTGATTGGCATCCCGGCAGCCTGGTGATACCCCCCGACCGCTGGTTCCATCAACACTTCAACACCGGCACGGAGCCAGCCCGGTATCTAGCTATGCGTTGGAATAGTCAGAAGCATTCCATGGGGCTAAAATTTAGACAGGATGAGAGTACGAAGTCAGGGGGAGACCAGATAGAATATGAAGATGAAGACCCAGCGGTGATGAAGCTATTTAAACAGGAACTGGCCAAGGAGGGTGCCCAGCTCCACATGTCTCATCCATATGCTTGAGAGATGATGCCTTGGCCTGAGTAAGCGCCGCGAGCTAAACGTATTCTTGGCAGGATACCAAGTATGAATGGGTTTGAAGTTCATGGGCATTATCATGACTTTGAAGGGCATGAAGATATCGCCAACACGCCGATGGATGAGCAGCATCAGATATGGGCGGGGGAGCGGATTGAACTGAAGAGCGTTGGCATCGATATCGGCTCTACTACCTCCCATCTCATATTCTCCCGGATAGTGCTTCTGCGGAAGGGAGCACTGTTATCCAGCCAATTCCGAGTAGTTGGCCGGGAAATAACCTATAGATCGAAGGTGCTGCTGACACCCTTTGTCGGTGGCGTTACCATTGCCGTCAAACCTTTGTCTTCCTTTATCTTCAAGACCTATAAGGAGGCCGGATTTGCTCCTGAGGATATAGATACTGGTGCTGTTATCATTACCGGGGATGCTGCCAGGAGAGAGAATGCGGAAGCAATCACCGCTTTATTCTCAAGGGAAGCCGGTAAGTTCGTCTGTGCCACGGCCGGTCCTAATCTGGAAGCCAGGATGGCAGCCTATGGCTCAGGTGCAGTGGCAATGTCCAAGGGGGTGGATGGTAAAGGGGTCACCGTTATGAATGTCGATATTGGTGGGGGCACAACCAAGATAGCCATTGTCCAGAATGGTTCGGTTGTTGAAACTGTATCACTTAATGTAGGCGCCCGTTTGATTGCCTTCGATGAGGCAAGGCACATCGTTCGCATAGAAGAGGCGGGAAGGCTGATTCTAGCCGCTATCGGGTTAAATTTGGAGATTGGAGACTATGTTAAACCCGAAGAGGAGCAGAAAATGGCCAAGATACTGGCCAACTGTCTCTTTGAGGTGATGGAGAGAAAGGATTTGTCTCCCCTCTGTTACAGACTGATGATTACGCCTCCCCTGGCCTTCACCGGCAGGGTAGAAGTGGTTACATTTTCTGGTGGTATTTCTGAATACATCTATGGGCATGAAGATGAGAATTATGGTGATATAGGGAGTGTTCTAGCCCTGGAAATCAGGCAGTTGGCATCCCACCCTGAGTTCAATATCCCTCTAAAGGAGCCGGTTGAGGGAATAAGAGCTACAGTGATTGGGGCTTCTCAGTATACCGTGCAGGTTAGCGGCAGCACCATCTTCATCTCCAGGGACGGGGTCTTGCCCTTACGGAATTTGCAAGTGGTTACCCCAAGGTTCCAAGATACGGAGCTAACCCCAGAGTCGATTAAGTCCGCTATCGAACTGTCTTTTCACAGGTTTGATATGGATGTTGGTGAACGGTCGGTTGCTCTTGCCATGAATTGGCGATTTGGCCCTGCCTACAGTGCGTTGAGAATGCTAGCCCAAGGTATATCCTCAGCGTTGAAGAAGGCTATCGAAAAGAAGCACCCCTTGGTTCTGGTATTTGACACTGACATAGCCAAACTTCTAGGAAACATGCTGGTCCAGGAGTTCTCAGTAGAATGCGATGTAGTCTCTATTGATGGTATTGAACTTCAGGATTTTGACTACATTGATATTGGCGAGGTATTGACTAATGTTTCGGTAGTGCCGGTGGCAATAAAGTCTCTTATTTTCGCAGCGAGATGAGTCTGAAAAAGCAATTTTCCAGCTATCCGCCTCGGACAGACCGAGGGACTTTACTACATTGGGTATCCTGCTAGCCAACTCTCGGTTGCACCTACCCTCCAAAGGAGCATTCGTGGCGAAGAGGAGCCAGTCTGCCCCAAATACCTCATAGATGCATCTTACCGTCGGCGCACTGCCACCGATGGCGTTGTCATATATAGAAGAGAGAAAAATAATCGAACAGTTGTTTGGGTAGTACCCGGCCGATGATTTCCTTCTGTGTCGATGCATGGTTAGGATGGATATAAACGGGCACTATGTTATCGTCCATGAACACCCCCTTCGTTAGCAGACTTCAATCCTACATATAAAATCATACCCCTTTTAGTGGCCGAATCACCCGTGCTGGCTGATGGTCAGTGGACGACTAGTTCGGGTCACCCGAGACACGATTCTACCCTCCTGACTTGCCAACAAAACTGACTTCTATCTATTACGCTTTTATGAGCCTGCAGGTACTCACCCTTTCTAGATTTCGCCCTGGGCACAGTCTATTATCCGCCCATTACCACCGGATTTTTATATGCAACTTTTAGGTGAAATGAGGTAGGATGGATTTAATGGACACCAAAGTCAGGTAGAATAAGAAGACGGAGGTGTTTGAAATATTAGTTGTGGATGAGTGCAACACACTTGAGGCAGCCGATGCTTTAGCTTACCAAAGTCAATATGAAGCTCTTAGCGACCAAATCGTGGGGAGTGAAATAGGTGCCAATCTAATAACTCGGTATAATGAACTCGAAACGCTCGGGCAAAAAATAACTAAGTTCTTGCGGGAGATCTTGCTGAGGAGTGATTACATCATGTACACTTGCAGGCTATGCCCAGGGCAGACAAGGCTATTACGGTGATTATGGAGGATGGAAATGAATATGATAGTTAAGGAAAATTCGAAGCTAGCCACGAACAAAAAGTTAAGTAAAACGGTTAAGGAGAAATTCTCGCAAGCCTCGAAATCCAGTAAAACCGGGGATTTAGCTTCAAAAATAAGTGGCAGCGGAGGGATTCGAACCCACGACCAAAGGCTTATGAGTCCTCTGCTCTACCACTGAGCTACGCTGCCAGACTCTTTACATCATAGTTTATTTCGCCGATACTGTCAATTTCGCGGGCTTCGCCCGGTATTCAGATAAGAAACACATAAACCACATCATATCTTGCTTGTATCTTCATACCTTGTTCACATCCCCCTGTTATGCTGATAAGCGGAAGGAGATAAAGGATATCGCGCTAAACTATCACCGGTCTAAAATTCCGAAACCGACTAAACGAAGCAGTAAAGGAGAAACAAAATGAAAAAAATATGGATGCTCGGTCTGATTGTTCTGGTCCTGGGTCTACTGGCGGCTGGCCCGGCTATCAGGGCACTGGCCCAGGGCCCTGAGGATGGCGGTACTGCCAGCTATGGCGGCGTCTACCTGGACCAGCCTACCCTGGTGCGGCTGGCCGGGGCGCTGGGGCTGACCCCGGAGGAGCTCGACAGCCGCCTGCAAGAGGGTGAAACATTGACCGAAATAGCCCAGGCGCAAAACGTGCCGACAGAGGCACTGGTGGAGGCTATCATCGCCCCTCACGCCGCTGATCTTGAGCTACGGGTACGATACGGTTACCTCACCCCGGAGCAGGCTGAGTCGCTTCTTGAAGCTGCCCGGCAGCGCGCCAGCTTTTTGCTGGAGCAGGACCTGTCCGGAGGTCAGGATAACTACGGCGGGCACTGCGGTTACATGATGGGCGGCAATTGGAGCGGCATGATGGGCGGCGGTATGATGAATGGCCAGTATGGCCCTGGATACGGCCAGGGTGGCATGATGGGCAACGGCTGGAGGGATTCCAGCTATAGCTCCAATCAAAGCACAGGCAGCGGCTGGGGGAGCGCTATGGGCCGCTTCTGGAGCGGCGTTACCGGAAGAGGCTGGGGCGGTATGATGGGTAATAACTCGGGCGGCGGCATGATGGGCGGCGGTATGATGGGCGGCTGGTAGCGCTATCGCCTGCTGGCCGGTTGAGATAAGTCCAGGCGGCGATGTGGTCACCGCCTGGACTTGCCGCATCTGCAGTGGTGATGTATTCTAGGGATTGGGAAACCGTGGTTCAGAGATGGCTAAAGGCAAAATCCTGGTCGTAGACGACGAAAAGAAGATAGTAAGCCTGGTACGCGCCTATCTTGAGCGTGATGGTTACCAAGTCGTGGAGGCTAACGATGGCCGCCAGGCCCTGGGCACCTTTCAGCGTGAAAGGCCGGACTTGATTGTCCTGGACCTCATGCTTCCTGAGATAGACGGCCTGGAAGTATGCCGGCAGATACGCCGTTCCTCGGAGGTGCCCATAATCATGCTCACCGCCCGTGATGAAGACGCTGACAAGCTGGTTGGTCTCGAGCTCGGCGCTGACGACTATATCACCAAGCCCTTCAGCCCCAGGGAGCTCGCCGCCAGAGTCCGGGTGGTGCTGCGCCGTGCCCGTCCGGTGACAGGCCCACCGGCGACGACCCGCCTTGCCCTGGGCGCCCTGGTAGTGGACGAGGCGCGCTTTGAAGCCGCCTGTCACGGTCGTGTGCTTCCCCTTACCCCCAGTGAGTTCCGTATCCTGGCGGCCTTAGCCCGAAGTCCGGGCCAGGTCATGTCGCGGGTGCAGTTGCTGGATGCCCTGGGCGAGACTTACGAGGGCTATGAGCGCACGGTTGACGTCCATATCAAGAACCTGCGGCACAAGCTGGCCACGGCAGGGTCGGGAGAAGGCTGCAACATCGCTACCGTCCACGGAGTAGGGTATAAGCTTCAGGAGTCCCGCCATGTTTAAGTTCAAGTTGCTAAATCGCCTGTCGGTAAGGCTCACCGCCGCCTTTCTACTGGCCGCCACTCTGGGTGTGGCCCTGGTGGCGGTGCTGGCCTACCGCTCCGCCGCCAGTGATTTCGGGGCTTTTCTCGGCCATGTTGAAGCCATGCAGGGCATGATGGGCGGCAGGATGGGTGGTATGATGGACGGCATTATCGCCCAGGCGGCAGCCGATTTTATGCGCAACCTGGAGCAGACGCTATGGATTGCCGGGGCCCTCGGCGTCACCCTGGCCATAGTCCTTGGCGGGCTGTTCACCCGGCACATCGTGGCGCCGGTGGGAGAGGTCGCCGCGGCAGCGCGGCGCGTCACCCAGGGCGACCTCGGTCAGAAGGTGAAAATTGCCGGTTCCAGCGAGCTGGTGGAGCTGGGCGAGTCCTTCAATGTCATGGCGGCAACCCTGAGCCGTGACCGGGAACTGCGGAAGAACATGGTGGCTGATATTGCCCATGAGCTGCGCACGCCTCTATCCATATTGCAGGGCAATGTGGAAGCTATGCTGGACGGAGTTCTGGAGGCCAACGCCGAAAACCTGGCCACACTGCACCAGGAGACGCTGCTTCTGGCGCGGCTGGTAGATGACCTGCGTACCCTCTCCCTGGCTGAGAGCGGACAGCTCAGGTTTGAAGCCAGAGCCACAGACTTAAAGGAGCTATCCTCGCTGGTCATTGACGGGCTGAAAATCCATTTTGCCGCCAAGGACGTCAAACTGGAGATGGAAGCGCCGGCTGACCTAGCGCTCATCTGGGCGGACCCCGGCCGTACCGAGCAGGTGATACGTAACCTTCTCAACAACGCTCTCCACTACACACCGGGGGGCGGCCGTGTCACGGTCAGGCTGGTCCCCGATGGCAGCGGCGTTACTATCTCGATAACGGACACCGGCGTAGGCGTTCCGGAAGAGGACTTACCCCATGTCTTTGACCGCTTCTACCGGGTTGACCGGTCCCGCACCCGCAGCACCGGCGGCTCAGGTCTGGGCCTGGCCATCGTCAAGCAACTGGTCGAGGCCCAGGGGGGCCGCGTCTGGGCAACCAGCCAGGAGGGCAAAGGCAGCACCTTCTTTTTCCATCTCCCGTACTCCTCCAGGCCAGGCGGTGTCGTTTCTTGACTGCCATGCCCAAGGTATACACCGAACCAGGATATGCCGCCCTGTACCGCTCGGGGGAGTTGGAGCGGCGTGCCCGGTGGCTTGAAGACAGGCTGGCCTCGTGCGACATCTGTCCCAGGGAGTGCCGGGTCAACCGCCTGGAAAATGAGATGGCCTTTTGCCATTCAGGTTACCTGCCCATAGTGTCGGCGGTGTGCGCTCATTTTGGAGAGGAACCCGCCATTTCCGGGACCAGGGGCTCAGGTACGATATTCTTCGGCAACTGCAATATGAGGTGTGTCTATTGCCAGAACTACCAGGTCAGCCAGAACTGGAGAAAGCAGGAATCGAAGACGATGGACTACCATACCCTGGCCGAGAAGATGCTTTACCTTCAGGATGAGCTTGGCTGTCATAATATCAACTTTGTGACGCCGTCTCACTTTGTCCCGCAGATTGTCCGGGGAGTCCTGGAAGCGGTGCCCTTGGGACTACACGCGCCACTGGTGTACAACACCTCCGGCTATGACTCCCCTTCCGTCATCAGAGAGCTGGACGGCATCATAGATATTTATCTGCCCGATTTGAGATATGCCTCCGATAAATGGGCCTGGAAGCTCTCTCACGCGCCGGGTTACGTCCCCCACGCCCGTGAAGCCATCAGGGAAATGTACCGCCAGGTTGGCGACCTGGCAGTGGATGAATCCGGGGTGGCGCAGCGGGGGCTGATTGTGCGCCATCTCATTTTGCCCAACGGGCTGGCAGGCAGCCAGGAATCGCTCGCCTGGGTGGCACAGGAGCTTTCGCCCACGGTCACCGTCAGCATCATGGCACAGTACCTGCCGATGCACCGGGCGCCGCAGATACCGTTGCTCTCCCGCAATATTCTCCTGTCAGAATATGAGGAGGTATTCGACTTATTATCCCGGCTGGGGCTGGAAAACGGCTGGGTGCAGAAAATGGAGGCAGCCGAAAGCTATGTTCCCGATTTTGAACGTGAAGGGCACCCCTTCTGCTCTTGAAACCCGGAAATCGAGCGCAGGCCGTGGCGGTATCTACCCTGCGGCACCCCGGTTGTGGCAAAGTACGCTCATTTCGTGTACAATATAGGTACAACAAATAAGATAGTTGCCGCAGCTCTGGCTATATGAGAGAGAAAAGTATGCAACGGGGTTTGGGGACAGGTAGCTGATGCGCTCGTTTTGGGAATATTCCCGCCGCCACCGCTTCCGAACAAGACCTCTTCACCCGGTAAGGGCTTCACTTCAGTAGGCTGGAGACAGCAGGATTGTGGTTCACACATTGAAATAGCTCTCTACAGCGAAGCCAAGTCCGCCGTTATCCGCGCTCTCCTAGTGAACACCGCGAACTGCCGCTTGGACTTGCCCGGAGACTAAGCCAGGTATTACGGCCGATTTAGGAAAGGACTTTATCGAGTATATGAATTATCGCAACGACATAAGGAATATCGCCATCATCGCCCATGTTGACCATGGTAAAACTACCCTGGTAGATGCCATGCTCAAACAGAGCCATGTCTTCCGGGACAACCAGCAGGTAGGCGAGTTGATAATGGACCAGAATGTGCTTGAGCGGGAAAAAGGCATAACCATCATGGCCAAAAATACGGCTGTGGTCTACCGCGGCGTCAAAATCAATATCATCGATACCCCGGGGCATGCTGATTTCAGCGGTGAAGTGGAGCGGGTCATAAGCATGGCTGACGGCTGTCTGCTTCTGGTGGACTCCGTGGAAGGTCCCATGCCTCAGACCAGGTTTGTGCTCCGCCGGGCTCTTGAAAAGGGCCTGAAACCGATTGTGGTTATCAACAAGATAGACCGTGCCAACTCGCGGATAGCGGAGGTGCTTACGCTCACCCAGGACCTCTTCCTGGAGTTGGCCACCAGCGCTGACCAGCTTGACTTCCAGGTGCTGTATGCCAGTGCCAGGGAAGGCATAGCCACCAACGAACCAGGGATGAAAGGCAAAGACATCGCGCCCATCTTCGAAAGCATTTTAGAAAAGGTGCCGCCCCCGCAAATCGAGGCCGGGCCGTTTCAAATGCTGGTCTCTAACCTGGACTACGACAACCACAAAGGCAGAATAGCTATCGGCAGAATCTGGAGGGGCAAGGTGGCCGCCCATGACCGCGTCGTCAGCGTGAGCGCCGACGGGGCCCTAACTTACGGTGAGATTGATGAAGTATTCACCTACCTCGGCCTCAAACGCCTGGCGACAACCGAAGCCGGGGCGGGTGACATCGTAGCTGTGACCGGCCTGGGAAAAATAAGCATAGGAGATACTATTGCCAGCGCCGAGCGTCCTGAAGCTCTGCCGCGCATAGAAGTCGGCGAGCCTACGGTAGAGATGACCTTCGGCGTAAACACCTCGCCGTTCGCCGGCCGCGAGGGGCGTTTCAGCACCACGCGCCAGCTACGGGAGCGTCTCCGCAGGGAGTTGGAGACCAACCTCAGTCTGAGGGTACAGGATACGGACAGCCCCGATACTTTCCTGGTGAAGGGTAGGGGAGAACTGCACCTGGCTATCCTGATTGAGACCTTGCGCCGGGAGGGCTACGAATTTGAAGTCTCCAAGCCGGAGGCTATCACCAAAGTCGTTGATGGCAAGCTCATGGAACCCGTGGAGGACCTCATCATCGATACCAAAGAGGCACACATCGGGATTTTGACGGAGATGCTGGGCAAGCGGCAGGCCCAGCTAACCGATATTCGCCACGGTGACCAGGGCAACGTGCGTTTAGAGTTCCGCGTGCCGACCAAAGGACTCATTGGCTTCCGCGGCGCTTTTCTCACGGCCACCCGCGGTGAGGGCATCATGAATGCCACTTTTCTCGGCTATGAACCCTGGCAGGGAGATATAGTCTCTACTCGTAGCGGCGTCCTGGTAGCATCGGAGCCGGGCGCTGCTGTCACCTACGGCCTCAATAATGCTCAGGGACGGGGCCTCACCTTCATTAGACCGGGTACATTCGTCTATGAAGGCATGATAGTGGGGCTGAATCCACGGCCACATGATATAGCTGTCAACGTATGTAAGGAGAAGAAGAAGACCAATGTACGCTCCTCTACATCTGATATCGCCATAAAATTGACTCCCCCTGTGCAGATGAGCCTGGAGCAGGCCATTGATTTTATCAATGAGGACGAGCTGGTTGAGGTGACTCCGCAGAATATCCGGCTGAGAAAGAAGTTGCTCACGGAAACACAGCGGTTGAGGACTATCGCCACGGCCCGGAGAAGTGTAACGACGTAGACTACGGCTTATCACGGCGGCCCATGGCCATGTTCTGCCTGGTTGGCTCCGGCGGCAGCGTTAAGTAGAGTGTGTAGAGGGTTTAATAACTACGTGGTAGATGACTCCACATGTCATTGCGAGGGCGAAGCCCGAAGCAATGACAGAGTGTTACTAAACGACCTCGTGGGTAAATTTACGGAGGGGTTTCTCCCTCCACCTCGGCCAGGTCGAATTTCATCCCGTCCCGGGCGGCCAGCACCCTTACCCCGGTCTCCTCGGATAGCCTCTGGGCAATTTCCCACGGCTTTGCCCGCCATATAGTCATGCCGAAGTGCGTGAGGATGGCGGTCTGCGGCTTTATCTCCTTGATGATGTGGGCTACATCCGGCACCGAAAGGTGGTCAATGGGACGGCCATCGCTCTCAAGCCTGACGACATTTATTATCAGCAGCTCTCCTCCGTAGCTACGACACAATCCATCGAAATAGCGGCTATCGGTGATGTAGGAGAAGGTGTGCCCGCCGGCCCTGAATAGTATGCCGTAAGTCTCCACCGGGTGCACGTGCCGCACCGGGGTGATGAATGAGACGTTGCCTACCGAGTAGGACTTGCCCTCCTGCAGCACCTCGATGCCGTCAAGGAAGTCCCTGAGGTAGGGGTAAATGACCGGGTCAGTATCCAGGGCATCGGCGGGAGCAAAAAGCCAGCCACGGCGCTTAAATCCACCCTGGGTCATCGCCTCAATCATTACGTTGACATCTGCCGAGTGGTCCAGGTGGCGGTGTGACAGGATGATGGCGCTGAGCTTATCAGCCCTGAGCTTCCTCTTGGTGGAGTGGACAATACAGCCCGGGCCGGGGTCAACCAGGATTTCGGTGTCGCCCAGGCTCAGCCACAGTCCGCCTGAAGCCAGAAGCTGGCTGATGACCATAAACCTGGCGCCGGCTGTCCCCAGAAAGGTGATAGTATAACCTGGTGATGTCTTCTCTGCCACAGTCGAACCCGACGATAGCTTACCACATCCCGCCTGTATTCCGCCACCCGCCGTGCGAGATTGCAGCACAGTGATGGCGATGGTATATTTAAAGACGTTATGCCGGCAAGACAAAGGCCGGGCATAAGCAGACTCGCCGGCTGGAGCTGATATGGGCTATTTACCCTTGAGGATTTGGTTCATGTTACCCTTACCCTGGCCATCGGCGGCCTGGTAGCTCGCCTTCGGAATGAAATTTTCGGACAACCTCCTAGTAGCCATGACAGAGCGTTACTGAACGACTCCGGTGATGAATTTGCAGCCACTTTGCCTGCATGGTAAGATTACATCATATTTGGGCCCCGGCGAAACCGGGAACGGGGTGATTTCGTGGTAACAGCTAAATGGCTAGTGCGCCGCTGGTTTGCCTCTATCGCCTTCTTTGCCGTACTTGGCCTGGGACTGGGAGTGCTGATTTCCGCCGCGGCCATACCCAGACCAAGCGTGGCCGTCATAAGAATCTCCGGGCCGGTCCTCGACCAACAGTACAGTGATGACGTCCTCAACATGCTGAGATATGCCAAGGAGCAACCGGGCATAAGGGCGGTTGTATTGCAGATAGACAGCCCCGGCGGGGGCGCCAGCGCTGCCGAACAGATGTACCTGGATGTGCTGAGCCTCAGACAGCGCAAGCCGGTGGTCGTCTCCATAGGGGCCATGGCTGCCAGTGGCGGTTACTATGGCGCGGTGGCGGCAAACTTCATCTACGCTCAGCCAACTTCCCTGGTCGGCAGCATCGGCGTATGGTCGAGTTTGCCTTCCCCTGAAAAACTGGACGAGGACCTTCTAACCAGCGGCCTGTTTAAGGCTACCGGCAATTCCAGGCGAAAGGGGATGGGTGTGCTGGAGATGGTGAGGCAAGAGTTCATTGAAGCGGTGATGTCTCAGCGAGGAGACCGCCTGAAGCTATCCGCCGAAGAACTCTCCCTGGCTGAAATTTATACCGGGGTTGAAAGTCTGAGGTATGGACTTATAGATGACATCGGCACCAAGACGGCGGCCATAGAGAAGGCGGCCAGCCTGGCCAGAGTAAAGAATTACCAGGTAACAGAGCTGCTCATCCAGCGGCCACTGCTATCGTTTTTTGGCCTCTCCGACCTGGAAGCCCTGAAGTCACAGACCAGCCTGGTGCCAGCCTATTACTACCTGTACTTTGAGTCAGAGTGAGCCGATGATAAAGGCAGTAATCCTACGGATAGTGGTTGTCATTGTCGGGATAGCGCTCGTACTCTTCGGGCGAGGGTACTTCTACTATGAAGGGGTTTATCAGCCCCCTCCCGCCGAGATACCCAGGTATGAGCATGTCACTTTCCCGCCGCCCCCGTTGACCGCTTTCTCCGATGTCTTTGAAAAGACGGAGGGCATGGTGCTCGTTGACCAGGCTCATCGTAATGCCTTTGACCAGGGCGAGCTCAATGTGCTGATATTGCGGCTTGTCTCCCGCGGCCTGACCGTGGAGTTCCTGGGACCGGACGACGACCTGGGAGAGAAGCTCCTCGGCGAGAAGAAAAAAGACAAGGGAGATGAGGAGACAAAGAAAGACACGCAGGGAGGCGAAGTCCAGGATGAGAAGAAGGAGGCTAAGCTGGAAAAGGCCAACGCCTTTGTCATAGTTTCCCCACGCTCCAAGTTTACCAAAGAGGAGCGGGAGACCATAGAGAAGTTCGTCAGCAACAGCGGCAAGCTGCTTCTGGTTGACGACCCGGTCCGGCGCGGCGAGATAAACAGCCTGGCCATTGATTTCGGCCTGCTCTTTGAGCCTGATTACCTGTATAACATGAAGGAAAATGAAATCAACTACAGGAACATAATAGTTACCGAGTTCAAGCAAAATGATGTAACCAGAGACGTAGCCAGGATTGCCCTTTATACCGCCGGCTCCATATCATCCGCCGAGGAGGGCATCGCCATGGTTGACCAGAATACCTTTTCCTCGCTCATTGAGACCAGGCAGGGACTTTCCCCGTTAGCCCTAGCCCGCAAGTCCAAAGTCCTGGCAGTCTATGACCTCACCTTTATGACCGAGCCCTATAACGGCACCTTTGATAACAACCGCCTGGTATCCAACATAGCCGACTGGCTGGCCAAACCAGGCGAAAAAGAAGAGGAGACAGCGGAAGGAGAGCAAGAAGCTGCGAAGGCAGGCTGACCGCAGCGCCTACAGCTTCTTGACCATATAGTCGCCGCGCAGGCTATAGCCAAACTCGGAGCGATAGTATTCCCTGGCCCCCACCCCGCTTAAGACCACCATCCACCCGGACTGGAACTCGGTGGCGGCGATGCGCTCGGCCTCTCTTACCAGTGTCTTGCCCAGGCCGTGGTGCTGAACCGCCTCCAGTTTTTCTTCGCTCAAGGGGACTTCAGGCCCGAAGACGTGCAGCTCCCGTATCACGGCCATGCTGCCATCAATGTCACACCCCAGTCTGAGTATGGGGCTGGACTGAATCCGCATCCTCAGCAGGCCGAACAGCGTCCCGTTGCCATCCTCAAAGGACAGGAAGACTTCCCTGCCGCCCGAAGCCTGATAGTCCGCTCTCACCATTTCCGGCGCGCCAATCTCCCGGCCGGCCTGCTCCCGATGGCCGTACTCACGGCACCTGATGCACCGGCACTCGACTGCCTGCTGTTTCATCCGCTGTTTAACCGTCCCCCTCAGCGAGTCCTTGCATCCGGCGACGATAAACCCGGGCGGAATGTCACGCAGCACCCTGGAAATACGGACATAGCCGGGAACAATAGACTTGACCCTGGCCAGAAGGCCGACCATGGTGTCAACATCATACGGCTGATAGCGCCCGTCCCGATACCATCTTTCCAGCTCGGTGCCGGCCACGACCATGGTGGGATAGAGCTTGAGGCCGTCCGGCCTGAAGCGTTCATCGGCAAACAGCCTCATCGAGAGTTCCACATCCTTGTCCGGGTCCGAGCCGGGCAGGCCAGGCATCCAGTGGTAGTGCACCTTGAAGCCGTGCTGCCTGAGCAGTCCGGTGGCCCGGGCCACGTCTTCCACAGTATGCCCCCTCCTCACCAACCGGTATATGTCATCGTCCAGGGTCTGGACGCCAAGCTCCACCCTGGTAGCGCCGAAGTCAAGCATCCGGTCTATCTCTTCCTGTCCGCACCAGTCGGGCCTGGTCTCTATGCACAGGCCGACGCAGCGATGAGCAGCCATCTCATTGAGATGCTTCGCCTCCTCCAGGGTGGCGGACTCACGGCCATTCAGGGCGTCGAAGCAGTCCTTGATGAACCGGTACTGGTAGTCTACGGGATAGGCGAGGAAGGTGCCGCCCATCACTATCAGCTCGGCCTTATCGGTGGGGTGGCCCATATCAGACAGCATCCTCAGCCTCAGTTCTACCTGCTTTCTGGCGTCATAGCCGCACCGCCTCGCCCGCAACACCGCTGGCGACTCCGGAGTGTAGCTCCGGGGCGTGGCCGAGTAGTCGGGGCAATATACACATTGCCCGGGACACTTCATGGGCTGTGTCATCACCGCCACCGGCGTAACACCAGATATTGTCCTGGTCGCTTTTCTCATAGTATACTTTTGCATTGAGCTAGAACTAGTTTAGCAGGTTGACGGCGACCACAACAACCGTGGTCTTGATGGTGTTTAATAACTAAATGGCAGATAACTCCACATGTCATTGCGCAATGACAGACGGGACCTCTGTCTGGTGAATTGCTACAGGGTGTAGCCTTACGTTTGAGGAGGCAACATGGCTGAGGATGTTTTCGACCGGATAGCCCCCGGCTGGTACGGCTTCAGACACTGGTCCATATTCCGGGCTGAGCTTGAACAGATGGCAAGCCGCTGGCAGAAGGGCGGGCTGCTTAACCTTGGCTGCGCCCATGGCCCCGATTTTTTGCCCTTCACCGGCAGCTTTGACTTACATGGTGTAGATTTCTCGTCCGAGATGCTCAAGTTCGCCCGCAGGTATGCCCAGAAATTCGGCTTTGAGGCAAACCTGTGCCAGGCTGATGTTTGCTACCTGCCCTACCGCGACCAGGCCTTTGATTGGGCAATCTCAGTGGCCACCTATCACCATCTGATGCATCCGGCACTGAGGCGGTTGGCGTTCACTGAGCTGATGCGGGTGCTCAAGCCGGGCGGCGAGGCCTTTATCACCGTGTGGAACCGGTGGCAGCCGGGTTTCTGGCTCAAGCCAAAGGAGATAGCCGTCCCTTGGCGGACACAAGATAAAACACTATATCGCTACTACTACCTCTTCTCCTACCCTGAGATAGAGCGGCTGGCCAGGGACGCTGGCTTTGAGGTATTGAAGTCCTTCCCGGAAAGCTCCTACCGCTTTCCCGTCAAGTTCTTCTCCCGGAACATCTGTCTTCTAATCAAGAAAGGCAATTAAGGCTGCTTTATTCTATCTTTTTCCGTAGTATCATAACAACTACTGCCCCAACTCCATAGGCAAGGGCAACTGCGAAGCCAACCGTTACTTCCATGGGTGCTGGCTCAGGACCATATATTACCCCAAGTATGATGCCATGTATGAAAACACTAAAACCCATTACCAATCCAGCAATCCACAATACCCAAACCATTATTGTCGCCAGAGCTTTGAAAATAGGTGGCATTCCCCTCCTCCTTTATTGTTTTTGAGTAGTTATTATTATACCACTGGTTGTCAAGGAATATATGCCTGCTGGTGAAGAAAGGGCTTTAGAGCCGTCTTATTGCAGCATTTGCCTCAATTTCATGACCACCACCGCCGCAACAAACGCGGCAACGCCACCAACGTAATTTATTTGGACTGCAATGTTAACTTTAGTGGGCTCTCCTGTCGCAATCGCGGCTATCGTTGCAAACAGGAAGGCCATACACCCGCCAATAAACAGAATCCACGCGGTTATTGAGGCTAGCGCTTTGAAAATAGGTGGCATTTTCCTCCTCCTTCAGTCCGATATTTGACTTATGTAGTATTATAGCATGGCTGTCAACTGCCGGCCTGTTTATGCTATACTGGCATCGTTGCCAGCCGCAATTATGACGAGCTAAACACTGAGGGGATGATGGTATGAGTAACAAAAGGAGGCCTTCACGGATGCTTATTCCAAGCATAATCATGGGAACACTTGCTCTCGCTCTCCTTGCCTGGGGCTACCAGCGGGGAGGTGGACAGCATATTCTGGGCTTAAAAATAACCGGGAACCTGCTGCTTGAGATTGTCCCGCTGATGATTTTCTCTTTCATCGTGGCTGGCATGATTCAAGTCCTTATCCCCCAGGAGATAATATCCAAGTGGGTCGGTGCTGAATCCGGTATCCGCGGCATTCTCATCGGTACGGTGATTGGTAGCCTCACGCCGAGCGGCCCCTTCGTGAGCATGCCGATTGCCGCCGGCATCCTGCGTGCCGGGGCGAGCATCGGCACCGTGGTCGCCTTTATTACCGCCTGGTCGCTGCTGGGCATTGCCCGCATGCCGATGGAAATAGGCATTATGGGATGGCAGTTCACCCTGATTCGGGTGGCGAGCGGCGTCTTTTTCTTCCCGCTGATAGCCGGCCTCGTCGCTAACGCCCTTTTCGGGAACGTCAAGATAGCCTGAGCATGGCCATAGATGGGGCAAAATATATACTGCCCGGTGATAAAGGGCAGCCAGAAAAAGGAGGGCATTATGCCGGTAATTGTCGTAGAGATGTTTGAAGGGCGCACCGCCGAGCAGAAAAGGCAGCTTATAGACGGCCTGACCTCGGCCTTCGTCAAGATAGGCACGCCCGCCGAGGCGGTGCAGATTATCCTGAAGGACAACTCCAGGCATAACTGGGGAATCGGCGGCAAGCTCGCCTCGGAGAAGCTTCCTCCCAAGTAGTCGCCTGCCTGGACCTTGCGCCACCTGTCAGCCTGGAGAGATAGAGGTGTGCCTCAGCCCTGAAGCAGGAGGAAACCACCCACAGCCACCATGACCAGCCCGACAGCAATAGCTATCACGCCGCCTATCTTCAGCGCTCCAGGCTCAGGGCGGCGCGGCGAGTGCTCCAGAAACTCCCTGGCATCACGCCGGGTGACAATGGCGTTATAGTAGCTTTTCTCCTCGCGTTTACCCCAGATGATAGCCAGCACTCCAAGAAGGGCAAATAGCCCCCCGATGCCCAACAGTATGATAGGGTCCGTCTGTGGCATAACCAAACTCCTCCGGCGGAGGCAGCGCCACCTGAAATATAAGGCTTTTGGAGCCGTTTTTCAAGGTGCCGTGCTAGGTTATCTCAACGGTAGCGCCAGCGGCTTCCAGCTTCTGCTTGGCAGTGTTGGCTTCCTCTTTGCCTACCGCTTCTTTTACCGGCTTGGGAGCGCCCTCCACCAGGTCCTTGGACTCCTTCAGTCCCAGGCTGGTCAGCTCGCGCACCGCCTTGATGACGTTGATTTTGTTGGCCCCCACCTCTTTCAGGATTACGGTAAACTCGGTCTTCTCTTCAGCCGGTGCAGCCGCGGCAGCGCCGGGGCCAGCAGCGGACGCCGCCACCGGAGCGGCCGCTTTTATGCCAAACTCATCCTCTAGCCTGGTGACCAGCTGGGCAAGTTCGACCACGGTCATGCTCTTTATCGCTGCCATCACCTCATCAATAGTCGCCATCTTTCCCTCCTATGTCCTTATTATGACTGTCCTTCCAGTTGTCTAATCCTGGCCTGCAAGAGCCCTATAGTCCCCGCGATGGGTGCGGCAAGCTGTTGAATCAAGCCGGCTATCGGGCTCTGCAGCCCCTGCAATACTTTGGCTAGCAATACCTCCCTGGGTGGCAAGGTAGAAATGGTCATCACGTCCTGCGAAGTAAACACCTTGTCGCCCAGGAACCCTCCTTTTATGCGCAGGCTCGTTTTGCCGCCGCGGACGTACTCGGCAATGACCTTGGCCAACTCGGTTATGTCGCCGTGACCAAAGGCGAGGGCGGTCGGCTCTTCAAAGAAGCTGACGAGATACCCCTTGCCAGCCTTTTCCGCAGCCAGCCGGGACAAGGTATTCTTTATTACCCTGTACTGGGCGCCTGCCTCTTTCAGCTTGCCACGCAAAGCCAGCATATCAGGGGTTGCCAGCCCGCGAAAGTCGGTGAAGACACCCGCGTTGCTTCCCGCCAGGACCTCTCGCAGCTTGTCAATAGTGGCCGCCTTTTTTTCTTTGGACATCTCGTTGTCACCTCCCAGTAGCCTAAAAAATAAGTCCCTGTGCCTGCCGCACAAGGACCATTCGCGCCGGCTCTCTGCTCTGAGCCGCGTGTCTTCCTTGGCGGGCATGTAATTAAGCCTTTACCAGCACCCGCTGTCTTCGGACATCGCCAGATTGTTAAACTGCTGCGGCAGCCATGGCAAGGGTAGGTCTGAGGTCCAGCTTTATCCCGGGCGACATAGTAGTGGCCAGGTAGGCGCTTTTGACATACTGGCCTTTGGCGCCACTGGGCCTGGCCTTCATCACCGCCTCCACCACTGCCGACAGGTTACCCATCAGTTTTTCGCTGTCAAAGCCGGCCTTGCCCAGGGGCAGATGGATGATAGCTGTCCTGTCCAGCCTGAACTCCACCCGTCCCTGGCGGGCATTTTCTATGGCTCGCGGCAAGTCAGACACGGGAACCACCGTCCCTGACTTGGGATTGGGCATCAGCCCCCTTCTACCCAGTATTTTGCCCAGCTTGCTCACCTTGCCCATCATGTCAGGGGTGGCAATGGTGATATCAAACTCCAGCCAGCCATCCTCAATCTTCTTGACCAGGTCGTCGCTGCCGACGTAATCAGCGCCGGCCTTCTCGGCAATCCTCTCCGCCTCCCCCTGGGTAAATACCAGCACCCTGATTCTCTTCCCCAGCCCATGGGGCAGCAGGGCAACGCCGCGCACCTGCTGGTTGGCATCCCTGGGGTCAAGATTCATCCTGAGATGGAGCTCCACCGTCTCGTCAAAGCGAGACCGCGCCATCTTCTTGGCCAGTTCAATGGCTTCCTGCGGCGAGTACTCCTTGGTACTCTCCAGCAGCTTGACTGCCTCAAGATACTTCTTACCGTGCTTTGCCATTTTTCGCTATTCTACCTCAACTCCCATACTCCGGGCGGTGCCGGCGATGGTTCGCTCCGCCGCCTCAATGCTGCCAGCGCTAAGGTCCTTGGCCTTCACCTGAGCTATCTCACGGAGCTTTTCCCGTGACAGCTTGCCCACTTTATCACGGCCAGTGGCGCTGGCGCCTTTCTCCAATCCCAGGGCCTTCTTCACCAGGTCAGTGGTGGGCGGGGTCTTGGTGATAAAGACAAAAGACCTGTCATCATAGACGGTTATTTCAACCGGGATAATAGACCCGGCTTGCCCGGCGGTGCGCTCATTGTAATCCTTACAGAAGGCCATGATGTTGACCCCATGCTGCCCCAGCGCCGGTCCCACCGGAGGCGCCGGGTTTGCCTTTCCCGCCTCAATCTGTAGCTTTATTATCGCCTTGACTTTCTTAGCCACCGTCCCTCCTCACAAAAATCAGCGGGGCTCACAGTTTCTCCGCCTGGAGGAAATCGAGCTCCACAGGTGTCTCACGCCCGAAAAGGGACAGCAGCACTTTGACCTTGCCCTTTTCCGGGCTTATTTCATCCACTACCCCGACGAAATCCACGAACGGGCCGTCAATGACGCGGACGCTTTGTCCCTTGCGCAAGCCAATCTTGACCTTGGGCACCTCCGCCGCTACCTGCTTCAAAATACGCTCCACTTCCGGCTCCCGTAGCGGCACCGGCTTGTTTCCGCTGCTGACAAAGCCGGTGACACCCGGAGTATTACGCACCACATTCCAGCTCCGGTCGGTCATCTTCATGTGTATCAGGACATAGCCGGGCAGTATCTTCTTGGTCACCGTCCGCCTCTGTCCATGCTTAACCTCAATCTCGTCCTCGGTGGGCACAACCACATCGAGTATCTCGTCACCTATATCCATGGACTTGATGCGCTGCGTCAGGTTCTTCTTTACGCGGTTTTCATGTCCGGAGTAGGTATGGACCACATACCACTGCTTCTCATTTTCCCCCACAGCTAACCTCATCAGCCTGGAAATTACGCCAGCGTGCGGACACGCTCTGGAGCTGCATTGCTTCAACTGATGTACGCATCATTTATCTACCCAGGAAAAGCTTGTCAATAAGGTTGGCAAAACCGAAGTCAACCACCCCCAGGAGTATGCCGGCGGCGACGGAAATCAATAGCACCAGGAAGGTCAAGTACATTACCTCCCGCCTGGAGAGCCAGACCACCTTCTTTAGCTCGCTTATAATCTCGCCAAAGAAGCCAAATCTTGTGCCGCCTGACTTAGCCGGAGCACTGCGGCGCTTCATCGGTCGAAATTCCCCATATAACTATTTTACTTCCCTGTGAAGCGTATAGCCGCGGCAACGAGGGCAATACTTCTTCATCTCCAGCCGCTGGGGGTCGTTCTTCCGACTCTTAGCAGTGGTATACGTCCTCTCCTTGCACTCCGTGCAGGCAAGATGAATGACATCCCTGGTGCCGGTTTTCTTGGCCATAAGTCTACTCTATGATGCTGGTAATAGTCCCGGCGCCTACTGTTCGCCCACCTTCTCGAATGGCAAAACGCAGGCCTATCTCCAGGGCTACCGGGTATATCAGCTTTATCTTCATGTTGACGTTGTCACCCGGCATGACCATTTCCATTCCTTCTGGCAGTTCAATGATGCCGGTAACATCGGTAGTCCTGATGTAGAACTGGGGCTTATAGCCATTGAAGAAGGGGGTATGCCGGCCTCCCTCCTCTTTGCTCAGAACGTATACCTGAGCCTCAGCGTAGGTATGCGGCTTGATTGAGCCAGGAGCCGCCAACACCTGACCACGCTCTATGTCAATGCGGTCAATGCCGCGGACAAGAATACCCACAGCATCCCCCGGCTCGGCTGTATCCATGGTCTTGTGGAACATCTCCAGGCTGATGGCTACCGTTTTCTTTGGCTCATGGTGCAAGCCGACTATCTCAATCTCGTCGCCGGCTTTGATTACGCCGCGCTCCACCCTTCCCGTGGGCACTGTGCCCCTCCCCTTGATGCTAAAGACATCCTCAACGGACATCAAGAAAGGCTTATCCTTGGGCCTTACCGGGATGGGGATATAGCTATCTACGGCATCCATCAGTTTCCAGATAGCACCGCACCACTGGCACTCTCGCTTGCCGCAGCCACACTCCAGAGCCTTCAGGGCGCTCACCCTGACCACTGGCAGCTTATCACCGGGGAAGTTATATTTGCTGAGCAACTCCCTCACCTCTACCTCCACCAGCTCCAGAAGCTCCTCGTCTTCCATGGCATCCACCTTATTGAGGGCTACCACTATGTACGGTACATCCACCTGGCGGGCCAGCAGGACATGCTCTCTGGTCTGAGGCATGGGGCCATCAGGGGCGCTCACCACCAGTATGGCGCCGTCCATCTGGGCAGCGCCGGTTATCATGTTCTTAATGAAATCGGCGTGCCCCGGGCAATCGATGTGAGCATAGTGCCGTTTTTCGGTCTCATATTCAACATGGGCGATGTTAATAGTCATCCCCCGTGCCTTTTCCTCGGGCGCGTTGTCAATGCTTTCGAAACTTCGGAATTCCGTCAGCTGGCTCTTGGATAGCACCATCGTTATAGCTGAGGTCAGGGTCGTCTTGCCATGGTCAACGTGACCGATGGTGCCCACATTACAATGTGGCTTAGTGCGCTCAATTTTCCTTTTGGCCATTATTTGTTCCCCCTTTATTTTCCGAGCCCACGACCAGGCTCGAACTGGTGACCCCGTTCTTACCAAGAACGTGCTCTACCTGCTGAGCTACGTGGGCACTAGGTTCTATTATATTAGCTTTATATTGCAATGTCTACTCCGGGGTGGCACTGCCCGAACCATGGTGGAGGGGGCAGGATTCGAACCTGCGCAGCCCTTTCGGGCGGCAGATTTACAGTCTGCTCCGATTAACCACTCCGGCACCCCTCCTGAGACGGCCACCGGGCCAAGCCAGCCCGAGAGGGGAGTCGAACCCACTAACCTACCGATTACAAATCGGTTGCGCTGCCATTGCGCTACTCGGGCAAATCTAACTCCAGATGACTTAAGTATTATAGAGATAGACGATAGCGGAAGTCAAGTCTGTAAATATGAGATTGTTTATGAATATGCCTTGTCATTGCGAGGGCGAGAGCCCGAAGCAATCTCACCCGTTTGTGTATGCGTTGCCAGAGATTGCTTCGCTAAGCCTGTCCTGAACGCCATGAGACTCTTCGCCTCGCTCAGAATGATAGGAAGTGAAGGGCTCGCAATGACACAATGATGATTCTGGTGAGGTCATGATAATCAGGGCTGGCAGCCGGGCACTGCCCCGCTACCACCCTGCCCTCGGCACTTCCTGCGGTTTGCCATCGCTGGTACAGCCGTGGGCAAATACGGCATCTGCGGGCGCGTCTCTCAGCACCTTTTCCCTCACCTCGCTATACCAGCCCTGGTATTCAGGGATTTGCTCACCCCTACCGTCAAATACCATGACTATGCCGTTCCCCAGCTTGACAACAATTTTGATGCTCATCACACCACCTCCTGCAACTTCTCGCCCTTAGTTTAAGCCCTGCTCCTGCCGTCGACTATGGTGTGCGTACCTGTTTCAATCCTCGGCCTTTCCCCAGGGGGATATAGGGGTAGCACCGGCTGGACAATAGTGCTGACACCTGCAATAATAGCTAACGAAAAGGCTCATAATAAAGGAACGCAGAGAGATAAGGCGGGTCGGCATGAAAACCACAAAAGTCCTCATAGTGGAAGATGAGCCGCTGTTCAGCGAGCTACTGCGCCACATCCTCGCCGCCGAGCCAGGTCTGGAAGTGATAGGGGCGGCACGCGATGGGGAGGCGGCTATCCGCCTTGCCCGGCAGCTAACGCCTGACGTGGTGCTCATGGACATCGAGCTTGTCGGAGAGCTGGACGGGATTGAAGCGGCCCAACGGATAAAGCGGGAAAGGCCGCAAACCGGCATCGTCATCCTCTCCGCCCACGCCGAACGGCGCTATATAACCAGCCTCCCCCTGGCAGAGAGTCCGGGATGGTCCTACCTGCTCAAGCAGACGGTGCCGGATATCGCTACCCTGGTGCGCGCCATCCAGGGTAGCATCAGCGGGATGGTGATGCTCGACCCCGCCGTGATGGCCGGCCTGCGCCCCAGGCAAGGCTCGTCAGTGGCCAAGCTAACCCCCAGGCAGCAGGAGGTGCTGGAGCTCATCGCCCAGGGCCACAACAACGCCGCCATAGCCCAGCAGTTGACCCTGACCGAGAAGTCTGTAGAAACCTACATTAACGCCATCTACCAGGAACTCAACCTCTCCGGCGAGCCGGATATTCACGCACGGGTCAAAGCTACGCTCGTCTATTTGCGGGACTCGCAGAACCGTTAATTGTCCGGCATGATAGATTGCGAGCCAAAGCCCAGAGTATCGCTTGGGATTGCTTCTGGCTCTCGCCCTCGGGACTTCGGCGTGAGCTCAGTCGAACGCTGAACTCGGGCCTCGGACTGAAGCTCGGCCTGAAGGCTGAAGCCTGCCAGAGAACCTGTTCGGCCTGCTTGCGCTAAAGCTCCCGCCTGCCGAAGCCTCGTGCGGCTCGCCTGCCAAAGTCTTGTACGGCGAGCAGGTCGCCCCTCACAATCTATCATGCCTCTGACAGAGACACCACGATGTATGATAATACGGTTTTCTCGCAGCTGTACCGACCTCAACCCCTTAATCCCCTTCAGGGTGAGCCTTCATGGTGAACCCCTTCTCCTTTAAGGAGAAGGGGAAGAGATTTAGAGAGGGGCTTCGCCCCTCTCTTTTACTTAACTCCCTCTTCCCACTGGGAAGAGGGTAGGGAGATGGGCGCCCGCCTGAAGTCAGCCGATAACGTCCAAGCAGGCAGAGCCCGCATTTTCATAACAATGAC
>JACQON010000017.1 GCA_016202545.1 Chloroflexota bacterium
CCGTGGACGAGGAGACCGCTGAAGAGGCGGTGAATCTCATCAAGGTGGAGTATGAGGAGCTGCCCGCCGTCCTTGACCCCGAAGAGGCGATGGCACCTGGCGCTCCGCAGCTACACGAAGAGCCGGGGAACATCCGCGAGCCGAAGCGGGTCCGCATCGGCAATATCGAGGATGGCTTCAGGCAGGCCGACCATATAGTCAAGGCCAGGTTCGAGACATCGAAGCAGGCGCATGTCTGCCTTGATACCCACGGCTGTATCTCCAGCTATGATGCCGGCACGGGGAAATTGACCCACTGGACGACCACCCAGTATGTCTTCTTTACCCGACTTGAGATTGCCGAAGCCCTGGAAATGCCCGCCAGCAGGGTCAGGGTTATTGACCCGGAAGCTGTAGGTGGAGGCTTTGGCAGTAAATTGATTACCGCCACCTACGACATCTGCGCCGCCCTGATGTCCAGGCGGCTGGGCAGGCCGGTGAAGTTCGTCCTCAACCGAGAAGAGGAGTTCTTAGCGACCAGAAGCCGTCACCCATTTATAAGGGAGTCAGAACTGGGCCTGAAAAAAGACGGCACTATCACCGCCTGGCGGGAAAGGGTAGTCCTGGACATGGGCGCTTATGCCGACTGGGGCCCGTTGGTCGCCATGTGCAGTCAGGGCGTGACTCCGGGCCCGTACAAGATACCCAATATCTGGCTCGATACTTACCCCGTATATACCAACAAATCAATCTCCGGGGCGTTTCGGGGATTTGGAAATCCCCAGGCCACTTTTGCCCGTGAATCACTATTGGATATCGGCGCCAAGCAGATAGGGATGAGCCCTCTGGAACTCAGGCTGAAGAACATCGTCAAACCTGAAGAGCTTCCCTATACCACCTCTACCGGGATGGTTTTTCAAACCTGTGGCATAGAGGAGTGCCTTGAAAAAGCGACCGGCGCCATCGGCTGGGACAAGGAGAGAAAGCCGTACACTGGCGTTGGGGTGGCCTGCGCCATCAACTGGGGCGGGACCAAGATACACAACTTTGACTTTGATTTCGGTTCAGCCGAGGTAGAGGTGGCGGCTGATGGCTCGGTTATCGTCCGCACCGGCAACTCGGATATCGGGCAGGGCATATACACGGTACTGGCGCAAGTGGCCGGTGAGGAATTAGGCGTACCTCTGGAAAGGATTACTGTGGTTGGCGCTGATTCCGAGACTACGCCGCCCGACCCCGGGTGCTTTGCCAGCCGGGCAGCGCTTGTTACCGGCAGCGCCGTAAAGAGGGCCGCTGACCAGGCCAGGGAGAAGCTTTTCAGGGTCGCCGGGAACATGCTCGAGGTTGACCCCCAGGACCTGGTAGCCAGGCGGGATAAGGTCTGGGTCAAAGATATGAGCCGGTCCCTGGCCATGGCAGAGGTAGCCAGCGCCGCCTACTTCACCAGCGCAGATGGAAACGCCGAGCCGGTAATCGGGCGGGGTCTCTGGGCCAGCCCCACCGTACCCCAGAATGAGGATGGCTATGGGAACTTCATACCCGCTGCCGCCTTTGTTGCCCATGCCGCCGAGGTTGAGGTAGACCCTGAAACGGGGCAGGTCAGGCTGCTAAAGCTGGCCACCGCCGCCGATATAGGCAGGGCGTTGAATATCAGCATCGTGGAAGGCCAGCTCCATGGAGGTGCGGCGCAGGGAATAGGCTATGGCCTGCTGGAGCGCGGCCTCGATTACGGCAAGGACGGCTGCATGCTCGACCCGTCCATCATGGAGTACCGGGTACCGACGGCGGTGGACTTGCCGGAGATAGAGTCTATCGTTATTGAGACCGTTGACCCGCGTATTCCTCTGGGGAACAAGGGTGCCGGTGAGACCGGACTGCACAATGCCGCGCCAGCCATCGCCAACGCCATCTGCGACGCCATCGGGGTGAGGATTACCGACCTGCCCATAACGCCGGCCAAAATCCTGCGAGCGCTGGAAGAGAAGAAGGCCAGGTCAAAGTAGCCGCCGGAAGACCTGGAGGAAGCAGGGGTGAGAGGTGGTAAAGAAGCTGCTTAAAGACAATAAGACGCTCTATGTCTGGGAGGCCTGCGACTTTGCTTACCAGGAGGAGGAATGGGCGCAGAAATGCCAGCAGTGGTGCGAAAAATACAGCACCTGCAATATTGAAATCACGCAGCACGGGGCTCCCCTGGAAGACTCTGACACGGGAGCGTGAACCATTCCGGACAGTCCCCCCAATTACTTTCAACGCATCATTAACCCCGGCAACCACAGGGCTATCGAAGGGAAAGCGATAATCAACGCCAGGGACACCAAATCGCAGCCGATGAAGGGCAAAGCCGCCCGATTGATTTCCATCATCGTGTGATGTGGGGCTACCCCTTTCATTACAAATAGACCTATGCCATAAGGCGGCGTGGTCTGCGCCATCTCTACCTGGAGCAGGGTCAGGACGCCAAACCATATCGGGTCAAACCCCAGGCCGGTAATAATTTGCAGGAAGGGAGGCAGTGTTATCATCATTATGGCGGTCGTACTCATGAACATACCCATGAACAGCAACACCACCATCATTGTTATGATAATGAAGACAGGCATTACTGATAGACCTGTAGTAAACTCAATCAGCCCCCGGGTGGCCCCACTGGCAGCCAAGATTTGGGAATAGGCTTCCGCCCCGGCGAGAATCATAAATGTCATCCCGGTGATGCGAAGAGTCTCGATAATGGAGCTCTTCATCATCCCCCAACTCAGCTGCTTATAGGCGGCGGCAAGAACGATAGTACTGATGGCGCCGGTGGCGGCTGCTTCCGAAGGGGTAGCAATGCCCAGAAAGATGAGACCGAGAACGGCGAAGATGACCAGCCCCAGCGGCAGGATATAGCGCACGGCGGCGACTATTTTCTTTAATAGTCTGGTCGGGGTTACCATATATGGCGGAGCAATGGAAGGCTGAAGCCGGCACCTGAGAATGATATAGCCTGCGTAAATTAACGCCATTAGCAAACCTGGTACGACAATGGCAATCAGGACTTTGCCGACTGAGAGGCGGCCAATCACAGCCATGATGACAGCCATGGTACTGGGTGGGATCATCAAAGCCAACCCACCGCTACCCAGAATAGGCCCCAGGCTCATCGGATTCGCATAGCCGCGCTTCTCCATATCCGGCAGCAACGTTTGCCCCAGCATTGCCGTGCTGGCCCAACTGGAGCCAGTAAGGGTGGCAAACAGGGTGCCTCCAGCTACTGCCAGCAAGGACAACCGCCCTGGCAGACGCCCAATCCACATATCCAGCGTATCCATCATCTTGGGAGCAACTCCGGAACGGAACATCACCTCCCCCATGAGAACAAAAAGGGGTACCGGGAGAAGGGTAAAAACGGTCAGACTGCTATTAATGCTGGTGATAAACTGCTTTAAACCTGCTTCGCCACCGAAGTAGATAAATAACCCGATGAGGTTGAGTATGAAAAAAGCGAAAGCTACCGGCATTCCGGTAAGCATGAGCAATATGAAGCTACCGATAAAAATTAATAAGACCAGCCACCATTCCACAGCAACAGCCTCTTGACTTTAGTGCCTCTCCGATAAAACCTCATCCTTGGTTCCGTTGTGTCCGCCAGCCCTGTATGTACCCATAGGTCGTTCTCAGGAACTGGATGAAGAGCAGGAAACTGCCGATGGGAATTATGGCGATGATAGGAGCTAGCGGAGGCTGCAGAGTCGTCCATTCAACATATCCTCCTTTGACGCTTTCCCAGGTATCTATTGCACCATACCAAGCGGTAACCAGACAGGCGATAGCTGCCACAAAAGATGTTAGCGCACTGACTAAGTTCTGGGCTCTTGGCTTTAACCGATTAATCAATATATCCATTCTTATATGCCAGTCTTTTTTTAGCAGCCAGGCACCTACCAGGAAGGTAATCCACAGCAGGCTATACTCGGTAATTTCCGCCATGCCAGTTATTGGACGACGCAGAAAATACCTCATTACGATATCGGCAGTGACGCCCAGCGTTATCAGAATAAGTATAACGGCGGCTAAGGCAGCGAAAGCCGCCAGGATATGGTCAAAGAAAGCAGCAATTTTGCCGGGTTGTTTAACACTCACTACGACTCTCCCGCCCACCAGCTATCATGACCGACAACAGAAGGATGCTACTGCCCTTCTACTGCCCGGCATCAAGATACTACGTAAACTGAGAAGCTACATGCCCGACATTTCCCGCCACTTACGGTACTCTTCAGGGCTAAACTTCGTCTCAAAGGCGTCCCAGTTGGCGTCATAGAAGGTCTCTATGTACTCTTTGCCATTCTCTGTTGAGAAACTGATGCGCTCCATTCCTTTGTCTACCAGCGTCTGAATAACCTGGGCGTTGAAATCCGTAAAGTGGCTGGCTATTTCTGGTTCCATCTCGACCTGGATTTCCAGCATCAAATCCTGCATGTCCTTGGGAAGCCGGTTCCAGGCATTCAGGTTTACCCAGGTGACAATGGAATTTGCCCCGGCGACAGGATAGTCAACTATATATTTGAGCACTTCATACAGCCCGTAATCGAGTATGGACGAGGGTAAGTCAGTGCCACCATCAACCAGTCCCTGTTGATAGGAGGTGTAAAGCTCCGCATCTTCCACATCAACGCCGATTGCCCCCCACTTCTTCAAGGCCTCCCGATACAGTCCTATCTGTGACATCTTTTTCCCGGCCAGGTCCTGGTATCTCTGGGGCTTGAAATTAGTGTAGGCGTAGAATGGCAAATTGGTAACGTTCCTGCCCACAAAGCGGACGCCAATCCCCTCGAATGTCTTTACTACTGCGTCATAAAAGCCACTCTTCCGCTCCTCCATAGGACTAAGCCTGGAAAAAGCCAGAATTTGGCCTACCGGCGTGAACTTGGTGAAAGGAGCACCGTAGACATTGGTCATATCAATGGCTCCCTTCATCACCGCTTCCGCCTGGTCCCACCCAGAAACTACCTCGGCTCCACCGATATACTGAATGAAAGCCTCCCCTTTAGCCTGTTCATTAAATCGCTTTATGAATTCTCGGTATCCCCAGAAAACATCCCTGTCCCAGGGTGCATACGTAAGCGCCTTAAGTATAATGGGACCAGCCTCTGGCGCTGGTTGAGCGCAGGCTGCCACAAAGGGTAACGCCAGCAATGCTACAAGCAGACATATGCCAACCGATAATGTCAGTAGTCTATTCCTTTTCACTTAAGCCTCCTTATTTTTTGCCCTGTCCAGAATCGTGATTATTGCACTTTCCACCTCCTTCTTTTTTAGCACCCGCCCCAGAGGTTTAGTAACCATATTTACGCCACTTGGCCAGCGCCTTCCGCTGGATTTCCGCAGGATATATCTTGTCGAAAGAGGCCCTGCGTGGCACCTCTGATGGCTTCCAGTCCAAGGGCCACATACAATTGAAATAGACTTTTCCTCCCAGCGCTTGTTTTCGCTCCTGTGGGTCCAGGAAGGGCAACAGAGGTACGGTGGGGGTGCGTTCCAGTCTAACTATTCCTTTATATGGATGGCATTTCATCACCAGCGCATGGAGCACTTCTGCCGTGTCAAACGGGTCGACGTCATCTTCGACAATCACAAGATAGGGCGTCAGGCTGGCCCGCTTGGTGCTCCAGACCACGTGTGCTACGTCATCGGCGATTCCGGGATAAAGGTTCCTGACGGCAACTACCGTTAGACTATTCGATGCCTCCGGGGGGATACAGACCGCGGTGACTGGTATGCCCCTTGTTCTTAATGCTTCTAGAATTCCAGCGCCGCCCGTTATAGCTAACATGGCGCTCTCAGTTACGGGAGTGCCCTGGCAGCAAAAGGTGAGTATGGGGTCATTACGGTAGGTGACCGCCTTTACATGTATTACCGGCCTGGGCTCCACGGCGCCAGCCATATAGCCGGTATATTCCCCAAAGGGGCCTTCGTCCATCCGTTCGTGCGGCCTGATTTCCCCTTCGATGACTATCTCCGCGGCGGCAGGTACGGCCAGGTTCACGGTTTCACATTTGACCAACGCGACAGGCTCACCCCGCATGGCACCAGCGACCTCAACCTCCGAGACGCCGTAAGGCACGGGGCTGGCGGCGCACAGGGTTAATATGGGGTCCACCCCGATAGCGATGGCGACATCCATAGTTTTGTTTGCGTCCTCGTAAGCCTGGTACATCAACCCCAGGTGCTGCGCCGTACCGGCTTGCAGTATGCCCAGAGTGCTCTTATCGTGAAGCTGGTGCCGGTACATTCCCCAGTTTACCCATTTCTTATCCAGGGCCCGGGATACGGTCAAATGCCAGGTGCCTATGTAGCGTCCGCCATCACCTTCGTGAATCATCGGCACCGGGAACTTGAGCAAATCCACCTCATCTCCGATGCGTACATTTTCCTTGCATGGCCCGTCGTTTACCAGGGTGGGCTTTACCGGGTGCTGCTTTCTCCTCAGGTATTCCTCCTGCAGCTCTTTCGGGTGGGTCTTTGGAGGCATACCCAGGGCAATCGCTATCCGCCTGTAGTTAGAGACAGCCCCGCCGATTAATCTATATCCGTCAGGATAGTCCTTGACCTTCTGGAAAAACGGGACGGGCAGGTTTTCTTCATAAGACCTCCGCAGCATGGCCCCTGCCTCTAAGTCCCAGTCGACTTCTTCCTCAATCCGCTGGACTTCTCCTGCCGTTTCCAGTCTGGCTATAAACTCCCGCAGGTCCTTAAACGCCATGCCAATAGCTACCTCCGCTTTGATTTTCGTATCATATGTCTTCCATCTTGCGGTTTCAAACGTCAGCGGCACCCGCGTAGGGTTGGCTACTTTATCCCTACCTTCAAATCCAGTTTCATTATTCTGGCTGCGTTCTTGTAGCGCATGTTGTCCGCCTCTGCCTGGCTGAAGTCATATCCATATTCCGCAGCCACCGCCGGCAGGTTATTGAACAGTTCAACCCAGCCTTTGATAAGGTCGAGCGGGAAGCCTGCGAATGACGGGTACGGATAGTCGGTGGCCCAAAGTATGTTTAAGCATCCTCCAGGCAGCATATTGCGCCAGATGTCCAGCATGTCCAGGAACGCCGGGATGTGGTCTTTGTATTTCCCTTTGCTTTCCCGGTAGCCTCCTTTGATTACCGTGGCCTCCACCTCCGCCAGGTCAAGGCTGATATTGGGGTTAAACTTGGCCACCACAGCCATCTCCTGCCACTGGTGACCGATGCCGCAGCCGGCATGTGCCGCAATGAACTCAAGCTCGGGAAAGTCCTGCGCCGGCTCATCAAGGTGGACCGGGCTGGCATACTTCATGGGCAGAGCCATGCCGTAGCCGGTATGGATAGCAACCGGCACTCCCAGCTCTACGCACTTCTCGTAAAGACGGTAGCATATTCGGTCATTGGGGTAGAAGCCGGTATGGGGCAGCAGCTTTAGGCCCTTGGCGCCCCATTCCTTAACGCCCTTCTCAAGAAGCTCTACCGCGTTGTGCCGCCGTGGGTCCACGCCAATGAAACTATAGAACCTGCCAGGGTATTTCTTAGCCAGCTCACAGTAGCTCCGGTTCATCTCTTCAACTGAGACAGCCGCCTCTTCGCCCCAGGCCATGCCGAAGTCATTGGGAAAGTTAACCGCGATGTCAATACCGAGCCGCTGATACTGGTCAGACCACTTGCGGCCATCGGCGTCTTCCCACATTTTCTGGTACTTCGGCAGTAGCTCATGCGGGTCGCGGAAAGGATAGGTGCTCCTTGCCTCCGCCACCGCATGTAGCCACTTGGCGTGGTCGGGATACCACCTGCTGGAGTGAATGTGCATGTGGGAATCAATAAGCATTTCTTCCTCCTAAAATATTCTGGTTACATGTTGGGTCAATCTGTATTCTAGCATTTATTTTCCGAATAATCCCTGAATTTAAGAGTAGCCGCATTATAGACGAGAAAGGTTTTGTTGTCAATACTCAATACTTTGTGGGCTTTCTGCACAGGAACCGCTCACTTTTTGCGGAAAGAGTTCATTTCCTGGCGGCAGTCCCCTCTCTAAGGCGGTATACTTTGTCTGTTAATTCCATAAATAGGCCTCTTCCCTATCTTGACAACGACAAATTTCTGGTTTATCCTTATAACCATCACTGACGGGGAGGTTGAAGCAGACGGAAAGATTACAAATTTCGGTGGTAGAGAAACTAGAAAATTCTAGAGGAGGGATTCAGATGCGTAGAAAAGGATTACTAATGGCATGGAGCACAATTGGCTTAAGCTTAGTTCTGGCGGCAGCGCTTCTAATCTCGGCCTGCGCCAGAGCTCCAGTTCCGGCACCCGCACCGGCTCCAGCTCCGGCACCTACAGTTACAGTGACGGCGCCAGCACCAACGGCAACCGCCCCAGCGCCGACAGTCACGGTGACAGCGCCAGCACCAACACCAACTCCAACTCCAACTCCAACTGCGGAGATGAAGCCAGTAACCTGGCAGTTTGGCACCTATACTGGACCATTTGGTATTACAGGTGCCACCTTCAAGTTTTTCGCTGAGAGGCTGGAAAAGCTGACCAACGGACTGTTCAAGATAAATTTCCACTGGAGCGGTTCTCTTCTCGGTGCGAGAGATACCCCTCTAGGCTTACGAACCGGACTGGCTGACCTGGGTTACCTTTCCACCAGTGAGAATCCGGATAAATTCCCGCTGCGCGCGCTGATAGAGATTCCCATGGTGGGGCCGTATTTCGGCCCGCAAAGCGTAAAGGCCCAGTGGATACCCTTAATCAATGCTTACGCAGAGCACCCCCTAGTGCGAGATGAACTGGCCAGGTGGAACCTGGTACCGGACCTGACCGTAACAATAGTCTACTCTCCGGTTACCATCGTCGGTACCGGCCCCATCAACAAAGCCGCGGACCTGAAGGGGGTAAAGTTTGGCGGTTCGATGTCGCTGGCTCCATTCATGACAAAGGCGGGGACGGTGTTTGTCAACGTTCCCTGGGGTGAGGGTTACTCGGCTATTCAGAACGGCCTGGTCCAGTTCACCTCAGAGTTTGCCAGCTCGGTAGCCTCAACCAAAATCTATGAGGTAGCCCCTTATGCTACCATGACCAACATTAGCTATGGTGGCGCCGGGCCGCTGGTAATCAACCAGAAGTCCTATGATGCCTTGCCCAGTGGAATGAAGGCAGCCTTAAAACAGGCCATTCAGGAGGCGAATGTCTTCGCTGCCGATGAAGGCGTCAAGATTGAGACCGCAGGGATAGAGACTATCAAGAAGAATTACAAGAATGTCATTTTGTTCCCCGACGGGGAGAGGGATAAGCTGGCCGCCACGGCCGCCGAGCTGTGGCAGGAATGGGCGAAGGATGTAACTCGTCTGGGCTATCCCGGCGACGTGCTGGTGAAGTACATGACAGAAAAGAGGAACGTCTTTCTGGGCAAGTAAGACGGCGACAGTGACGTTGAAGCAGGCCAACGATTGCAGGTTTCCACGGTAGGGGGACTTAAAAATTTCTGGGAGGAGGGATAAGGATGCGTAGAAAAGGATTACTAACGGCATGGAGCACAATTGGCTTAAGCTTAGTTATGGCGGCGGCGCTTCTAATCTCGGCCTGCGCCAGAGCTCCAGTTCCGGCACCCGCACCGGCTCCGGCGCCTACAGTCACAGTGACGGCGCCAGCACCAACGGCAACCGCCCCAGCGCCGACAGTCACGGTGACAGCGCCGGCACCAACACCAACGCCGACTCCAACTGCGGAGATGAAGCCAGTAACGTGGGACTTCGCTACTTATTCAGGACCCTTTGGTGTCACCGGTGAGGCGATGAAATATTTTGTTAAGAGGCTGGACGAAAAAACCAAAGGGCTGTTCAAGATAAACCTTCACTGGAGTGGCGCTCTACTTGGAGCTCGTGATACGCCGCCTGGAATACGAGCTGGGCTGGTTGATATGGCTTACATATCAACTCCGGACAACCCAGATAAATTCCCGGTTACTAACATGATAGACCTGCCCGCGATTGGCCCATATTCCGGCCCGGAAACTATAAGAACTCAGTGGATACCCCTGGTGAAAGCCTACCGCGAACATCCTTTGGTGCGCGATGAAGTAGCCAGCTGGAACTTGGCGCCAGACCTGGTCTTGAGAATCGTCTACCCGCCGACTGAAATGGCGGGAGTCAAGGCTCTCAATACGGTAGAAGACTTCAAGGGACAGAAGTTCGGGACCTCTCTAAACATCGCCCCACTATTGGCAAAAACGGGGGCCGTGTGGGTAAATGTCCCCTGGGGCGAAGGTTACTCGGCTATTCAGAATGGCCTGGTCCAGTTCACCTCAGAATTCTCCAGCTCGGTCGCCTCGACTAAAATCTACGAGGTGGCGCCTTACCTTACTATGATGGATATCACATATGGCGGTGGATTCATGGGAGTGGTCAATCAGGACTCTTTCAATGCTTTGCCCGACGGCATGAAGAAGATATTAAGGGAAGTGTTTGAAGAGACAAATACTTGGCTGGTTGATGAGACGGTTAAGATAGACGCAGCGGGCATAGAAAAGTACAAGAATCTATATAAAAACGTCGTCTATTTGCCGGACGCGGAGAAGAAGAAGTTCATCGACATAGCCACAGTTTTGTGGCAGGAACGGGCAAAGGAGCTGAAAGCTCTGGGGTACCCCGGTGATGAACTGCTAAAGTTCATATTAGATAAGAGGGCCGGGATTCTGGGCAAATAAAGCCGGTATGACCATGCCTGGTCAATCGGGCATGGTCTGAAGTGGAGGCGTGCGTAGTGAGCCCGCAACAGCCTTCAGGTTTATGCCTGAAGAAAGGGCCGCTACGCACGCTCGGCTTTTGTTATAGTGCGAGCTGGTCAAGCGGCAAAGTACCGTCACCTTGGGAATTCTGCCTGCGCTATCCCATCTTCATGAACGAAGGCAAAAAGGTGACTATGGCGGGGAAAGCCATCAGTATCGCCACGATGAACATCTCCATGGCGACGAAAATGCCACAGCCTTTGTATATCTCCTGCAAAGGTATGTCGGGCACAACTGAATTGACCACGAAGGCATTGAAGGCTATCGGTGGCGTTATGGCGCCGACCTCCGCCATCTTGATGACGATGATGCCGAACCAGATGGGATTAAACCCCAGTTCCATTACCATCGGGAAGACCCAGGGCAGGGTCAGCACCATCATGGCCATCGAGCCGACAAACATGCCCATGATGAAATACAGGACAATGATAAGGAACATGACTACCCAGCGATTCACCGCCCACTGGCCGATAAATTCGATAACGGTGCGGGTAACGCCGCTCAGAGACATAAAGTTCGACAATGTGAGTATGCCCAGCATCAAGACCATAACCATGGCGGTGAGGTTAGCCGTTTCCCTGAGAGAAGTCTTAAGCATTTTCCAGGTTACCCGGCGCCTGAGCAAGGAGTAAACAAAGACCCCAAAAGCGCCAATGGCACCGGCCTCGGTGGCACTAAAGACCCCCAGGTACAGGCCTCCCAGCATGATGGTGATGACGATGAACACTATCCAGATGCCGCTAAGTGAGGAAAACCTTTCCCGCCACAGGGCCTTGGGTATGGCTGGGCCAAGGGTGGGGTTGACCTTGCACCAGGCGGCGAGCGCTACGCAGTAGACCGCTGCCGAAAGAATGCCGGGCAGTATACCGCCAATCAGCAGAGCGCCGATGGACTGCTCGGTAATGATGCCGTATATCACCATCATGAAGCTGGGCGGTATAAGGATGGCCAGGTTGCCGGCGGCAGCCACCACTCCTGCGGCTAATCTGTCGTTATAACCAACGCGCCTCATTTGGGGGATGAGCAGCTTGGCCCCCACGGCGCAAGCGGCGGCGCTGGAACCGGTACAGGCAGCGAAAGCGGCGTTCCCGACAACACAGGCCAAGGCCAGACCGCCGGGGAAATGCCCCACCCATCTCTGCGCCGCGATAAACATTTCATCGGCCAGACCAGCCTCGGAGAGGAAAAACCCCATCAGAATAAACATGGGGATAACAAAATAGGTCCATACGCTTATCTGGGTGTACGGTAAAATGCCCGCCATGGCAGTCGCTGCATCCCAGCTCCTGAGCATGACGAAACCCAGGATGCCGATTAAAAAGGTGGCATAGGCGATGCGCATACCGCTCAACATCAGGATTACGGCTAATGTGACGCCCAGGAGTCCAACAATTTCAACAGGCATTTTCCTTTAGCTCCTGCCCCTAATCATTTGGCGAACCTCATGGCTCATCTGGACTATAAGACGGAGACAGAGCAAAAAACTGCCCAGAGGCACAAAAATCACGAATGCCGCCAGGGGCATGCGGAGAATACCCCTGAGCATAAAGCCACCTTCATGAGCTTCACGGAAGACTTCCCATCCGCTGACCGTGACTAGCGCAAAGAGTGCCAGGGGTACAATCAGGTTGAAAAAGCGGAGAATGTGGAAGCCGCGGCCCCTCCCCTTCAGGTGCTCTTCCAGCAAATCTATTCCAACATGAACCCCAATCCGCTGGCCGGAAGCCAAGCACAGCAGAACGATTACGGCCATCAGGGGAGTCAAAATTTCTGCCGACCCCGGTACCGCCCGATTTAGAAGGTAGCGACCGGCTACATCGGCGGTAGTAATCAACATCATGAAGGCGATGCCAACCATGGCGATGGCGGTCAGCGCGTCCTCGATTGTGCTTAACCGGAATTGCCTGATAAGCGAAACAAGTTTCTCAGGGTTGAACCAAGCCATGGCTATAGCCTGCCTCCGACTCGGAGCTTTTATGGGTGCGCCTGACCTCGCCCTGCGCCCACCTCTTCTTCTCGCTTGCCCAGATTATCACACGTCCTCCCGGAGCTTTCAAGTTTTCTACAGGGCTGCCGGCAACCTGGAAAGCCCTCCTCAACTGCTTGCGTGTCCTAACGGTAGGCCGTCTTCCGGGAGACTAGTGGCCGTGCTTACGCCACTTGGCCAGCGCCTTCTGCTGTACCTCGGCGGGGTACATCTTGGGATTGGAAAACGCAGCTTTTACCGGCACATCAGCCGGGTCCCAGTCCGCCGGCCAGGTGCAATCAAAATAGGCCCTCGCTCCCATGCGGTTTTCCTTTTCATGGCGGTTCGCCCATGGCTCGTAGGATATGGCGCTTTCGCGTTCCAGCCTGACTATCCCTCGATATGGATGGCACTTGGTGGCCAGAGCGTGAAGCACCTCCCCCATGTTAAACGGGTCGACATCATCCTCAACTATGATGATATAGGGGCGAGGGCGTCCGGCCCGCGATGCCCAGACGGTATGCGCTATATCGGAAGCCACGTTGGCAAACGGGACTTTGATGGCCACGACCACCATAAAGTAGCAGGTCTCGGGGAATATGCAGACGTCAGTGACCGGTAGACCGCGGCCAGACAGCACCTCCTTGAGCTCTGCCGCCATGCTTACTGATGCCATCACGTGGTCATCCTCCACGGGTATGCCCATGCAGGTCATGGTCAGGATGGGATTGTCACGATAGGTAACCGCCTTAACGCGGATTACCGACCTGGGACGCCGGGGGCAGACAACGTAGCCGGGGAACTCGGCAAAGGGGCCCTCCTCTATCAGGTCGTGTGGCGTGACTTCGCCTTCGATGACGATTTCAGAGCTGGCGGGGACCTCCAGGTCCACGGTCTCGCACTTTATCAGCTCCAGCGGTTCGCCTCTTATCCCACCGACTACCTCCACTTCTGATACCCCGTAGGGCATGGGCGTTGCCGCGCAAAAAGTGGATATCGGCTCCGGGCCGATGGCTATGGCAATCTCCATCGACCTGTTTCTGGCCTGATACCGCTGCTGGTGCAGCATCCCGAAATGGGTGTAATAACCTGCTTCTATGCCTAGGGTGTTCTCG